>JAEWSG010000119.1 GCA_023398495.1 Bacillota bacterium
CGCCATGCCCAGCAACCCGGCTTCACCTTCTTCGGCGACAGCCACTTCGAGCAGCACCTCACGTTCACGCGTATCAGGATTAATCCGCGACACCCTACCGCCGCGCTCGGTAATCCATATCATATCATCAGGACCCCACAACATTTCCCAGGGGGTATCAAGATTCACGGCCACCACCAGCGTGTCGAGCTGCGTATTACCGCCACTGTTCTGACCGGACAATTCTCTATTAAAGCCTGCCACCAAAACCAAAGTTAAAATACCAATTATCAGATAGAAGTTTTTCATAAGCCAAGAGTTGAAGAGTGAGTAACTGAGATTGTATTAAGCACAACCTCAGATAAGTACAACTAGAAAACACTTGGGGAAATTGGAATGTTTGGAATGGGTAAAACTTAGCCTAAAGAATTAAAACTTAGCCTAAAGAATATTGTGCCATTGAAATAATGAGCCCAGATAAGAAAGGAAGGCCATTATTGGTCTGAACCAAGCACTAGCTAATAGATGCCAGTCAATTAGCTAGTTTATTAGTGACTAATTTGCTGATTGCCAAGTCCTGAATGTAGAGAGTTAGAAGGGGTGTTTCATAAATTTCTATTTATTTCTTTCAATAAGTTTGCTTCCACGCTTTTATCGTATTTGTCAGAATGATAAACGATTATTCCCCGCTTATTGATTAAAAATACCGTAGGGTAAGTCCTTATCTCAAAAAGATTCCTTAATGTCATATCCTTATCAGATATCATTATATCTATATAGTTATTGCGGGAAAAATAGCTCGAAAGATCACTCAGGTCTTTATTTATTGGATTTACTGCAACAATCTTTATTTTATTATTATACTGAGACTTTAACTCATTCAAAATTTCGGACATCTTTTGGCACGGAGAACATTCTAAATACCAAAAATCAATTATTGTAAGTGTATCATTTGAATAGTCACATAAAAAGTCTGCACCTGTAATATCTTTAGTAAAAAAGCTTGGAGCAGGAACACCTATCTGTGATCTATATTTATTTTTAACATTATGATTGTTAACGATAAAACCATTAGGGAAAAGAGTATCATTCAATAACCACTTGTCTTCAATATCAGTATTGTATTTCTGGATAAGTAGCTTATTCTGTATATACTGATTTTCTTTTTTTTCTGATATTTTTTCAGTTATCTCCGTTATAAGATATTCATTAAGAGAGATTTTGATTTCAAAGTTTTTATGATGCAATGTGCAATAATTCGAATCCAACTCAACTAACCTGCAATCTGAAAAAATGGTTCTTAATTGATCTTCTTTCAGGAAAAATATTGGAAGGTTTCTTAAATAATACGACAAATTATCAGAGACATGTTGCTCATGATCAACCTTATTATAAATACTTATGCTTTTAAATCCATATGATAAAAAATAAAAGTAAAATCCATCATAAGATAATCTATAATTTGAATCCTCAGCGTAAACCTTGATGTCGAAACGAAACGAATTATTCACCCCGGTACTTTGGAATTTCACTAGAATTGTATTCCTCACAGTGTCATTAGAAAATAATTCCTTAAATTTTCTTTCAAATTTTATAGTTCCCCTGTCGATTGTATTATAATTCCTTATTACAGAGTCAGTTAATTCTTTGATATTAAAATGTTCCTGAGCAAAATTATTCTTATTAACTGAAATTCTCAATAAGAAAATAAGACAAAGGGTTGCGGTTTTATTAAACAAATTCATATCATTAATCATTATTGTTTCAAATTGACCGCTATGCAATTAAAATCATTATTATCGGTTCGTAATTTGCTTTTTTAAAGTACTCTGCAATATCTAATTTCTCTCTAATAGAGTCCACTTTATCAATTTCAATCAACATAAGTTTATCATCAATCACTTTCCACGTAGCAACATATCCTCGGTAACAGGTAGTGCTGAAAAATTGATAATCACCATAATTAAAAGGTGAAACTTTTATTTTGTATTTTATTCGTAATTGCTCTAAAGTGAAAGTCTTTAGATAAAATGTTTCATTCCCGATTACTAATAAATCAGGAATTTGCTCAGTAGCATGAACTCCTATTATCGAGATGATAAAAAGTGAAAGTATCAATATGGCTCTTCTCATGACTAATACCCTATCAAATCCTTCAAACAAATTATTTTACTGCCATTTCTTTCGTAATAATTCAGCATTTCGTCAATTTTCCTTTTGTCGTAACTCGTAATGCAATCTAACAAGACAGTAACATTGTAATTCTCCTTGCGCATATTATATACGGTTGATTTCACGCAGGCAGTGGCGTCTGCACCTGCAATGTAGAATTCGCTAATCTCATTTTTCCTGATAAAGTTAGCAAAATCCTCACTGGTCAATGCGTTGTTTTTTGTTTTTATAAAAATGTTCTTAGAAACTAATTTCATCTCCGAAACTAATTCAGACCCGCGAGTAACTTATAGCGTTTTTTATCACCGTTCACACAAATTTATAAAGAAAAGTCTAATATGACTAATCAGAAAAAGAATAAATGAAGCTAATGGGGGGATAATCATCTCCATTTTCCCATGAAAACGGAGAGTGGAGTTGGGATTATGCACAAATAATCTTTATTCACAGTGCTTTTTGATAAATATCATTGCTTTCTTAACTCCCAAAAGTGCAGCGTTTTTATATTGCAAGCATGCTTTGTCCGTTTCACCTATGCTGGAATATGCAACCCCCATATTATAATACAGCTGTCCAATTTTGTTTTTTGGAATGGTTTTTTGAAAAAGCAAGGCACTGCGTAAATACTTGAGTGATACATCGGCTTCTTTCATTTCTAAGTATGTGCATCCAATTGCATATAATAAATCAAAAAGTTGATTATTGTCCGGATCTTTTATCGATGTTGTTTTTGTCAGATAATCAGAAATGGCTAAAGATGCCCGGTTGGTATTCATAACTGAATCTATTGATTGTGTCCAATACAATAGCGGTTTTAACAATGTACCTTTACTACATTGCTTAAATAACAGATCAGCTTCAGCCTTTGTGTTTCTATATGCCAATTCACTAATGTTTTTGGCATCTTGTATGTTCTTTACTTTTTTCAGAGCATTAACAAGATCTGTCCTATTCTTTTCGAAAATATCAAAATATAAGTTAACAGCTATTTGGCTATAAAAATCCTGCTTCAAAAAGTAATAGGAGTTTAAAGAATTGAAATATGGAATGACTTCAAATACTGAGGAATCTGTCGTAATTTGACTAGGAATTATCATATATCCGATTTCCAAATTAAACAGTTCATCATTGAAATACTGCTCATGTACATCTTTCAGATTCTCCTTCTTAATTCCATTTGATTCGTAGTTGTTGTTAAAATCAGTAAAAGAAATATTTTGATTGCCATTCCATTTATACACACCATTTAGGAGAGTTTTAAGTGTAGGATCATTATTGTAAGATTGGAAATTGGTGGCATACCCATATTTTTTAAAATAATTTAAGGACAGGGAATCATCAAGATTTTGAGCACAAATAAAATTTTGATGCCAGAATGTGGAATCGAATGGTAGAATATTAATTTGCTGATAATCCGTCAAGTGCTTAGCATTGTTTGGGCAGTAAATAGGGCTAAGAAATTGACTTTTTGAGCCTGTTATAGAAATAATAACCTCAGAAGTAATGTGGTTTTTAGCCTCATTTCCATAATCATAGATGAAATCATACTTCAACTTTATATAATCAGGTTGGCTTGTTTGCTCACTTTGCTCACTGTATTTAATTTCGTACTCCATTGATTGAATACTAATCGAGTGATTAGCAAATATTGGTTTAAGAAATTGATTTATAGCTCCAGAAATCGCAAAATGAAAATTGACTATTTGTTTGTTTGAGTCAAAGACAACATATCCTGAAAACAGGTTGCCAGTTTTAGAATTAAATGTGATCTTAGAATATTTTTCAGAGATTCGAATACGGCTTAAGTTATTTGAATCGTTTATTTTGCTTTTATTTTGCTGAGTTATAAGCAAAGGTATTTTATGAGATGATGGGTTGTAGAGTTGGAAATTATTAAGCAGCGATACCACCGATAAAGTAAAGAAATTATTATCATGATTTTGACCCACCCGTCCCATCTGGTGAACATAATCGGCCACACCACCTTTAGAAGTGTACAAATTACCTACACTCTCAATCCGTTCTAAGGGTACACTGTCAATATACGATTTCAGAACAAGGTTTGCTTTGGAATGAAAATCAGTACTGCTCAGTTTATTGAACTCTAAAATCTCATAAAGCTGATTTGCCAAATCATGTTGACTTACATCGGGCAAAATAGTGATTGTGTTCAACCATATGTATTCCTGTGCAAGAAAAACAGTATCAATCGTTGTCAGTATTTCAAGACGGCACTTCACAGCCGAGTATCCAACATAAGATATAATAATGCTGTCCTTTTTGGTACTGTATGGAATCAAACATTTTCCTTCATTGTTGCTTATTGCCCCTGATGCTGTTGATATGTTAGCAACACTTGCATAACAAAGCGCAGAATGGTTAGCACTATCACAAATTATAATTGGTAATTGGTGCTGACAATACGATTTGCCTGCAATGGCCATTAGCAAAACAACTAATAAACGTCGCATTTTGAATTTTAGTAATAAGTATTGTTGTCCTTGATTGGATACTGCATAGGCAATTTTTTATAATACGTATTGGTAATTCTGCGAAATGTATCCAGAATAAAGATTGCGCAGGTTTGAGCTGTATGTTGCTTTTATTCAGTCTTTATTATTTTCCTTTTTGTAAGAGTTGTTATCAATATTTACTTGAACTATGTAAACTCCCTTGGGTAAATAGTCAATGTTCATTTTCGCCGGGAATGAATTTAATTCCCTATTTTCCAATTGCTTTCCGTATGAGTTAAAGAGTTTGATTGATGCTATCCCTTTTTCATTTGCAATTACTTTTTCGGTAATGATTTTATTAAGGTGTTAAGAGATTGTTGAATCAGCTCAATCTCCTATATAACGGTTCCCCAATTAGCGCTTTATAAATTTGCTTGTACTTTCACCTTTGTTGTCCTGAAGTCTGACATAATATATCCCTTCTGGGTATGTGCCTATGTTTATAGGTGTTGCTTGATTACTGTTGGTGGTTCGTAGCATCAGATGTCCGTGGCTATTGTATATCGTTATATGATGTTCACCCGGATTGGGTGTTGTTACTGTTAGTTGGTCGGTAGCAGGGTTTGGATAGATGTTGATCCGCTCATTCTTTATCACTTCTATTCCTACATTATACTCACAGGCGTCCCAATCAAAGCTGGGAGGTGTATAGATAAAGATTGTTGGCCCATTGTCCTTGCTGAAACAGGTGGTAAAATATTCCCATTCAAATTCGTACGTATAAACGGAGAATAATTCCTTGTTGCTTCCAATCCCTTCAATCCAATATTCACGCCTAAATGAATTTCCGGTTCCGTCAACCTCATAGCGCCGTCTTTGCTGGCCATCTATTTCAATTGAATCGATAGCCAGGATGATAATCGACTTGTCATTGATATCCAATACTTTCCCAACATACAAATCGTTAAAGTCGTACAATAGGTACTCCTGATCATTTGTGGGAAAGAGAACATTGAAGCTGAAAATTTCTTCCTTTGGATAAAAATATATTCTGTGGTTCTCATCTTCTCTGATTGCACCAATATAAGTGGTGTCGCCCCACTCTATATTGTACATTTTATGATAAGAATGACTGCCGATTATAGTATCACCTGTTTGCATGTAAGAGTAATTGTCCAGGATATATTCATCTGGCATATACTGGCTCCACACCAGTACGTTCCATGAGGCTTCACCTCCAGGGAATAACTCGTATTGCTGACTAAAGCTGCCGGTGCTTATCAAACCGGTAAAAATAAGAAGTAAGTATATTTTACGCATACCTGGATGTTTTTATAACAAATATAAAAAATATTTCACTTTGTCAAGCGACAACGAGAAAATACTTCACGCGGGCAG
>JAEWSG010000191.1 GCA_023398495.1 Bacillota bacterium
GTTTGGAAGTGCTTGGGAATTATATAATGGGACCAGATTATAATTATACAGATATTTATTCAATACTACAAATGACTAATGATTCAGACTATGTATATGTTGGGGGAGACTTTATAACAAGAAGTGGGAACAGAGACTTAGAGGATAGAAACTGGTATTTGACAGCAGGCGTAATGGAAGTTAAAGGTGATTTTAAGTGTGAGAGGGACTTTGGAAGTTATCTTGCTATGGGTAATCATAAGGTAATATTGTCAGGTACTGATGAACAGGTGATATATTATGATGGCTGGTTGGTGTTTAACGAATTGGAAATAACAAATACAACAGGAATACGATTTGACTCACTAACGCCGCCGATTAACAAAATGAAAGGTAATTATAAAATCGTTGGAGAAATGAAACTTTGCGTTACTCCGCAAATAATTGGCGATGTAACAATAGATGGAGATTTAAAGATTAGATCTGGAACACTTAATTTGAACGGATTTAACTTAACAATAACAGGAAACTTCAATCAAAGTTCTGAATATGAGACAAGTATAGTTGACATAAATGGAGGTAATTTGAAAGTGCTTGGAGATTACTCTATTATTTCTGGAACGGAATATAGGGAAGAAGGTATTTTTGCAGCACTTAAAATGATAAATGAAGAGGATTATGTATATGTTGGCGGGGATTTTTCTACTAAGAGTAATGTGCATATAGAAATTGAGAATTTTTACGAAAGAGTAAATAAGTATCTGACAGCAGGAACAATGGAAGTAAAAGGCGATTTTTACTGCAAGAGAGATTATGGATGGTATGTTGCAAGTGGCAGCCATAAGCTCATATTGTCGGGTTCTGATTTGCAGACGTTATATAATGATAGTGGATGGATGGTGTTTAATGAATTGGAAATAAAAAATGAAGTAGGAATACGATTTGATTTTCCAGTTGCAATTCGTCGTATTGGAGCCATAAGTGTAGATACAAAAATTGATGGTAGTTTAACAATTGCAGATCAAGTACTGGATTTAGATGGGCACAGCTTAACTATAACAGGAAATTTAAATCAGCTTTCTACATATGGTGCTTCTTTGATTAAAATAAACGGAGGAAGTTTAACAGTAGGCGGAGACTATAATGTGGGATATAATATCTGGGAAGAACAACCAGAATTGTTATCAGACTCGGGCTCCGTTCTAGAAATGACAAATGACTCGGATTACGTATATGTAGGAGGCAACTTTACCACATACAGTGTAGCTGATCATACCGGATACCTTACGGCTGGAACTATCGAAGTTAAAGGAGATTTCACGCAAGGGGCTGCTGAAGGTCACCCAATGAATTTTGCGGCATCAGGAACACATAATACCGTATTGTCAGGCGACACAGTGCAAACAGTAACCTTCAATGATCCGGAGACATCTTCCTTCAATATACTTAAACTCACAAACCCCATCGACGCAGGATACATATTCAACACAACACCCGTATGGAAGGTGCTGGAGGAGTAAAGTAAAAATGAGGGTCTTGACATAAATAAATTTAGTGATTAAAATCATATTAACACTTAAATATCGTAAAACGTTGATTGGAAAGAGTAGAGGGTGAAAACTTTTTAGAGAGCAGGTGAGGGTGGAATACCTGCAAGAACAGCCTTTGAAAATCATCCATGAGTTGTATCCTGAAGTTATTTAATGCGTAGGGAACACCGGTGCATGACCGTTAAAGCATTTTGAGTGATTGTAGAAGGCTTGCTTTCTGCATTAATATGGGTGGTACCGCGTGAGAATTTATATCCTCTCGTCCCTTTTGGGATGAGGGGATTTTTAATGCCTAAGAAAGTGCATTTCTTTCTGGTATCAAAAAAGTCTACCGAAAGGCTGTTACTGCAGAGGAATACCTCAGCTTTAAATCGGCGAAGCTGACTTTATTATATTTATCAAAAATAAACTTTGAAAATAAATGATCGGAGGTAAGGAATATGTATAAAAAAGTATCGACAAACCTTAACTTTGTTGATAGGGAAAAAGAAGTTCTTGAATATTGGAAGAAAAACAAAATATTTGAGAAGAGTATTAGATCCAGAGAGGAAGGAGAAACCTTCACTTTTTATGACGGCCCTCCAACAGCAAACGGTAAGCCGCATATCGGGCACATTCTGACACGTGTTATAAAGGATATTATTCCTAGATATAAGACAATGAAGGGGTACAAGGTTTTAAGAAAAGCCGGATGGGATACCCATGGACTTCCTGTTGAACTGGAAGTTGAAAAGTTGCTTGGTATTGACGGAAAGCCTGAAATTGAAAAGTATGGTGTTGAACCATTTATTGCAAGTTGTAAAAAGAGTGTCTGGAAATATAAGGGCGAATGGGAGCAAATGAGTGACAGGGTTGGTTATTGGGCTGACATGGAAGAACCTTATATTACTTATGATAACAACTATATAGAATCAGTTTGGTGGGCTTTAAAAAGAATATGGGAACAGGATCTTTTATACAAGGGCCATAAAATAGTACCTTATTGTCCGCGTTGTGGAACTTCCCTTTCGAGCCACGAAGTTGCACAGGGTTACAAGGATGTTAAAGAGCCTTCAATCTATGTAAAATTCCAGGTAAAAGGCGAGAAGAATGTTTACCTTATGGCTTGGACAACAACTCCATGGACACTTCCATCTAATGTGGCACTTACAATAAACCCACGTGAAACTTACGTGAAAGCTAAGTGCTCTGATGAAGTATATATATTGGCTGAAGCTTTAGCACCTTCAGTGTTGAAAGAAGAATATGAAGTAATGGAGAAAATGGACGGACAATCTCTGATAGGAATGGAATATGAGCCATTATTTGACTTTGTGAAGGTTGATAAAAAGGCCTTCTATGTTGCCGGCGGAGACTTTGTTACACTGACAGACGGTACCGGTATAGTTCACACTGCCCCTGCCTTTGGTGAAGATGACGCCAAAGTCGGTAGAGCATATGATTTGCCTTTTGTTCAGATGGTTAATGAACAGGGTAACTTTATAGAAGTTGTAACGCCATGGAAGGGTATGTTTGTTAAGGATGCCGATCCTAAGATTATAGAACACCTTGAAGGAAGAAATCTTATATACAAAAAGTTAGATTATGAACACTCCTATCCGTTCTGTTGGAGATGTGATACTCATCTTCTTTACTATGCAATGGATACATGGTTTGTAAAGATGACAGCAGTAAAGGATAAACTTCTTGAGAACAACAATAAGATTAACTGGCTTCCGGATAATATCAGAGAAGGACGTATGGGTAACTTCCTTGAGAATGTTGTGGACTGGGGTTTAAGCCGTTCAAGGTACTGGGGAACTCCATTACCTATATGGGAATGTGAATGTGGTCACCGCCATGTAATTGGCAGTATAGAAGAACTTAAGGCAATGGGTGAGAATGTTCCTGATGACATAGAGCTTCACAAGCCATTTATAGACAATGTTTTATTGAAATGTCCAAAATGTAATACAGGCAAGATGAAGAGGGTGTCTGAGGTTATAGACTGTTGGTTCGATTCTGGTTCAATGCCTTTTGCACAATGGCATTATCCGTTTGAAAATCAGGAAATTTTTAAGGATAACTATCCTGCAGATTTTATCAGTGAAGCTATTGACCAGACAAGAGGATGGTTCTATACATTGCTTGCTATATCAACTCTTTTGTTTGATGAACCGGCCTTCAAAAACGTTATAGTTTTGGGTCATGTAAACGATAAAGACGGAATAAAGATGAGCAAGCACAAGGGAAATGTAGTTGATCCATGGACAGTACTTGATAAGCAGGGCGCCGATGCTGTGCGCTGGTACTTCTATATAAACAGTGCTCCATGGCTTCCAAACCGCTTCTACGAAGAAGCTGTAAGTGAAAGCCAAAGAAAGTTTATGGGTACACTTTGGAATACCTATGCTTTCTATGTGTTATATGCAGGATTAGACCAGTTTGATCCTAAGCAGTATAAGCTTGAGTATGAGAAATTGTCTGTAATGGATAAATGGGTACTTTCAAAAATGAACACTTTAATTGCAACTGTTGACAAAAATCTGGCAAATTACAGAATAACTGAATCGGCAAGAGCTATTCAGGAGTTTACCGATGATTTGAGCAACTGGTATGTCAGAAGAAGCAGAGAGCGCTTCTGGCAGAAGGATATGACGCAGGATAAGATAAATGCGTACATGACACTTTATACTGTTCTTGTTAAGTTGATTACAGTTTCGGCACCGTTTGTACCCTTTGTAACCGAAGAGATTTACAGCAACCTTGTAAGAAATATAGACAGCAATGCTCCGAAAAGTGTTCATTTATGTGATTTCCCTGTTGTCGATGAAAAGATTATTGACAAAGAACTTGAAAAGAACATGGAACTTGTTTTGAAACTGGTTGTATTGGGTCGTGCGTGCAGAAATACAGCAAACATCAAGAACCGCCAGCCAATTGCAAGAATATATGTTAAGGCAGGTTTTGAACTTCCCGGAATATTTAACGAACTTGTTAAAGACGAGTTAAATGTAAAGGAAGTGGTGTTTACTGAAGATGCAAGACGTTTTACCAGATATAAATTCAAGCCTCAACTTAGAACTTTGGGATCAAAGTACGGAAAGCTTGTTCCTCAGATAGCTAAAGTTCTTACTGAAATAGATGACAATATGGTTATGGAAAAGTTCGCAAAAGGTGAAATGGTTACTTTTGAGCTTGAAGGTAAAACTATTGAACTTGCCGAGGCGGATGTGCTGATTGAGACTTCCCAGAAGGACGGATTTGTGTCTGAGGCTGACAAGGATACTACTGTTGTTTTAGATACTAATCTTACACCTGAGCTTGTTGAAGAAGGTTTTGTCCGTGAAATAATCAGCAAGATCCAGACAATGAGGAAGGAAGCTGGATTTGAAGTTCAGGATCATATTAAGTTGTATTTTGCCGACAATACAAAGATTTCAGAAATAATTGAAAGAAATAAAGCTATAATTTCGGACGAAACACTTGCAGATGAAATTACTCAGGGAAGCAGCGATGGATACAGTAAGGAATGGAATATAAACGGAGAAAAAGTCAACTTTACTGTAAAAAAAGTATAAAATAATACTAATAATTTTTAAAAGGAGTCCGATATAATAATTGGGCTCCTTCTAAATGTAATGAATTTACGAAGTAAGTCTTTTGAAAACCGTTAAGCTCTATTATAGGCGATACCTATATAAAGTGTTTGTGCAAAGTGTACGATGTATACAAAAGAATTTCTATAATCTGTGCTTTTTTGTGAAAATTGTACATTGATTAAATTACGGTTTTCTGAGAAAATATTAATATAAATTGAGTGGGAAAATTTGAGGGGTGTGATGAGTAATTTACAGTAATCACATTCGCAAGTTCCAGTAATCAACATATAGTATTTATAATTAACGATGTACCAAGCGATGGCTAACTACGTGGTATCAACGCAGCACATATTATATTATTACACCATATTCTATTTGTTAATTTGATTCAATCTATGCACCACACAAATGCAAGCTATAAATTAATACTTATAAACGTTATTATTTACTTCGCAGCTTCTATATACCAAACATACAGCAATCAATGTTGTTAATACCTGAAATCGATATCTTAATATATTGTAATATTTGAAACTTATACATGTAAGCTTAATAGTTACTACGTCATAGTGTATGTTCTTAATATTTGTTCATATTAATTACGATCGCAAAACATTTCTTTGCACTAAACTATATCATTGCACCCTTTTACCCATAAAATTTTACGCAGCTTGAGATTAACATCATGAAATTTGTGAGCAACGGATGATATGTCTGTTGCTCAATTTTATTTTGCAATTGCACAAGTTGTGCATTGACAGAGTGAGGCCAATTATATTAACATTTAATAGAAGAAATTATTATGAAGATAATATAAATATCAGCTAACAGAAGGATTTATTAAGGACTTTGAAGCGATATACAAAATTTGTTAAGAGACTTTTTAGAAGGTATTGTTCCGCTGTTTGTCGCAGCGGTATGGAATTAAAATTAATAAGGAGTTGGAGATATGTCGAACAATAAGGACAAAAAGCTGGTTGAGGCAATAACCTCAATGGATGTTGACTTTGCTCAATGGTATACTGATATCGTCAAGAAAGCGGATCTGGTTGATTATTCAAGTGTAAGGGGTTGTATGATAATAAGACCCTATGGCTATGCAATATGGGAAAACATTCAGAAAAATCTTGATGCGAAGTTTAAAGAGACCGGACATGAAAACGTATATATGCCTATGTTCATACCTGAGAGTTTGCTGCAAAAGGAAAAAGATCATGTTGAGGGATTTGCACCTGAGGTTGCATGGGTTACACATGGAGGACAAGAGGAACTGGCAGAAAAACTTTGCGTAAGACCTACTTCAGAAACTCTGTTTTGTGATCACTATTCCAATATAGTTCAATCCTATAGGGATTTGCCAAAGCTTTATAATCAGTGGTGTTCTGTTGTAAGATGGGAGAAGACTACACGTCCTTTCTTAAGAACTGTTGAATTTTTATGGCAGGAAGGTCATACAGCACATGCAACAGCAGAGGATGCACAGGAAGAAACAATAAAGATGTTGAATGTATATGCTGATTTTTGTGAGAAGGTACTTGCAATTCCGGTTATTAAAGGTCAGAAGACAGATAAGGAAAAATTTGCAGGAGCTAAGGCAACTTTTACTATAGAAAGTTTGATGCACGATGGAAAAGCTCTTCAATCGGGTACTTCACATAATTTTGGTGACGGTTTTGCACAGGCTTTTGGAATTCAGTATACAGATCAGAACAATCAACTTCAGAATGTTCACCAAACTTCATGGGGTGTATCAACACGTTTGATTGGTGGAATAATAATGGTGCATGGGGATGACAATGGACTGGTACTTCCGCCGAAAATAGCACCTATTCAGGTAGTTGTAATACCTGTTTCGCAGCATAAAGAAGGTGTGCTTGAAAAAGCTTATGCAATTAGAGACAGGCTGGCAGCTAATGGTATTAGAGTGAAGATTGATGATACAGATAAAATGCCGGGATGGAAATATAGCGAATATGAAATGAAAGGTGTACCTGTAAGACTTGAAATTGGACCTAAAGACATTGAAAAGAATCAGGCGGTGCTTGTAACAAGGGTTTCAAGAGAGAAATTATTCATATCACTGGATGATTTGGAAGGTAAAGTTTCAGAGACGTTGGACAAAGTTCAGGATGAGCTTTACAACAAGGCACTTGAAATGAGAAACAAGAAGACATATAAAGCTGTTAATCTTGAAGAATTTGAAAATATTCTTAAGGAAACACCTGGGTTCATTAAAGCTATGTGGTGTGGAGACAGAAAGTGTGAAGAAATTATAAAGGAAAAGACGGCAGCAACTGCTCGTTGTATACCTTTTGAACAGGAAAAGATATCTGATAAATGTGTATGTTGCGGAAAAGAGGCAAAGCATATGCTCTACTGGGGTAAAGCATATTAAGGGATAAGGGAGTATAAATAATTGTAGAATTGGAAAGGGTTGCCGACGTGCAACTCTTTCTTGATGCTAAGGAAATTACGGTGGCATTAGATGTCCTATGACTGTTGGTTACTTATTCCAGTACTTATATGGATTTGTTATCAAGCAGGAGTTGAAATACCTCGAATCATAAGTTACTTCCTCACCAATCCAATCTGGGTAAGTGAAGCTTTCACTTTCGCTATTCAATTCTATTTCCGCTATAACAAGTCCTTCGTTTTCACCATGGAATTCATCGATTTCCCAAAGATGTCCCATATAATTATATAAATATCTCGTCTTTTCTATTATTGGCTTCTCGCATATATTATTAAGAATTTCTTCACCCTCTATATAGGGAATTTCATATTCAAATTCTGATCTGGTTAGTTTGTTACCTTTATCTTTAATTGTAAGAAACCCTTTGTTATCTATTATTCTTACTCGTACTGTTCTTTCTGGACTACTGTTAAGATAACCTTGCTTATATAATTTACCAAAGCATAACTTTTTATAGGTTTCATTTTTAACAAGAAATTTTCTCTCTATTTCTTTTCCCATGCGTCCTCCTTTAAGCGTATCAGATTTTGGGGAATGAAGAAAATGTGAAATTTGCTATTTGGCTAAAATATCCACCTGGGAAAAATGGCGATTGATGGAGGATTTTTATCAAGGTTCACTTCCCCATATAAGAGTATCGGATACATAAACGGTTGCTCTATCCCAGTTTGTAAAATCACCAGACATGCCATTAAATGAATAGTCATTCAGCTGATTATACAATTCATTTCCGTCTACAATATCGTAATCCGGTCCAAATCTGCATACGACTTCTATACTGTCGCCAGGTTCCAACATATCGCTACTGTTAAAACCAACTTCAAGATAATAATCTGCTGTATCTTCACTTGTGGACATTTGAACTAGATCCCCGGTTATCGGTAATGTGCCAATATCCGACCAGTCACAGAAGAATTTCTGCGTCTTGTCTTCGAGGTCTATTGTGTAGTAATACCTTATTTTAATTGTAGATAGTTCAATTGAAATGTTTCCGTTATTAGTAAGCTTGAATCTAGGGTGAATATCTTTTGTCTCAGATGTCCTTATTTCATTGTACATACTGAGTCTTATAGACAGTATATCAGTTGGAGACGGAGTAGGTGTAGAAGTAGGCGTAGGAGTAGGAGTAGGAGTAGGAGTAGATGTAGATGTAGGCGTAGGAGTAGGAGTAGGAGTAGGAGTAGGTGTAGGTGTAGATGTAGGAGTAGATGTAGAT
>JAEWSG010000198.1 GCA_023398495.1 Bacillota bacterium
GGCAGATGAATTATGCTATCCGGAATTTTAGTTTATGCAGGTCATATGTACCTGCTTTTTTCTTTTTATTTTCCCTGCAATTTATCTTGTCCAAGTTACTGACAAATAGCCTGTCCGATAACAATATGTTGTAAATTCAACCTCATTCCTATTTGTTTGATCCATGAAACCATCTCCTTAATGTGTATTAATTTTTGTTCGATGCCTTATAGACACTCTCCTCGCATTATTTTGCCTCTTATTCTATATATTTATTCAATCTAAATACAAAAAATGTTTAGTCATGTTCAACACAAATTTATAGTGTTCAGTAAATAAAACGTAAATACTATTGATTTTTGGAATCATTTCTATTATTATACTATTGAATCAGTTATACTCCCCTTAAATTCCGAAACAATCGGATCTACGGTATGTTGATACAAATTGTTCGGGTTTTAGGACAGATTCTCCCATAATCAAAACAAAAAAAGACGGTTCACAGAAATGAACCGTCCTTTTTGTTTATTTTATAGAATTCTTAATCAAGATAATCCTTTAATTTTTTACTCCTGCTTGGGTGTCTTAATTTTCTCAACGCCTTAGCTTCTATCTGCCTGATTCTCTCCCTGGTAACATTAAACTCTTTGCCAACTTCTTCTAGTGTCCGTGCCCTTCCGTCATCAAGTCCGAATCTGAGCCTCAAAACTTTCTCTTCCCTTGGTGTCAATGTATCCAAAACATCAATCAATTGTTCTTTAAGCAATGTGAAGGCTGCTGCTTCAGATGGAGCGGGAGCATCATCGTCCGGAATAAAGTCTCCAAGATGGCTGTCTTCTTCTTCACCTATTGGCGTTTCAAGCGATACAGGCTCCTGAGAAATTTTCATAATTTCTCTTACCTTTTCAACAGGCATATTCATTTCTTTTGCAATCTCTTCAGGCTGAGGCTCCTTACCAAGTTCCTGAAGTAATTGTCTTGAAACCCTTATAAGCTTGTTGATGGTTTCAACCATATGAACAGGTATTCTTATCGTTCTGGCTTGATCCGCTATTGCCCGGGTAATAGCCTGTCTTATCCACCATGTTGCATAGGTACTGAATTTGTAGCCCTTACGGTAATCAAATTTTTCAACAGCCTTAATCAAACCAAGATTACCTTCTTGAATCAAATCAAGAAACAACATCCCTCTTCCAACATATCTCTTGGCAATACTTACAACAAGCCTTAAATTTGCTTCAGCCAATCTACGCTTGGATTCAGAATCCCCTTCTTCCATCTTCTGTGCAAGGTTAATTTCCTCATCCGCACTCAAAAGAGGTACCTTTCCGATTTCTTTCAGGTACATCCTCACAGGGTCATCAATGCTTATACCTTCCGGAATAGTAATGTCAAGGTCTTCTTCGGTGAGTTGGATTTCCTCCATCTCGGCCTCAATATCACCCACGATATCTATTCCCATATTTTCAAGAGTTTCGTATACTTTCTCTATGTGTTCAGGCTCAATTTCAATCTCCTCAAAGGCATCCATTATTTCCTTATAGGAAAGCATACCTTTTTGCTTGCCTTTATCAATCAATTCCAATAAAATTGCTTTTCTGGTATCATTGTTGGGTTTCACTACTGCCCCTCCGATCATTCATTAAAATGTATCTCTGGAATACTAAAAATATAACTTCGGCTATAATTTCACTTCTAACCTTATTTGGCCCAAATAGGCACGTGAAAAATCTGAAGTAATATTTCATCTATTCCTCTACATACTCTTCTTCTGCATTAAAATGCCTTTTAACTCTTCTTGGAGTCTATAAACATCTTCCTTGTTATCCGAAGAAGATATCATGTTAAGTATCTCTTTTTGCCTTTTATCAAGCTTAATTACCTCTATTTTCTTAATTATATCCAAAATAGCCCTTAAGTTATCCTCAAAATTACATTCCCCCTGTATCAAACTTGCAAAATTACTTGCCGATTCACTACTAACAAGGTTAAGAAGTTCGGCAGGTACTATTCCCTTTTTATCTCTTATTTTCGTAAAAATAATCTCTGCAACGTTTCTATTCTCTTGTAAAGTAAAGAACTCCGGTTTAATCCTGTCTTCAATTTTTCTATATAATGAGTTATCTATACTTAAAAGTGATAAAACAATTCTTTCATATTGAACTAAATTATCTTCGCCACTTTTTATTTTATTAACAGTTTGTCTAGCTTTAGGATCATCCACCTTCATGGTTGGTTTAAATTTACCTTTAGGTTTAATTCTCTTTATTACTTCTGCAAACATAGACTCCTGACTAATCTCATATTCATTTGATATCTTTTTAATATACATCTCCTGTTCAACACTATTATCTATTTTTGCAAGAACATCAGCTGCTTTGTTCAAAAAGCTGATTTTACCTTCAATAGCTGTCGTATCAACCTGTGACTTCAAAACCTTTATCTTGTATTCAGCCAAGGACAACGCATTATCGAGCAATTTTTTAAATGCTTCAGCCCCATTGGCTTTGATAAACTCGTCGGGATCTTTACCCTTTGGAATCAGCAACACCTTAACATTGCAACCTATATCGTCAAGTAGATTCAATCCCCTCATAGTCGCCGCCTGTCCTGCAGTATCAGCGTCATATGAAATAATTATTTCTTCAGCATATTTTTTCAGGATTCTTCCCTGACTTTCAGTTAATGCAGTTCCAAGAGAAGCCACAGTATTTATTATGCCAAACTGATAAAGGGATATTACATCCATATAACCTTCAACAACTATTATTCTCTTTTCACCTGAATTTTTCGCAAAATTCAGTGCATATAAGTTTCTCCTTTTATTGTAGACAATTGTCTCAGGAGAATTCATGTACTTTGGAAGCGAATCATCTAAAACCCTACCTCCAAATCCTATAACGTTTCCCCTTAAATCAAAAATCGGAAACATTATCCTTCCTCTGAATCTATCATAATAACCATCACCGCTTTTTTTAGCAAGCACCAAACCACTGCTCACCAAGTCTTCATCACTATAATTTTTACTCTTTAAAAAATTATATAATAAATTCCATTCATTTGAAGAATAACCTATTCCAAACTTTTTAATAACACCTTCACTAACTTTTCTTTTTTGAAGGTAAAACCTTGCATCTGCACTTTTTGTATCATTCAATCGTTCGTAATAAAATCTTGCTGCTTCAGTATTTATCTTTATAATTTCCTGAGTTTTAAGAGCCTTCTTTCTCTCTTCTTCGCTTCCGCCTTCAGGCAATGTAATTCTGGCCTTTTCAGCAAGAAATTTTATAGCTTCTATGTAATCAAGGTTCTCCGCATCCATTACAAATTGGATCACGCTTCCACCTTTTCCGCAACCAAAACAGTGATACATCTGCTTTGTATTATCGACACTGAACGATGCTGTTTTTTCCCTATGAAACGGGCAAAGCCCAAAGTAATTCTTTCCCTTCTTTTCGAGCTTTACATATTCCCCAACAACATCCAATATATCGTTACTTATTCTTATTTCTTCTATCAGTTCATCAGGATATTTCACAAACATTCTATTCTCTTCTTTCGTTTACAACTCCTTTTTTTACACAAACCTGCACGTGCTGTAGAACAAAGCATTGTTTTATATAATAATTCTTCGACATTATTATTAATAATCCTTCTTTTTATTGTCAATTTTAATTTATTAATACCTGCCGCCGTTGGCTGATTTACACAAAGCCAACTTCAGGAAATATTTCCTTAAACCAAAGAAACTCAATTATTATTCTACATAAAATCAAATTATCCTTCTAAAAAAATAAATATTTCTAGATATTTTTTCAATATTGCTGCCAAATTATACGTACAGAAGCCTTAAACATCAAATTTTTTAGACTGTAAAAATATATTTTAATTAGGCCATTTCAAAAAACAACCTATACAACATTTAGGTCACAAAGCCCATCAGCTCAAATTTTTGAAATGGCAATTGACCATTTATTTTTTTGGAATAACCTTATTTCTAATTCCATGACTCAGGAATAAATATGTCACGGAATTTTTTAACAGCATATCTATCGGTCATTCCTGCTATATAATCACATACAACACGTTCCAAACCATCTTTTTCAAGCAGTCGTTTTGCTTCCTTTGGCAAAAAATCCGGTGCTGCTTTTATATACATATATAGCTCCTTGACTATATTTTGGGCTTTTACCTCTTCCTTTTTGGCCTTTGAACCTATATATACATTTTTGAACATATAATCCCTAAGTTCATTTTTTGCTTGTTGAAACTCTTCAGTCATTTTAATTTCATCTATTCCTCTGCTATTTACAACAACATTTACAATCATATTGTTTATTCTTTCACTTGACTTATACCCTAGCACTTTCACGCATTCTTTCGGAAGATCTTCATTTGAAATTACTCCACCTCTGATTGCATCATCTATATCGTGGTTTATATATGCAATCCTGTCTGCAAACTTCACTATCCGACCTTCTAATGTAGCTGCAATCACATCACCTGTATGATTTTTTATGCCATCTCTGACTTCCCATGTAAGGTTCAGGCCATTCTCCTTCTCAAGTACATCTACAACTCTTAAACTCTGTTCATTATGTTTAAACCCATTTGGACAGATGGAGTTAAGAACAATTTCACCAGTATGACCAAAAGGTGTATGTCCAAGATCGTGCCCTAAAGCAATGGCTTCAGTAAGGTCTTCATTCAACCGGAGACTTCTTGCAATTGTTCTTGCTATTTGAGTTACTTCGAGAGTGTGTGTAAGCCTCGTCCTGTAATGATCACCTTCCGGAGAAATAAATACCTGTGTCTTATGCTTCAACCTTCTGAACGATTTCGAATAAACAATCCTGTCTTTATCCCTCTGAAACCTGGTTCGAAGATCGCACTCAACCTCTTCAATTTGTCTGCCTTTTGATTTGCAGCTCAACTGAGCAAAGGGTGATAGTGTATTTTTTTCAAGTTCTTCAAGTTCCTCACGTATAAGCAATTTCTTCACATCCTTTAATAAGGTACGATTAAAATATAAGTTCCTATTCTGGATAACGAAAAAACTTGGTTTGATATTATATTATATCATTTTTTATTTTTTTCTAAAACAAATAATTATTGGATGGGGTGTATGTAATAAATATGAAGAAAAATATTACAGAAACTCAAGTTCCGCAGCCTGGTCGTTCCGCTACGCTGCACTGCTCGGCCATGCAACCTGGTCTAGAGCCTGTAAATACTCCTCGGGGTCGAGCAAAACTCGCTTCGCTCAGACAATGCTCTCCCTTTCCTCGTCGCATTAACAGTCTCTACAACTTGCTTCACAATGTTTCTTCCACATTTTTCTTCAATTAAACTACATGCACCCATTATTGGATGAGATTGGATGAGAGGATTGGGGCTTAAGATTGCAAAAAAAAAGAGCTTTTATGCTCTAATTTAAATCTTCATCTATCTTTTATAATGCCATAAGATCGTCTAGTACAAAAGAAAGCTCAATTGGTGTTACTGTATTCTTTGCTAGTATGTTTAACATTCCCATGGTGTTTTCTTTGCTGCTGGAAAAATCCCTTACTATTTCACTTTCAGCATGATTGTCACTTTCTTTCTTGACAATTTCAATCCCATAGACTTTGTCTCTCTTGAAATCGTAACTCTGACCACCCTCACTCTCAATCAGATAGTATTCCAACTGAATCTTTCCATTTGTCGCCACTTCTTCAGTCAAGTCCAATTCCACTCTGCTCTCTAAATACTTATTTAACATACTTGTCCACCCCCCGAACTTTCGAAAAAATGATTTCAAAAATATTATATATTATTGCCAAAATTTTTCATATAATAAGTTTTCGATAATAAATTACATATAATGCTATTTTGCGATATTTTATTATATTTTCTGGTTTTCTACTCATAATATCCGCACAATAAATGTTATTATATGTCAAAATCACTCATCATTTGTCGTAATATTATCACCTAAGGCAAGACTTAAAATATAAGAATGGGATGTTATTTTTTGTTATCCCTAAATAATATCCTTTATTTTTATATCCTTTGTAACAAGCATATCTATGTATTTATCGCCAACTTTCAAAATTGGCTTTGATACACATCTCGGATTAATATGAACAATTTCAGCAATTTCGCCAGTATTAAGTCTGACTTTATCGCCAATATAATAGGCAGCAATATTGCTTAAGAAAGTACTGACAACCATAGTGTTCAGTGTACCTATGGAGTTGTCCTCCAGCAATTGAAAAACTTCAAATGGACTTTCCTTTTCCCTATATACCCTGTTAGAAGTCATTGCATCGTAAATATCAGCAACAGCAACAATTTTTGCCAATATATTAATTTTATCTCCCTTCATACCTGTAGGATAACCTGTCCCATCTTCTTTTTCGTGGTGCATTAATACTATTGATAAAACCTCCTTGCTTACAGTGGGAACCTTCTCCAAAATACGATATCCATAAACCGTATGCTTTTTCATTTCATCAAATTCATCTTTTGTAAGTTTACCTGGCTTATTTAAAATCTCTTGTGGAACTTTTGTTTTTCCTATATCGTGTAGCACTCCACCCTGGACTAGCAGCTTTATTTTTTCCGAATCAAATTTCATCCACTTTCCGATAAGCATGGAAATAAGAGACACATTGACGCTATGAGTATAGGTGTACTCATCAGCATTTTTGATTTGATTGAGACAGCTTACAATATCCCGTTTTTCGTCAACTCTTTGCAATACAGAATTAACCAAGCTATTAACTTTGAGTGTATTTAAACCCTCTCCATTGCCAATGTCGCTAATTATGTCCTTGTATTCACTTATACTCTCATTATAACTTTGAACAAACATGCCCGGTTTTTCAACAACAATGTTATCATCAACAATGATTTTCAGCCTTAATAGACCCAATTTCAACAGTTTGTTTACTAAATGGTCGTCAAGTATGGTGCCTTCCGAAATAATAATTGCACCATAATCATTTAATATTGTTTCTCCAATTTTCATACCGGGAAGTAAATCTTGAGGACTGATAAATAGTTTTTTCACCATCTTCACCCTGTTAATAAGATAATAGAATTGCTATATATGTAATTATATCACATTATTTTTATTAATACATTATTTTATTTATACATTGTTTTCAAATAAGAAATTTTATATCTGTCATAATTGCTCTTTGGTAATCTTTTTGTATTGAAATCCGAATTCATTTATGTTAACCTTCTATAGTACCGGTGCTTGCCATATTAATGCCTCTTTACTCTTTAGACTATTTAACGAAAGTCCTAAGGAGAAGTTTGATAGAGGCTGTTATTATTTCATCAATATAGCAACTAAAAATAGTTATTGAGGTCAAATTTAAAAGGGGGTAGACTATGCAGACTAATAATTCAAAAAAAATTAGCTCTGAAAGAATAGAAAAAATATGCGAAGAGTTTAAAAATGTAAACAGTTTTTCCAAAGCACTTATTAAGTATGGCTCTCAGGCTGCTCTTTTCCTACTTATATTGGGCACAATTCTGCTGGTACTTAATCAGACTGTACTCGACTTTGACAGTTATACAAAATTCATTGGAACTTTAATTGTTAAAAATAGCATTGTTTTATTGGCCGAATTCATAATTGGAGGCCTTATAATTGATTACTTCAGTAAAAGATGAGTAGGAATTATTTTTAATAATTCCTACTCATTTATTTCTCCATGCTGCTCCTTATCTTTTATTTCAACCACCTTATTATTTTCATCTACAAAAACAATTTTGGGATTAAATAGCTTTGCCTCATTCCTCTCAAACAAACCATAAGAAATAATAATTATTATATCTCCAGGATGTACAAGTCTTGCAGCTGCGCCATTTAAGCAAATCATGCCGCTACCTCTTTCTCCCGGAATTACATAGGTTTCAAATCTGTTTCCGTTGTTATTGTTCACAATCTGAACCTTTTCATTCTTAATCAGGTCAGCAATATCCATCAAATCTTCATCAATTGTTATACTTCCAACATAATTAAGGTTTGCCTCTGTTACTTTTGCTCTATGAATTTTAGACTTCATTATATTTAAAAACATAATCATACCTCCAATATTATATTATCAATTAGCCTTGTTTTCCCAAACCTGACAGCTAGAGCTATCAATGTACTTCCACTAAGTTCTTTTAACTGACCTAGTCCGTCAGTGCTGACAACCTCAACATAATCGATGTCTGCAAGTTTTTCCGACATTATTCTGTTTCTAATATACTCAACTACCTTTTCAGTACTCTTTTCCCCTTTTTTTATAAGTTCTTCAGCCTCAAACAGAGATTTAGATAGAACAACAGCAGCAGCTCTATCTTCTTTGTTTAAACAAACATTCCTTGAACTCATCGCCAAACCATCCGACTCACGTATTATAGGGCATGTAACAACTTCAAGGTTCATATTAAGATCTCTTACCATTTTTTTAATCACAATAACCTGCTGGGCGTCCTTTTGTCCAAAATATGCTTTATCAGGCTCTACAATATTAAAAAGCTTATTTACAACTGTCGTAACCCCTTTAAAATGGCCTGGTCTTGAAAGACCGCAAAGGACTTTTGTTATATCTTCAACCTCAACATAGGTCTTATAACTATCAGGGTACATTTGTGCTACATTTGGAGCAAACACAACATCAACCCCCACAGACTCTGCAAGACGTAAATCTCTTTCCATATCCCTTGGATACTTTTCAAAATCCTCATTGGGACCAAACTGAGTGGGATTTACAAAAATACTCATCACTGTAAAGTCGTTATCATGTACTGACCTCTTTACCAAAGATAAATGGCCTTCATGAAGATATCCCATAGTTGGAACAAAACCAATTGTTTTCCCAATACTTTTATTTGATCTAATTATCGCTTTCATATCGCTGATTGTCTCAACTAATCTCATTTACTTTTACCCCTTATCCGGCACTAATTAACATCACAAATTTTCGTCTATCAAATATTAAATATGCCTATACCTTTTTTTCATTGCACTATCTTGAGTAGGAACTTATATTTTAGCCGTACCTTTTATAAATCCAGCTTTTCTAAAGCTTCAATTACTTCATCATCTGCGGTGAAGGAATTCTTTTCTGTTGGAAAAATTCCTTCTACCACATCATTTATATAACTCTTAACAGAGCTCTCAAGTGCTGTACCCACATCTACATACCTCTTTGTATGCTTTGGCGTAAAATCTCTGAACATTCCAATAATATCATGCACTACAAGCACCTGACCATCACACATTGCACCCGAGCCAATTCCTATTGTCGGTATACTCAGCTTGCTGGAAATGAATTTTGCAACTTTATGTGGAACACACTCAAGTACAATCGAAAAAGCTCCTGCCTCTTGAAGCATTAATGCATCTCTATATATCTTTTTTGCAGTATCTATGGTCTTTCCCTGGGCCTTGTGTCCCCCAAAAACATTTACAGATTGTGGCGTATATCCTAAGTGTCCCATAACAGGTATACCTGCACGAATTATAGCCTTTACATCTTCTATAACTCCTTCTCCGCCTTCAAGTTTAACAGCTTTACATCCACCCTCATTTATAAGTCTTCCTGCATTGCTTACACTTTCATATATACCCTTATGATAGGATAGAAATGGTAAATCTGCAACAACCATAGCTTTTTTAGTTCCTCTTACAACGGCTTTTGTATGGTGAACCATATCCTCCATAGTAACTCTTGTAGTGTCTTCGTATCCCAAAACCACCATACCCAGCGAGTCTCCTACAAGAATTGCATCTACACCCGATTCATCCATTATTTTTGCTGTAGGGTAATCGTAGGCTGTCAGCATTGTTATCTTTCTTCCATCTTTCTTGCAATTTTGAAAATCTGAAACAGTAAATCTATCTTTCATAAACCGATCACTCCTTTGCTCAAATTCAACTTGTTCACCCTTATTATTTTACAATAATAAACATCTCAATATAACAATAAAAGCCAGTTCGACATGAACTGACTCTAAACAATCAATATAAGTATTGAACGTCTATAAAACCAATCAATCCTGTCCCTGTCCAACCCGGATCAAAGCAGTAACAACAATATAAAAATCAGATGTTTCTCCTCTGTGCAGTTCATAAAGATACTGCCATATTATGAAAAAATGTTAACACAAAATTTGCGAAAAATCAACCTTTTTATTTGCAAATTACCAGAAATCGGGTAGGAGGCTAACCATTAATTGATTAGCCGACCTCCCACACCGCACGTACGTACCGTTCGGTATACGGCGGTTCTTTAGTTTTCACAGATTTTTAGATAGTAGTCAGACATGGAGATATAC
>JAEWSG010000027.1 GCA_023398495.1 Bacillota bacterium
TCTGTTATTTCTTGTCCGAAAATATTGCCAAAAATCAGGCAAAATAAGATTAGGTTTAAAGCTTTCATATTTTGGTTTTATTGTTTTTTATCGTCGATTTTTGTCTTTTTAAAATTATGCATAACGGCTGGGGGTGTGGCGAGTGTGGGAGAGCGTGTTACGTTTTCGTCCCCCGACGAAAACGCCCGAGCGGGCGAAACCGCTCCGAAGCTCCAATGTCAACCCACATTGGCTACACCCCTTGTTGTGTGCTGGCTTTGCATTATTTCGATATTACAATAAAACATAAATCGGCGGCATCTTTGAAGGTTGCTTTGTCAGAACTCTTAAAAGCTGTTGGCAATTGAATGACTTGATTTTCTAACAACAAGTCCATTAAGTCGAACATAATCTCGTGGTAAAAAATAACCACCGTTTCGCTGCTGTTGTTAAAGCCATATGAGGTTTTAAGTTGTTCAACATCAGTTTTTGCTTTAAATGTAAGCAACAATCTATCTATAATTTTCATAGATAATGAATATAAGTCGTTATTTTCTTTTTCGTTGATTACTGGGATGGTCAGATGAGAATGTTTGTCGAAAAAGCCATAATCTGCAAATTCATTAATTGTTTCTTTGTCAGGAAAAGAATTCCCTTGTGCTATGGGGAAAAGTGCTTCTATATTCTTATTCCACAATCCGTCTGTTACCTTTTCTGAATATGACCAGTTCCATTTAAATACAATATACTCATTTGATAAAGAATTCGTTCCTCCACAGTCTACAGGACGCTTTGGTGTTAAAAACCAATAGTTACCACTCCAAGTTCCCGAGTTATCCCTTTTTTTAATAATTCCTTCTTTTTCAAATTGTCTCCAAATTAGTCCGTCCAACACATATGAAAATAATATAGAATATGGGTTATTCGACCTCTTTTGTTTTGATAAAAATGCGACCAAATCACGACATTCTTGCTCAATTTCAGGGTAAATTTTATTTGCAACAAATTGTGATTGTTTTCTTAGAAGAGAGGTCTGTTTACTATCCAAAATCGGAATAATAGTTTTATATATACCATCATCTTTTTTCAAAAGTCGCTGCGACATTAACAGTAAAAGTTGGCTTTTAGTATAATTAACTTTTAGAGAATCCAGCTGTTTCAGAGTAACTCCGTTTTTCATTGCTAATAAAAGTTGCCAATTATTATCAGAACTAACAATCGTGCTCGGATGATACGAATTGTTCATTGAGCAATAGCAGATATCTTCCCAATTTTCCAAATTATTATAATCTGTTGTTTGTGCAAATAAATAGGTATTGCTTGATAATAAGCTGCAACAGATGCAAATACTTATAATCCATCTTAAATTTTTATTGTTTTCTTTCATTGTATATTATGTTTTGGTGATGTTCTCTTTTAGCTTGCACACAACGGTAAGTGTATGGTGTCGTAAGGGAATGCGGGTTTCAAACGTATCAAGTTACCACCCAAAATTGATGCGGGTGATACCGCTCGAAAACCTCTGAAACCCTTATGCACTATACACATTGTTGGCATTTCGTGCTTTATTATTTCGTCAAGTATTCTTTATCTCCTTTTATCCATCCAATATATAATTCAATACCAGAGGATAATACTCCACAATTATAAATTTCATCCACTTTTGCATCCTTTATCTTAGGATTCAAAAGAGTAACAAAGTCCGAAAAGTCCTCGAACCATTCGTTTGATTGGGAGAAAGAGTGAACTATCATTATCGCTTTTTTAGCTGTAAATTTTTCTGCTTCTAAAATTGCCGATACTGTCCTATGAAATAATTGATACCTATAATTTTCAACTCCTCGAATCGTTTTGTTTAATTCCAATTTTTCTAAAAGAAATTCAATTCTTTGTTTTCTACTATGGGTATCATTATACCAGTCCTTGATTACCTTATCAAATGATTCAGAAACCTTACCTTCTATCATAATTGTAGCTAATCCATTCTCAGCTTTAGCTAAAACAAACAAATCATTCTGACTTGGTGCTTTTTTTGTATCTAAGAATACTTTGTATTCAGGAATTCCTAGAAGCATTTCCAAATCAAGTTTTGACTTACTAAATACTTTTCGAAAAGTAATAGGAAATCCATTTGTTGACTCCCAAGAATATGCAAGGCTTTTGGCTGAATAGCCTGTTTTCCATTGTTTATCAGGTTCAGCTAAAAATTCTTTCCAAGAATCTGCACCTTTTGTTTCTATGTATAGATTTTTGCTCATATTCTAATTTCTGCTGAAGTTCGTGCATTATTTTAATGATGCCTTATACTTTTTCCCATTTAAAATAACAGAATAAGTGTTGTTCTTTATTTTCTCGTCTACTCGGTCGTTGAAATCAAATAACTTATGACAATTAGGACAAAGAATCAAGATATTATCCAATCGGTCTTTTCCTCCCTCGGATTTAGCTTTTATATGACAAGCCTCCATGTAATAATCTCCATTAGATTTTGGGATTTTTGTCGAGCAGAATTGACACTTATAATCACGGTATTTCTTAATTTGTACCATCAAATAATTGTGTCTTTTGTAGGTTTTGCCTTTTACCGTAATTATCTCGGAGCTATTATTTTCACAATCAGCTATCTTGTTTAAAAGCTCTTCCTTATCTAATTCAGCCGATTCATCCTCTGTGCGATGTTCTATTTCACTTTGTTCCAATCCATTTTCAAAAGTCTCAATTTGTAAATAATCCGAAATTAACTCTTGTCCTTGATATACTGCAACTAAAAAATGATTGAGTGCATCAGCTTTATAATAGTTTTTTAGAATCGAATAGTCAGTAATCAGATCGTCCTGATATTTTTTTACCAATGCGTAATTAGTCCAATTCTTTGTCGAAGAAATTTGGTATCCAAGCTTATTTAATGCTTTCAAAGTTTTGTTATTCATAATCGGGAATTTATTATAATCAATCCGATTAAGAAAAATCGTTGCTATTCCTACTCCAAATCCTGAAAAACTATCAAGTTGTAGAAACCAGTCTTTAAGAGAAAAATCGTCCTGAAATGGTTTGATTGCAAATTGCTTGAATCTTTTAAAGTCAGCTAGCACAGTTTCACGGAATTTATTTTTTGTCCTGTCTCCGCCCGATTGGACACGCCCACCAACACTCACAAAATCATAGAAGAAATCAACAAAATCGGAATCATTTAATGAACCCAAGTATGAAAGCGTAATAGTGTCATTATAGAAATCCATATTCGAACTATGAGGGTCATTAATCCACCAATCCTCAAATTCAGAAATAATCTTATCCAAATACTGTTTTCTATCCATTTTTAATCAATGTTACTTATTTGCAGTATCGCTCTTTGCATGAATGCCAACGGCCAAAGCTAAGTGCAGGCGGGCATTTCGAAGCAATTAGCATTCAATAAATCACGAAATCACGATGCTTATTAAGTGTAATACGCTTCAAATCAGCACTATCAGCCCGCTTGCATTTAGCTTT
>JAEWSG010000076.1 GCA_023398495.1 Bacillota bacterium
TTACAACACACGCAGGGTGCAAAAGCGGTTAGGCTACCTCAGCCCTAAGCAGTGGCTGAAATGCTGGATGGATGAGCACTTGAAACGAACTGCTTAGTAAATTGTCCGAAAAAGTGTTGACTTCACATCGCAGGATGGGCAGAATGAAGAAATCTGAGACCTTATCGTTTAAATGGGGTTCTTATTATGTATAATGACTTAGGCAGTTTGCAGAGTAACTTAATAACAAGTTCGGAGAGTGTTAGTGGAAAAGATTTTAACAATTGCTGTACCGGCATATAATGCTGCTTGGTGTCTCGATAAATGCTTAGAATCATTTATCGATGACTCTATTATAGAAAAATTGGAAATTATCATCGTAAATGATGGATCAACTGATACGACAGGTCAGATCGCGGACAGCTTTGTCAACAGATTCCCGAGATGTTTCCATGTCATACATAAACAAAATGGAGGGCATGGTTCCGGCATCAATGCAGCAATTGATGCGGCATCAGGGAAATATTTTAAGGTTGTCGATGCGGACGACTGGGTTATAACTGAAAATCTGGTCACTTTTGCAGAAACGCTTTCACAGACAAATGCCGATGTGGTGATTACGCATTACCATACAATCGATATGATAACTCAAAAATGTCGGCCCTTTATGACGCGTGGCTTGGCTTTAGATCAAGCCTATTCCCTTGAGGAATTTGTATCAGCTGGAAAAGAGGCACTTTATTGTGCCACTTTTCATGGATTGACTTATAAAACGACTATCTACAGGCAAAGTGGTGCCAGACTCACAGAGAATATTTTTTATGAAGATCAGGAATACGCCACTTTGCCGTTTATATCTGTCAGGACAGTGCTGCCGCTTAATCTGTTTTTATATGAGTACTTAATCGGCAATGCCGAGCAAAGTGTTTCAGATCAGAATCAGGTTAAACGAATCGGACATATCGAAAAGATTATTTGGAGCTTGGAAAAATTTTATTATGATCACCCTTCAATGTCAGAGGGCGCAAAAATATACTTTAAAAGCAAGCTCGCAGATGTTATACTAAGCTATTATATCGTATCCTTGGTGAAGAATAACGACAAAAAAGCAGGCCGTGAGAATGTCCGGCGCCTGCGAAACGAGCTTGCAAAACATGATGCGACATTGGTAAATCAGACAAACAGAAAGTATCATATTGCTCTTTTTATGAACTATTTGCATTTAAGCAATAAGAGCTTAGAGAGATTGAAAAGTTCGGCGCTGTACACGGTATTATATAGAGCGATTAGAAGGGGATAGAGGACAGAAATGGAGAAGAGTCAAAAGAAAATTTTTCATGAGCGGCTGCTTAACCTGTACAAATTTAGGGATCTATTCGTGCAGTTGGTTCAGCGCGATATAAAACTAAAATATCGCCGGAGTTTTTTGGGATATGTTTGGAGTGTGCTGAATCCTCTGTTAATCATGGTGGTACAAGCACTTGTGTTCTCTTTGATGTTTAAAAGAAATATTGAGTATTATCCTGCATATTTGATATGCGGCAATGTTCTATTTCAGTTCATGAAAGAATCTTCCAACCATTCGCTAACATCAGTGTCAAGTAATGCCTCATTATTAAAAAAAACGTATGTGCCGAAATATATTTTTTCATTATCAAAGGTAACCAGTGACTTAGTAAGCATGTTTTTTGCTTTTGGCGCTCTTATATTGGTTTTGGTGTTCACGGGTGTTCCTTTTTCGTGGTATTCCCTGTTATTTTTTATACCGGTAGTACAGCTTTATGTTTTCTGCATTGGGTTGGGAATGTTTCTTGCACAGGCTGCTGTTTTTTTTCGCGACATTCAGTATATTTGGAGCGTTGTGACCACAGCGTGGATGTATCTGACTCCATTATTTTATGATGTAGAATTCTTGCCGAACTCATTACGCTGGATTGTAGAGCGCTTTAACCCTATGTTCTATTACGTTACACAGTTTAGAGATTTTGTGATGTATGGGCAAATGCCTTGGTCTGCATTAATATGGCGCGGGACATTGGTATCTGTAATTATGCTTTGTATTGGTGCGTGGAGTTTTTTGCGGAGCAAGGATAAGCTCATATTACATATTTAAACAGGAGTAGATATGAAGGAAGAATATGCGATTCGGGTGGACAATGCGACAGTCCGATTTAACATAGCAAGTGAAAAAATTGATAGTCTTAAAGAGTATTTTGTGAAGTTGATTAAGCGAAAACTGTACTTTGAAGAGTTTTTTGCGGTTAAAGATGTGAATTTCAAAGTAAAGCGCGGAGAATCTTGGGGTATTGTTGGGCGCAATGGTTCGGGGAAGTCAACTCTTCTTAAATTAATTGCGGGCATATTAGCCCCTTACAAGGGTACTGTCACGATCAATGGATCTATTGCCCCGCTCATCGAGCTTGGAGCAGGTTTCGACGGTAATATGACAGCGTCAGAAAACATTTTTCTAAATGGTGCGCTTCTGGGACATTCAAAGAAGTACATGAAGGAACAGTTCGACAGTATAGTTGAATTTGCCGAGCTGCAGAAGTTTATGGAGATGCCTATCAAGAATTATTCATCGGGTATGCGTGCGCGGCTTGGGTTTGCGGTTGCTACAGCTGTGAGGCCGGAGATATTGATCGTGGATGAGGTTCTCGCTGTTGGTGATTTTGCGTTTCAGAAAAAGTGCGAGCAGAGGATGAATGAGATGATGTCGGGTGGTACGACGTTGCTCTATGTATCGCATTCAATTGAGTCGGTTAAGAAACTATGCCAGAACGCCATATGGCTTAAAAATGGTGAGGTTGTCATACAAGGAAATGCCCAAGAGGTATGCGAAGCATATCAAAACGGATAAAAGAAAGGAAAGTATATGATTAAATATATAAAGGCGCTATTAAAAAAAATGTTTCCCCCTTCTAGACAATATTTCAATAGGCGAATGGAATCTGCGGATACCAATTTAGAGACTTTGACTAAACGCATTATTGAGTTAGGAAAGAAAGTTGACAATATTAACAAGCAAACAGAGGGAACAAGCAAGCAGGTTGACAATATTAATAAGCAAACAGAGGGGATAAGCAAGCAGGTTGACAATATTAATAAGCAAACAGAGGGAACAAGCAAGCAAGTTGTCGACTATGGAAAAAAATTGGAGACTGTTGCTGCTTTACTTGGGCAAGTAGAAAAAGATGAAAACGAGATAAAACGCCTTATTAAAAGTAACGGCAATGGTATTTCTGATATAAAAAGATACATGCGAAGAAAAGTGCTATATAATAATGATCATGAAAGAAAAGTTATTGGTAGTTTTTATGATTATTATAATAGAATTGATTTCAAAGAAAAATTTTTAGCGCTGATTAGCCATTTAGATGTTAGAAGTGTCGAAACTGTTGTAAGAATTCTAAAACGGCAACAGATGATTAAAGATACGGAAGGAGAAAAGTTAGATATTTTAACGAATGAAGAACAGGAACGAAGAATCAAGATCAAAGAAGAATTTGATTATGAAAAATTTAAAATAGCCGATGATTTATATTGTTATAAGAATTATTTATTACCGATTAATCATTTTGAAATAAGTGTTTTTGTTGATAAGCATGGTATTGATCTCGTTGACGATATCCATAAAACTTATGATCGTGATATTATTGATGTCGGAGGCTATATTGGCGACTCAATCTTAATCCTATCTCCCCTAACAAGAAAGAGAGTATATTCATTTGAAGCTGTTTCGGAGTGTTTTGAATACATGCAAAAAACTATCGAAATCAATAATATAAACAATGCCGTGCCAATAAAAATGGCGCTTGGAGCCCGTGATGAAGTTATCGACATAAATGTCGCAGATTCGGTTAGCAGTTTTTGTGTCCCATTAGCCGGCGAGGTTGGAATTAAAGAAAGTGTAAAAGTGATAACCCTTGATGATTATGTGGAAAAGAATGCTTTGGATATTGGCATGATTAAAGTTGATATCGAAGGGTTTGAACAAGAATTTTTAAAAGGCGCTGAAAAAACAATAAAAAAACATAAACCTATTTTACTATTAAGTATATATCACAATGCCGATGATTTTTTCAACATTAAGCCCTTAATTGAAAGTTGGGATATAGGCTACAAATTTAAGATTCATAAACCAAAAGATCTTTCAATTTCTAGGGAAGTTCTGCTTATAGCTGAAATCTAATTTTATTTGGAGGTCAAAATGTCAAAAGTATCAATAGTTGTGCCTATTTATAATGTGGAACAGTATTTACGTGAGTGTCTTAATAGTCTTATTAGTCAGACTTTGGAGGACATTGAAATAATTTGCGTAAATGACGGGTCCACAGATGGTTGTCCAGATATATTAAAAGAATATGAACAAAAAGACAAGAGAATTAAGGTTATTAACAAACCAAATTCAGGGTATGGGCATACTATGAATGTTGGTATGGATTATGCAACAGGCGAGTATTTTGGTATTGTCGAATCAGATGATTATGTCGTCTCAGATATGTATGAAACTCTTTATGAAGTTGCAAAAAAATCACGAGTTGATTTCGTAAAAGCTGACTATTGTCGCTTTACCTGTGTTGGAAATGAAAATGTTCTAGAATTTAATCATTTGTGTAAGCAGGATAGTCTCTATGGGAGAATTTTAAACCCAAAATTAAGAAATCTATTCTGGGATGTATCTTTATATACTTGGAGTGGAATCTATAGTATGGATTTCCTAAGGAACAATAATATCCGTCATAATGAAACTCCGGGAGCTTCTTATCAGGATAATGGATTCTGGTTTCAGACATTTGCTTTCGCTGAAAAGGTAATGTTTCATAAGAAATCATGTTACCGTTTAAGACGTGACAATCCGAACTCGTCGTTTCACAGTAAAGCAAAAGTATACTGCGTATTTGAAGAATATGATTTTATTCGCAACAAGATTAATCAATCACAGAAAGATTGGGAACGTCTCAAACCTATTTATTGGCTTCAAAAATTTCGTGCGATCTTATGGCATTATGACCGTGTGGGGTTGGAGTATAAACTCGAGTTTCTAGAACGTTGCAGTAAGGATTTTGCTAAGGATGATGCAGCGAATTTATTAGATTTGAGTTTGTTTTCAAAAAAACAAACAAAGAAAATTAAAGATATAATAAACGACCCTGTTTTATTCTACTTTTTAGATTGTTATGATAGAAATATTGAGCCACAATTGAATAACTATAATGATGAAAAGCAAAACCAAGCTCTTGAGATTAGCTTGAAAATTGCAAAGAAAGAAATACAAAGCTTAAAGAAAAGGTTAAAGCAAATACAGGAGTCTAAAGCTTATAGATTATCAACAAAGCTAAGTTCTATACCAAAAAGAATTCGTAGTGGTGTACAATGTGTAAAAGATCATGGATTTAGTTACACATTTAGACTGGTTAATCAAAAAATATTTAAATAGTACTATAGGAGATCATTATGCGTGTATTATTTGTTGCTTCAGATAATAATAGGACATCAGGAGCATTCTTAAGTATGACTGCTTTAAATTATTTGTTAAACACTGAGCACAACATACAAACAAAAGTTATCCTTCCTAATAAAGGGAACGGAGAATCGTTGCTACTTGATAAGAATATAAAATATAAAAAAGTAAGGTCATTTGATTGGATTATACCTAAAGATACTAGATACGATATAAAATTTAAGCTTGTTAAATCAATAAAAATACTGTGGAACTTTTTGTCTGCTGTTCGTATAGCTTTCATAGCACTCTTTGGGAGATACGATATTATTCATACTAATACTACATATGCATATGTTGGATTTTTAGCAGCAAAGTTAGCCCACAAGCCACATGTTTGGCATTTGAGAGAGTTTTTAGAAGAAGATCAAGGGAGAAAAATCATTAGTAAAAAAATCGGATATCGAATGATAGCAAAGTCTAATAAAATTATAGCAATTTCGAGAAGTATTTATGAAAAATATGCTAAAATATTTGATGAAAAAAAGCTTAGTGTCGTATTCAATGGTATAGACACCGACATTTTTTATAAACCTCAAAAAAGTATATTTCTGGAGAGTACGCCTAAGCTCATTTATTGTGGGGGATTTAACAAGAGAAAAGGATTTGATGAACTTCTTGAGGCAATAAAAAAGCTTAGTAATCGTAAATCCAATTTTAAATTATTACTAATGGGACAAGTTTCACAGAAATATAAAGATAAGATTAAGAAACTGGGAATCGAACATTATGTGACATATCTTGGATATCAAAAAGAAGTAGAGAAGTGGTACGAGATTGCAGATATTTCTTTTAATTGCTCACAATCGGAGGCTTTTGGAAGAAAAACTGTCGAAGCTATGATGGTTGGCAATCTTTTGATCGGTGCTGATACCGCAGGAACGAAAGAACTAATTCAAGATGGAAAAACAGGTTTATTATATAAACAGGGAAACACTGATGATTTGGCAAATGTTATAGAATATGCAATTAACAACACTTCAAAAATGAAGATTATTGCTGAGGATGGGAGAGAATATATGTATAATAACATGACAGCAAGGTTAAATGCTAATAGAGTTGTTGAGATCTACAAAGAAATGAAATTTGTTAAATAAAAGTTATAGATGATTTGAATAAAGAGGAGATAAAATGAAAATCACAATAGCTGGTACAGGATATGTTGGTCTCGTTGCGGCGGCCGTTTTTGCTCATATTGGGCATGAGGTAATGTGTGTTGATATTAATAAGGATAAGATAGACAGGCTCAATCAGGGTGAAAGTGTGATATACGAGCCAGGGCTTCCAGAATTGATACAAGATAATAAACAACGTTTAGTATTCACCACTGATTATGCCTTAGCGTATAGAAATGCCCAAGTCATATTTATAGCTGTTGGAACGCCTGAAAAGGCGGATGGTTCTGCAAATCTTAAGTATGTGTATAAAGTGGTCGATCAAATCATAGAAAATCTTGTAGCTGATTGTATTATTATTATGAAGTCAACCGTTCCGATTGGCACCAATGATAAAATTCAGCAATACATCAATAGAAACAAGAATAATGATAATATTTTGGTTGAGGTCGTTTCAAATCCTGAGTTCCTAGCACAAGGTACGGCACTTAAAGATATGATATATAATAACCGTATCGTTATTGGCGCAGAATCCGAGAATGCAAGGAATAAAATGCGGGAATTATACAACAATCTCGACTTGCCAATGCTTTTTACAGACCGGTGTAGTGCGGAAATGATCAAGTATGCATCTAATGATTTTTTAGCACTCAAAATATCATACATTAATGAAATTGCCAACCTATGTGAGATACTGGGGGCTGATATTGAAGATGTATCGGCAGGAATGGGAATGGATACACGAATTGGGGATAAGTTCTTGAGAGCAGGTATTGGTTACGGTGGATCGTGTTTTCCAAAAGACACCAAAGCATTGCACTGGCTATCCAACTATCATGATAACGAAATAAAAACAATAAAAGCTGCTGTTGAAGTTAATGCGAATCAAAAGATTAGATTAGTTAAAAAGGCGCGCAAGTATTATGAAGATATGGAGGGCTTGACTGCCGCAATATTGGGTTTAGCGTTCAAGCCAGGAACAGACGATCTACGGGAAGCTCCTTCTATAGATATTGTTACCATTCTTCAAGATAATGGGGTCAAGATTCAAGCCTGGGATCCTGTAGCTTCAGAAAATTTTAAGAAACACTTTCCTGATATCGGGTATTGTGACTCCATAGAAAAGACGCTTAATAATGCAGATATTTGTTTCATATTAACGGAGTGGCCAGAGGTAAAAAGCCTTGATCTGAGTCTATTTAGTAAAATGAAAAAGCCCATTATTCTTGACGGGAGAAACTGCTATGAAATAGAACAGATAAAACGTTATCCGGTCATTTATGATTCCATAGGAAGATATACGGTTAATAATTGTTTAGACTAAAGATAATACTAATATGATTGACAGGTGATATCTTGGTGGAAAGCTTTATTTAGAGAGCGATTACTGAAAATTGTTTAAAATGGCTATTGAAGATTATATAGTGGTGGTTAGGGTGTTGCGATGATTACTAATGTATTAGAATATCTGGAATTAACTTCGCTAAAGTATCGTGATAAGCCAGCTTTTATTGATCCGGATGGTTTCATTACTTTTGAAGAGGTTCTCAATCAATCAAAAAGTATTGGTAGTTTTTTAATAAATAAAATTACAAATAAAGCACCTATTGTTGTTTTAATGGATAAAACAAGATTATCACCTGTCTGTTTTTTTGGTATTGTCTATGCAGGTTGCTTCTATGTTCCGATTGATCCGTTACTTCCTATTCACCGGTTAAATCTTATATTAAAAACGATTCAATCGTCAGTAATGATCACAGACAACGCAAATCAGAAACTTGCTGAAGCTCTCGATTTCTACGGAGATATTTATTGTGTCGATGAAGCTATTAAGTTGCCTATTGACGAGCAAAGTCTTAAAAAGGTTCGTTCATTTGCTACTGATTGTGATCCATTGTATGTGGTATTTACCTCAGGTTCTACAGGTGTTCCCAAAGGCGTAGTGACTTCACATCGTTCAGTAATTGATTTAATTGATGCATTTACCCAAGCGATCGATATTACCGAATCAGATGTTTTGGGAAATCAAGCGCCATTCGATTATGATGGATCGGTTAAGGATATTTACTCAGCAATTAAGACAGGCGCAACCGTCTACATTATCCCGCGCAAGTTTTTTACTTTCCCTAAAATGTTGTTTGATTGCTTAAATGAAAATAAGATTACAACGATTATTTGGGCAGTCAGTGCCGTCTGTATACCCGTCAACCTGAATGCCTTCGAACATATGGTGCCAAAATATATTAAAAAGGTATTATTTTCAGGTTCGGTTATGCCATGCAAACACTTGGGAGTATGGCAAAGAAACTATCCGAATGCCATGTTCGTTAACCTTTATGGCCCCACAGAAACTACCTGTAATTGTACATATCAAATTGTCACAGACGAGGTTAAACCCGACGATAAACTTCCCATTGGAAAGCCTTTTGTGAATACAGGCATTATATTATTGAATGATGGAAAAGAGGCCTCTCCCGGAGAAATTGGAGAAATATGCGTAAAGGGGAGTTGTCTCACACTAGGATATTACAATAACCCCGAAAAGACGAGAGAGTTTTATATTCAAAATCCGCTTAACACTGCTTATCCAGAAATTATTTATAAGACAGGTGATCTGGGATCTTATGATTCTGGAGGCAGACTGGAATTTCATGGTCGTCGAGATTTTCAGATTAAGCATATGGGGCACCGAATTGAGCTTGGTGAGATAGAATCATCTGCTTTATCCATGAAAGGTTTATCCGAATGCTGCTGCCTATATGATTCGCAAAACAGTCAGATATGTATGTTTTATATAGCTGAAGAATTAAATAAACGAGACATTGCATTGCATCTTAAAGAGCGGTTACCTAAGTATATGTTGCCTTCTAAATATGTTAAGTTAATCTCTTTACCACAGAAAATTAACGGGAAGATAGATAGACAAGAATTGATGCTAAAATACATAGTAGCACCTAATGGTTAGATATTGAGGTAGATAATGCAATACAAAAATATTATTATTTTAGGTACAAGCAGGTTAGCCGCTGTTTGTGGAAAAGAAATTAAAGATAAAATTTATGAAGTAATCATAATTGATACAAACAAGGTTCCAAATAAAATACTTGAAATGACTTGCGAAAAAATGGGGCTATTATATTGTTTTTTTAATGAAAGAGAGAGAGAGAAATTTATCATCAATAAAAAAGGTAATACCCTGTTGTTTAGTATTACAAATCCATGGATAATTCCTAAAATGATACTTAAAAAGAAAGGGTTAAAAGCTATTAATTTTCATCATTCACTTTTACCGCGTCATCCAGGAAGAAATGCAGAAGCATGGGCAATTTTTGAAGGAGATCCACAAGCGGGTATTACCTGGCATTATATAACGCCGAATATTGATATGGGTGATATAATTATCCAAAGAGGGATTAAATTAAATCAGGATATTACCTCTCTTAAGCTGTTGAGAATTCAGGATCGTCTTGCAGAAGAAGCTTTTAAAACTGTAGTTGATAACATATTAGGTGATAAAGCGTGTTCGGTACCACAGGATATAAGATTGAGAAGTAAGATGCACTACTCATGGGAAGCTCCTAACGATGGGTACCTTGATCCAAACTGGGAATCCAATATAGTATCACGATACCTCAGGGCAATGGATTATGGCCCTTTAGAAGTACTGGGTAAACCTAGGATTATTGTATCTGATAAAGAATATACTTGGAAAACATATAGCATCTCAGACACTGACAAAAAAGGAGATATGAATATCACAATAATTGACGACTATATAATACTTGATCGTGAACAAATGCAATTTAAATTATATAACATTGAAAGGATAGGATGAATTTATGATGGAAAAACTTATTGGAATTCTGACTGAATTACGACCGGATGTTGACTTCGAGAATAATGATCAACTTGTTGACAGCGGTGAATTAGACTCATTTGATATTGTCATGCTAATTGGAGAAATCAATAACGTATTTGATATCAAAATACCCATAGTTAGCATTATACCTGAAAACTTTAATTCTGTGAATTCTATTATGAAACTTATCGAGAACCTTAAGGGACAAGCCAATTAAAAAAGCTGAATGTAAATTCGCTTCTATTGTTCCACACCGGAGGATAAAATGTCATTTACTTCACTGATTTTTATTGGTTTCTTAGCTTTACTTTGTACGGTTTATTTTCTTACACCTAAAAAGTATCGTTGGATAACGCTACTTATCGCCAGCTATGTTTTTTATATTTCAGCCGGTGTTCAGTTATTGGTATTTTTGATTTTTTCAACCGCCAGTTCTTTTCTTGCTGCTCATTTACTTGGCCATGAAGTCGAAAAATACAAATTGGCTTCTAGTGATACTGAAATTCCGGTTGAGAAAGTAAATGCCCTTAAGATATCAAGTGCAAGAAGAAAGAAGCTTATCATAGCGTTAGTAATCGTTATAAATTTTTCAGTATTGGTTTTTTTTAAGTACGCAAACGTATTAACAGGTTATATAAATATAATATCTGGTTACCTTGGAACCCAAGTGAACATACCCAGGATAGACTTGCTTTTACCGTTGGGCATTTCATTTTACACCTTCCAATCAATGGGATATTTGATTGATGTGTATCGCGGGAAATATGCTCCTGATAAGAACATTGCAAAATTTGCTTTGTTTGTTTCTTTCTTTCCGCAACTTATCCAAGGCCCGATAAGCCGTTATGATGATCTTGCATCTCAATTATATAAAGGGCATAGTTTTGACTACGTTCGCGCCAAGCATGGCATAATGCTGATGTTGTGGGGTTTCTTTAAAAAGATGGTGATTGGTGACCGTATTGCCATTCTTGTCGGAACAGTATTTTCCGATTATACTCAATACTCTGGAATGTATATCGTTATAGCAATCATAATGTATTCTATACAAATCTATGCTGACTTTTCTGGCGGAGTCGATATTGCTTTAGGTGCTGCAGAAGTAATAGGTATTAAATTGCCCCAGAATTTTGAACGACCGTATTTTGCTATGACACTCCCTGATTTCTGGAGGAGATGGCATGTGACACTTAATAGCTGGTGGAGGGATTATGTATTTTACCCAGTTACTTTTTCCAAAGGTTTTTTGTCACTAGGTAAAAAATGTAGAAAATTCTTTGGTTACAAGATGGGTAAATTAATCCCCGTCTTTTTTGCAACCATGTTGGTTCGTGTCATTAATGCGTTTTGGCATGGTGCCAGCATTAAATTTTTGGCTTTTGGTCTTTACCATGGTTTTCTTATTATTTTAGGTTTGCAAACGGAATCATTCTTTTTAAACCTTGCAAAAAAACTGAAAATAAATACAGAATGCTTCAGTTGGAAGCTATTTCGAATCGTAAGAACTTTTTTATTGGTCTGTATAGGGAGAGTTTTCATATGCGCGATTAGTTTCAAAGAATCCATCGCCATCTTTAAATCTATGTTTACCATGTTTGAGTCAAACACTACGACCGGCATTAATATTCTCTTTGACGGATCGCTTTACACACTGGGAATGAATATCAATGTTATGTTTGTTCTGTTCCTTTCAATCTTGGTTTTATTGATCGCGGATATTATGAAGGAAAAAGGAATGTCAATTCGACAAACAATTGAAAAGCAAAACATAGTTTTTCAATGGATAGTAATTATTTTGGCTTTTATTACTATAGCGATTTTTGGTGTGTATGGGCCTAATTACAATCCTACTGATTTTATTTATCAACAATTTTAGGGGTATAGTAAATGACAAAAATGCAGTTGTTACGTTTTTTTATATTTTTTATGATTATAATTTTTGTCTTTATTGGACTAAATGATTTTTTTTCGATGAAGACTAATTATGATGTTGAAAGGATTAGGTGGTTTAACAAACAACCCAGAAATAGTCTTGATGTTGTACTTGTAGGCGCAAGCGGTATATATCGGTTTTGGTCTACAATGGATGCTTGGCATGATTATGGAATAGTAAGTTCACCTTGGTCAACCTCAGGAATGCCGTTCCCGGCAACCAAATACGTAATCGAGGAGGTTCTTAAAGACCAAAGTCCTGACTTGCTTGTTATAGATTATCGAAATTTGCGAAATAAGGATAACTTGAAACCCGGTTTTATCAGAAAAGTAACTGATAATATGCCTTTGTCAGTAAATCGCTTTAATGCTATAAATGCATTATTAGATTTTGCTCACATTGATAGTGACCATAGCGAATATTATTTTAGTTTTTTATTATATCACAGCAGATGGGAACAAGGATTAACTTCCGACGATTTTGGATTCAAAATGAACGAATATTGTGGTACAACTGTTGATAATAAAGTATATTTTAAGATAACACCATTAAAAGAAACTAAGCCCACAGTAGATAGATTGCCTTTGGATAGTGATATGGAAAGATCTCTTATCGATCTTCTGGAATATTGTAAGCAAAATGACTTAACGGTCTTATTTGTAGCAAGCCCGTTTGAAATTTCCCAAAAAGAAAGGAAAATTTTAAATTCTGCGCAGGAACTGATCGCATCATATGGATTTTCGTATATTAATTTTAATGATATTTATAATCAACTCGATTTGGATTTTTCAAAAGATTTCTATGATTCGGGCCATACAAATTATTATGGTATGAAAAAGTTTACGGACTATCTTTCAGAACACATTAAACAAAACTACCAGATTCCTGATCGTCGTGGCATCGAAGACTATCGATCGTGGAATGAGTCGTATTTTCGTTTTTCTGATAAAATAGAAGAGTTGAAAAGCAATAGTGAAGAAAACGGCTAATTTAAGAATATATTGGAGTAAATGATATGAGTATTAAATATCAAGAAAAACAAAGACTGGGTGTGGTTGGTGGAATGGGGTCTGATTCTACAGCTGTATTTCTAAAGATGTTATTTAACAAAACAGATGTACGATGTGACCAGGAACATCTTGATATTATACTATTCAACCATGCCTCATTACCAGACAGAACAGAATGCATCCTTTCTCATAATGAAGATTCTCTATTATCACTATTAAAAGATGATATTAAGATTTTAAAAAATGCCGGCTGCAAATATATTGCTATTCCATGCAATACATGCCATTGCTTTTCAGATCAGCTTAACGATATGACCGACGGATTATTTATTGATATGATACAAGAAACTGCATTCTATGCGGCTAAAAGAGGTGCTAAAAATGTTGGAATTATGGCTACGGATGGAGTAGTATTTACCGGCCTATACAAAAAAGCACTTGAATCATATGGAATTAAGATAACTTACCCGACAGTTGAAATGCAAAAACGTGTGATGGAGATCATTTATAGACAAATAAAACAAGGGGAAAAGGGGGACAGGGATCAATTTAATGTAATCGTTGGTGAGCTTTTAAATGCTGGATGCGACTGCATTATTCTGGCCTGTACTGAATTATCCGTGTTTAAAGAGAATTTTGGAATCAATGATGAATTTTTTGTTGATGCTTTAGAAATCTTGGTAGAACAATGTATTGAACGGTGCGGTGGTCAGATATGTCTGGCTAAGTAAACATTTTTCAGAAAGACAGATCATAACAGGGACGAATTAACTGGTAAAAAAGTTTGAAATCGAATTTGGATATAAATCCAGCCGAATTGACAAATCATGCATATTGTTATAATTAGGCTCCAGTGTGGCTAAAAAACCTTTCATAGTTTATAAAAAAATGAAGGAATTTAACACAGTATCAAGCCAAATAGAGGAAGTGGCGCTTGCTTTTTTTGACTAACGCATTTATAATCTGCACTTAAAGGGTAAAAAAGTGTTGAAACAGCACATAGGCGCATAAAATAGCCTCAAGGTGGGCAAATGTGAAGTGTCTGCCCCAAAGCTAAGTAAACGAGCATGGAGAATATGATGCAAAAGAGTACCGCGAAAAAAGCTACCAAAGCAAAGACAGCGGCAAAGAAAAAAAACTATGACCTTGTCATTGTGGAATCTCCCGCAAAGGCAAAGACGATCAGCCAGTTTCTGGGATCGGGATACAAGGTTCAGGCCAGCGGCGGTCATGTGAGGGATTTGCCCAAGAGCACGCTTGGCGTGGACGTTGAAAACGATTTTGAACCCAAGTATATACAGATACGGGGCAAGAAGGACATCATATCAGCGATGAAATCGGGCGCTTCAGGCGCACGCAATATATTCCTTGCGACAGACCCTGACCGTGAAGGCGAAGCGATATCTTGGCATATCGCGAACATGCTGGGCGTAGATACGAATGAGGTCAGCCGCATTGAATTCAACGAGATCACCAAAAGCGCGGTAACCAACGCGATATCACATCCGAGAAAAATAGACCTTGACCTCGTGGACGCGCAGCAAGCGCGTCGCGTGCTGGATAGACTTGTGGGCTACAAACTAAGCCCGCTGCTTTGGCGAAAGGTGAAGAAGGGCCTTTCCGCCGGGCGTGTGCAGTCCGTCGCGGTGCGCATCATTTGTGACCGTGAGGATGAGATCACAGCATTTGTGCCCGAGGAATTCTGGACAATTACGGCAAGGCTTTCTGACAGCGGAAAATCAAACGAGTTTGAAGCCAAATTCTTTGGCAGACGCGGCGAGAAGCAAAAGCTGGGCAACAAGGAAGAGGCCGATGCTGTGCTTGCCGATATAAAAGGTAAAGATTTTATAATCAGCAGCATCAAAAAGGGTACGAAGAATAAAAATGCGCCCGCGCCGTTTACAACCAGCTATCTGCAGCAAGCCGCTTCAGGCGCACTTGGGTTTACAGCCAAGCGCACAATGCTGGTGGCCCAGCAGCTTTATGAGGGCGTGGAGCTGGCAGGCGACGGCCCT
>JAEWSG010000078.1 GCA_023398495.1 Bacillota bacterium
GTTCCATATCCTATTCCTTGATATTGAGTATGAATACAATAACCAAGATTTCTTACGCTTTGTTCTTCACAGTTGTTTAAGGTAAGAAATCCAATTACCTTGTTTAAGGATTTCAACTCAACTGCATAGAACTCATCAGAAACTGAAAAGTAATCAAGTATATTTTTTAGTGTGATATCGTCTGTAGGAAACTGTTCATCATATACAGCATAAACAGAAGACATTTTATCCCTAATCAGGCCTGCAAAATCTGTAAAATCACTATTAGTAAATCTCCTGATTAATAAATTTAATGTTTGCATAAATAATACCCCCAGAGAGTAATTGCCGACAACTAAATATGGACTTGCACGAAGTTGCGGTATTTATAAAGATAACGAACCAACTTAACTTCTATTTATGTCTATAATCTTACCTAATACGAAAACTTAAGCATCGTTGTTCTTGACTGATTTTTTAATTTTATCATCAGATAAACAGCCACGATTGTCATCAAAGTTCCACGCACTGCGTAGATAATAATTATTGTTTTACCTGAGGCAAGCATTTGATATGTGAAAAAGTCAAAAAGGCAGTGAAAAATCATTAGCGGAATGATATTCTTCGTAATCAGAGCGGTTTCTGCGGCAATCCAGCCGAACAATAAAGCATTTAATATAGTCAGCAATACCATTATGAGGTTGCTTTCCACGAACGCCCCCGAAGCATGACCAATGCCAAAAATAAGAAGAGAAATGAAAACAACTGGAAGTGTGCTGAAATTCTTACCAAGGAGTCTTAAAATAATACCTCGAAAATACAATTCTTCTGCTATGCCCACACTAACAGTGAAGAGAAGCGTTGCTAAGGTGTAGCCGATGTCGGAAATGTCAACACCATTTACAATCATGGGCAGTAATACGACGATTAACGGCAGATAAAACAGGGATGTTTTTACGCCATTTTTATCGATTCCTGTCAGCAATATTTCTTTCTTCGAAATATTTTTAACTTTGCAGTATATAAAAGGGATAAACATAGACATACACATAAACACCGTCTGAATAAGCCTTGAAGAAATAGCGTCCGACTTGCTTACTACAACGATGACACCTGAAGCGACAGGAAAGGCTATCACTATTATCGCCCACATAAATGAAAAAATAATTGCTTTGGTTCTCTGCATTCATGCCCTCCGCATTTACACGTCCCCAATATAAATAACCATAACTTCGTCATAAAACCAACCTACACCAATAATATCAATACTTTCACATATGGTCAATCAGGCTAAAATTATAATTTTATGTAGACTCATAGGTTATGGGAGCGAACAAACTAGACATTACTAATAGGGAATGCTCCAAGGGTGGGGCATTTGACATAAACGTAGTCCATAATTATATCTTTAAGATGAATTGTCAAGGCTCTCATAATATATAGGGTTAACTGAGGTTTGGCGGCAAAAAAACACACAAACATATTTTATCACGCTTGTGTAAAAAATTACAAAAACTCCGCCAAATCTTAGGTAACCCATAATGAACGAAACCGCGGAAGATAGCGCAGATACTATGGGGTTTTAAGGAAATCCTGGTATATCCGCACTTATCACATTCATCCGTATGACCACCCAAAGCGGAAGTGCGACATTTTTCAATGCTGTTCGTAGCTTTATGGTGGGGCAGTAGTATCTTGTGTGCCTTGCGATAACTGTCTCCATGCTGTTTAAATATATCTTGTATCTCAACCATTTTCTCCTCCCAGTGAATCAAGAGGACTCTTTACGTTAAGACTATTCATGTTTGCCACGTGCAGGTAGATGCTAGTTGTAGATATATCGGCATGCCCCAGCAGTTCTTTGATGTGAAATAGGTTGACATTAGCTTCCAGCATATGAGCCGCAAATGCATGCCTCAATGAGTGCAGAGAGACGTCCTTTTTGATTCCGGCTTTCTTTACAGCATTGTAGAACAAGTCCTGAGTGCTTCTCCTTGTAAGATGAGTTCCTTTTTCCCTGCAAAACACATTTGTGCTTCAGGTTATCGGTTACTTCAAACAGCGATTGCACTTCTTCCTTTTTAAGAATATCAGGCAGTTTCTTGGGCTTTTTTAGTCTTGGTAGATTTTCCGAGTCCCATACCCTTTTGAGTGTTTTCTGATAAAGAAATTTCAATGCAGAGTTGTAAAGGTTAACGGTACTGGCAGCCAGTTTCTTTTTTGCAACCAGGTGGTGTAAAAAACCTTGATTTCGCTTTCCGTTACCTCTGTCACCGGTTTTCCATAAAACTTCTGAAGATCCCGTACACACTTGACATACTCTGTCACAGAAGCTTCACTCAAACCCCTGAGCTGCATCTCGATTGACATTTTTTCAACTGAATCATCCATAGAAATATTCTCCTTTACAATTTATTTCCGATTATAAAGGAGAAGCCATGAGTTTTCAGTATAAAATTAGCCGGCACTTTCATACCAGCTTCTGAAGTTACTGCACTTTGTTTTCACCACCGCGACAGCGGTTTAGTTCAATATGGATTGCACTCAGTTACCTTTTTACAACTGGAAACTAGTAATATAAAGAATAAGCAGTATCTTTACATCACATTTTGTTAAATTAATAACTCGACCACAGTGTTTTGGTCGCTTGCCTGCTTAAGCAGGCTGCCGACGGCGGCGTGAGATCACGCCTCAGCTTGTCGGCAACAGCTCCTCAAAACACTCTTGAATCAATGGGGTGGGAAAGTTGAGTTAATAACTTATTTTTGTCCGATACTAAAAATAACTTTTGCATCAAAAGGTATTCCATTTGTATCTTTATTTTCTATGATTTCAATAAACGCTATCTCTTTAAATCTTTCAAGAACATCCGCTCCCATACTTTCTATATGCTCAAATAAGCCACGAGAAGCATTTGTCCATTGCTCCTGCCACCATTCTTCCTCATCTTTATAATAAAATGTTTTTTCTTCAATTAGAATATCAATATTTTTCAATCCAACATTCTTTAGAATTTTTTCGATTCCTTCTATTGAACTAAAATCAGGTTTTAGTATATCATTGTTTAAGCTCTGATGATTATTATTGGGGATTAGTTTTATGTATGCTTTCTCCAGTACACCCATCTTTTCTCTTTTATTCCAAGTACTTATTCCAAGCCTGCCCCCAACCTTTAAAACTCTATACATTTCATTAATTGCTCCAATAGAATCGGAAAATAAGGGTAGTGATAATCCACATAAAACATAATCAAATATATTGTCATGGAAGTCTAATATTTCGGCATCCATCTGTAAAACATTTGTATTATATAACTGCTTTTCATGTATTAATAATTGCAATTCCTTAACCATTTCCTGTGAAAAGTCAATTCCTATCACTCTCCCATTTCCTCCAACATACTGACTGGCTGGAATTAATGAAGCACCTTTTCCAAATGCAACATCCAGTAAAGCTGTTCCTTTACCAACGCTAACATGTTCAACTAACTTTTTTCCAAAATAAGCAAAGTACTTTGGTCCAAGGGTATCATATTGTTTCGCAACTCTGTTAAAGATTTCTTCCAGTCTTTCATTCCTTTTAAATATTTCTAAGCTCATAAAAACTTGTATGATGTATTCAACATCAATACATTCCTTTCTTATATATTTTTATTTATACTTTATTTAACACTGTGGACTTTTTATAAAAATTTATAGCTTTGACTATTTAAAGGAGTGTATTGCC
>JAEWSG010000133.1 GCA_023398495.1 Bacillota bacterium
TTTTCCAGCCTGCAGGCATACACTTTTAAGCCTTTTTTTTGTGCCACTTCAATTGAAGTGGTATTTACATCAATACCATACACATTAAATTGGCTTTCCAACCTTTCAAGAAAGATACCTTGTCCACAGCCTATCTCCAATATATCTCCCTTGGGCACATTCTCCATAATATCTTTTGAAGCTTTATCAAATTCCCATCTCCATCCATAATACTCATCCATATTTATATACCAGCTGTCTGGTGGAGGAGTTAATGGATTTGCAAATTCCGATTTACAATTGGGACATTCAAATATGGAATATACCATTTCTTTCTCTTCAAATAAAATTCTATGATTTTCACAACTTTTGACATTGCTATCTAAAGACATGTTACAAACAGGACATACCATTTACTTCACCTTCTTCATATATTTATCTGTACATATAAACTAGAGATTTTCCAGTGCGTCGCAAGTCTTTTTCAGGTATTCGCCTGTATTAAATTTATCTGCAATCTCTCTGCATTTCCCTGCTATTACATCTGATGTTAAAAGATAATCGAGTTTTTCGGTTAGACTTCTTACTGTAAATTGGTTTCTGTTTATTACTGCTCCTGCTCCTAATTTCCAGACTAAACTGCCATTCTGAAATTGGTCATGAGCCATTGGACGTATTATCTGGGGTATTCCTGCTGACATAGCCTGCACCATGGTACCCATACCTCCGTGATGTACTATAAGAGCCGCCTTGTTAAGCACCAGATTAAAAGGAACATAATCAGCATACATTACACCGGCAGGTAGTTTTGAAGGTACCTGTGAACAATTCTTTGAGCAAAGCAGTGCCCGCTTTTTTAGATCTTGTGCAGATTCAACCGCAACTTTAAAAAATTCATCTTCATTTGATACACCTGTTCCAGGTGTGAAAACAATGGGTGGTTCCCCAGATTCAATAAACTGCATTACAATTTTGGACTCATTATAATCAATAGTGCCGTCATAATATGTAAACCCTGTCTGAACTACCTGCTTTGGCCAGCCGGGCTGGAATGGTTTCAACCATTCGGGGAAAAGGCATAAAACCAACTGAGGTGAATTAATCCATTGTGATAATGTCCCAACCTTTACCGGAGCAAGTTTCAGTCTTGCCCTTACTTCATTAAGTTTCGGACATATTGCGCGGTCTATGAAAAGTCTGTCCGTTAACTTGAATATGCCTCGTATTAGGAACTGAGGCATTTTTTCAGGGAACGTAAACCCTATGGCTTCTCTATCACTTCTCAAAGAATATAGAGAGTAATAAACAGTACACAGTGGAATACCAAGTTTCTCCTGTGCAATCCTTGCTCCTAAAGCTAAACTTGAGGAAACTATAATGGTATTTTCATCTGGACGCATGCTCTCCAGTATTTCATAAACTTTGCTTATATTAGGTAGAATAACATTATTCAATATTACTGTATTCGATTTCACCGGATTCCACAGGTCAGGATTATTTATGCCCTCAATATATTCCTTTGCTGTCCCAAGTGGTACAAATTCAAGCCCCGCACCCAGAATGAATTTTTCAAAGTAAGGGTTTGTAACAAGTACAACCTTATGCCCTCTTTCCTTCAAAGCTCTTCCCAGCCCCACAAACGGGTTGACATCCCCGGATGTCCCCATTGTCACAAGAATGCACTTTTTCATATTTCATCCTTCTCCCACGGAAATTTATTCAGATTCACAAAGTTTGTAATGTTTTCTTTGGTTTTAGAATCAGATAATAACGCAGATATGACCTTTACTGCTTCTTCTTCAACTGAGTTGTTAATAATCCAAAGTTTCCTAAAATACTCCTTCATATGCTTCAAGGTAGTTTCATTGATAATCCTCAATCGCAGCCAAAGTCTGTGAATTGCCTGGTCGGGATTGTTTGTCAGATTGTCCACCAGATGTGCGGAATATGCTTCTTCAGCAGTAACTACCTGGGTGGTAAGGGTCATACTGTACGCTTTCTGAAAGCCTACCCGCCTGATAAGATACGGAAGTACCATGGCAGGCAGGAGCCCCCACAAAGCTTCCGACAGGCTGAACTGAGCATGTTCTGTGGCTATGACATAATCACTGGCTGCCACAAATCCTACTCCTCCTGCAGTAACCTGTCCCTCTACCTTGGTAACTACTATTTTAGGTATTAGTGAAAACCTCCTGATTGTTTGCATATAAAGATCTGCATGTTTATCATCCTGATGCTCGTCGGCCACCTGTGAAAATTCCTTGAAATCCATTCCGGTACAGAAGAATTTGTCACTTCCCTGTAAAACAATCAACTTATTGTTGGGACTTTTTTCCGCATAGTCCAAAACCATATTTATTTCTGCAAGCATTTCGGTATTTATACTATTATTTGCATTAGGCCTGTTGAAAATCACATTAATAATACCTTGATTCTCTTCCGCCAGTAATGTTTTAAAATTCATATCATCTTCCCCGCAATTTACCGACATGACATTTTTTCATTGTATATAATTTTATTTTTTAAAGTTAATGTGCAGTATCTGGCTGCGATTTCGAATAGAAGATGATATATTCATAATCTTAAAAAACAAACTTTGCCGTTTCTTAAACAAATCACCGGTACTCCAGCTTTCCAGAAGCTTGATGCTCTGATGGCAGCTCTCTATTTGTTTGGCTGCATCTATCCCCCAATTGAAATTTGCACTTACTCCCTTACCAACAAAATAGGTATGTACGACATCAAAGTACATTTCCGCATTAGGGAAATGACTAATTAATATATCAAAAACTTTTTTCACATCTTCTTCCTTAAAATACATTAATATACCTTCAGCAATAATTAATACCGGCTCGTCAGCCCTGACATCTGCCTCATCAACCCATGAACTGTCGAAGACCGACTTCGCTATTGATTTCACCCTATCCGACCCGGGGAAATATTGTTTTCTCAGCTCAATCACCTCAGGTACATCTAAATCGATCCACTTAAGGCTACCATTATCAACTCTTGAAAATCTCGTATCTAGTCCTGCTCCCAGGTTTATAACCGTCCCTTTCGGATTTTGTTCCAAAAATCTGTTCGTGCCCTGATCCATAACCGTAGTCCTTGCCATAATGCCTACATGGGTGATATTCCCGCCGTCAAACCTGGAAAGATCAACATTCATTCTTTCAATTATTTCTACTGCTTTTGGATCCTGGATTACACCTTTAGGATCCTTGGTTTCTTTTGCTTTTACCTGGAGCGGAATAAATAACGTTTCCGACACTGAACCTTTCTCAAGTACCTTATCATCCATAATTTCAACCCTCCTAATTTATTTATCTATTTTTATACACACATTTGTGCAAATTTAGAAGCACTTTTAATATCACACAAAATTATTTATTGTTAAGGAATTTTTGTACCTCGAAGGCGAATTTATCATTCTCTTCTATAAACGAAAAATGCCCACTGTGGTCAAACTTCATCAGAACAGAGTTGGCCAATGCCCTATGCAGCTTTTTCTGACTACTTTCAGTTGTTGATATATATTCTTTATCCCCATATATGATTAATGTTTTGGTTTTTATACCGGCGTAACTTTTTTCAGGCTCCTGTTGTTTAATTTTGCTTCCAGTTGCTACGAGAGTTGCAAAGGATATATATCCCAAGTCGTCCAGTATTTTTTCATTATCCTTATTATAAAAGCAATTCTTAAAAAATGTACGTTGTATCCCCATAAACCAATTATTCGCCTTTTCGGGATCTTTTGGCGGAAAACCATGTTTGAATATAATATCTATAAAATTCCAGGCACTGGAAATTTGACTGACACTCCCTGTCATTGGGGAAATAAGTACAGCCTTCTCCACGTACTCCCCATATTTCTTCATATACTCCAATGCAACCATTCCGCCAAAAGAATGGCCAATTATTATTACTTTGTCCTTTTTAACAACCTCCTTTCGGAATTGTTCCAAGTCATTTACCATATTATCCAGATTGTATAACGATAAATCAGGTTTAATTTCTGAGTATCCTGAGCCTCTTTGATCATAATAGAAAACCTTTTGATCCTTTTGTAAAAAGCCTAAATAATCATGGAAGTAATAGCTTGACATACCTGGTCCTCCATGTATAACTATTACAGCTGGCTTGGAATTATTAACACCTGTTTCTTTATACCAGATATCAAAACCATTAATTCGGGCTTTACCGGCGTTTTGATCACTTCGGCATGGTATACTTGCAGCAGTTTCAGGCATATATCTATTAACCGCCGCTAAAAATACTGAATTAACAACAGCCAATAGCATTACAACTGCTAAAAATACAATAAGTATTCGTTTTAATCGTTTTCTCATGATTCTACCACCTTGTTACATATTATAATAAAAAGGTTAATCTATTTCAGCCAATATGGTTTCAGCTTCTTCTAAGGTAATATCTCCTTTTTCCAGCATTATAAAGACCCTCTTGACATCGAATGCTGCAAGAGGTTCCTCGAAAGATTTTTCCCGTTCTGCGGTTTCAGCACGTTTCGTTGCCTGTAAACCATTCATACTTATACAAACCAAGTTGTCAAAAGTAGTGTTGATATACCTGGCTAAATCTTTAATCGTAGGATAGTCAAATAATACTGTCGTTTTTAACACTATTTTTAACGCAGAATTTATTTTATTTATTAACTCAACACTAACAATGGAATCAACTCCGTAGTTTGAAAAAGGTTCGCCAATATCAATATCTTCATGATCTATACCCAAAGCCTCACCGATTATCTCCAGCAAATGTTCTTCCAGCTCTACACTGTCTTTTGATGTATGCGATGCAGTCTTTATATAAGATTCTTCTTTTATCTCATTTACAAAACGGCTTTCATCAATGCTACCTTTACAGCAGCTATTATTTCTTTGTGCCATTATTACCTGTTGGTTCATATTCTCTTCATCAATTTCTTCTGCCAGTGAAGGGGCAAATGAGTCAAAGCCAAGACTCTCAAGTGAAGATATCCAGTTCTTCAGGCTAAGAAGCGGCGAATACGGTAAACGAAGATGAGAATCCTCATGATTCCACCAACCTTTCAGCATACCGAAGGTTGCAGTGGTAAACAGCTGTTCCTTTGTTGCTTCATTAATTATTAGCCATCCGTCTTTTCGAAGAACGTCTTTCATCCTCTTTAACGTATCGAATATATTCATTGTGGCATGGAGAACATTTGATGCTATTATTATGTCATATTCTTCCTTATCTACCGCCTGTCCTATTAAGCTGCGCTCAATATCCAGCTGTTTATAAGACACAAAAGGATAATCCTTTTTGTATTTTCCTCTTGCATTTTCAATAAATGCAGTAGAGATATCCGAGAAAACGTACTCACAATTAACATGCATACTTTTCAGAGTCCGTAGAACAAAGTCCGTTGTACTTCCGGTTCCTGCCCCTACCTCAAGTATTTTGATACTCCTGTCTCGACTAATGGATTTAACAACTGATTCCGCTCCATATGCAACCAATTTGTTATAATAATCGGCAATAGGGTTGCCATTATATATTCCATCCAGCAATTTAAGTGATGAATTTGGAAATAATACACTGGTAGCCGATGTATCTCCTGTAATCACCTTAAACAATTTGCCGGTGCAGACCGAAACCAAATTTATGTGTGGCCTTAACCCAGTGTAATTATTAACAAGTTCATCTCTGAAACTCGCTATATTTTTCAGTTCAGTAACCAGCGGATCCTCTGTCAGCTTACTTGTCACTGCAATTTGTGCTCCATCATATTCCAGCAATCCGGCCTTGCAGAATTCATTTATTATTGAACAAAAAAGTTTATAGTAAGCAGGAATTCCTCCTATATCCAAATAAAGCTGATTGGCATTATAAGTCTCTCCGCTTGTTGTAAATACCCCATTAGCCAGAAAAACATCCAGGAGTGTCAAAAGAGCAAATTTATTTAAATCAGATGACGGTGTCAGGTAGCCTAAGAACCCTTGTATAGCTGTGAAATCACTTTGCATATACTCCTTAACATGCATTGCAATATCATTCGCCTCAGGCGTTTTTGTCTTATCTCCCCCCTCTTCATTTTTCACAATAAGACTATCAACTAAATTAGCAGCCAGCTTAATTGCAATAACCTGTTCAAAAGGACTTCCTAAAGCTACTTTTATTACCTCAATACCTTCCCTTGGATAAATCGAATATACTCCCTTATTAGCCATGTTTTTTCTGTGCTCTTTCGATGCCACTATACCCACTGTACCCCAGTAGCCCCAGTTTATAACCTTTACAGGAAATGTCACCCGGTTATTCAAAGCCTTTGCAAATGCATCAGTGAAACTGCAGCCTGCTGCATAATTGCTTTGCCCCGGATTAGCCATAAAGGATTGGGCGGAAGAGAAAAACATCATAAAGTCAAGGTTTTCCTCCTTCAAAGAATCATAAAATACCAGACTTCCTTTTAGTTTTGGCGCCAGCACTTCAAGCAAGTCTTTTTCGCTCATGCGTTCAACGGTTGAATCCCTTAAAACAACAGCCGAGTGGACTGCACCATCAATTCTTCCAAAATGAAGTTTTGCTTTTTCAACAGCCTCCCTCATACTTGCTGCATTAGTCAAGTCAGCCTGAATATAAAGTATTTGTCCACCTTTTGATACTATGGCATCTAATTCTTCACTGATAAACGGAGATATGCTGCTCCTGCCGATAAGCACCAGTTTAGCCTGATAATTCTCTGCCAGGTATTTACTAAATGTCATGCCTATTCCGCCCGCTCCCCCTGCAATTAAATAGACCCCGTTCCTTTGTAGCGGCAACTCCTGGGATTCATCAGCTTTACACGGTCTCAACTGCTGTGTATATACCTTTTCATGCCTAAATACTATTAGTTTTCCTGTGGTATCCTTTTCCCACAAATCAATAATATTGATTTGCTTCATAATCTCCATACTTGTATTCGAGTGTCCAGGATAGTCTACATCAAAACACAGAACCCTCCAGTTGGGATATTCCTTTGCCACAGACTGGCATATGCCGTTAAATGCCCCGGAGTATGGATTTACAGCTTGTGGTTGTTCCTCTGGATCGGGCGAATATACACCATTTATTAAAATGTTCAAAGATATTTTTCTGGACGCAAAACCATTCCCGGATAAAGCTTTTATTAAACAATTAAATGAAATAATGGCATTTTCTGTGTCGCGCAATGCATCATAATTAACAATATCCTCTAATAAAGAGCTTACTCCTCCGAGATAATACACTTTATCTACTAATGGTGAGGTTTTTATTAAATCATTAAGTTTATCACTATCCGATATTTCAACCTCCCATATTCTCATACTACCCTCTTGATTGCGGAAGTTCCTAACAATTGAATCTTTTAAGGCAGTACAGTGTCCTGAGTACATAATCAAGACATTCCCCTGTTCATATTTATGACTAAAAGGTGGGGTTATCATTCTCCAAAAAGGCTCAAATAAAAGCTTTTCTATTGGATTTTTAAATTCGCGGGCCGTTAATTCACAAAGCTTTGTGCATATCTTTCCTGTGTCATCCAATATATATA
>JAEWSG010000038.1 GCA_023398495.1 Bacillota bacterium
CTTTGATTGAAATCTTTTAAATATGATTTTAGTTTTGACGTCATCCAGTCGCTCTCTTTACAGGGAGCGTGGATTGAAATTTGACAGGACAAAAAGAAATAAATCTTATGGACCCTAAGTCGCTCTCTTTACAGGGAGCGTGGATTGAAATTGGATTGTCGGGATATAACAAAACCATAAATTTTTGTCGCTCTCTTTACAGGGAGCGTGGATTGAAATACGCATGAGTATACATTTAAGGGAGAATACAGAGTCGCTCTCTTTACAGGGAGCGTGGATTGAAATTGTGAGAATACCGCAACATGAAGGTGATGTACTTGTCGCTCTCTTTACAGGGAGCGTGGATTGAAATTTGGTCTGATATTGTAACTAACGTAGAAAATATGATGTCGCTCTCTTTACAGGGAGCGTGGATTGAAATATTAGGTACGACTTTAAGTTTCCAAGAAGGAAGTCAGTCGCTCTCTTTACAGGGAGCGTGGATTGAAATACTATGTCATTTTCAATTGTACGAAGGAAAGTATTGTCGCTCTCTTTACAGGGAGCGTGGATTGAAATTATACAATTGATGTTTATTTTCAGATGAAAGATTGTCGCTCTCTTTACAGGGAGCGTGGATTGAAATATACTCAGACTGTCGTTTTAAAACAATATCAGAATGTCGCTCTCTTTACAGGGAGCGTGGATTGAAATTTTTCTAGTAAATTCCTTAAAAGTCTTTGTTCTGCGTCGCTCTCTTTACAGGGAGCGTGGATTGAAATGTGCTACCCGACACACTATAGACAAGTTTGTTCTTGCACAAATCCTTCAATGTGATAAAATGTCAATGACTTTTAATTGCAGAAATGGGGGTCTATAGATGTTATACAAAGTCACAATCTCAGGCGGCACTGTATTGGAAAAATGTGTACAACACGTAGCGTTCAATGTAGATATATGTAGCGGCAGAAAAACTACACCAAGAAACTCAATATTGATTACGGGACAGATTGATGCCGAAGAAGATACTGTAGGACTTTATCAATGGGCGTTAATATCTGGAGCAAATGCGGATTGTTATAAAGAAGTTACCGTCGAGCAATATCAAAATAATCTATTGGTGAGAAAGGTTAGTTTTAACAAGGCATTTGTGGTAGATTATTCAGAAAACTATTCGAACTGCGCAGGAGTTGGAACATTTACACTTTATATAAGTCAATTTTTCGCAAAGGAAATTGAAGTAACAAGTGAAGAGACTAATGCCACAAGTAATGCAATAACTGAAGTTGCCAACACAATGGAGGAACCAGTTGAAGCAGTTCAGCAAAAAGTAGCATTACTAAGCCCATCTTTAAACTTAACTAAAAAGAACACGAATATTACTGATAAACTTGCCAAAATGAAAGAAATGCAAGATAATGGTAGTATAAGCCCTCCATTAACAACAGTAAAGTATGGAGAACAGTTTACTAAAAAAGAGGGTAAAAAAGTTCTAAAACCCAATGTTACATATACAACTCCAGAAGGATATACATACAAAACTGACAGTCTGAGTCGCATAACAAGTGCTGAAGGCACACTGGAATTAGGTGATGGAAAAAGAAATGCTTATGCACAAAAGACAGTCGGACGTGATGATAGACTAAAAGATGATGACGGTGGTCATTTAATAGCAACAATATTTAAAGGCTCTGGCAACTTTGATAATTTAGTACCCATGAATGGAAACTTAAACAAAGGTGAATGGAAGAAACTTGAGAATGATTGGGCTAAAGCATTAAAATTTACACCTCCCAAAGATGTGAAAGTTAAAATAACACCTATATATGAAGGCAATTCACAACGCCCTACGAAGTTTAGAATTGAACAAAAAATCGGAAACAGAAAACCAGAAACAAGAACTTTAAAGAATGGACCAGGAGGGAAATAAAATGGAAGAAAGATTAAATCAAATTTATAATAAAATCGCAAATACTTTAAATGAAACCATACCAGAACAATGGGACAAAGTTTTTCTGTATGGAGAAATTAATGAAGATATGCAGACGGCATTCTTTAATTATTATCCCAAAGGTAGTAATGAATCGGTATATGGTCATGACGTTACAGAATTGTTTGAAATAACAGAAGAAGAATTTACTAATCAATGGGATAAGCTGGTAGCTAATTTAGAAGAACTTTGGAATGAGTTTAAAAATAACGGTCAGGAAGTATGGACTAATCTGACGTTCATACTAGAAAGCACAGGAAAATTTAAAATTGATTATGACTACACAGACCTTTCCGAAGCAAGCCCGTCTGAAGGACATTTAATTTGGGATTATAAGTATTTAGGCGTTATGCCTGTAGATGAAGATGATAAGCTGATTGTTGAGGAATATATTAAGAAAAATCAGGACAAGGTTATATAAGTACAATTATTATAATGAGGGAAGTGCGGCGTCTTTTCTGTCTGAGTAATATTGGATTGAATATTATTGGAATGACAGTAATTAAGAAAAGAATATAATCACCCCGCATTGCACCATGCAGGGTGATTATATTTAAATAAAACGTTTTGGTTATTATATTACACTAGTTTTTATGCCACGATATTTGCTTTCCATTCCTCTATTTTTTTCCGATATATAGCTACTCCATGCAGTAGAAGTAGGCACATTATTTAATTCAACACAAGAATTAAATAATTCCATAATATCAGTATGTTTTAATATCCATATTTTTAATGGTTTCTAATATTGAAATCATGTCGCTCTCTTTACAATGAGCGTTATATCTTGAAGTTTTAATTTGTGGTATAATATAGTGGACATCTACAATGTTTACCATTTAGAATTTATGATTTTTTTTGAATTTACTGTTGTTGACAAAAGTAGCTGGTGGTGATACAATTTACTTAATAGTTTAAACCTGTGATCAAGAGTAGTAAGAATGATTGTATGTATAAGAGAGCCGCTAGATGCTGAAAATGCGGTTACAAGGATTGTTCTGAATGGACTTGTGAGGGAAGCTCCGAATTTATGTATAGTAGGTGCTTACGGGAACCCTGTCCGTTATCAGTAGGGTGTATATGTTAGTATACAAAAGGAGTGGACGATTTATCGTCAAATTGGGTGGTACCGCAGAAGTTAAGTCTTTTGTCCCTGGTGTAGGGATGGAGGCTTTTTTTATTTTGTAGATTTGTCGACGAGTTTATAGAAATTAGAGGGTTCAGGTGTAACAGGATTTTTATGAAAGTGGGGGGATGAACATGTCGAAAGGTAGATTTGGAATCCATGGCGGGCAGTATATTCCGGAAACATTGATGAATGCCGTAATCGAGCTTGAAGAGGCATATAATCGATTTAAAAATGATCCGGAATTTGTAGGGGAGTTAAATGAACTGCTTAATAATTATGCAGATCGTCCATCATTGCTTTATTATGCTGAAAAGATGACTGAAGAATTAGGTGGTGCTAAGATATATCTCAAAAGAGAGGATTTGAATCACACTGGTTCACACAAGATCAACAATGTGTTAGGTCAGGTACTCCTTGCAAAACGCATGGGCAAGACCCGTGTTATTGCAGAGACAGGTGCAGGTCAGCATGGAGTTGCTACTGCAACTGCGGCTGCACTGATGGGTTTGGAATGTGAGATATTTATGGGGAAGGAAGACACAGAGCGCCAGGCACTTAATGTTTTCCGTATGGAGCTTTTAGGATCAAAAGTGCATGCAGTTACGAGCGGTACCCAAACGCTGAAGGATGCAGTAAATGAGACAATGCGTGAGTGGACGCAGAGAGTTAGTGACACCCATTATGTGCTTGGATCTGTAATGGGACCTCATCCATTTCCGACAATAGTACGTGATTTTCAGAGTATAATAGGGCGTGAAGTCAAACAGCAGATTATTGCGAAGGAAGGAAGATTGCCAGATGCAGTATTGGCTTGTGTTGGAGGCGGAAGTAACGCGATGGGAGTGTTCTATGAATTTATAGGAGATAAAAGTGTCAGGTTGATTGGTTGTGAAGCAGCAGGTCATGGTGTTGATACCGACAAAAATGCTGCAACTATTGCAACAGGAACGGTGGGCATATTCCACGGAATGAAGTCTTACTTCTGCCAGGATGAGTACGGACAGATTGCACCTGTTTATTCCATATCTGCAGGTCTTGACTACCCTGGTATAGGACCGGAACATGCAAACCTGCATGATATGGGCAGAGCTGAATATGTACCGGTTACTGATGATGAAGCAGTGCAGGCGTTTGAATATCTTTCACGCTGTGAAGGAATTATTCCTGCAATAGAAAGTTCACACGCTGTTGCACATGCAAGAAAGATCGCACCCACTATGGGTAAGGAGAAAATTATTGTAATCAATTTGTCAGGAAGAGGAGATAAAGATGTTGCTGCAATAGCACGTTACAGGGGGGTGAAGATCTATGAATAAGCTTAAACAGGCTTTTAACCATGGTAAAGCTTTTATACCATTTATAACAGCGGGAGATCCGTCGCTTGAAATAACTGAACAGTTGATACTTAAGATGGCTGAGGCCGGTGCAGATCTGATTGAAATAGGTATACCTTTTTCTGACCCAGTAGCAGAAGGGCCGGTGATTCAAGAGGCTGATAGTAGGTCACTTGCGGCTGGGACAACGACCGACAAAATATTTGATATGATGAGAAATGTACGTAAGGTATGCAATATACCTATAGCATTTATGACTTATGCAAATCCAATCTTTACTTACGGAACTGAAAAATTCATGAAAAATTGTCAGGAAACTGGAGTAGATGCCGTTATTGTACCGGATATTCCATACGAAGAAAAGGAAGAACTCATTCCTTTCTGCACAAAATATGATGTTTCTTTTATATCAATGATAGCTCCAACTTCGAATCAACGCATCAGAATGATAGCTCGTGAAGCGAAAGGATTCCTTTACTGTGTTTCATCTATGGGTGTGACAGGTGTGAGAAATGATATAGGCAGTAATGCTGCGGAGATGATAAAACTTGCCAAGGAAGTAAAAGATATACCCTGTGCTATTGGCTTTGGTATATCAAACCCTGAACAGGCTGCTGCTATGAGCAAAATTTCTGATGGCGTAATTGTTGGAAGTGCTATTGTAAAAATCGTTGCAAAATACGGGTCGGAATGCGTACCTCATGTAGTTGAATATGTTAAGAGTATGAAAAATGCAATAAAATAGAAGAGTTTAATAAATCTATGGTATATATAAATCACGAAAATGATTATACATTGGAAAATTCGATTCTCGTGATATGTATTAAGGAGATTGAAGCACGATGTAAAATCTTTATTGCGTTCAATATAGATTGAGATGAGGAGAGATTAGAATGGTTAAAAATGTATTGAAGAAACTGACAGAGAGAGAGGACTTAACAGCTGAAGAGGCATATAGTCTGATTGTTGCAATTAAAAATGACGAGCTTAGTGAAGTTCAGATTGCAGGTTTTCAGGTAGCACTTTTAATGAAGGGACCAACCTTGACAGAGATTACAGCCATTGCTAAAGCTATGCGTGACAATTGTATACAAATATCTCCGAAAGTGGATGACGAACTTATGGATACATGCGGCACAGGTGGCGGTTTGAGTACATTTAATATATCCACTTCAGTTGCTTTTGTAGCTGCAGCAGCAGGTATTCCTGTAGCAAAGCATGGAAGCCGTTCAATATCAAGTCTTTCTGGAAGTGCTGACGTACTGGAGGCACTGGGGATAGAAATCAACCAAAGTCCAAAAGGTGTCGAAAAACTAATTGAAGATATAGGTATTGCATTTCTTTATGCACCTCTATTTCACCCTGTTATGGGCAAGGTGCTTCCACCCGAAAAGGATCTGGGAATTAAAACTATATTCTACACAATAATAGGGCCATTAATTAACCCGTCTAAAGCAAGCAGACATGTTATGGGGATTTATAAGCCCGAACTTTTAGATACAGTTGCACATGTTGCAGCATCAGTAGGCTATACAAGAGGACTGTTTGTACATGGTCTTGATGGTCTCGATGAAATTTCTCTTTTAGGCAAAACCAGAGTGAATGAGCTTAATAATGGTAAGATTACGACTTATGAAATAGCACCGGAAGATTTTGGCTTGTCCCGTTGTACTCTTGAAGAAATAGCTACAGGAACCCCCGAGGAAAACGCTGTCATGATCAGAAATGTTTTTTCTGGAAAAGATCAGGGACCCCGTAGAAATGCAGTTGTGTTGAATGCGGCTGGTGCTTTAATGATAGGAAATAAAGCGGATTCCTTCAAGGAAGGAATTAAGCTTGCCAATGAAATTATTGACAGTGGAGCTGCCCAGAATAAACTCAATCAACTCAAAGTTGCATCACATGACTATAGAACGGTGGTATAAAGGAAAATGAGAAAACTATATGGCAGTGGGAAGAAAAGTGCTAAATGTTCATCGGCACTTTGGAATAAGAAAAGCACAGGATTAATTCCAGTTATAACAGATATCAAATGCAAGTCACCCGGTGAAGGTGACTTGCTTATGGGACGGGATCCTGTTGCAATTGCCAGTGCTTTCAATGCAGCAGGTGTGCCTGTTATTTCAGTTGTAACTGAAGCAGAACACTACGGTGGTTCGCCAAAACTTCTATATAGTATTGCGAAGGCAGTTTCAGTGCCTGTTTTACGCAAAGATTTTATTTCTACTCGGGAACAATTGCTCGAGAGTGTTGAAATAGGTGCTTCAGGTGTTCTGTTAATAGCATCAATGCTGAAAAAAGATCAGCTCATTACACTTGTTGAAGAGGCATATAAGCTGGGATTAGAGCCTTTGGTTGAAACCCACAGTCAGGAGGAAATAATGTCTGTCAGGGATCTGGAGCTGACTTTCTTAGGTATTAACAACCGGAATATAGTTGAATTTGAAACAGACGACGGAAGTGTCAATACCACTGAAAATCTGGCAGCCATGGTCCCGCCTGGAGCCTTGCTGGTGAGTGAAAGTTCTATTTCCTCAAAAGAAGATGTGTCACGTGCTATAGCAGCAGGCGCTCATGCAGTTCTTGTGGGTACGGCAATCCTTAAGGCAAAGGATCCTGTGGGAATGTATATGAATTTAAGTGGGCATGCGAGGTAAAACAATGACACGAGTTAAGATATGCGGATTGATGAAGCACGAAGATGTGAATTTTTGTGTACAGGCGGGGGTTCACATGCTTGGGTTTGTGGTTGAATATCCAGTGTATGTGCCGTGGAACCTGAAGGTGAGAGATGCCCGTGAACTTATAGAGCAGGTTCCGCCCTTTGTAAGCACATGCGTAGTAACAGGGGGAGAAGTAAAAAAAATACTGGATATGGTGAATAAAACCTGTCCTGATGTTGTGCAACTTCATTATAAAGAAACACTTAAGGATGTTGAAGAAATTTCGAAGCAGCTAAAACCCAAGGGAATCAAAGTAATAAAGGCTTTGCGAATGGATAGCATGGGCAATTGTGATTTTGAGATTACCGACCCCGTTATTGCTGTGAGGGAGCTTTTGAAAACAGGGGTATCAGCGATTCTGGTGGATTCATACACTTCTTCAATGCCTGGTGGAACTGGCGTTGCCGTGGATTTATCTATATTTGAGGCTGTTAAGAAGGAGAGCACTGTACCTGTCATACTTGCAGGAGGGCTGAATGCAGATAATATTTCTAGAGTTGTTCAGCAGGTAAATCCTTATGCAGTAGATGTATTGACTGGTGTTGAAGATAAACCGAATCAAAAGAATTACGAAAAAATCGAGAAATTAATTAAAAACGTCTTACATATATAATAATTCTGTTGAAAGACTCTAAATTCATATTTCATATTGAGTGCATTTTTTCATATTGAGTCATATTATGAAAAGAACCATCATCAAGTGTTTTTGCCGAGTACTTTAATGTAGAATATGAATCTTCATCTAGTAATGATACTAAAGAAACCGCTCAGCCTATTTCTTCTGAGGTACTAAAAAAAGGAACATTCCCGGCTGGAGACAGTAACGATTATTATAAGTTTACGGCTAGTTCTGGAAGTGAAATCTACATCCAGTTGTCTTATATTCCTACAGGTTGCGATTATGATTTATGGCTCCTTAATTCTAGTGGTACAAGTTTAGCAGATTCCAGAAATGGGTCAGATTTAGGTGAATTTATTAATTATACTGCTAATTATACTGGGACTTATTATATAAGAGTTTACAAATATTCTGGTACGCCACCAAGCAACAGTCAATATAACTTGTATGCTCAAACCAGTGGTGTTATCTTTAACAAGTCATTTTATGTTGAAAAACCTCACAATTTGGAGTACATGAGATATCTAGGTCGAGATGTTACATATGTAGGTGGTGGATATGATGCTGAAATGGCGTGGAACCACCCGTCATATACAAAAGCACTGGCAAGTGGGTTTAATTCCCAAGGAGCCAGCAGACAATTGGTGAATTATGGGAGTCACAATGGAGCTGATAATTATGATTGGTCAAGTGAAGATGACCCTGAATGGGAAGTAAAACACGATACCAGTAATGAAAAATTTTATTGGAAGGCCAGTGATGTGCATTACCTGTCCTGGGGATTAAGTTGTGCCTATGCTATGCCACAAATCTATAATACTGCTCATGCCAGGAGATGGACCTATCAGAAGAAATGGCAATATATTTCTTATTCAGGGTTTCTGAGCACAAACAAATGGTCAGAGTATACTTCAGCCTTATTAAGTAATCAACAGTCCTATTCGGAGTTTAATACTTTCCTTTATAATAATAGTGTTGGGCAACCATTAACTCATAGCTCTTGGATAGCACGAAAAAGTCAATAAAAAAGAAAGGGGTAATATAAAATGGCAACTCATATCAAAAGAATTGTATTAACTGGAATTGTTTTGGGTGTTTTACTGAGTTTTGGTACTATAATCGCGAAAAACTACGAAAAACCACTAGATCCATACTTGGAGGTTCTCGAACAAGAAAAGGCTAAGTTTATTAATAAAGGAGAGAAAATTCCTGATGGACTGGATGAAAAAATAGAAAACATGAGACAAAAAGAGATTCAATTAAAAGCCGCTGAAGAAGAAAGAAAGAAATATCACGAGCAAATTAATAAATTACCGAAAGATGAAAAAGGAAATCCTCTTATGGATAATGTTAAACCTATAAAGAAGGGGTTTGATAGTTTTTCGCAAGAAGAACAGTTCATAACAGAAATTAATATAGCCGAAGGCGATGCCCGACATGCTACGGTGTTTGGAAATGATGTGGGATTAACTTATAAAATCACGACTATGGCAAATTGTAATTACAATATTCTGGCAGCAGGATGCAGAAAAGATGATGAAGAAACAGGCGTCATTTGTAACAAAATTTATAGTGAAACAGATTTTGTTGTAATGTATGAAAAATATGAATATCCTGGAAAGGGTACCCTCACGTTTAAATCATATGAAGATAGTAATAACATAGTAATATTTTCATATGGTAAAAATCATGAAGGTTACTTTGATGTAAGAACAAAGACGGCTGTTTTCGAAAAGTATAAATAATACCGAATTAACACAATATTTGTTCTAAATCCCCTTAAGCAACATTCCTTGACTAAAGTTGTTTAAGGGGATTTATTATTTAATCTTGTAGATTGCAAAAAATCTAATTGGAGAGAAGACACTAAATTTGTTTTCTATTTGTACAGATACAGAAGCAGCATAGTAGAACGATGCGGAATAAATGGAAATATCAAGGTAGGTAAAGTTAAAAGGATTATAAATTAATTAAAAGCGGATATAGCCCTTTATTTATTCTTGACAGCAATAAAGAATATATAATATATTATTTTATAATAAAACAGTTGATTTGGGGGTGATAGTGGAATGGACGATATTCCGGAAGATATACGATGTAGCAGAGCACTATGTAAAGCACAGTTAGGAGTTAAAAACCGATTAAAAGCTAAGTTTTACAGGAGGCCGTAAATCCTTGAATATAGGATAATTATGCCTTTTTTTATTTGACTTACTAATTAATTGGAGGATGAAAAATTTGTTTACCGAAATACTGGTTTTAATTTTGCTCATAGTGCTGAATGCGTTTTTTGCTGCTTCCGAGATTGCATTAATCTCATTAAATGATACTAAATTAAAAATGATGGCTGAGGAAGGTAATAAGAAAGCCGTTTTGCTTAAAAAGCTTGTAGAAGAACCAAGTAGGTTTCTTGCGACTATTCAGATAGGCATAACACTTGCCGGTTTTTTTGCAAGTGCCTTTGCAGCAGATAAATTTTCAGGAAGACTGGTTAAATTGATACAGCTTACAGGAGTGGATATTCCTGCGGGTGTGCTTCAAAGTGTTTCAATGGTACTGATTACGATATTATTGTCATATTTTTCTCTCGTTTTCGGGGAATTGGCACCTAAAAGACTGGCAATGAAAAAGGCAGAACCAATTGCTATGCTTGTGGCTACGCCTTTAACCTTTTTGTCGGTTATGACTTTACCCTTTGTCAAATTTCTTACACTGTCTACAAACACTATTGTAAGGCTATTTGGGGTTGATCCCTCAAAGGAAGATGAAAATGTTACGGAAGAAGAGATAAGAATGATGGTGGATGTCGGAGAGGAAAGAGGAACTATTGACGAAACCGAAAAAGAGATGATAAATAATATTTTTGAATTTAATAATAAAATAGTTTCAGAAATAATGACTCACAGAACAGAAATTGCAGCTTTGCCTGTTGATGCAAGCCTTGATGAAGTGACCAAGTTTATTAATGCAGAAAAGTATTCAAGGATACCCGTTTTTGAAGATAATATCGACAACATTGTAGGAATAATGCATTCAAAATATCTTATCAAATATCTGGCTGAGGATGGTGATAAAGATAAGTTTAACTTGAGAAATGTCATAAGAAAACCTTATTTTGTTCCTGCTTCAAAGAGAACAGACGAACTGTTTAAAGAGCTTCAAAAGAAGAATACACATTTGGCAGTTATTATTGATGAGTATGGTGGGACAGCAGGCATTGTTTCTTTAGAAGACCTGATTGAGGAAATTGTGGGGAATATTTTTGACGAGGACGATGAAATTGAGAAGGATATAGATAAACTAGACGAAAACACATTTATTATAAACGGTACGACCAGCCTGACAACCGTGAGTGACTACCTTGAGGTGGAACTTCCAACAGAAGATTATGATACATTGAGCGGTTTTGTAATAGGACAGCTAGGCAGAATACCCGACAAAGAGGATAGCCCAACTGTGGAGTTTAATGGTATTGTATTCAAGGTTGCCAAAGTAGATGAGAAAAGGGTGGCTAAGGTTAAAGTCTGTAGGGCTTAAGGGTTCTAAGTTATCGAAATGAATGCAGATTCTATAAGATAAGTATTTCATACCGCAATTGTATAACAACTTTTTAGGTATGAGATACTTCTTTTTTAGAGCATAGGAAATTTATAAAAATCCTAGAATTTTCTTAAAACGATTTTCGCAAAAAAACAGCAAAATTACGTGAAGTTTTCTTAAATGTTGTAGAATATTTTCTTAATTAATTGAGTAAACTAAATTGTATTTGACTAAAATGCTTGAAATTTAACTAAAATGTCATTATAATTAAGATAAATATTTGAGAGTTGGTGAAATTATGTTGGCAGATGAATTAGTGACACTCGTGAATGATGTAATAGCAAAACGATGTGAAATGCAAAACATTGAATTGAAAAAAGCTAGTGGTGGAACACCACAAAGGCTTTATGATACACTTTCGTCATTTGCAAATCAAAATGGTGGTGGAATAATTATATTTGGCATAGACCAAGAGGATAATTATAATATATCAGGAGTATATGATGCACAGGATTTACAAGTAAAAGTAACCGAACAGGCAAATCAAATGTCACCTATTATAAGACCTCTTTTTACAGTGGCAAAAATTGAGGAAAAGATAATAGTTAGTGCAGAAATATCAGAATGTGATGTGTATGATAAACCATGCTACTACAGAGGTGCAGGAAAAATACGTGGTTCATATATTCGTGTAGGTGATTCAGACATGCCTATGACTGAATATGAAATATATAGCTATGAAGCGTTCAAAAGAAAGATACAAGATGAAATTCGTACAGTTCCGCAAGGAATAGGTTCAGATATAAATAAAACAGAGTTAAACTTGTATTTAGCAAAACTTCGAAAAGAAAAGCCAAACTTATCAAAACTTACTGATGAACAGATAATGTCACTTGGTGGTTTGTTTGTAGAAGGAAAATCAACTTTAGCAAGTTTAATGCTTTTTGGATTATATCCCCAAGGTAATTTTCCACAACTATGTATTACATCCGTTGTAGTGCCGGGATATACTATTGGTGATACTGGAGATGATGGAGCAAGATTTTTGGACAATAAAAGAATTGAAGGGACTATTCCGGAAATGCTGGAAGGTGCCTTGATTTTTGTACAAAGAAACATGCATGTTAAAACTATTATTAGCGAAGATGGGAAAAGGGTTGATAAGCCGGAGTACCCAATGAAAGCAGTTCGTGAAATTATTCTCAATGCTCTTATCCATAGAGACTATAGCATAAATACCGAAAACTCACCGATTCGGATAATCCTTTATACAGATAGACTTGAAGTTGAAAATCCTGGAGGGCTATATGGCAGGTTAACTATTGATAACTTGGGCAAAGTAGGTGCAGATACAAGAAATCCATATATTGCATCAGCACTTGAAATAATGATAAGTACTGAAAATCGGTTTTCAGGCATACCTACAGTTAGGCATGAAATGGCAAAAGCAGGACTGCCCGAACCTGTATTCAGTAGTAGTCGAGGAGTGTTTAAAGTAACACTGTATAATAGTAATAAGATTTTAGATACTGATAGAAAAACAGATATAACATATGAGATAGTTAAGTTTTGTAAGGTGCCAAAGACAAGAGAAGAATTAGCGAAAGAGTTTAACTTTTCAGCTATATCTTATATGATGTCAAAATATGTACAGCCGTTAATAAATGAAGGCAAATTGAAAATGACATTGCCAGAAAAGCCAAAAAGTAAAAAGCAAAAATATCTTGCAGTAAGATAAAGGATAATAAAAAATAACATCCGATTCTCGTATTTAGATGTATCTGAAGTTAAGTTGTAAATGAGTATAAAGTGTGATTGGGGTTAAGAACAAACAGTTTAAATATACAGGGGTGCATATCAGTGAAACTATATAGACCAGTGGGAATAAGTGAAATTGAATTAATCAAGCAGTCGGGAATGACTAAATTTCCGCCAAGGCTTCCGGAACAACCAATATTTTATCCTGTTCTGAACAAAAAGTACGCGTGCCAGATAGCACGGGAATGGAATACGCAGGCCCCTCCCGGTTATGCTGGTTTTGTTACTGAATTCGATGTTGAGGATGAGTATATTTCAAAGTTTGAAGTAAAGACGGTAGGAGCATTTGTACATAAAGAATTATGGATTCCAGCAGAAGAACTTGAGGATTTTAACAGACACATTATAGGAAAGATCCGGGTAATAGAGTCTTATTATGGTGCAAATTACAAAGACTGTTCACAAGTAGCTGAATCAGAAGCTCACGATAGGGGAACACAAAATACCGAAGTACAAAATACCGAAGTACAAAATATTAAAACAGAAAACACTGTGGCTCAAAATTCTGAAGCATTCAGGTTAAATGAATCCAATACATCAATGGATGCATTAGAAGCTATTGGAGTATTGAAAATTGGTTCAACAGATGTTCTTAAAAGTGAAAAGTGGTTAATGTATCTGGCTTTGACTTCGGAAAGGAATATCAACCTTGAGAGGCTTTATTCCCTAGAAGAAACCAGAACCAATTATGTGCTCAATTATGTTGAGAAAACTCTTAAAATTCTTTCACAGCTAAATCTGGACAAATATCACAAGCACATACTTGAGGAAACGTTGAAGTGGTCAGAGGTTTCTAAATCGGGACTTAAACACCACAGAGAACAGTGGATAAAGAAAGGCTACAACCTCTTTGCGCATAATATCGGTTCGGCTCAGATTTATATGGAGAAGTCAAATGAACCTGATGCTGAAGTAAAGAGGATTGTGCATGACCTGATTCTAACCCATGGTTTGGTTGGACAATACATCAGAGGCGAGGTTCCCTTGGACGACAGCAGGCCGCTAAACCAACTTGTCGTAGATAATATATTATCGGTTTATGAGTTGAAGGAAATATTGATTGCTCTTAACTTGTGCATCATTACAGCAGTTGATGAACGTATATGGTTGGATATAAAACATCAGGTTGAAGCGGTTGTTGGATTTATAGCAGATGGACGGTTCGATAAGCAGTATGAATTCAAAGAACGGATAAGGCGGTTAAGACAGGTATCTTCAAAAAATGGAGAGAATTTTGAAGCAGAATATGAAAAATTCCTGTCTGCTTCAGGTATATCTTCAAAAGTTGCCGGATTGCTGGAAGCGGTTGATTTGTGGTATGTTGAGGCTGCAATGTATGACTTGTCCTTTGAAGAGTTCCTGAAAGTCTTTTTGATCATAGATCGTGAAGTGAATTCTGAAAAGGTCAGACACATAAGCTTTGAAAGATTCATGAAAGGTCTTTATTACCAGCATGAAGGCAAAAAGAGGGTTAATATCTACAAGAAAAGGATTATTGAAAAGTACCTGTCTGAGATTACTATGGAAGATATAATTGCCGGCAGATTCAAGGAGAATATGCATGTTGTTCATGAAATTTCCGTCCATGAAGATGTTGAAGATACTATATTTTTTAACTTTGCTTTTTCGCCGGCAGGAAGCAAATTGATTGATTTCTGTATTGAAGCAGAGAAATCCGACGTGCTCTATGAAAGTGCAATTATCATGCTTTTTGATCTGTTTGGACTTAGAAAAGATAAATATGACCGCTTCTACGAAGAGGAGTCCTACCTTCAGACTATGAATCAGACGATAGATTATAAAAAAGTCATTCTGGATTATATTACAGGTAGTAGTGTTGTTGATATAGGTCCTGGCGGCGGTGCTTTGATGGATCTTATATCCGAGCGTTTTCCGCAGAAGAAAGTACTTGGTGTAGATATTGCCCAGAATGTACTGGATAGTCTGAGAAAGAAAAAGCAACTTGAAAACAGAAGTTGGGATGTACTTTACGGAGATGCTCTGAATTTAGGTCAATATATTGAAAAAGGAAAAGTTGATACAATTATTTTTTGTTCTATTTTGCATGAATTGTTTTCATATATTGAATATGAAGGCAAAAGGTTTAACCATGACACACTGGCAGCTGCATTTAAGAGTACGTTTGAAGTTTTACCTTCTGGAGGAAGGATTATCATACGTGATGGTATTATGACAGAACCTGTTAACCAGAAGAGAATAATAAGGTTTTTATCTGAGGAGGGTATTGAATTCCTGGTCAGATATGCAAGTGACTTTAAAGGAAGGGAAATCGAATATTCGGTAGTTGGGCGCAATGAAGTATTGATGCCAGTAAACGATGCAATGGAATTTTTATATACATATACATGGGGAGAGAAGTCCTATGTTCATGAGGTTAACGAACAGTTTGGGTACTTTACTCCGAGTGGGTTCAGAGAATTCATAACCAAAACACTTGGTGCAGGTGCAAGAGTAGTTGAATTCAAGCATTTTCTGCAAGAAGGTTATACAATCGCACTTTCGCAGAAAATTGAGTTTTACGATGAAAGACGAAATCCTGTGAGGCTACCGGATAGTACGTGTATTGTTGTGATAGAAAAGGTGTAATTCAGGGGGGGATATTATTTGAAAATTACTGAAGAATACATTAATTCAATAGCTCCAAATCAGAATGCTGTTACCAATGGCTTAGGACTTCTCAAAAAGAACAGCTTTGTAAAATTAAATATTTCCAGTGACGGGACAGTTTTGTTCGGTGAGTGTAAAGGAAGCGGGTCAAGCAATTATATTACTTCGGCTGATTTTATTAACCATGAAAACCCGGTGTTTCGATGTACTTGTCCTAGCAGACAGTTTCCGTGTAAGCATTCTATAGGACTTTTGTTTGCTTACATTAATGGAAAGAAATTTGAAGAGGCAGAAATTCCGGCAGATATATTGGGAAAGCGCGATAAGATTGAGCAGAGAGAAGAAAAGAAAAAAGTTGAAGCTGTGAAAGGACCTAAAAAGGTTAATAAATCAGCACTGAAAAAGAAGATCGTTGCTCAGATTGAAGGCCTTGAGCTGCTGACAAAGATCACGGGAAATTTTGCACAGTCAGGACTTGGGACAGTAAATGCAAAGACCCTTCAAATGATGAATGAACAAGTCAAGCAGTTAGGTAACTACTATCTTTCCGGACCTCAAACCGTGTTGAAGGAATTCCTGCTTCTTTTTGAAGCTGGCAATAACCGTGACAAGATCTATTCACAGGCTGTTGATTTACTTGTTACAATGAACTCGTTGTGCAAGAAGGGAAAGGAATATTTGAATAAAAGACTTGAAGAGCCTGAACTGGGGTCAGAACAGGAGGGTATCATAGCTGAACTTCTAGGGCATGCATGGCAGTTGGCGGAGCTTAAGGCACTTGGAAGGGTTCAGAAGGATGTTGAATTGATACAGTTAAGTTTCAACTGTTTTGACAGTGAAGCGAGAAATGAGTATGTGGATGAGGGAATCTGGATTAACTTAAATACGGGAGAAATACAGGAAACATTGAATTACAGGCCTTTTAAAGCAGCAAAATATATACGTGAGGATGATTCCTTTTATTCAGTTGCACAGGTTAAGGAGCTTTTTGTATACCCGGGAGAGCTGAATTCCAGAATTCGGTGGGAAAACATAGAAACAAGAGAAATTGCTTCAAAAGATTACAAACTGATAAAATCCTATTCTAAAAACTCATATCCTGAAGTTATAAAGACAGTAAAAAACCAGATTAAGAATCCGCTTTCAGAAAAATACCCATTGGTTTTGTTAAGCTATGCGAGAATTGGTCAGGTGGATGGTTTTTTTGTTGCCGAAGATGAAAAGGGTCAGAGATTGGTGCTTGAAGACAGCTATCTTTGTGTTGAGCAAGATAGTGCATACATGCTGGAACTTGTTGAAGAGAAGGTGCTTAACGACAATTGTATGCTGGTGAGATTTCATCACAATCCTGATACCGGTAAACTCAGGGCACAACCACTGACCCTGATTACAGACAATAGCATAATACGGTTGGCATAAGCCTTATGTGAGCGAGGAGTTGATATAAATGAGCATGGTCTTAGTTTTTGAAACTTATGATGAAGTGAGAAAGCTTCTAATTGCAGGAAGTGAAATGGCAGTTGATAATACCAAATTGAAAAAGATACTGCCAGGTATGAGAAAATCCGGAGAAGGTATTCCAGTTTTTGCCAGGATAACTGATGCTGTTGAAGCTGCTGTAAGTCCCGGCACGGGAAAGTCACAGGAAAAACTTCTCGAATTGGCAAGTTTAATTAATGCAGTTGTTTATACACAGGGGGAGACTGGAATTCAGGGGGATATAAAAAAAGTTGATACAGCAGGTTTGAATTTTTCAACGGATATATCTTACAGGAAGCTTAATCCTGTGATAAGTGCGTTAACAACAAAAGGCTCGGGCAGACTTGAGGTTATAAGGCAGTTTTTTGCCGAAGGACTTTCCAAAGATTTAAGACTTGTTGTTCCTCTTATAACTGCGTTAGGAGATGGCTACTCCGAGATTGCCGATGTGGCTTATAACGTTCTTAAAGGATATGGTGATTCAATTACTCCAGTCTTGAAGAAGCGTTTGGTTCTGGATGGCGGTAAAGGTAATGCAAGGATAATTGAACTTGTATCCGACCTGAACGGTAAAAAAGAAAAGGAGTTTTATTTAAGTGCAATTGATAAAGGCTCAATAGAGGTCAAAGTCAGTGCAATTAAAGTCTTAAGAGATTTTCCCGAATGTGAAGATTTGCTGATAGAGCTCTCAAACGATAAGAAGAAAGAAATACGTGAGGCGGCTTTATATGCCCTTGGGAAAATTAAGTCGGGAAGTGCTGTTACATGCCTGTTTAACGCATTCAGGGGAAAGGACAGAGATATTGCCGTTGAGCCTATCAGGGAAAATAATTCACAAGAAGTTATAAAAAGCCTTTTAGCTGAGGCTGAAAAAAGTCTGGAATTAATTATGAGCTCTGATAGTAATAATAAATCAGAGCCTAAGGCAAAGTTGGAAGTTGAGTATTTTGTTACGGTTTTGGACTGTATGCTTGGCAAAAAAGATGACAGCATTTTAGAGTTTCTAAAAAAATGTGTTGACCTTTCAAAAAAACTTATGAAGTTCAAACTTAATAATGCAGATGATATTATCTTACATACTGCAGCAAGGAATATTCTTGCTTTTGAAAGTGACGAGGCCTATGATTTCCTGGTATCAACCCTGGGGAAATACAATAATTCAATTATTGAATTCACTTTTGAGGCGGCAATAAGGTCAAAATCACCTGAATATGTATTTGAAAACTTTTCACGGTTGCTAAAAAAAGGTCCGAAATCCTTTGAACGGAGTGAAATTGTTAAGGTTATGTCAAACTATTGTGATTTTGAGGAAGAATACCAAGTACATGATTCTTACTATTCGAATATGAGAGATTACTATAGGAATATCATTAATAAATATAGTATCAGGTGGGATAGTCGTTGGGTAAGACTGCTTTTAAGTCTGGATGAAATTGTTTTAGGCTGTAAGCTTATTGCAAAGGGCGACAAAGATGCATGCTCACTCTTACTTGAAAAACTGAAAGCACATATGAGATTTGGTGACAGGTACTTAAACTATATTATAGTAGGTTTGTTACAGGCTGGATACGAGGATATTAGAAATGAGATATTTAATGTTCTGGAGTTTAATTTTAAGAACAGTAAAACTTACATGAGATATTATTTGAATGACTTTGCGGATGTAATGAATCTATTGCCTGCGGGTGATGCGAAATATATTGAGGAATTTGCAGCAAAGTTTGAAAACCAAGGAAAGGATATATTAATGGAAGTTGTTTGGTATCTCAAAAATAAAAATCAAAATTAAATCAAGGAGAATGGAAAATGGCTGAGACTAATGATGTATTGAGGTTACCGGCGGAACAGATGTATGCTCAAGAGATAGAGGCATTAATTTCTGCAGAAACTGAGCGTGTACCTACCGGATGGAAAATGTCACCTCGTTCGGTGTTGACTTATATAACCGGGGGAAAAGCTAAAGGAGTGGAGATAACTCCAAAGTACATAGGAAATAAAAGGTTGGTTGAAATAGCGATATCTACACTTATAACAGACAGGGCATTGCTGCTTATCGGAGAACCCGGAACGGCAAAATCCTGGCTTTCAGAGCATCTTACTGCGGCCATACATGGTGATTCCACAAAGGTTGTCCAGGGAACGGCCGGTACAACAGAAGAACAAATACGCTATTCATGGAATTATGCAATGCTCCTTGCTAATGGCCCTTCAAAGGAAGCACTGGTTAAAAGTCCTATATTCAGAGCAATGGAGTGTGGCGGAATTGCAAGATTCGAAGAGATATCCCGATGCGCTTCCGAAGTTCAGGATGCATTGATTTCGATTCTTTCGGAAAAGAGGATTTCAATTCCGGAATTGGGGTTTGAACTTCCGGCGGCTAAAGGCTTTTCAATAATCGCAACGGCAAATACGCGGGATAGAGGCGTAAACGATATGTCCTCCGCATTGAAGCGGAGATTTAACATTATTGTGCTGCCTACTCCCGGGGATATCAATACGGAAATTGAAATTGTTAGAAAGCGCGTAAAAGAGCTGGCAGTAAACCTAGACCTTCAATCAGCACTTCCTGCCGAAGATGCAATCGAAAAAGTCGTTACAATTTTCCGGGAGTTGAGAAACGGTATGACTTTGGACAGCAAGGAAAAGATTAAGCCACCGAGTGGGGTAATATCAACAGCTGAGGCTATATCACTCCTTGCAAACAGTATGGCGCTTGCAGCAAGTTTTGGAAAAGGAAAGATAACTAGTGAGGATATTGCTGCTGGGCTTCAAGGAGCTGTTGTGAAGGACGAGGAAAAGGATAAACTGGTTTGGAAGGAATATATAGATAATGTATTGAAAAAACGTGGTTCCGAGTGGCGTGATTTGTACAATGCTTGTAAGGAGATGAATGTGTGAAGCAAACAGGAAAATCACCGCATTTTTTTGGTGTCAGGCATCTATCTCCTCAAGGAGCGTACCAGTTGCTTGAATTTCTCAATGAAATAAGGCCCACGGCTGTACTTGTCGAAGGATTATCCGATGCGAATCCTCAAATTGAGTACTTTGCAGGCAAAGCTACCAAGCCTCCTGTTGCAATACTTGCATACACAGAGGAACTGCCGGTTAGGACACTTTTGTATCCTTTTGCGCAGTACTCTCCAGAGTATCAGGCCTTCGTATGGGCAAAAAAGAATAATGCCCATGCGGAGTTCATTGATCTGCCTTCCGATGTTTTTATAAGTCTCGAGTATAATAGCAAATACGGAGATGAAGCTGACGGTGCTGTCAAAAGTGATGCGGATGAGACTTCGGAAAGCGGAGAAGATGATCCAAATATAAAAGATGACTCTAATATAAATGAAAAAAAAGCAGATAACGGTTATAAAGTCATATCTTCCAATACAGGAGAAAACAAGTCTGTCTATGATAAGTGGGCTCTTAAGGCAGGAGAGGATGACCATGATACATATTGGGAAAGGAATTTTGAACACAATTTAAATAAAGATGCCTATCGTCTTGCAGTATTTGAGTTTGGAAAAAGTATAAGGGAGTTATCCCGGGATAATAAATCTGAGATGGCTAAAAATCTTGTCAGAGAAGCTTATATGAGGAAGAAAATCCAGGATGTTATAAATTACGGGCACCAACCCGAAAAGATAGTAGTGGTAACAGGTGCATATCATTCGCCGGCACTTGGGGGAGATTTGCCTCCTATGACCGAGGAAGAATTTTTAAGCCTTCCAAGTGTTAAAACAAAGCTTACCCTAATGCCCTATTCCTATTACAGGTTGTCGTCAAGATCAGGTTATGGTGCAGGCAACAATGCACCCGCATATTACGAAATGATGTGGAAATGCCTGCGGGCAGGGGATTTTGAGAAGCTTCCCTCCGAATATTTTTCAAGTATGGTGTCTTATTTGAGAGGAAGCGGAACACATAGGTCGGCAGCAGAGGTTATTGAGGCTGTGAGACTTTCCAATACACTTGCAGCGATGCATGGTGGCAGTGCACCTACACTTAGGGACTTAAGAGACGCTGCTGTGGTTTCCTTCGGGTATGGTGAGTTGACAGTGGTTGCCGAGGCTATGGCACAGGTTGAAGTCGGTACGGCAATCGGAAGTCTTCCTGAAGGTGTTAGCAGAACTTCTATCCAGGATGACTTTTACAGGGAGCTTAGAAGGTTGAAACTGGAAAAATATAAATCTTCTGTTGCGATGGATCTGGATCTCGATTTACGAGAAAACAGAAGGGTTAAGTCCGAGGAAGCAGCATTCCTGGACTTGAACCGATCGTGCTTTCTTCACAGACTAAAAGCTTTAAATATAAGCTTTCAGAAGTATAAGCCCAAAAGTCAGGAAACGGCAACATGGGCAGAAGCCTGGGTTCTTAAGTGGACTCCTGAAGCAGAAATCGAACTTGTTGAATCTGTATTAAGAGGAGAAACCGTAGAGCTTGCAGTTGCCTTTGTCTTTAAGGAACGCTTGGAAAAGTGTGAGAAGATCGGGGAAGCAGCGTTGGTAATCCGCCAGGCTTGTGAATGTGGAATGATGGAGTCCATGGAGCAGGCAAGAGAAGTCCTGCAAAGGCTTGCTGTTGATACTGGTGCATTTAATGAGGCGGCATTTGCAGCATTTCAGTTATCCCAAGTCATTAGCTACGGTGACATCCGTAAGTTTGACTCGTCAAAGCTTGTGCCGCTGCTCGAGCAGCTGTTTTTAAGGTCGACCTTGCTTATGCTTGATGCTTCAAACTGTGATAATACAGCAGCTGCACAGGTGGCGGATTCCATTAATATTTTAAATACAATAGCTTTAGAATACTATGAGACAGTGGATGAAGAGTTATGGATCAGAAAGCTTGTCGAATTATCTGAAAGAGATGACAGAAACCCTAAACTGTCAGGTTTTGCCTGCTCAATACTCTTAGAGAGAAACCTTATAGATAGTGAAAAGCTTTCACAGGAAGTATCAAGGAGGTTGTCACCTGGAATTGAGGCAGACCTTGGAGCAGGGTGGTTTGAAGGTTTATCTATGAGAAACAGATATGCCCTCCTTGCAAGAACAGGTCTTTGGAAGCAGATTTCGCAGTATGTTGCACAGCTTGACAAGGAACAGTTTAAAAGGGCTTTGGTTTTTCTACGAAGGGCATTTGCAGATTTTAATACGTCCGAGAAGCGAAGCATTTGTGAAAAACTTGGGGAGACATGGGGTGTAGACAGTGAAGACGCCAGCGACCTTTTAAACAGGGAGCTCTCTAGTGAAGAGCAGCAGAGTATTTCGGAATTAAACGACTTTGATTTTGGAGATATATGATTATGATGGATATGGAACAGATTAAACGATGGAGATTGATTCTTGGAGAATCAGGTAAAGAAATGCTTGAATCGTTTGCGGGTTCGGGCATTGAACTTGGCGAAGATGAAGTTATTATGGATGAGGCTCTTGCAGCTATATATGATAAATCCACCGAGAGTGAAGGTAGTGAAACAGCTGGGAAAACCGGTTCATCCAAGCGGTCGGCAGGTAAAGGGTCTTCAGCTCCAAAACTTGCAAAGTGGCTTGCTGATATCCGTACATACTTTACCGAGGATGTAGTTTCAGTTATACAATCGGATGCCATAGAACGCAAAGGTATGAGACAGTTGCTTTTTGAACCGGAAGTACTTAAGAATGTGCAACCGGATATAGACCTGGTGGCAACTTTTATGTCACTTAAAGGGAAAATACCGGAAAAGACAAAGGAGACGGCCAGGCAGCTTGTAAAAACGGTAGTTGAGGATATCAACAAGAGGCTGGAAAACGATTTGAGAAAAGCCGTCACAGGTGCGTTGAACAAAAGAAATCATTCTCCCATTCCAAGTGCAGTGAGTATTGATTGGAAGTATACAATAAATCGTAACCTTAAGAATTATAACAGGGAGTATAAAAAACTCATACCTGAGCGATTTTTCTTTTTTGACAGGGCTAGAAAGATGAATAGTTGGAATGTTATTTTGGATATGGATCAGAGTGGATCTATGGCCGATTCGATAATATACGGTTCTATAGCCGGCTCCATATTTGCCAGCATGGCATCACTAAACACCAGAATTGTGGCATTTGATACTGCTGTTGTGGATTTGTCGGAGGAGTATGGCAATGATCCGGTAGATATGCTATTTGGAATACAGCTTGGTGGAGGGACGGATATCAATAAATCGGTAGCTTATTGTCAGCAGTATATTACCGATCCTTCCAAAACACTCTTTATTCTTCTTTCCGATCTTTATGAAGGTGGGAATCAGGCTTCACTTATAAAAAGAATGGAAGAGATGCATGAATCGGGTGTAAAAGTCCTCTGTCTGCTTGCATTGTCAGACAGAGGTATTCCAAGCTTTGATGAGGGCCTTGCACGCAGATTCTCAAAAATAGGTATCCCGTGCTTTGCCTGCACGCCGACGCTTCTTCCTGAACTTTTAGAAGGTGCACTAAAAGGGCATGATATGAATGCACTAGCAGAGAGGCTTAGGAAGAATAATTAGAAATGGAGAAAATTGCAGCTTGTGACATTGACTTTGGATTTAATCCGAAGGTATAATGATGGGGGGATTAGTGTGGACAACTTAGGTTTTATCGGTTTTGGCAGCATTTATTTTGTTACGCTAACAAGTAAATGAATGCAAATTAATGTATATAAGGAGACAAGTAATGAAAAAAGCAATAATAATTAACAGTGAAGTAATGGGTAATGGCGACGATAAGTTGGGAAGCAGCTTAATGGGAAATTTATTGAGGAAGCTTTGGGCAAGTAATGATAAACCGGACATTATTGCCTTTTATAATTCAGGTGTAAAGTTGTTGGGAGAAGGGTCGAATGTTTTGGATGCACTTACTGCCCTGCATGATCAAGGAGTAGAATTGGTTGCATGTGGTACATGCATTGATTTTTATGACCTAAACAGGAAGATAAAAGTTGGCAGAAGAACTGATATGGTTGAGATCGTATCAATTATGATGGAAGCAGAAAAAGTTGTAACTATTTAATGTTGTAGATAAATCGTGAAAATGATTTTACAACGACAATTTGAATTTTCACGATTATAAATCAAGGAAATTGAAGCGTGATGTAAAATCTTTATCACGTTCAATATAGATACAACTGCTGTGTTATGTTTTTTTGGTATTTAAATGTGTTATAATAAGGTACAAGCAACAGAAATAAATCAATAGATAAGGAATGTAATATATGGAAAATATAAAATTGACTGAATACAGCCATGGTGCCGGATGCGGCTGTAAAATTGCACCAGCTGTTTTAGAATCGATACTGAATACACAGATGGACAAGGTCTGTTATCCGAAATTACTTGTAGGGTATGGAAGCAAAGATGATGCGGCTGCATATGATCTTGGAAACGGAACCTCGGTTTTGAGTACTACAGATTTTTTTATGCCCATTGTGGATGATCCGTTTACTTTTGGAAGGATTGCTGCCACAAATGCGATAAGTGATATATATGCAATGGGAGGCAATCCGCTTATGGCTATTTCAATATTGGGGTGGCCGGTAAAAGTCCTTTCGGAAGAAATAGCAAGGCAGGTTATTGATGGAGGACGTTCTGTGTGTGATGCAGCAGGTATTCCACTTGCAGGGGGTCACTCAATTGACTCACCGGAACCGTTTTTTGGACTTGCTGTTACAGGCCTGGTGGATAATAAACGATTAAAACAAAACAATAAAGCTGTTCCAGGGTGCGAGATATTTATAACCAAGCCGCTTGGAATAGGTATTCTGACAACAGCACAAAAGAGGAAGAAGATAGAACCTGGACATATAGATGCTGCAATTGATGCAATGTGTACTCTTAATAAAATTGGTGCTGAGATTTCGGGCTTGGAAGGAGTAGTTGCCTTAACCGATGTTACGGGATTTGGTTTGATAGGGCACTTAGGTGAGGTGTGTGAAGGTAGCGGAATTTCTGCTGAAGTTTACTATGACAGGATACCATTGTTGCCAAATACCAAAAAATATCTGGAAATGGGTTGTACACCAGGAGGTACAACTAATAATTTCAGGAGCTATGGACACACTGCCTCTGAGATGACACAAGAGCAAAAGAATATTTTATGTGATCCACAAACTTCCGGTGGACTGCTCGCAGTGGTAAAAAAGGAAAGTGTTGCAGAATTCTTGAAAATTACAGCAGACTATGGCTTATCGCTAGAGACTATAGGTCGGACAACCGAACACACAGATAAACTGGTTAAAGTAATATAAATGAGAGTGTGAAAAATATGATTAATAAAACCAGCAGTGACTTTAAACGGATTGTTATTGAAGAAATACCCCTAATAGATGTGAGAGCTCCTGTTGAATATGAAAATGGTGCCTTTAAAAACTCTGTAAACCTGCCAATTATGAATGATGAAGAAAGGCGTCTTGTAGGGATTTGCTACAAGGAGAAAGGCAATGGAGAAGCTGTAATATTAGGACACAAATTAGTGTCCGGTGATGTAAAACAATCACGTGTGGATTCCTGGAGTTCCTTCATTGAAAAAAATCCTGATTGCATGCTTTATTGCTTCAGAGGAGGACAGCGTTCAGCCATAAGCCAGGAGTGGATATATGAAGCAACAGGCAAAGAAATAACACGTCTTGAAGGTGGCTATAAGGCTTTTCGCAACTATCTGATCAATGAACTTGAGCCTTCGAGGCAAAAGGCTATACCGGTTTTGCTGGGAGGTTATACCGGCTCAGGTAAGACAAAGTTGCTTAAAAAGCTTGAAAACTGTATTGACCTGGAAGGCCTTGCAAATCACCGAGGCTCAACGTTTGGAAGGTATATTACACCTCAGCCGACACAAATTGATTTTGAGAATAACCTGGCTTATGATATGATTCATCACAAGAATAAGTCGTATAAATATGTAATACTTGAGGACGAAGGTGCTCATGTAGGCAGATGTTATGTTCCAAAGCCTTTGTATCAGTTTTTCAGCAGTGGCGATTATGTGCTTGTAGATCTCCCGATTGAGAAGCGAGTTCAAAACACTTTGGACGAATACGTAATTCAGGCTCAGATAAGTTATGTCAAGATGTTTGGTGAAGAACAAGGATTTAAGGAATGGTCTGATTATATAGGCAGCAGCATAGCGAGGATAAAGAAAAGGCTTGGAGGAGATCGCTGCAAACTGATTTTAGATGCATTTGAACTTGCGTTTAAAGAACAAATGAATTCTGGAAAACATAGTTCTCACGAAGGATGGATAGAGCTGCTATTGAAAGAATATTACGATCCAATGTACCATCATCAGTTGCAAAACAGCAATAGGAAAATCCTTTTTAGAGGTAATGATAATGAGGTTTTGGAATATATGAAAAGTCTTAATCAAATATTTTAGTCGTACCTAAGTTCCGATGCGATATACAGTGATTGTGAGAGATAATGACGAAATTAGTATGAATTCCAACAATAACACAGTTTAAATAGCTTTTATTAGTCTTATTTAGTGAATTTGTGTGCTAGGCTAAATTTATTATATTTATAAATAGTATTATAATTATTGTGGTTGAATATTGATTAAAAGCATTACGTAGCATAAAAACGAAAGTACTATAAAGGGTACAGTGGCGTATACCTTTAGTATATCGGTTATAGTATTGCCGGTGATACTAAATTGGGTATAGGTCATTTGCTTTGTATGGATACTGCTTTTTTATATTTAACCAAGGGAAAATTTAGCTTTTATGATGTATACAGTATACAAATGCGAAAGAAGGGGTCAGATGGCAGAATTGATTTTTTTGGTGTTGTTTCCTCTTGGTGTTGCTTTATTAGTTGGTATAGCACCAAATCATCAACTGAGGAATTGGGTTGTAAAAATATCTGCAGGAGTTATTGCGGTTGCAACTGCCGTGTTAACAATATCAAATATAAACCTTGAAACGATATTATATAAAGTTGATGCAGAAATTATTAATAAACTTATGTTGTGCTTGGAACTCGCAATAGGAGGTTATATAGTTTACCTTGGTGTAAAGAATAAAAAGTACCTTGTATCATTGCTAATGCTGATTCAGAGTATTGTGGTTGTTTGGATGGAAGTGAGTTTGCTACATGATATTCATATAGACAATAACATGTTTATTGATAAGTTCTCGTTGATTATGGCGATAATTGTAGGAATTATCGGCAGCCTGATATGCCTTTATGCAGTAGGATACATGGACGACTATCAACATCATCATAAAGAAGTTAAGGATCAGAGAAGAAAATTTTTTATTGTAATATTTGTTTTTTTGTCGGCAATGTTTGGGATAGTATTTTCAAATAACTTGATGTGGCTGTATTTCTTCTGGGAGATTACCACACTGTGCTCCTTCTTGTTAATTGGATACACTGGAACTGATGAAGCCAATAACAATGCTTTTAGAGCATTATTATTAAATCTTGTCGGAGGGCTTGCTTTTGCTTTAGCACTTGCTTATCTGGCTCGATACTCGGGAATTCTTGAACTTAATAAAATGCTGGTTGGTGATAAAGTACTTATGCTGATCCCGGCCGTTTTAATATGTTTTTCAGGCCTTACGAAGTCGGCACAAATGCCATTTTCCTCATGGCTGTTAGGTGCCATGGTAGCACCCACACCAACGTCTGCACTTTTGCATTCTAGTACAATGGTTAAAGCGGGTGTATATGTTATTGTAAGACTTGCACCTGTATTAAATGGTACAGCAGCTGGATTTATGATAGCTCTTGTGGGAGGTTTTACATTTTTAGTGGCGTCTTTGATTGCAATAGCACAAAGTGATGCTAAAAAGGTGCTTGCCTATTCGACAATTGCTAATCTTGGGCTTATAGTAGCTTGTGGTGGAATAGGAACTTATGAATCGGTCTGGGCAGCAGTTTTACTTATTATATTTCATGCTGTTGCCAAGTCACTTTTATTCCTTTGCGTTGGAACAGTTGAACATTGCATTGGCAGCAGGGACATTGAGGCAATGCATGGTTTGATAAAAAAGATGCCGAAACTTGCGGCTATGATGATTGTGGGTATTGCAGGAATGTTCCTGGCACCGTTTGGAATGCTTATCAGCAAGTGGGCTGCACTTAAGGCCATAGTGGATACAAACCCTGTTCTTACTATATTTATTGCCTTTGGAAGTGCTGCAACATTGTTTTTCTGGACCAAGTGGATGGGAAAAATTATTGCAATTCCTCAAAATGAAGAGCACATGGAGAGTAGTGTTAAAAAGAGTGAGGTACTACCACTGGCAGTTTTGTCCTGTGCCACCATTTTGGTGTGCCTGTTGTTTCCGGTAATTTCAACATTGCTTGTAAACCCTTATGTTGTTGAAGTTTTTGGACACGGGGCTTCTATGGACCGAGGAAATGTAATTATTATGCTTATTATGATGGGTTTGATTTTACTTCTTCCTATAAGGCTTTTAGCTTATGGAAAACATATGAAAGAGGTTTCCATATATCTAGGAGGGGCAAATGCTGACCAACCTAAAAGATTTCATGGTTCAATGGGGGAAGTCCAGAAACTCTACATTGAAAATTATTACATGGATAGGTACTTTGGTGAAAGTCATCTGTTTAATCTGGGTTGTGGAATCTGTTCCTCTGTTATTGTGTTAATGATGATTTTTGCATTTATTTACTGAGGCGTTTAAATTGTAAATTAACTTGGATAGGGGGAGCATGTTTGAGAATTGTGGTAGCAGTTTTACTATTTATAATATTTGGACCTCTGGTGGGTGGATTATTGTCCGGACTGGATAGAATTATTTCTGCAAGGATGCAGGGAAGGGTTGGACCACCGTTATTTCAGCCTTTTTATGATGTTTTTAAGCTGATGAAAAAGGAAACTCTTATAGTTAACAAATCACAGAATTTTTATGTTTTTGCATTTTTAGTCGTAATAATATTCACTGGTAGTTTGTTTTTTGCAGGAGAGGATTTGTTACTGGTAGTTTTTGCTTTGACTTTTGCAAGTATATTGCTTGTTTTGGCGGGCTTTTCCACTTCTTCTCCATATAGTCATATTGGTGCAGAAAGGGAATTGATTCAGATGATGTCCTATGAGCCTATGGTTATTATTATGACAGTAGGAATGTATATGGTTACAAAGAGCTTTTACGTTTCGAGTATTGTATCTTATGATAAGCCATTGATAGTTTATTTGCCGGGGGTTTTTCTTGGATTTCTTTATATATTGACCATCAAATTCAGAAAGTCTCCTTTTGATCTGTCTATGTCGCACCATGCACATCAGGAAATTGTAAAAGGGATTACTACAGAATTTTCAGGCAAGAAATTGGCTATGATAGAAATTGCTCACTGGTACGAGAATGTATTCTTACTGGGCTTTGTTTACTTGTTTTTTGGGAGCAATCCTATTTTGGGAATTATAGTTACTATGTTGGCGTTTTTTCTGGAAATATTTATTGACAACAGTAATGCCAGAGCAAAATGGGAGTTCACAATGGCTTCATCATGGGTCGTTGCTATAGTGCTTGGAATGCTCAATATAGTTGTATTGAATTTTATAAGGTAGGAGGATAAAAGATGTCTTCTTTGACAAAATCACCCTGGGTTCTTCATTATGATGCTTCCAGTTGTAACGGTTGTGATATTGAGGTGTTGGCATGTCTTACACCTATGTATGATGTAGAACGTTTCGGGATTATTAACACAGGTAACCCTAAGCATGCGGATGTTTTTGTAGTAACAGGCTCTGTAAATGAGCAGAATATAGATGTTATAAAAAACCTTTATAATCAGATGCCGGATCCTAAAGTAGTTGTTGCTGTTGGAATTTGTGCCGCTACCGGAGGAATTTTCAGCGAATGTTATAATGTTATGGGCGGTATTGACAAGGTTTTACCTGTTGATGTTTATGTGGCGGGTTGTGCAGCAAGACCGGAAGCAATTATTGATGGGATTGTAAAGGCAACTGCAATACTTGAGGAGAAATATAAAAAGATGAAGGATGCAAGGGATAGCGAAAAATAACAGCCTATTCTAATATTGTTGAAGCATTGTCAAATCAAGTTTTTCGTTATCCAAAGTAGGAACTTATATTTTAGTTGTAGTTAAATCATTGAAAGAAAAAGGCAGGGAACAACCATGAGTGAAAAACAGGAGTTAAGAGTTATAGATATTAAAAAACTGGTTAGCACTGTAAAGGATTTCAAAAATCAAAGCTACAGGTTGGTGCAGATAAGCTGCACAAAGTTGAATGAAAACTTGGAACTTAACTACTCTTTTGACAAGAACTACGAATTTGTAAACCTGAAGTTGAGTGTGCCAATAAATAGCGAGTTGACGAGTATTAGTGATATATACTGGAGTGCCTTGTTATATGAAAATGAAATACATGACCTTTTTGGACTAAAGATTAACGGTATGGCTATTGATTTTAAGGGAAATTTATACAAAACAACCGTAAAAGCACCTTTCAGCTGTTAGTGCCGGCGGGAAGAAAAGCAGGAGGAATTATATATGTCAAAAAGAACTATTATCCCATTTGGTCCACAGCACCCTGTTTTACCTGAACCTATTCATCTTGATCTGGTGCTTGAAGACGAAAAAGTGGTTGAAGCAATTCCGTCTATTGGATTTGTTCATCGGGGACTTGAAAAGCTTGTTGAGAAAAAAGATTTTATTGAATATATTTTTGTCGCTGAAAGAATTTGCGGTATATGCAGTTTTATGCATGGCATGGGTTATTCTCAGGCGATAGAGCAGATTATGGGGATAGAAGTTCCTGAGCGTGCGGTATTCCTGCGCACTATCTGGGCAGAGTTTTCAAGGCTTCACAGTCATATGCTCTGGCTGGGGCTTTTGGCAGATGCTTTTGGGTTTGAGAATCTTTTTATGCATTGCTGGAGAGTTAGAGAAAAGATTCTTGATATTATTGAGGAAACAACAGGCGGGAGAGTAATTTTCGGTTCCTGCAAGGTTGGTGGTGTTCGCAAGGATATAGATCCTGTTACACTTAAAAGAATTGGAAAGTTTGTTATTGAACTGGATAAGGAAATAAAGGAAATAAGTAGTATGTTTATGAACGAATACTCTGTCAAGCAAAGATTGGTTGGCGTGGGTGTACTTTCAAAAGAAGATGCACAAAGTCTAGGTGCTGTTGGTCCTATGATGCGTGCAAGCGGTATTGCTCAGGATATGAGGAAGTTGGGATACGGTGCGTATTCACAGCTGGAATTTGAACCAATTACACGCACAAGCGGAGACAGTTATGATAGATGTGCAGTCAGGATTGACGAATTATTCCAATCAATAGGCTTGATAAGACAGGCGATTGATAAAATTCCGGAAGGACCTGTAGATGTGAAGGTTACGGGAAATCCCGAGGGTGAATTTTTTGCAAGGTTAGAGCAGCCGAGAGGTGAGGTTATATACTATGTTAAAGGTAATGGAACCAAATTCCTTGACAGGGTAAGGGTCCGTACACCAACCTTCGCCAACATTCCTTCACTGCTTAAGATGCTTCAGGGATGCGATTATGCCGATGTGCCTATTTTAATATTAACTATAGATCCATGTATCAGTTGTACGGAGAGGTGATAAAAATGTTTGCTTTTAATATGACAAAAACTATATTAACCAACTTGTTCAGAAAACCGGCTACATTGATGTATCCTGTTGTAAAGCGTGAGTTTACACGCAATACCAGAGGTAAAATAGAATTGAACATTGAAAGTTGTGTGTTTTGTGGTCTCTGCCAGAAAAAATGTCCTACAGGTGCTATTACGGTGGACAGAACTAATAAGAAATGGGAAATTGAGCGGTTGAAATGTATAACCTGCGGTTATTGTGTGGAAGCATGTCCGAAGAAGTGCCTTGCGATGGATAATGAATATTCTGCACCATGCGTAGAAAAAAATAAGGAAGTATTTGAAAATGCACGAGTACTCGATAACGCAACAAATAGTTAAGATAGCCGAAGAAAACGCATTAAGTCATGGTGCTACCAGAATTGAGCGGATTTCTCTGGTAGTTGGCGAGTTATCAGGATTTATTGGAGATTCAATCCACATGTATTTTGACATCCTTGCAAAGGACACGTTGGCTGAGGGAGCACAATTGGATATTACCTATATCAAGCCGCAACTAAAATGTACAAAATGTAAGTCCTTTTTTTACCGCAGCAGATTCAGTTTTGAGTGTCCTGATTGCGGTGGCATGGGTGCACCTACAGAGATTGGAAAAGAGTTCTATGTGAAGGATATTGACATATGTATTGAGTAGAGGAAAGTGTTAAGGAGGAGAAGCCGGTGGAACTTCAAAGGGTTGAAGTGGTGCAGAATATTTATAGCGAAAATGAGAAAATTGCTTGTGATACAAAAGCTGAACTTACCAGTAGGGGCATTTTTGCAGTTAATGTTTTAGGTTCTCCAGGAGCAGGTAAGACATCTGTGTTAAAACAAATTATCACAAGATTGCCGGATGTTAAATCCTATGTTATAGAAGGCGATCTGGAATCGGATATTGACACACAAACAATGAGATCGATAGGAGTTGACACCTATCAGATAAATACTAAAGGAGCCTGCCATTTGGATGCTCCTACTCTTAAATCGGCTTTAGAAAAGCTTAATCCTAAGGAAAGCGGTCTGCTTTTTGTTGAAAATATAGGCAACCTGGTTTGTACTGCCGAGTTTGTTATCGGAGAACACGTAAAAATGCTGATATGTTCTGTTGCCGAGGGTAGTGACAAACCATACAAGTATCCTGTGATTTTTGAAAATGCCGATGTGGTTATTTTGAATAAAAGTGATTTAAAACCTTATGTGGATTTTGATGATAAATTTTTCTATGATGGCGTTGCAGCCATGAACAAAAATGCTCCGGTTTTTGAAGTGTGTGCAAAGACGGGGGAAGGCTTTGATAAGGTTATACAATGGTTAAGGGATGTAAAGATTTAATGAAGATTTTTGAGATAAGGATTTGGGGTGTTGTCCAAGGTGTTGGCTTCAGACCTTTCATTCACCGTGTTGCTAAATCTCATAACCTGAACGGTTTTGTCTCAAATAATGGAGCTTGTGTTCTTGTTGTTATACAAGCAAAAGACAAACAATTGGAAAATTTCCTTCATGATATAAAAATGAAAAAGCCGCAGTCTTCAGAAATTTTACGTATAGACGTATCTGAGATGACCTGCGGTAATTTTGATTCAAAGAAATTACAAAGAGATAATTTTCTCTTTGATAATTTCAAGATACAACCAAGTACGGACAGCTCTGATAATCAGGTTTTTATCTTGCCGGACCTGGCGGTATGTGATAACTGTCTAAGAGATTTATACAATTTGGGTAATCGGAGGTATTTGCACCCCTTTGTAAGTTGTATGGAGTGTGGACCCAGGTACAGCATAATAGATCGCGTGCCGTATGATCGGGAAAATACTACTATGTCAGACTTTCCTATGTGTGATTCCTGCTCGGACGAATATAAAAGCATAGGGGACAGGCGTTATCATGCTCAGACCATTTCCTGCCACGAATGTGGACCACAGCTCAAATTACGGCAATCAGGAAGAGATAAGGAAATAACCGGAACCGAAGCTTTCACAGCTTCTGTTGAAATGCTCAAGAAGAGGAAGGTTCTTGCTGTAAAGGGCATTGGAGGATTCCATCTTTGTTGTAGTCCGTTTGATACAATTGCAGTTGAAGCACTTCGGGAACTTAAAGGTCGCGAAGAAAAGCCTTTTGCAGTTATGTTTAATGACCTTGCACAGATTGATAAGTACTGCTTATTCTCTGAAGAAGAGAGAAAACACCTGTTATCAAGGGAAAGACCTATAGTATTGCTCACGAGAAAAGAATCGGAGATTTCAAAATCTGTTTATAAATCCAGCAGGTATCTTGGTTGCTTTTTAGCATATACACCATTGCATAAGATGATAATAAATTCATGCGGCCCTCTTGTTATGACCAGTGCAAATCATTCCGGCGAATCTATTATTACTGATAATGAAAGGATAATGGAGCTAGACGGTAAAATACTGTCTGGTGTTTTATATAATGAAAGAAGAATACTTACGGGAATTGACGATTCTGTAATTAAAGTAATTAAAGAAAGTGGTGCCCAGTTCATCAGAAGGGCAAGGGGTTTTGTTCCTTTACCTGTATATATGGGAAACTGTGTAAAAGATTGCAGACCTATACTCGCTTGTGGAAGTGACTTGAAAAATACCTTCTGTCTTACAAAAAATGGTTATGCATACCTGAGCCAATATGGAGGTGACCTTGAAGAGGCTGGTAATTTTGTTGCATACAAGCAAAATATAAACAGATATAAAGAGCTGTTGCGTATTAATCCTGAGATAGTGTGCTGTGATCTGCATCCTGGATACTCATCCACCAGGTTTGCACGGGAATGCGGTATTAATGCTTTCGAGGTTCAACATCACTATGCGCACATCATGTCTGTTATGGCCGAAAATAACTTGCAGAGGCAGGTTATTGGCGTAGCTCTTGATGGAACAGGGTATGGAATAGATGGGAATATATGGGGTGGAGAATTCCTTGTGGCGTCACCTGATGGATTCACACGTGCTGGACACTTAATGTATGTTCCGATGCTAGGAGGAGATTCGAGTGTTAAAGAGGCCTGGAAAACAGGATATTCATATTTGTATAATTCAGATATGGAACGACATATAAAGGACGAAAGGTGGCCTGTTATTAAGGCAGCACTTGAGCATAATGTCAATAAGGTCCTGTCATCAAGTATGGGAAGGCTTTTTGACGCGGTGAGTTTTCTTTCAGGCATAAAAGACTACTCAAGCTTTGAGGGAGAATGTGCCATTTTACTTGAAAACCATGCATCAGATTACCTTGCACTGCATAAATTACAGGATATATTTGTAAATACTGAAGCTGAGAAAGCTGAGAAAGTTGAGAATTGGTATAGACCATATAATTTTGATATTATCGATATGGATGGAGGACTTGTTGGTGATATGAAAAGTTGCATAAGTGAAATAGTTTCAGATAGTATAAACGAAGTAGATAAGAATACTATTGCCTGGCGGTTTCATGTTACTGTGATTGATTATATTGCTAAGATGTGTACAAAGCTCAGGAAATTATATAAAATTAATGAAGTAGCACTGGGTGGAGGAGTTTTTCAGAATTCCATTATTTTTGAAGGTACTGTGAGTATGTTAAAGAGTAACGGTTTTAAAGTGTACTTTAACACCAAAGTACCAGTCAATGATGGCGGGATTTCATTGGGGCAGGCCTATGCAGCAATGTTTTCTAGGTAACTGATTCAATGAATGCAATTTGTTATAGAGCCTACGTCATTGGAATAATATGGTGGACTACTGGCGTATGCAACTGCCTAGGCAAATGAACTTGGTTGGAGTTTATAATATAATTCAGGAAGTGAAAATTATGTGTGTGGCGATTCCGGGAAAAATAATTGAACTGAACGGAAAAATAGGTAAAGTAGATTTTAATGGTAACATTATAGAAGTTAATGTAAGTCTTGTTGACGTAGAAGTTGGAAGTTATGTTCTGGTTCATGCCGGTTATGCCGTTGAAAAAGTTAAAAGAGAACAGGCGGAGGAACTGTCAAATCTATTTGCTGATCTGGAGGATGTTCTTAATGGTGAATCTTGAAGAAATAAAACGATTTCTGATTGAGTATTCCGGACCTGAAATAAAGCTTATGGAAGTGTGTGGTACTCACACCAGCAGTATAGTAAAAAATGGCATTAGATCTTTGCTGTCAGCAAAAATTAAACTTGTATCGGGACCGGGTTGTCCGGTTTGTGTAACCCCACCAAAATACATTGATATGGCGGTAGAATTTGCTGTTAGTAAAAATTCTATAGTTTTATCTTTTGGTGATTTACTTAGAGTACCCGGTACCAAATTATCCCTCTCTGAAGCGAAAGCATTAGGCGGAAAGGTAGATATTATCTACTCTCCGGAAGAGGCGATAGGAAAAGCAGTGGATAATCCTGGTCAAAACTATATCCTGGCAGCAGTAGGATTTGAAACAACTATTCCAGCTTATGCCCTTTTAATTGGGAATTTAGTTAAACATTCGATAAAGAATGTTAAGCTTTTGACAAGTTTAAAGACAATTGTGCCGGCACTCGATTGGTTGTGCACCAATGAACCTGACATTGACGGATTTATTGCTCCCGGTCATGTGGCTGTGATTACCGGAACCAAAGAATATTCCTACCTTGCGGATAAATATAAAAAACCTTTTGCGGTTGCTGGTTTTGAAGCTGAACATGTTTTGGTTGCCATATATGATCTTGTAATTCAGATAAGTAGAGGCAAGTCAGAAGTGCATAACCTTTATAAAAGTGTAGTGTCGGATGAGGGAAACGTTCAGGCAAGAAAAATAATTGAGAGGTACTTTGAACCTATGCCTGCTTTCTGGAGAGGAATAGGGATGATAAGCGGTTCCGGTTTGGATATACGAAGTGAATATGCCGATTACAGTGTGGAAATGACTTTGGAGGACGAAATGATTTCTGATAAGTCTACAGGCTGCAAATGTGGAGAGGTTATTACAGGAAGAATTGAACCCCATGAGTGTCCTCTGTTCGGCAAGATATGTACTCCGTCAAAACCTGTAGGACCATGTATGGTTTCGCAGGAAGGTACCTGTGGAATACATTATTCCGGGTGCTAGTGCATCCTATGTTTTTTGCTGATTAATATGTGAAGGAGAGACAGGTAGAGGTTATGAATTCAAATGAAAAAATCACAATGGCACATGGAAGCGGTGGGAGTTCAACCAGGAAGCTTGTACAGGATTTGTTTCATGCTTATTTTAAAAACGATGCTCTCGATAAAATGGAAGATGCAGCTGTACTGGATGTTCCGGAAGGAAGAATTGCATATACCACAGACTCTTTTGTAGTAACACCAATATTTTTTCCCGGTGGTGATATAGGCAAGCTTGCAGTTTGTGGTACACTCAATGACCTTCTGGTTATGGGTGCGGAGCCTAAATACATGACTGCTGGATTTATCATTGAAGAAGGCATGGATATGCTGGGACTTGAGGCAATTGTAAAGTCAATGGCAGCGACATCTCAAGACGCAGGTGTAGGGATTGTAGCCGGAGATACAAAAGTTATTGAAGGGCATGGCGGAATATATATAAATACATCAGGTATAGGTTTTATAAACCAAAAGCCCTTGCACACCTCAAACGTTAAACCCGGAGATAAAGTAATAATAAGTGGAGCACTAGGAAACCATCATGCCTGTATTCTATCGCAAAGAATGAACATCAAGAATACGATTAATAGTGACTGTGCATATCTTGGTGATATGGTTAAAAACCTCGCAAAAGAGGGGATAGATATTAAGACCATGAGGGATGTTACAAGAGGTGGACTGGCTACTGTTTTAAATGAAATTGCTGACAGTTCTGGTATGTCGATTAATTTGCTGGAAGAAAATGTGCCTGTAGATGCCGAAGTAAAGAGCTTTTGTGGAATACTTGGACTTGACCCTCTTTACATGGCAAATGAGGGTAAACTGGTTTGCTTTGTTGGAGAAAAAGACGCAGAAAAAGCGCTTGCAATAATTCGCAGCAGCAAATATGGAGATAAGGCGTCAATAATTGCTACAGTAACAAAAAGAGAAAATGCCCCTGTTATGGTTAAGACCAGAATTGGAGGGGTGAGGATATTAAATGTTCTTCAGGGTGAGGGTCTCCCGAGGATATGTTAGAGAAAGACTTTAAAGTAACAAGAAAGGAGTTATAATTGGTACATGAATTTTTATTTAGCACCTATGGAAGGTTTGACAGGGTATATTTATAGGAATGCCCATAACGCTTTTTTTAATAATGTGGATAAATATTTTTCTCCTTTTATTTCTGCAAACCAAAGTGAGAGCTTTAAAACTCGGGAATTAAAGGATATTTTGCCTGAAAACAACCATGGACTGGTTCTAATTCCGCAGCTACTAACCAATAAAGCAGCAGATTTTATTCATACTTCAAAGAAAATAAAAGCTATGGGATATAATGAGGTAAATTTAAATTTAGGTTGTCCATCAGGAACTGTGGTTTCTAAAAATAGAGGGTCAGGATTTCTTTCCAAAAGAGAAGAACTTGATGCTTTTTTATATGAAATTTATGATAAAGCTGTAACCAAAATCTCAATAAAAACCAGATTAGGGAGAAACCAACCCGAAGAGTTTTATGAATTGATCCAAATGTTTAATAAATACCCTATAGAAGAGCTGACAATTCACCCTCGTATTCAAAAAGATTTTTATAAGAACAGGCCTAATCTTAAGATATTCAAGGAAGCTCTGTTCATAAGTAAAAATCCTGTTTGCTATAATGGTGATATTTTTACCATCGAGGATTATAAAGAGTTTACAACTGATTTTCCTAATGTGGGTTCTCTGATGTTAGGCAGGGGAGTATTGGCCAACCCCGGACTGATAAATGATATTAAAAGTAATATAAAGCTTGATAAAAGTTTGCTGAAAGATTTTCATGACAAACTATATGGTGATTATAAACAAGTACTCTTTGGAGATGTGAATGTCCTCCATAAAATGAAAGGCCTATGGTTTTATATGATCTCGGTGTTTTCCGATAACGAAAAATATGCAAAAAGAATCAAAAAGTCACAAAGATTGTACGATTACGATGAAGTTGTTTCAAGTTTGTTCAGAGACCAGGACATTTTAGATAATTATGAAAAAAATATAGCTTTTAGAGCTTATTAAGTTACAAATAGAAATTAAGTCAGGTGATTTCTAAAAAAGTAAATGGTTGTGGCCTAAATGATGTATAAGATATTTTTTGAAAACCAATGCAAGATTGTAGACAATGTGTCTACAGTCTTGTTTTTTTCCAAAAAACTCTTGACAACAATAAAACATAGTATTATAATGATAATAACAATAAGATAATAACATAGAGGGTGATAAACATGAGTGATAATAAACCTATAAACAAACAAGGGCTTACGGAGGCTGAATTCCTTAAAACGTATGATGCCAGTAAGTATGAGAGACCATCGGTTACGGTGGATATGTTGATCTTTACTGTAACAGATGAGGAAAAGAAAAATTACAGAAAACTTCCCGAGAAAGTCTTGCGGTTACTGATGATAAAAAGAGGTGACCACCCATATATAGGACAATGGGCACTTCCTGGAGGGTTTGTAAACATGGATGAAAGTATGGATGAGGCTGCACGAAGGGAACTTATGGAGGAGACCAACATTGACAACATTTATATGGAACAGCTTTATACATGGGGAGATGTTGGCAGAGATCCACGTACGAGAATTTTAAGCACCTCATATATGTCCTTGGTTGACAGCGGAGTACTTGATGTGAAAGCCAATGACGATGCTGACGATGCAAAATGGTTTACAGTCTCATGTAAGCTGTATCAGGAGCAAAAGACAGTAACGCAGGGAGGATATATTCTTCAAAGAGTTTTTAAATTAAATCTTATAAATGACGAAGATAGCCTTTCTGCTACTATAAAAATAGAAAAGACTGTTGAAAACAGAGTAACTAAAATCACAAGAGAAATTGTTGAAGCAAAGGGAATTGCATTTGACCACGCAAAAATTATTGAGTATGGAATTGAGCGGCTAAGAAATAAAATAGAATACACAGACATAGCATTTAACCTGATGCCCGAACTTTTTACACTTACTGAACTTCAGAAGGTTTATGAGATTATTCTTGATACCTTCCTTCTAAAGGCAAACTTCAGAAGGAAGATCAGCGGTATGGTGGTTGAAACAAATGAATATACAAAGGATGCAGGTCACAGACCATCAAAATTATTTAAATTCAATCCGGATTGGCAGAACTTGTAGTTAGGTATTACTAAAATATAAGTTCCTACTTAAGGATAACGAAAAAGCTTGATTTGGGAGTTATCTTTTCGTTATCCGTTATTAAAACATTGGTATGAAAGGGGAAGATCAGAATGAAAAATGTGAATAGAAATGAATTTATGAAAAGAAGTGAACAAACTCTTGGGGAAATACTTGACATACTCGATGGCCTTAATGTAATAAGCTTAAGTGAGCTGCCAGGTAAGCAAACAGCTCTCGTTATAGTAGATATGATAAATGGGTTTGCAAGAGAGGGAGCACTTAAAAGCTCAAGGGTTGAAGAAATAATACCTGATATAGTTAAATTGTCTGAAAATTGTGACAAGATGGGGATTAAGAAGCTGGCATTTGCAGACTGTCACACTGAAGCTTCACCAGAATTTGGGTCATATCCTGTACACTGTATGGCAGGAACTTGTGAAGCTGAGGTAGTAGATGAAATTAAAGCGGTTGGCGGATATATGCTTATTCCTAAAAACTCAACAAACGGCTTCCACGAAGAAGAGTTCAGAAAATGGCTTGATGAAAATCCTCAGCTTGATACCTTTATTGTTGTCGGCGATTGTACCGACATTTGTATTCAACAGTTTGCAATCACTCTAAAGACCTGGTTTAATATGCAGAACAAAAAATACAGAGTAATCGTACCTGTAAATGCTGTTGAGACCTATGACTTAGGGGCACATTACGGGGATTTGGTAAATATAATGGCACTTTATAATATGATTATTAATGGGATAGAAGTAGTTAAGGAAATAAGGGGGTAATTGAGAATGGATAAAATAAATCTTACAATGTTAACCGACTTTTATGAATTAACCATGGCCAATGGATATTTTCAAAAGGGGTTTAAAGATAAAATTGCATATTTTGATATGTTTTTCAGAAAAGTGCCAGATGGCGGCGGATTTGCAATAATGGCAGGAGTTGAACAGCTTATTGAATACCTGAAGGGTCTTAAATTTGAGGACAGTGACATAGAGTACTTAAGAAGCAGAAAGCTATTTAGTGAAGAGTTTTTGGAATATCTGAAAAACTTCAAACTAACTTGTGATGTGTGGGCAATACCCGAAGGAACTCCGATATTTCCAAATGAACCTGTAATAACTGTGAGAGGACCTGTTATAGAAGCTCAGTTTATTGAGACTATGATACTTCTGACAATCAATCACCAGAGTCTTATAGCAACAAAAGCCAACCGGATCGTAAGAGCTTCCCAGGGACGTGATGTTATGGAGTTTGGTTCGAGGAGAGCTCAAGGTTATGATGGTGCTATTTATGGAGCCAGGGCGGCATATATTGGTGGATGTATTGGCACAGCCTGCACTATTGCTGAAAGGGATTTTGGAATTCCTGCTATAGGCACAATGGCACACAGTTGGATACAGATGTTTCCGACAGAGTACGAAGCGTTCAGAACTTACGCTGAGGCGTATCCGGACAATTGTACACTCCTTGTAGATACATACAATGTACTTAAGTCAGGAGTACCGAATGCTATAAAGGTATTTAACGAAGTATTGGTTCCGAAGGGTTTTAAGCCAAGGGGAATAAGAATTGACAGCGGGGATATCACATATCTCTCAAAGGAAGCCAGGAAAATGCTTGATGAAGCAGGGTTCAAGGATTGCAGGATTGTAGCCTCCAACTCACTTGACGAATATATTATCCGTGACATTCTTATTCAGGGAGCACAGGTTGATTTGTTTGGTGTTGGAGAACGATTAATAACTTCAAAGTCTGAGCCTGTATTTGGGGGAGTATACAAGCTGGTAGCTATAGAAGAAAATGGAGAGCTTATTCCCAAAATAAAGCTCAGTGAAAATGTAGGTAAAATAACCAATCCTGGATTTAAACAGCTCTGGAGGCTTTTTGACAAGGATACGGGAAAAGCAATTGCCGATGTTCTGACAACTGCACAGGAGGTTATAGATGATAGCAAACCATATGAGATATTTGATCCTGAACATACATGGAAGAGAAAGACAATAACCAACTTTTATGCTAAGCGTTTGTTAGAAAAGATTTTTGACAAAGGAAGCTGTGTATATGAAAGCCCGAAACTAAAGGAGATTAAAGGCTATTGTAAGGACCAGGTAGATACTCTTTGGGACGAAGTAAAAAGGTTTGAGAATCCACATATATATTATGTCGATCTATCAACGCCTTTATGGGAAATGAAGCAGAGGTTGCTAAGGGAGTATTCAGTAAATTGAGCCTAATAAAAATAATCTTTTCAAACTCCACTTTTATAAATATAATATTTGTTAACCGAAATGAAAGAGGAAGTGAGCAATATTTTTAAAACCAGAAGAGAAGTAGAAAGCTTTATATATACATCGTACTTAAGGGCAATTGACAATATAAACACCAAGCTGCCGGACAGTCAAACCCGAAGCCCTGAACTTACAAAAGAACTACTCTGTAAGGTTGGAAATCCTGATTCAAAACAGAGAAATATATTGGTTACCGGCAGCAAAGGCAAGGGGTCTGTAAGCAGAATGATATCAAAACTCCTTGAAGTGCATGGATATCGCGTCGGGCTCTTTACAAGCCCCCATCTTGTCAATTTCAATGAAAGGATCAGGATTAACGGGATTGCCATTTCTGATGAAAATCTTATAAGGTATGCAGAGATTATAAAGCCCTTCGTCGATGAAATCGAAAAAAAACTACCGGATAATAAATACATTGGTCCTGTAGGGATTACTTCCGTATTGGCAATGCTCTATTTTTATGACTATAAGACTGATTTTAACGTTTTAGAATGCGGAAAGGGTGCAAAACACGATGATGTATGTATGAATGATAGTGAGCTTTCCGTAATAGGCAGTGTATTCTTGGAGCATGTTCCACAGTTGGGAAATAATCTAAAGGAAATTGCTATTAATAAGGCTGGGATAATTAAGAGATCACAAAAGGCAGTTTTTTCCGCAGAACAATCCGAAGAGGTCAAAAAAATAATTGAAGAAATAGCAAAAAAATTTAAGATTGAACTTAAAAAATATGGGTATAACTATAAAAGCAAAAATATTAAAATTTGTAGTCAAGGCACTTTTTTCGATGTGATTACGACTAATAAAGAGTATATCAATATACAACTATCTCTTTTGGGAAGGCATCAGGCAAAAAACGCAGCTATGGCCATTGGTGTAGCTGAAAGCCTGATAGGCAATTTAGATCAGGACAGAGTAAGGGAGAGTTTTAGAAACCTGACATGGCCAGGAAGGCTGGAAATAGTAAACCAAGAACCTTTAACCATTTTAGACGGATGCATAAACAGGGAGTGTGCATTGTATGTAGAAGAGGTAATAAAGGAAATTGGAAAGGATAAGATAGTATTTATTATTGGCATTCCTGATGACAAGGATTATGAAGGAGTATTATACAAATTCAGAGAAAGTGCTCATAATATTATTATGACAACCACCAAACACCAGAACCATAAGTTTTTAAACCGGCAAAAGGCTAAAGCCATGGAAATATTAGAGCATAAATATCTTTTTGAAGGCACAGTACATGAGTCAATCAAAAAAGCCTATGGTATTTTAGGCAGCGATGGGTTATTGGTTATATTAGGCACTCAGTCTTTGATAAGAGAAACGAAGGAATTTTTTTGTCAGGATACGACCAATCTGGAATGAGAATAGAAAAAATCCATAAATAAAAACCTAAAAGACTTGTTGAAATTTAAATATATTTATGGTAGGATGTTACTTAGTGAAAAAATTAACTAAGTAAAGATTTGTTTTCCAGCACATTACCGAATGTTTACTAATTTCGGTTTACACATCTGATATTGCAATATAGCAATAGCATATAACACTTATTTGAAGGGAGAATTTTAATGAGCACAAACAATCAAAAATTATTAACTTGGGTAAAAGAAATGGCTGATATGTGTCAGCCAGACCAGATTTACTGGTGTGATGGTTCAGAAGCAGAAAATTCACGTCTGCTTAAGGAAATGGTAGATTCAGGTGCAGCTACTCCGCTTAATCCTGAAAAGCGTCCTGGGTGTTACCTGTTCCGCAGTGATGCGTCTGACGTGGCACGTGTAGAGGACAGAACTTACATTTCTTCAAAGAAACAAGAAGATTCAGGTCCTACAAATAACTGGGTTGATCCTAATGAACTCAAAGCAACAATGAAGGAACTATACAAAGGTTGTATGAAGGGAAGAACAATGTATGTTATTCCTTTCTCAATGGGACCTATCGGATCACCTATATCAAAGATTGGTGTAGAATTAACAGATAGTGCATACGTTGTTGTTAACATGCGTATCATGACCCGTATTGGAAGTAAAGTTTTAGAAACTCTCGGTGACAATGGAGAATTCGTTCCTTGCTTACATTCTGTAGGTGCTCCATTAGCTGAAGGTCAGAAAGATGTTCCATGGCCTTGTGCTCCAATTGAAAAGAAATATATCAGCCATTTCCCAGAAGAAAGAACTATATGGTCTTTCGGTTCAGGATATGGTGGAAATGCTCTTTTAGGTAAGAAATGTTTCGCACTTCGTATTGCATCTGCTATAGCTCGCGAAGAAGGCTGGTTGGCTGAACATATGCTTATCCTTCGGCTTACAGATCCAAAGGGTAATGTAAAATATGTAACAGGTGCTTTCCCAAGTGCTTGCGGTAAGACAAACCTTGCAATGCTTGTACCTACTATTCCAGGATGGAAAGTTGAAACAATCGGTGATGATATAGCTTGGATGAAATTTGGAAAAGATGGCCGTTTATATGCGATAAACCCTGAAGCAGGATTCTTCGGAGTTGCACCGGGTACATCCATGGATTCAAATCCAAGTGCTATGAAAAGTATAGAAAAGAACACTATATTTACAAATGTTGGGTTAACTGACGATGGTGATGTATGGTGGGAAGGTATCGGTCATGATGCTCCAGGACATCTTGTTGACTGGAAGGGTAAAGATTGGGCGCCAGGCAGCGAAGCTCCTGCAGCTCATCCGAATGCTCGTTTTACAGCACCTGCTGAGCAGTGTCCTGTAATAGCACCGGAATGGGAAGATCCTAACGGTGTGCCAATTTCAGCTATATTGGTTGGAGGACGTCGCCCAGGCACTATTCCATTGGTTCATGAAAGCTATAGCTGGGAGCATGGTGTATTTATGGGCTCCATCATGGGTTCAGAGATAACAGCTGCAGCTATATCAGCTAATATCGGTCAGGTTCGTCGTGACCCATTTGCTATGCTGCCATTCATAGGTTACCATGTTGGCGATTACTTACAACACTGGTTAGATGTTGGATCAAAAGCTGATGCTGATAAATTGCCAAAAATATTCTATGTAAACTGGTTCCGTAAGGATAAGGACGGCAAATGGTTATGGCCAGGATATGGCGATAACAGCCGCGTTCTCAAATGGATCTGTGAAAGAGTATCCGGTGAAGGTGAAGCGGTTGAAACGCCTATCGGTTACATGCCTACAGCTGATGCTATTGATACTAACGGACTTGATGTTAGTGCAGAAGATATGGCTGAACTCCTTAAGGTAAATAAAGAAGAATGGTTGAAGGAAGTAGAGTCAATAAGAGCTCATTATGCTAATTACGGTGCTAAAATGCCAAAAGAATTATTGGCACAGTTAGATGAATTAGAAAAGCGTTTGAAAGCTTAATTTTTTATAGTTAAGCTGCATTAAAATATGAACCGGCTGACCATCAGGCTTGAAAGTCTATTTGGCAGCCGGTTTTCTCGTGCGTTGACACAAAAAATTTCTCTTATTGAACTTCTGGAGTACGTAAATTTATTGATTGCAAATACAATGGTGTGGGTATGTTATATACATATCGCAGCGGAAGCTGCAATCAAAGTAGTAGGTTCCGCTGCAATAAACAGATGAACTATATCTTTTAAAAGTGTTAACAAAACAAACTTTTTGAGAAGAATAGTATATAATTACAATGTGGAGGGGAATTTTGCATGAGCATTCTAACAGGTTTAAGTCCCATTATGCAGGCACTTGTTGCAACTTGCTTTACTTGGTTTATGACTGCAATGGGTGCTGCAATGGTTTTTTTCTTTAAATCCATAAAACGTAAGCTACTCGATACCATGCTTGGCTTTGCAGCCGGAGTCATGATTGCTGCAAGCTTTTGGTCACTGCTGGCACCTGCGATTGAAATGTCGGAAGCATCGGGAAATATCAAATGGCTTCCCCCGTTAATTGGTTTTTTAGCGGGAGGAATATTCCTTAAGCTGACTGACACATTGCTCCCGCACTTACATATAGGTATGCCTGAAAAGGCAGAGGGAATAAAAACAGACTGGAAGAGGAGCATTCTTTTGGTGACAGCTATTACACTGCATAATATACCGGAAGGTCTTGCGGTAGGTGTTGCATTTGGAGCGGCAGCTTCCGGGTTACCATCTGCTTCTGTTGCTGGTGCTGTTGCTCTGGCGATTGGTATGGGCATTCAAAACTTTCCAGAAGGTTCGGCTGTTTCAATCCCTTTAAGGAGGGAAGGTTTAAGCAGAGCTAAGAGCTTCTGGTATGGTCAGGTGTCCGGTATGGTCGAGCCTATTGCAGGGATAATTGGAGCAGTAGCAGTAATGATAATGCAGCCGCTACTTCCCTATGCTTTGTCTTTTGCAGCGGGTGCAATGATTTATGTTGTTGTTGAAGAGTTGATACCTGAAGCTCAGTCCTCAGGGAGTTCAGACAATGCAACCATGGGTACTTTGTTTGGATTTGCTGTAATGATGCTTTTAGATGTTGCATTAGGATAGACATATAGGTATAGTAAAAGGCGGTGTATAGCTTGGCTTTATATGGAAAAGTCATTGATACAGCTTTGCTGGGTAAAGAAGATAAACAGACTATGTTTTACTTAATGGATGAGTTTTATGATAATGTATCAATGAAGGTTTTTCAGGAAGATTTGAGTGAAAAGGATCATTGTATTCTTTTAGTAGACGAAAAAGGTGATATTAAGGGTTTTTCCACCCAAAAGGTTATGAGCGTAGATATTGGATTAAAAAAGGTGTGGGGAGTATTTTCCGGAGATACCATAATTCATAGAGATTATTGGGGAAGCTTTGAACTTTTCAAAGTCTTTGCACAGTATTACGTGCGGTTTGGAGAGCAGTATGGGGTTTTTTACTGGTTTCTTATCTCTAAAGGCTATAAGACATATAAAATGCTTCCGCTTTTCTTTAATGAGTTTTACCCGAAGTTTAATAAAAAAACACCTGAGTTTGAGTTGGCTGTTATGAACTCATTCGGTAACAAAAAATATCCACTGGAGTATGATGCAAAAAGAGGTGTTATCGTATATGGGGGAAAGCGGGATAGGCTTAAAGAAGGGGTTGCAGACATATTGGAGAAGCAGTTAAAGGATGAAAACATAGAGTTTTTTACCCGGATAAATCCCGGATATATCGAGGGAGACGACCTTGTCTGTCTGACAAAGTTGAGTAGAGACAATTTCAACAAGACAGCACAGAGACTATTTTTGAGGAAGTGACAGCATGTTTGAACGTTTTATGTGCTATTTGATTAATTCCTTTTGCTGTTTGCTTTATGCAAAGGAATACAAAAGATATATTAACTCTTTAAATATAAGCAAAATACAGCAAAATAAACTGTTTGATATTATTGAGAAAAATAAGTACTGTGAATACGGAAAGAAATATGATTTCAAATGCATAGGAAGTATAAATGAATACCAAAAAAGGGTGCCTGTTACCTGCTATGAAGACTATATTGATTACATCGAAAAAATAAAAAACGGTGAGAGGAATATTTTAACCTGTGAAGATATTTTGCTATTGGAATTAACCAGCGGTTCGGTGTCTGCTTCTAAGCTTATTCCTTATACAAGTTCTTTGAAAGAAGAATTCCAGAAAGGACTAAAACCTTGGATTTATAGTCTTTATTCGGGTTACAAAGGGATTAAATGGGGAAAAAGCTACTGGTCTATAACTCCTGCCACTACACAGAATGAATACACCAAAGGTGGACTGCCAATCGGATTTGAAGAGGATAGTGAATACTTCGGAAAACTTGAAAAAAAGTTGTTCGATGTTATTTTTGCTGTACCTAAAGATGTTGCAAAAGAGAACGATATGGAAGTTTTTTATTATAAAACAGCACTTTCACTTCTAAAATGCAAAAACCTTTCATTTATTTCTGTTTGGAATCCCACATTTTTATTTCTGCTTCTTGATTATATGCATAAGCATTGCCAAAGTTTAAGTATGGAGATTTCTAAGGAAGACAGAAAACGAAGCATGGAGGTTTCTGAGTTTCTTGCAAAAAAACAATATACCAAGCTTTGGAGACACTTAAAGGTAATTAGTTGTTGGTGTGATGCTAATGCGAAGGAGTATGCTGCCAAAGTTAATATGCTGTTTCCTGATGTGTGTATACAACCAAAAGGTTTGCTCGCAACCGAAGGGTTTATATCATTTCCATTTCCTCATGAAAATGGTGCGAGAATTAGTATTAATTCACATTTTTTTGAATTTTTATCAATTGAGAATAGCCAAGTTTACCTTGTGCATGAGTTGGAACAAGGCAAGCAATACTCTGTAATTATTACCACTTCGGGGGGATTATACAGGTATAAATTAAATGATATAATAGAAGTCACTGGATTTAGCGGAAAGTTTCCACTCATCAGATTTGTGGGTAAGCAGGATAAGGTTTCAGACCTGTTTGGCGAAAAACTCAATGAGGTATTTGTAAAAAATACAATTGAAAGCTTGGAGATTAAACCAGAGTTCTATATGGTAGCACCTGAATCAGACAGATATGTACTTTATATAAAGTCAGACAAAGTTCCTGAAGATGTTGACATGCTTTTAAGAGCGAATTTTCATTACGATTATTGCAGGAAATTGGGTCAGCTTAAGGAATTAAAAGTATTCAAACTTACAGGTAATCCTGAAAAGGAATATCTTGATGAGTGCGTAAAGCGTGGTCAGCGCCTTGGAGATATAAAGCCTGCGGTTTTACAGCTAAAGGGCGGTTGGGATAAAGTATTTGAGGGGGAATATTTATGAAGATTGCGTTTTTGGCTCCTGCGGGAGCAATGCACCGTTATAACGGCAATTTTGGAAAGGCACTGCATTATGCACCTCTAACCCTTACGACTCTTGCTGCACTTGTGCCCGAGGAGTTGAACGCTGATATGGTTATATATGACGAAACTGCAGGTACTATTCCCTTGGAACTTGATTGCGATGTGGTATGTATAACATGCATAACAGGAACTGCAATGAGGTGTTATGCCTATGCCGATTATTTCAGAAGCCTTGGAAAAACTGTTGTTTTAGGTGGTGTGCACCCGACAATGCTGCCGGAGGAAGCAGCAGAGCATGCAGATGTTGTTATGACCGGCTTTTCTGAACATACTTTTCCACAGATGCTAATAGACTACAAAAACGGTTGTTTAAAATCAATCTACCAGCAAGGCTGTGATTTCAGCATAGAAAACAGGGTGATCCCGAGAAGGGAACTCTTAAATAAAAAGAGATATATTACCTTGAATTCTGTTGAAGCGATACGCGGTTGTTCTCTGCCCTGCACTTTTTGCGCTTATCCTGCAGCATTCGGAAAGACGGTATATAAGAGGCCTGTAAAAGAGGTAATTGCCGAGATTGAAGCCCTCAATTCAAAAGAGGTATTGTTTCCAGATGTCAATCTGATTGTGGATCGTGCATATGCCAAAGAACTTTTTACAGCAATGATACCTTTAAAAAAGATGTGGTTAGGTCTTGTAACATCATCTGTTGGTATAGATGATGAATTGATAAGTCTTTTCAACCGGAGCGGTTGCAAGGGCCTATTAATAGGGTTTGAATCTATTAGTCAATCCTCTCAAAGTTTTATACAAAAAGGTGTAAATAAAGTTATGGAATACGGCGAGCTGATGAAAAAGCTGCATAATGCCGGAATTCTTGTACAGGGTTGTTTTGCCTTCGGAGGCGATGACGAAGATGCATCAGTATTTGAAAGAACGGTTGATATGGTAATAAAAACTAAAATAGATCTTCCAAGATATTCGATACTTACTCCTTTCCCCAGAACACAGCTATACAGTCAGCTTGAGGCACAGAACAGGATAACTGAACGCAATTGGGCAATGTATGATGTTGAGCATTGTGTATTCAAGCCTCTGAAGATGACAAAAGAGGAGTTGGAAAACGGAATTGAGTGGGCATGGAGGGAGACTTACAAGCTAAGCTCCATATTCAAGAGGCTTGCACCGTTTGCCAACAGCCCAGCTTTGGTATTAATGGTAAACTGGGGATACAGGGGATATGCAAGTAAATTTAAAAAGTTCACAAGAGAAGTTATGACAGATAACAGTGATATTCCGGGGGTGAAACAGTGAAGATAACCTTTATTCTTCCTGCAATCGGCAAAAAGCAGGGAGAAAAATATATAGGGACATGGAAGATGGAACCGCTTACAATAGCAGTCTTAAAGTCTCTTACCCCAAAAGATGTTGAAACTGAGCTGTTTGATGACCGTATTGAACTCATAGACTATAATACAAATACTGACCTGGTGGCAATTAGCGTTGAAACTTACACTGCCAAACGAAGCTATGCCATTGCTGCTGAATTTAGAAAACGTGGAGTGCCGGTAGTACTAGGAGGGTATCATACAACACTTTTTCCCGATGAAGCCTTGGAGGTTGCTGACGCAATTATTGTGGGAAATGCTGAGAACCCATGGGCTAAAATGCTTGAAGATTTCAAGCAAAACAGGCTCAAGAAATTGTATAAAGGTGATGTTGCCTATAAAAACCTTCCTCCGGACAAAAGCATATTTTCAGACAAAAAGTATTTGCCTGTTTCCCTTGTAGAGACAGGCAGGGGATGTTGTCACAGCTGTGAATTTTGTTCTATTTCAAGTTACTATGGCTGTAAGTATTTTAAGCGGGATCATGCCGATATAATTAAGGACATACAAAACAGCAAAAATAAATACCATTTTTTTGTAGATGACAATCTGATTGCAGACAGGCAAAATGCAAAAACATTATTTGAAGAAATAGCTCCGTTAAAAATTAAATGGGCGGGACAAGGAACTCTTGCAATGGCAAAAGATGAACAGTTGCTCAAAGCAATGAAAAAAAGCGGGTGCGAATTGATTCTTATAGGCTTTGAATCTCTAGAGGAAGAGAGCCTTAAACAGATGAACAAAGCCTGGAATAAATCGGTAGGAGAACGTGATGAACTGGTAAAAAGGATACATGATGCAGGAATAGGTATATACGCTACTTTTGTATTCGGATATGATGGAGATACGGAGAAGACCTTTGAAAATACTATTGAGTTTGCAAAAAAACATAATTTCTATACAGCTGCGTTTAATCATTTGCTGCCATTTCCGGGGACTGCCCTGTATGATAGATTAAAAGTGCAAAAGCGTTTGCTTTACGACAAATGGTGGCTTGAAGAAGGCTATAACTATGGGGAACTTGCATTTAAACCGAAGAATATGTCAGCCGAAGAGGTTAGTTGTTTATGCAGGAGTGCACGAAAAGAATTTGCAAGCCTTCCCGTCGTTTTAAAGAGAGGACTGAGCAGCATGAAAAGATCAAGCCCTCTTATGTGGTCTCTTTTTTGGGCAATGAACCTAAGGCTTGGAGAAGAGATAGATGAAAAGATGAATGTACCCATAGGAGGAAACTTAGATGAGCTTCCGAAATAACAGGTTTGAGTTTGGATTAGCCTCACCGGAGGATAGTTGGCAGATACTTGAGATATTTGAGAACATTGATTTTAAGGGAAATATCTCTGTTTTGTTCACCCGTCGCCCTGACCCTTATGAATCTCTTATGCATGATGGAGAAACTGCTGTTATTCCGATAATAAGAGAGGTTGGAAGCGGAAAAATATGTGCTGTTGGTTGTTGTATAATAAGGAAGGCATTCATAAATGGCGAGGTAAGAAATACAGGATATCTTACAGGCTTGAAGGTGTTGCCCGAATATAGAAGAAAGCTGCCTAACATTGCAGATGTATACAGCTTTTTGTATGAACAGACTGAAGGTAAAGTGGATATCTATTACACTACTATTCTAAAAGAAAATATCAATGCACAAAAGCTTCTGGAAAAAAGGCGTAAAAATATGCCTCAATACGATTATGCAGGTGAATACACTGTTTATTGCTTCACAACAGGTAAAACCGTAAATTCAAACAGTTATGCCTTTAAGCAAGGCGGCGATAAAGCTCTTTTGGAGTTCTACAAAAAACAGTTGCCAGAATATAATTTCTCCCCGATAAACATGGATTTATTCGGGGTTGCACTTGAAGATTTTTATTCCTTGAGTGATGTTAACGGCGAGATTGTTGCAGCTTGTGCTGTTTGGAACCAACAGAGCTATAAACAGTATATCATAAAGGGTTACGGAGGAATATTCAGGTATTTAAAGAGTATGCCCTTAAATTGGATTGGTTATCCCAACTTGCCAAAAGAAGATATGCCGGCCAACTATGCAAGTATTGCAATGTTGATGGTTAAGGATAATTCAAAGGAGCTTGCCCGGTACTTCTTAAGAAAAGTAGCACAAGCATCAAAAAAGTACGATTTTTTGATGCTGGGGCTTTTTCAAAATCATCCGCAAAATGATGTTTTTAAGAGAATTAGGCACATCAAATATCAGAGTAAATTGTACACTGTGAATTGGAGCAATAATATTATAAACCCGGATAGAAGGCCTATAAATCTTGAGGTTGGACTTTTGTAATCATGAACAGAATAAGGTGAGTAACAAAAGGCATATTCCTAAAACACAAAGGTAAATTGAACAAACCCAAAACGAGGGGACAGCAAAAAACAAGATGATACCTGCTGCTATGCATATACCTCCTGGGATTATCAGTTTGTTGCTGTTTGAAAAAATTTTGAATCGAGAAACAGGTACATAAGTTTCTGCGGGAAGGCGATCGATATAGGGGTTGGATTTTGTCTTAGTAATAATGGGTATATAGCCTGCAAGGTTGTAGGCATAAATTTCTAGCCAGACATCATCATTATAGTTAAGATTGGACAGAAAATCCCTATCGAAAAAGGATTTAAGAAGTCCTTCTTTATAAAAGTGATTTGTGTCCTCGTCATTAAAAATGAGTTGCAGTTCTTCAAAGGATATAGAAGAATTACAGCTTGTGTCTAAACCGGTATTGTGCCTGTAAGCTACAAGACTGTTTACACTTATGGGTGTGTTTTTCTTTAACCGTACAGGTTTGTAAATGCCTTCCCGGGCAGTAGATGTATATATAATAGTACTTTCGGCTAAGCTGGTTTGATATGGAATAAATATGTTGGGACAAACACATGATTTATCCTTAATATAGCAGCAAAAGCCATGTTTATCATAAATTTTAATCCATGTCTGACCATTTTTAAATACCTTTGATATAAGATAAATTTTATCAAACCGTTTTAAACATACTGCGATATCTGAATTTGAATCAGGGTTCTCATAACAGGTCAGAGAGTTTTGTATAACATAATAATAATTCAGTAGATCCACAAAGGGTGTCTTACTGCTGATAAAGCCAATAAAAAAGTTGTTTTCAAGGACTTCAATCCATAGTTCATCATTTTCCCAGGATGAATATCCAAGTTCTACTATTCCACCGTCCCTGATTTTTCTGACGGTGTTATGGGAAATTCCTTTCCCGCTGTAGACACAAGCACCACCGATGACCATTTTTTTCATTATGTAATATACCCCGCACCATTTTTCTGTTATTACTGTATTTTACCATGGAATTTAAAGGGTGTATATATACAATTTTTCTCAAAATGTTTGTTTTTTTGACATGTTCTTTAGAAGATATTGTTCCACTGTTTGCCCGCAGCGATATGCTTGAAATTTTAGACAGTATAATCACTGTGATGGAGTATGTTGCCCACTCATGTATAAACCAAACAGACGCTTGAAGTCAGGTAGTGTGACCGAATCAAGCAGATATGCAGAAGTGCCTGATCCTTCTTTCCTGTGGGCGTTAAGTGTACGAATTATATTGGTTGCATTTGTTATACCAACTCCGTGACCATAGTAATAACCATTTCCTAAGTCGATTGCATTTTCACCCTGCCACTCGGGTGTTAATGGGTCAACATCCGGGTTTTTAAAGTATCTGCAGTCTCCGGGAAAATAATCGTCAGGATTTCTATAACTGGCTACTGTGAGGTTTCCATGGAGGTTTTGCCAATCCATTAGGTAAATATCGGTGAAAAAGCGGTTGAAAAGACTATCTCCGAAAGTATCCAGTATAGCTTTATAGTAAAGAATGACGATTGCGGTGGCACATTCAGTTCCATAAATTTGTCCATTATCGTAAATGTCGTTAATGCCTTCTGAAGGTTTTACATCTGGTCTTAGCAGGAAACCGCCTTCCCCTGTTCTTTCCCAAAAGTGTTCATTGCATATGGATTCATCGAAAGTTCTAAAGCGAAGTCGGCTTCTATAGAGCATCTTTGAAGCACTTATTATATTTTTTCTCATATCAAGTAAAAATAAAAGCTCTTCCTTCGAGGAGAATCTGTAAGTAGAACTGCTAGTACGTATTATGTCCAGGATTTTAATCTTTATCTCATCATTTTCAAGCTCTGTTAGGATAGTTTCGTAATCTGCAATATTACCTGATATTATCAGCATGGTATACCTCCTAATCTGGAACCGGCTATTTTTAGTTGTTCACTTATAGGGTAGTGAATCCAATTATTCCATATGTAGATGTTCCTGCTGTGCAAAATAAATGAGTAATTTGCCAGTAGTAGCTGACTTTTTTCGTCGATACTGTTAAATTGATTGATAGCCATTAATTCATCTTCGGTTAAGGTGTTTTCTAATCTGCCGTTATCAGTTGATACCTTTTTGTTTAGGTATTTAGCAGATAAGGATATTTCAAAAGGTGAGGGATCAGTTTTTTGCTGGAAGCTTTCTCCGGTGTAATATAAAAATGGATAGTTATCCCTGAGCCAGTAGAAAACATTTAAGTACTGCATATTTTCCGAGGAGTTGTTTTTTATGCACGGTATAAACCTCAACAGTTTTTTTGACAGCTCAATATCTTTACTGTCGGATGAATTCAAGCTCTCTGCCAGCATCATTATACAGTTTGGATCCCGTGCTTCAAAAAAGGCCCAGATTATGTCGTGAGTAAACAGTCCTTTTCTATTGCGGTCATATATAATTTCTTTGATTACAGGTAGTATTGAGTTGTCTTTATATTCTCTTATAAGTATTAACGCACAAGAATCGAGAATCTTGTCATAATGGCTTCTTAATCCGTTATCATCCTTGCCTGATATGAGTATCCACTTAAGAATTGAGGGTGTATCGTTACCAATAATGCGTGAGACATGGCTAAATCTCCAAAAGTTTTTTGAAATTATTGCATCAGTAAGCATCAGAGCATTTTTGTTTCGTCTATTTAAATATCTGCCTACAGGAGTTCTATTAATTTGGGGTTTGAGCAGAAATAGCGAGGGGAAGCTAAGAAGATCTTCGTTAATTAATCTGATAGCTTTCCTGGTATCGCTTCTAACCAATTGTAAAAAATATTGAAATAATTCATTGCTTCCCCTGCTTGTTCGCAATTTATCCAGAGTGCTCAGGGAGTTTGGGGTAAAATCGGTCATATTTAACCTCCGAGCTATTATTATTTGTTATTACTATTTATATGCCTGCTATTTCTGAATTGGAACAGAAGTTTGAGTTTTGTTGGTTCTGAATGCTAATTTGTTTTCTTCAAGGGGCATTTTTCCTTTTACATTATTTACAATCTAAAAAATCTAAGTAGCAATAATAAAGTAAGGAGTGAATATAAAATATTGTACATTGATATTGCTATTGTTCGCACTTAGGAATATACTGTTAATAGTGTTGGTTTGTGATGAAAGGAGCGCTTTTTATGGAATATATGTCAGCTAAAGAAGCTGGTGCAAAATGGGGGATTTCAAAAAGGCGTGTTCAGATACTTTGTTCTGAGGGTCGAATAGCAGGAGCTACAAAAGTCGGTATGGTTTGGGTAATCCCAAAGGATTCTATGAAACCTGAAGATAAAAGAAAACATCAAGTGTGAGGGGGAGGAGTAATAAATGAATAAGAAAGAGCTTTCCCTCTCAAAAGGGCGTATTATTGTTCGTGGGCGGCTTCATACTAGAGCAAAGAATAAACGAGCTGATTATGTATAGCATGCAAAGATTAGAAAAGGCATTAAAAGAACAGATAGAAAAAGTAGTATCGAAATATAGAAGTAGTCATAAAGAGTTATTGATGCATACTAAGTTTGAAGGATTCGGGGAAAGAATAGATAATATAGGGTGGTGATAAACTTGCCAAGAACGGAAGAATATTTAAGAAGTCTTATAAAGGAATTAACTTCATTGCCAAGTGAAACTGGGTGGGTTAAATTCAAAGTGAATAATGATAAGCCTGATGAAATTGGAGAATATATTTCAGCCCTTAGCAATACAGCTGTGCTTGAAGGAAAACCCCATGCCTATTTAATTTGGGGAGTTGATAATAAAACACATGAAGTTGTCGGAACAGATTTTAAAGCAAGTGAAGCAAAAGTAGGAAATGAAGAGCTTGAAAACTGGCTGCTCAGATTATTGGCTCCAAAGATATTTTTTAAGTTTTATGAATTGAAAGCAGACGGAAAAGCTGTTGTAATTTTAGAAATAGAAAAGGCTGTTGGAAAGCCTGTGCAGTTTAAAGGCAATGAGTTTATCCGAATAGGTTCCTATAAAAAACTTCTAAAGGATTTTCCTGAGACAGAACGGGAGCTTTGGAGATCGTTTGAAAAAAATATATATGAAGACATGATTGCAAAAGATCATTTGACTGAGAGTGAGGTTCTAAGCCTTATTGATTACCCTGCATATTTTGAATTGCTTAAAATGCCTTTGCCGGAGAATAGAAAGAGAATTATTGAAAAGTTGTCAGAAGAAGATATGATAGTAAAAAATAACGCAGGGGGTTGGGACATTACAAACCTTGGTGCAATCCTTTTTGCAAAAAAATTATCTGACTTCAAACACTTAAAGAGAAAAGCATTAAGAGTAATTCAATATAAAGGAAACAGCAGGATCGAAACTGTTCGTGAGCAGGAAAATGAGAAAGGTTATGCTAGTGGTTTTGAAGGTTTAATTGGCTTTATTAATAATCTCCTACCTAGAAATGAGATTATTGGGAAGGCGTTGAGAAAAGAGCTTCCAATGTATCCTGATTTGGCAGTTAGGGAACTTGTTGCGAATGCTTTAATTCATCAGGATTTTTCAATTAGAGGAACAGGGCCAATGGTTGAAATTTTTTCATCAAGAATGGAGATAACGAATCCAGGTAGGCCATTAATTAATGTTGAAAGGTTCATTGATACACCTCCTAAGTCTCGAAATGAGTCATTAGCAGCTTTCATGAGAAGAATAGGTGTTTGTGAAGAGAGGGGCAGCGGTTTTGATAAGGTTGTTTATCAAACTGAGAATTATCAATTGCCTGCACCGATAATTGAGGTTACAGAAGAGCATACGAAAGTTATTCTGTTTTCGCATATTGACTTCAAAGATATGAGCAAGGAAGATAAGATACGAGCCTGTTATTTGCATGCTTGTTTGAAATATGTTACAAGAGATAATATGACAAATTCAAGTTTGCGAAATCGATTTGGATTAGATGATAAGGATATTTCAGGTGTCTCAAGGATAATTAAGGATGCAATTGATGCTAAAATGATAAAAGCAGCTGATCCAAATACAGCACCTAGATATTTGAAATATATACCATATTGGGCATGAGTTTAACTTGCTGGTAACTTGCAGGTTGTTAAAAAAATAAAGTTAAAATAAACCTTGAATGTTTGAATGCCATTGAAAACATTGTGTTACAGCATTGTTGCTAATTGAATTTTAACTTGCTGGTAACTTGCAAGTTGATTTAAATTGATTGGTAGATAATTCAAGACTTAGAGAGTGCTTGAAAACAATCTATGTTTCAGAATTTGAAAAGGCAAAGAAAGAGAAAAATTGGAGTTATCAATCGGGAGAATTAAGCGTGAATATGATGGATAGCCACTCGTATTACATGATAGCTTTTTTGACGGAGAATTTCAGCATGTAATAAATGTCAGTATGAATGTCAAAGAGGCACTCGGATAGTCTTCAACATTTATGAAATCAGGATTTCATTGTTTTTGCTTTTTTTTGTATCAAGGAGAGAATTTACCTATTGGATGTAGGAAAATTTTCGAGAATATCGTGAGTATGCTTGAATTTTCCGTAGAGGAGTGTTCAAAAGGTCTTAATTATACATTTGAGATGAAGGATACAGAACTATTTTGGAATTTGTTTGTTAAATGGAAAAGGAGCATGATTATAGCGGAAGTAGAGCAGGAAAGTTTAATTAGTAAACTGGAAGAATGGATTCAGATGCGTGTGGAAGGAATTATGCAGAAAAATCGACGGAACTATTTTGGAGAATGTGCGGCCTTTGTCGCTGCATTAGGTGAAGTAAGAGAGTCTAGAGGCGAAAAAAATGGCAAGGATTATCTTCTTGAAGTATATAGAGCACAATATTCAAGACGGCCAGCATTTCGCACTGAATTGAGAGCCTTTGGATTGAAAGGTGAGAGAATCGGGGGAAAGTAATGAATCTTAATAACTTTGAAAGCTACATTGATAGAGTTATTTATTTGCGTGGCTATGATTATTACGAAAACAACTATGTCAATTTCGTCAAAGAAACAGAGAACAATATATATGTGGCAGAAGTTGAAGGCACTGAAACTTATACAGTTGATATTGAGCTGGATGACGGTTTGAACATTGTTGAAGCACTTTGCGATTGCCCATACGACATGGGAGAATTCTGCAAACATCAGGTTGCGGTGTTTTTTACTTTAAAGGATATGAAGAATAACACTCCTGCTAAAGGCAATGCTTCGAATGGAAAAACCATATTAAAAGAAGCTAAGTTCCTGACTACAAAGAAAACTGGTAAAGCCGATATTGAAAAAATTCTATCAGCACGAACAAAAGAAGAACTAGTGGACTTTCTCATTGAAATTGTTGCTGAGAATGAAGAAGTAAAGCAACGTATATTACTGGAGTTTGATGACGGAGATGATGAAAAGGAGATATTAAAAGCGGTTTCACTTATACAAACTTATATCAGAAACAATTCTGACCGCCATGGATTTGTAAATTATATGGATACTCTTAATGCTGTATATGGTGCTGAACTTGTACTTAAAAAGGCTGAGGCAGCTGTTGAAAAGGATAAAATGTTACATGCTGTAAACCTTGCACTATGTGTTATACAGGAAATGGTAGATTTGATCCAGAATGCTGATGATTCAAGCGGAACAATAGGTGGGGTTATCGAGAGTGGATACAACTTTATTGATAAAATTATTGAAAATACAGAATTTAGTGCTTCAGAAAAAAGGACCCTTTTCGAAATGTTGATGAAAGAGGCTTCACACAGGCGTTATGATGGTTGGACAGACTGGCAGTTAAACTATTTTGATAGTGTTTCAAGACTTTCGCATACAACGGAATTAAGGAATAAACTTGAGAATCAAATGTCTGTTTTTGCGAAGAATAAAGATATTGATTCGTGGAGTGGCAGTTATTTTGCAGAAAAGGTGAATCAAATCAGATATAATATGATTCTTAAAAATGATGGTGAGCAGAAGGCATTGGAGTTTATAGAACAAAACCTTCAATTCTCAAGCTTTAGAAAAATGGCCATAGAACGGGCAATGCAAAACAAGGATTATGAGCTGGTTGTTAAACTCACTGTTGATGGTGAGTCTAAAGATAAAAACTTACGTGGTCTTGTGGATAACTGGAGAGAATACCGTTATAAAGCATACAAGCTTTTAGGAAAGCTAGAAGAACAACGTGGAGTAGCAATGGATTTCATTCTTGAGGGGAGTTTTGAATATTATAAGGAACTGAAAAAAACCTATGAAATGGATGAATGGGTTGAAGTTTATCCCAAAATCATATTTTTGTTAGAAAATCAGAATAGAGTTTATTATAATATTTATACCCAAATTCTTATTGAGGAAGGGGAGAAGGAAAAGCTCCTTGAGTACGTTAAAAAAAGTCCGTCATCTGTTGAAAACTATTATAAACACCTTATTCCTGAATTCAAGGAAGAGATTTATGAGGTTTTCATAAAATATATTGAACAGGCGGCTTCGAGAGCCAGGGACCGGAGAGACTACCAAGGCGTTTGTGCCATCATTCGTAACCTCAAAAAGGCTGGAGGAAAAAATCAAGTATTGGAAATAAAGCAGAAGCTATTTGACCTGTATGCAAAAAGGCCTGCATTTAGGGATGAATTGACAAGGGTTTAAGATATTAAATACGCTTTGTTTCCACGATGCTAACCATCGCCACTCTGACCTTCAATCGTTTGGTTGTAAGGTAAATACACGTAAAGCTTCTGAAATATATTTTTTAAAAAATGAATCCAAAGTGGAGATTATATAGATAGGAAGATAAAAATGACATGTAAAAAACAAATATCAAACTGTGTTGGTGATTTTAATATATTTATGGAATTTATAAAAAACGAGAACCCTGTTCTTTCAGCAAAGTTAGGGGTACTTGTTGTTTTTCGTACCTGAACTCAAAAGCTAAAAACAGAAAATAAAAATGAAAAACCGGAATTTCTCAATAAATAAGTAACTGAGGAATTCCGGTTTTAAGCATGATTTTTTCTAAACTCTATGCCAATGTCCTTCAATATCTAAGGATAAAGAAGCTCATTAATAGTGTTAAAGGCGAAATTGCTTCACTGAATGCTGCTAAAACATACAAATATTGCCAAAAATACTTGTGATTTATTCGATGGTTTTGCTTTTTGGATCTTTATTTATAAATTTATATATGAAAAATGCTAGTATAGAAGATATAAAACTAAAGTCTTTAATCTCTTATAGTTTCATAGGAATGTGTTCTGGACTAATTAAAGCATATGTAATAGATAGAATTATTGTTTTTAAAAATGAATCATTTATTAGTGGTTTTGATGAAGTTAAATATGCTAATGTAAGTAGTATTAAAGAAGTAAAAAGATTTAGAGGATATCCAGAAGATTTAGTGACTATTGAGTTTTCATATTATAAAAAATATATAGGATTTGATAAATTGTTGGAAAGTGATTTTACTTATTTAAATAGAAAAATAATAGAAGGAAACAATGTGGAAAGATAACGCACAAGAATCCAGAATCTTGTCATAATGGCTTCTTAATCCGTTATCATCCTTGCCTGATATGAGTATCCACTTAAGTATTGACGGTGTATCGTTACCAATAATGCGTGAAACATGACTAAATCTCCAAAAGTTTTTTGAAATTATTGCATCAGTAAGCAATAGAGCATTTTTATTTCGTTTATTTAAATATCTGCCTACAAGAGTTCTATTAATTTGGGGTTTGAGCAGAAATAGCGAGGTGAAGCTAAGAAGATCTTCGTTAATTAATCTGATAGCTTTCCTGGTATCGCTTCTAATCAATTGTAAAAAATATTGAAATAATTCATTGCTTCCCCTGCTAGTTCGTAATTTATCTAGAGTGCTCAAGGAGTTTTGGGTAAAATCGGTCATATTTAACCTCCGAGCTATAATTATTTGTTATTACTATTTATATGCCTGCTATTGCTGAATTGGAACAGAAGTTTAAGTTTTATTGGTTCTGAATGCTAATTTGTTTTCTTCAATAAGTGTGTGATTTTTGGAAGTGAACAAGTGTTTTGTAAATATAAGTGATTTAATCGTGTTAATAAGCAAAAGCAATATTAAGTAATAAAGACAAAAAATGACTAATATGAAGTAATAACGACGTATTTTTTTTTTTTTTCATTATTTGAAGTTTTTGTTAATTAATTTGTAATGATAGAATAACTTTGTGAAATATTTGTTGCGCAACTATTTATTCCACAAAGTTTATTTGTAATAATAATATTCTATTATACTAAGGAGAGATTAATGTGATTTCAAGCAAAAGACCAATTTTAAAAAGAATAGTAATTATTGCTTATGTGTTAATTTTATATACGGTTAGTTGTCCAAATTATGTGTTTGCTGCAGATAGCTATGAACCCAACAATACATTTGGTACAGCAACAACATTGCCTTTAGATTTGAATACTACATCTGTAGCATCTTACATATCAACAAGTTCTGATGTTGATTATTTTAAGGTGAATATAACACATGCGGGACTATATTCAGCTACATTGACAAACAATAAAACAGATAATTATGGGTATGGCGATTTACCTGCAGATTATGATTTGTATATTATGAATAGTTCCGGTAATACGATTGCGTCTTCAATAAATTCTGGATTCCAGACTGAAAGGGTATATTTTAATTTTTCGAGTACAGGATATTATTATTTTAAGATAATAGGATATAATGGTTCGTATAATAGCAGCCAACAGTATAAATTGTTAGTAGCTCATGGAGATGCAGCAATGCTCAATGAGGCACAGAAATTTAAAGATTTTAATACAACTGAGTTTTATGATCGTCAAGGAACCGGAGGAACGAAAATTTCAAAAGGGGTAGCTTATGGCTATGGCTCAAAGGACAGCTTGCAACATTATGCAAGTGATATTTTAAGTGCAAAAAATAATGCTTCAACACCTTTTGATAACTGGAACGATTATGGTTGGCCGAAACCAGGAAGATTTGATGGTGAATCAAGTGGAACAAGTTGGTGTGGTATAGATTGTTCAGGTTTGGTTCAAAGGTGTGCACAAGCTGCTGGAACAAGATATTATATAGCTCGCGTGAAGCCCTTAGATCCATATGATGGTTTGCTGGGAAACCAGGTTCCAGCAAGTGGTTTTGGCACTTACTCAAATATAATAAAAGTAGATAATGCTTCTACTCTTGAAGTTGGAGATATTGCTTATTGGTCGTTCCATGTAGTTATATTCGCCAAAATAGATACAACGAATAGGTTTGCTTGTAAAATTATTGAGGCAGCTGGGGATTCTTTGAATAATGGAGGTAGATACGTAAAAGAAAGTACTTTTTCAAGATATCAGGGTACAACACTTACGCTAGCTAGACTGAAGCAGTAAAAATTGAGAGGAGAGTTAACATGAAAAAGAGAATAATTCTAACAGGCTGTATTATTTTGGTTACGGCACTTGCATCTACGGCAGTTTTTACTGCAAAGAATAAGACAATAATATTTAATGAATCGTCAAAACAAGAGGTAGACCTTGATGTTGCTAAGACTAAGAAACCACATAAACTAAATACAAAAAAGTTGACAAAGGATCTTTCAAAGAACTCCCTTGAAAAGGAAGTTGTTTTGGATGTAGCATGGGGTGACAAAGATGAGCAGTTTATACTCTCAAAATATCAGGAAGCACCTGATTTAGATGTTCAATGGGACACACCTTCAAGTTTTGCAGTACATAAAAACGGAGATATTTATGTTGCAGATTCAGTTGACCATAAAATTAAAGTTTTTAGTAAAAACAAATTGAAGGAAGTAATACCTTTTGAAGAAAGTATAAACCAATCATATTTTGTTATGAGTGATATTTCAGTTGATGATGAAGGCAATATTTATGGAGTTGTTACCAATGCGAATGAGGTTGTAAAAATCGGAAAGTCAAAGAAAGTTGAGAAAGCCTTTGAAAATGTTTCTTTTGAAAGACCACTTTCAATTAAGTATCTTAGCAGTGGAAATTTCATGGTTGAGGACAATATTGACAGTGAAAATGCTACAAGAGTCAGGAAGTTTAATAAGAATGGAGTTGCATATTTCGATAAAAGTCTAGCTAATTACATTAATATGGGACTATATCAGTATGAAGACGTAAACGGAAATATTGTGGATATTTCTGAAATTGGGCATAAAAATTTTCAGGTAACAATTAAGGAAAAAAATGCGAAATCAGTACAGGGTATTGTAAATCTTGATTCTGTTGAGGAATCTCCTGAAATGTACAGAGGGATTAGTCTTCTAGGTGTAGATAAGAAGGGGATGGTATATTTTTACTTGATAGAAGAGCCAAATAACCCTAAAGAAGAAATTCCTATTTGGAAACAGCGTAAAGAGTATGTAATGAGAGTTGATCCAAAAACAGACAAATCCGAGACAATGCAACTGGAAAATCGTGATTTGAGTTTAGGTTTAGCAACAGGTTATTCTTATGGATTGGATACAAAATTAGGTAGTGATGGTTCGATTTATCAACTTCAAATGAATTCGGAAAGCTACAAGATATATAAATATAAATTTGATTAAGGTATAGTGTATATTTTATAAATAATGTAAGTTGAGGCGGTATGTTGGGAATTGACAATATACTGCCCTTTTTGTATACAAAAGAGCAATAATAAGAAAAGCAAATTATAGACCAATTATCAATTTTATAGTAATTAATGTATTGTAGCCCACATGACTTTAGTCATGTGGGCAGACGTATGATATGACCTTGGTTATCTATACTATTACAACTTATGGGCGTATAATTAAATTAAAGTTTGGTAGTTAGGGAGATTATGTAGTTATGTGGGGATTTATCAAGGCATATGTAAAATCAATGCGGCTTTATTACGCATTCATCACGGGAATTGCAGGTTGGCTTGGAATTGCGTTTTATGAGTATTTGGCTGTTGGTAATGAAACGATAATGGAAGTTCCGTCATATTCAAAAAAGTTTGTTATTTTGACATTGCTTTTTCTAAGTTGGGGTATAAATCAGATAATAAATGATTTTCTAGGGCTCAAAGAAGATCGGATTAATGCACCAGAAAGACCGATGGTAACAGGAGAACTGAATGCGAAAAAGGCTGTAATGGTATCCGGCCTATTGTTGTTGCTTTCATTAGCAGTCATTAGCATATACCTGGAGCCTGTTGCGATTATTCCTGCAATAGCAGGTGTACTGCTGAATATACTCTATGAGTACGCTAAAGGTTATGGTGTCTTTGGAAATGTTGTCTTTGGAATCATGATAGCAATGTCTACCGCTGTTGGTTTCCTGGCATCAGGACCTTTAGATGCCCCATATATCACTAAGGATTTTTGTATAATATTTGGTTTGGTGGCTGTTTTAAACGGCACGATGACATTTTATACCTACTTTAAAGATTATGTGGGAGATAAGTCAGCAGGAAAGAAAACTTTAGTTGTAAAATATGGGTTGAACACATCGAGAAAAATAGCAATACTTCTGGCATTCATACCAGCATTGTCAATAATGGGAATATTCTTAAGCGGAAATACAGAAATAGAAATGAATGCTACTTTCGCTTTTTTGGCATTAATTACATTTTTCCTCCAGCTATGGACAGGATATTTATATTACAGGTATCCGCAAGGGGATAAAACCTACTACTCTTTAGCCGTGAATTTTCGTGCATGTGCGTGCGGTCAGGCTGCACTTATAGCTTTTTTTGATGCTGGTTTGGCCTTGAAGCTTTTTATATTGACGTATGTTTTTATAGGTTTTCTTTTTGATTTGCATGCCAATAGCAGGACATAAGCTTATTTTAAAAATAGTATGGAAGTGATTATCAGATGAAAGTTTTTGAAGAGGCGAGAATTGGGAGCGTAGTACTAAAAAACAGAATTATAAGATCAGCAACCTTTGAGGGAATGTGTGATGAGAACGGGAACCCTGGAGCTGCGTATTACGAAATGTATTCAAAGCTTTCAAAAGGAAATGTTGGAGGAATAATTACGGGGTTTTCATATGTATCTAGCGATGGGAAAGCCATGCATCCTGGTCAGGCAGGGATGGAGTATGAGTATAAAATCACCAATTTCAAAAAGATTACCGATGTAGTACATGAAAATGGCTCAAGTATATTTATGCAGCTGGCTCATACAGGACGTCAGACAATGTCAGGGAAGACAAAGTATAAAGTAGTAGGAATATCCGATAAAAAATCATTTTACTTCGGTGAAACTCCTGAGGTACTCACTACAGAACAGTTATTGGAGCTTATAGACAAATTTGTTCAAGCTTCGTATTTAGCCAAAGAGGCTGGGTTTGACGGAGTGCAGCTCCATGCGGCTCATGGATATCTTATACATCAGCTTGTTTTGCCTTCTATAAATACAAGAAAAGACACGTTTGGAATAGACAAAAATACAGGTATCGGTACAAAATTCCTTGAGATGGTTATTGACGGTATACGCAAAACGTGTGGCAAGGACTTTGCCATAATGGTTAAGATAAGCGGAAGTGACGATTATATAAAAAAATTCAAAACGGATCAGTTTGTAAACCTCATACGTTTTTTGGACAGAAGCAAAGTGGATGCAATAGAAATAAGCTATGGCACTATGGACTACGCACTGAATATTTTCAGGGGAGAAATTCCTGTAGATACGATACTTAATGTAAATCCGGTGTATAAAGTGAACAACAAGCTTGGAAAAAAACTGTGGAAAAGGTTTGTATACCCTGTTTTAAGGTGTAAAATCAAGTCTTTTAAACCTATGTACAATTTGGGGTATGCCACACTTGCAAAACAAAATACGAATATTCCGGTTATTTGTGTGGGGGGAATCAGAACAGGCGAGGAAATATGCTATCTTATTGAGGAGGAAGGTATTGATTTTGTAAGCATGTGCAGACCTTTTGTCTGTGAACCTGATTTTGCACAGAAAGTTTATGACAATATAAAGTACGTATCGAAATGTGTAAATTGTAATGTATGCTCGGTAATGTGCGACTCAAACGAATCGACACACTGCTACAGAATTAATACAAGATAAGCTGCAATATAGCTACATGGATTTAACATCAAGTAGGCCATAAATTCTGTGGGAAAGTTAAGTCGCTAATTTTATTACAGCTTTTGCCACGATATTACGATATGTATTTAGGAAAGAACGAATAGAAAGTTATAGGGGGAATTTAAAGATGGATTTTGAGAAAAGAATAATTGAAACAGTAAAAAATAATCTAGAGAAAAAAAGTGAAGTAAACATGGAAAGTCTACTTGTAGAAGACCTTGGAGTGGATTCCTTTAATAAAGTAATGATAATTGCAGCTATAGAAGATGAGTTTTCGATTGAAATTGACGAGGTTGATTTTGCAGGAATCCAGAAAGTGAGCGATATTGTGGATAAATTGAAGTTGAAATATCCTCAGATAGTGGGTGAATAATATGTATCCGGATGATTTTTATGATAGGTTAAAGGTAGACAAAAGTATTGCACATAACACAGGCTTCAATCCTTACTATAGCAGGCTTCAGTCAGGATTGACAGACCCAATTGTTATTGAAGATAAAGAGTTTATTAATCTGGCCTCAAACAATTACTTAGGACTGGCAGCAGATGAAAGAGTGAAAACGGGAGCAATTGAGGCTATTGAGAGATATGGTGTTTCGCTCTGTGGTACCCCTGTTGCTACAGGATATCTGGAACTATACTGTAAGCTGGAAGAAAAACTATCGGAATTTTTGGGTTTGGAATCAACTGTTATTTTACCTTCATGTTATCAGGCAAATAATGGTCTGTTTTGTGCAATAGCAGGTAAAGAAGATATTATTCTTGTCGACCACTACGCCCATTCCTCGCTGATTCAGGGAATAAAAGCGGTAGGCTGTAAGGTGAGACCCTTCCTGCATAATAACATTGAACACCTTGAGCAGATACTGGCCCGATGTACACAATACAGACAGATTTTTGTTGTGACGGAATCGGTGTTTTCCACCGAGGGGAGTATTGCACCCTTAATAGAGATAACGGCACTTGCAGCTAAGTATAATGCTATACCTGTTGTTGATGATTCGCATGGTATTGGTGTTATTGGGAAAACAGGACGAGGTATTTTAGAAGAGAGTGGAATAAAAAACTTTGACGGTATCTATACTGCCTCTTTAGGGAAGGCTCTGGCAAACACAGGTGGTGTAATTGGAGGTAAAAAAGGAATAATTGAATATTTGAAGTATTACTGTGCCCACCTTGTATACTCGACTGCACTACCTCCGCCGGTGCTTGGAGGAATATACAAGGTGCTTGAAATTATTGAGGAAGAGTTTGGAGAAATAAACTACAGAATCTTGAAGTATAAGGATGCAATAAGCAATGCCCTTATAGAGTCGGGATTTGAATTGACGAACAGCAAAGCACCGATAATTTCAATCATTACTGGGGAAGCTGAAAACACGGTACTCCTCGCAAAGAAATTTTTTGACTGCAAAGTTTTGACAACTCCGTTTATTGAACCGTCTGTACCTGTTAATGAAGGAAGGGTGAGGCTTATAGCCGGAGCAAACCTCAAAGAAGAGAGTGTTGACAAAGCGGTGAAAATAATACATGGGCTGGGATGTAAAAAATGAGATATTTTTTCATATTTAATCCGGGGTCAAAATCGGGAAAAAGCCGGAAACGGTTTCAAACTATTATTGATTTGCTTGATAAAGCAGGAATCGATTATCGCTATGAAACAACGAAATCCCTTGAGGATGCAGCAAAATTGTCTGTATATGCTAATAATGAAGGCTATGATGTGATTGTTGCAGTAGGTGGAGATGGTACTATCAACAGAGTTCTAAACGGTTTTTTTGATAAAGCTGGAAACAGGATATCAACGGCTAAAATGGGAGTGGTCTATACAGGAACCAGCCCTGACTTTTGTAAAAGTTACGGAATTCCTGTTGATACGGAGGAAGCAATAAAGCTGGTATTAGGAAATAAAAGCAGTAAAATCCGGATTGGAAGAATTGTTTTGGCTGCTTCGTACTCAAAGCAGTATGATAGCAAAATTGTGGATTTGAGTAGAGATTTTTGTACCAAGTATTTTGCCTGCTGTGTAAATATAGGGTTGGGTGCAGCCCTTGCCCGGAGAGCAAATAGCGGCATACGTGGTATTGTTGGTGATTACGCCGGTACTTTTCTTGCACTCATAAAGACGCTTTTTTCATATAAGCCGGTTGAATTCACCCTTGTCAGCGATGGAAACTATCAGAAGGAAAGCAGTGTCTATAACATTTCCATTGGCAGGACTTTTTATATAGCTTCGGGAATTAAAGTCGCAAACTGTCTTACCCATGATGACGCCGGATTTTATAATATGACAGTTAAAAATATGAACATTGGAAACTGGTTTAAAACTATCAAAAGAGTTTATTCCGGTAACAAGATCTTAAATGATGAAACAATATTCCTTGAGTATGGCAATGTTATTGAGGTGCTTGGAAACAGTGAATGCCCTGAAATTGAATTTGACGGTGATCCGGGCGGCTTTTTGCCTTGCAGGATAGATATGGCAGGCCAATGCCTGGATTTAATCTGTGAGAGTGAAAAGGGTAGTTTTAAATAATGTGAGGTAATTATGAATAAAGAAAAGGACACAATCAGGTTAATAGCTTCAATGATGCCAAAATCTCCGTATAAGCTGAACGGATTATTTGAATGCGATTGCGAGGCAGTTGAGTATAATGGAAGCAGGTTGCTTTTTAATGTAGATGAGTTTTCAAAGGAAGATTTGCTTAGAGAGCATGATCCGTATAGTCTGGGGTGGAATGCAGCTGTGGGAAGTGTTGCGGATGTACTTGCAGCAGGCGGAAAACCTGTTTTTTACCTCCACAGTATGGTAGTGGGTAATGATTGGGATGAAGAATATGTAAGGTTGTTTTCAAAAGGTATAGCCGATGTCCTTGATAAAGCCGGAATTGGTTTTTTGGGCGGAGACTTTGGAAAAAGTGAAAAATGGAGGTATACCGCCACGGTTGTAGGAGTTCCTGGAGGCAGAACGCTTCTTAGGAGCGGGGCAAGTGAGGGGGATTCCATATATCTGACCGGTGAAATCGGTGCCGGAAATCTTGAGGCCTTTTTGAAGCTTTACGAAGACAAAAAAATTGTCGGATTCCTTGCAAAAAAGTTTAAAAACCAGTTTCAGACAAGATTTGAAGAGGCAGAACTTATCGGAAAATATGCTACAGCCTGTATTGACACAAGTGATGGCGTTTTTAATGCCATAAACACTTTGTCGGAAATGAGTTGTACGGGATTTGAACTTCAAAATCTTAATTATATAAAATTAGGAAAAACTGCGGCGAAAATATTTTCCTTGCCCCAAGCGTTATTATTTCTTGGAGAGTGTGGGGAGTATGAGCTGTTGTTTACTGTTGGGAAACAAGGGGAAGATGATTTTTTGAGGGAAGGACTTAATAGAGGATTGAAGTTTAAGAAGCTAGGAAAGGTTACCGATGCGTCTTTAAAAGTTCTGTATGAGGGATCACGTAAGTATGACCTTGAAAAACTTGATATAAGTGCCCGGGATTTTACAGATATGAAGCAATATATAAAAGAGTTGGTCAGATTTTTGAAAGCTTAGGAATATATAAATTCTCATGCTTAGGATTGGAAGAGGATTCCGCCTTAGTGAATCGTAACAGAATTGATTTCTAGAACGTGCGAGGTATAGAACAGATGAAGTGTATTTTTAACATTGTAATGTTCAAAAGCACTAGCGAACTTTTGAAGAGTCAAATTGAGGTGTGTGAATTATGGAAAGAAGAGTGGTAATAACAGGAATTGGGCCTGTAACATCTATAGGTATAGGTAAGGAAGAATTCTTTGAGAGTATGATGGGCTTAAAATCCGAAATCCGCAGAATACCTGAGGAGTATGAAAAGAAATATCCGTTTAAATCGGTTTACTATGTGCCCGCTCCTGAGATTTCATTAAGCCGGTTCGGACTTCCGGCATCAGTTGAAAATGCCATGGAAAGAGCTGCAAAGTTTTGCGTGGTTGGAGCTAAGTTGGCTTTAATGGATGCGGGGCTTAATATAGTCGACAGTAACAAATATTTTGCTGTTGAAGGAGTAAAAACCTGTGATGTTGTTATAGGAATAGGTATGAGCAGCATTCAGACAGCTCTAACGTCCTATGTTTCCCATGTTTTTGAAGGAGACAGGGAGACAATCGAGAAATTCGGCTTGACTGCAAGATTCAACAGGATGGTTATCCCTATGTTGATGCCTGATTCCGCATCGTCATGGATATCAATACTATATGGTTTTAAAGGTGCAAATTATACAATGAATGCATCCTGTGCGTCAGGTACCTGTGCAATTGGTGAAGCATATATGCGTATTAAGAATGGTCTTAGTAATGCTGCTGTGACCGGAGGTGTTGAATGTCTTGCTGAAAAGTACGGAGGTGTCATGCGTGGTTTTGATATGCTATCCACTCTTACTAAGTCCGAAGATGGTAATCCAATGCCTTTTTCAAATAGGAGGAGCGGTTTTTTGTTCAATGAAGGAGCCGCGTGCATACTGCTTCTCGAAGAACTTGAGAGTGCACTAAAAAGAGGAGCTGATATATATGCAGAAATATCAGGTTACGAGTGTAACAGTGATGCCTTCAATATAGTACAGATGGATGAGACTGGAGAACAAATAAAAAAATTGCTTGTAAAAATTAAAGGGAGCACAACTATTGATTATATAAATGCACATGGGACCGGGACAGTTTTAAACGATGATATTGAGGCGAAAATTATAAGAGACGTTTTCGGAGATAAATGTGATCAGCCGCTTATAAATTCAAGCAAAGGTATATTAGGTCACTCAATTGGAGCAAGTGGAGCCCTTGAGGCGGCAATTACCGCAATGTCTATAAAGAAAGCACGGGTGCACGGCAGCAGGATTGATAAGCCTATGGAAAACCTCAATATTGTAATGGAATCTAAGTCTGCAAAATTAGATTATGCCCTTTCGACCTCCTATGGATTTGGGGGGCATAATGCTGCAATACTATTTAAAAGGTATGGGGAACAAAATGGATAGGGTATTGATAACGGGAGCGACAGGATTTATAGGAAGCCATGTTGCTGAAATTTTTTGCCGGAATGGGGTTGAAACAGGTTGCCTTGTGAGGCTTGGAAGCAGTACTGAGAATTTAAACGGCCTTCCGGTAACAATTGAATTTGGGGATATTGAAGACGTAGATGGGATGATAAATATATTGAGGGACTATAATTTTGTTATCCATATTGCAGCATATGCCAGAGATTGGGGAGCTTACGGAAAGTTTTACAGAGTTAATGTATATGGAACGCTGAACGTATTGAGAGCTTGTTATAAAAACGGAATAAATAATGTTATAATTACATCGTCCTGCTCGGTATATGGAGAGGAAAACTGCCATGAAATTAAGGATGAAAACTCGCCGTATAATTCACATTATCCCTACTTTTTAGATAAGCTGTTACCGTGTGCAATGAACTATTACAGGGACTCAAAGGCTCTTGCAAAGGTGAAAGCTATGGACTACGCAAGAAGGATGAAGCTCAATCTGACCATAATTGAACCGGTATGGGTATTTGGAGAGAGGGAGTTTAACACAGGGTTTTATGAATACCTTAAGAGTGCACAAAGTAAAATACCGTTTTTGCCAGGCAGCAGGAAAAACAGATTTCATGTAATTTATGCTAAAGACTTGGCAAGAGCTTATTTTAAAGCTTTTGAGAAAAGACTTGAAGGGATAAATTCTTTCATAATCGGAAATGGAAACGCTCCGTTAATGGATTGTTTTTATACTATCCTGTGCAGCAAGGCAGGAATTAAGAAGCCGCAGCGGATACCTAAAGTTCCTTTATATCCTTTCGCTTTTATACTGGAATTGATATATACGGTTTTGCGTATCAAAAATCCTCCGCTGCTGACGCGCGGAAGGCTAAACATGTTTTACGACAACATTGAATACTCTACAGTAAGGGCTAAAGAGTTGCTAGGCTTTGAAGCCGAATACAACCTTGAGGATGGAATTGAAAAAACTGTGAAGTGGTACAGAGAACACAAACTGATAGATACTTAATAGAGGTGGTTTTTATGACAGTAAAAAATGTTATGGGGATTAATAAGAGTTTTTTTAACCTTAAAGTCAAGATTAGAGCATTTTTTCATTTTTTGCCTGAATTGTTAAAGGGTAAAATAAGCTTAAGGCATTTTATTGCTTTTTTAAAAAGGCTGTTGTACTTTTTGGGTAAAATGCAGCATAATAAATTTGTGAAGATAGGTAAAAATACCCGTGTTGATTTATATTGCCCCGGTTTTCCGTCAAAGGCGTTCTTTACGGCATGCAGAAAGTTTTCTGTATTTGAGGGCAAACTTCCGTGTACAACGGTTCTTATATCGGTCACATCAGCGTGCAAATATCACTGTATGCACTGTTATCAAAAGCACGACAAAGGTAGGGATATGGGTATTGAAAATCTTGTTTCCTGTGTAAAAAAGCTACAGGATATGGGAATTGCTTTTTTTAATATTGAAGGGGGAGAACCCTTCCTTGTCTATGACAGATTGCTGAAGGTGTGCCAGGCTATAGATGCCAGGTCTGAGATATGGGTGAACTCTACAGGATATGGTATAACTTTTGATAGACTGTCAGAACTCAAAAGACACAATGTAACTGCCATTATGTTTTCGCTTCATACCCATATGCCAGAAGAGTTGAACAAATTTATGGGTGATGATAAAGCGTGGGATACTATGAAAGCTGCTGTTGAGATGTGCCATAAAGCTGGTATTTCGGTAGCCTTTAACTCCTGCCTTCAAGTTTCGGATTTCTATAATGGCAAATTTGAAAGAATAATGGAGATTGCAAAAGGCTTTAATGCTTCCATAATTCAGATAATTAAACCCAAACCTTCAGGAGGTTTGCTTGAAGTGGGTATAGATCCATTTACTACGGAGGATGTACTTCATATCAGGTCTTTGGTTGACAGGTATAATCTCGATGAGCAGTATAGGGATTATCCATCAATATCTGCTCAGATAATAGAAGAAGATAAATCTCAGTTCGGTTGCACGGCAGGAGGAACCGACCGGTTTTATATAAATGCAAAAGGAGATGTACAGCCATGTGAGTTTCTTAACATTTCTTTTGGTAATATAGGTGAGGAGAGCTTTGAAGATATCTATAAGAGAATGAGGGATTGCTTTGGAGTTCCCGGCGAATGCTGGCTCTGTGAAAAATACTCAAATAAAGTACTAGAGCTTTATAAGAAGTATAATTTAAAGTCATTGCCTTTAAGCCCTGAAATATCAAGGGAAATTTATGAAAACTGGGATAGAGGTAATAAAACAGAGCTTTATGAGAAGATAGAGCGGATTTTTTAGTTATGCCTTTTTGGAATTGTCTAAAACAAAACAACTTATTTAGTTTTACAAAAAACATAAATAAATTTATTGAATATTATTAAAAATAAACATATAATATTGTGAAGAGTAGGTATAATTTTGTGAGGTGGTGGACGTGATTGTATTCAGATATAGTAATGGAGCATTTTATGTGTCCAAGAAATGCAGGAAGCATGCCGGAAGCTGATGCTGAAGGTACTATGGGAGATCCGAAGTGTGGAGATACACTTACTGTTTATATTAAAGTAAAGGATGAAGTTATTGAAGACATAAGTTTTCTTGTTTTTGGTTGTACAGCTTCTATAGCAACAAGTAGTATGACAACTGTGCTTGCAAAGGGAAAAACTCTTGCTGAGGCTATGAAAATCACAGAAGAGGATGTCATTGAGGCATTAGGAGGGCTCCCCGAAGAAAAAAAACATTGTTCGAATCTGGGAGTGAGTGCATTAAGAAAGGCTATCCGGAGTTATTTGGAGAAGTGAGAATAGGGATTAGATAATCACAAACCAGCAGTTGAATGCGAAACAATATATAAGTTTAAAAATTGGATGGTGAAACATATGTTTGATGAAGAACAGGGGTTGTATACCATAGGTACGGTGGCACAATTAATAGGTGAGCATCCCGAAACACTGCGGGTATGGGAGCGGAATGACCTTATACGTCCGGATAGGGAAGGATATCAAAGAAAGTATTCAAATAATGATGTTAAAAGGCTTAAATTTATAAAATTTTTGATGGATGAAAAAGGCCTCAATATTGCAGGCGTAAAACAACTTACTTTGATGTATTCCTGCTGGTATAAGCGAAACTGCAGTGGAGGAGCTGGAAGGAACAGCCATACTATTGTGAATGAATCGAAGCCATGCTGGAAGATGGAGGAAACTTATTGCCTTGTGGCAAGTGACAAGTCAGAAATGTGCAATACATGTGACATAATTAAGAAGTGTACTGATTGTAAAGAATGTAAATGAAAGATTATGGACAAGCATCAAAAATATTATTTTTGATTAAAAATAAAATACATAGGAGATGGAAACATGAGTGATTGTAATTGTTCAAGTACAGATTGTGTAAGTGAAGGTTGTTCTTCCGGAGGTTGTGGAAGTAAGCCTAAGGATTTAATAGAGAAGACACATGAGCTTAACCGTATCAAAAAAGTTATTGGTGTAGTAAGTGGAAAAGGCGGTGTCGGTAAGTCACTGGTTACATCGTCTTTGGCAGTGCTTATGAGAAGGAAGGGATACAATGTTGGCGTTCTTGATGCAGATATAACAGGACCTTCTATACCCAAAATGTTTGGTGTAAACAAAAAAGCTGAGGGGAGTGAATTTGGGATATATCCCCAAAAAACGCACAACAATATAAATGTTATGTCCTTAAACCTACTGCTTGAAGAGGAAGATTCTCCTGTGATCTGGAGAGGTCCCATAATATCTGGTACTGTAAAGCAGTTCTGGACAGATGTAATATGGGGGGATGTTGATTATTTATTCCTTGACATGCCTCCTGGAACAGGTGATGTGCCTCTGACAGTGTTTCAGTCAATTCCTTTGGACGGGATTGTTATAGTTACCTCGCCTCAGGATTTGGTTTCTTTGATAGTTAAGAAAGCTTACAATATGGCAAAATCCATGAACATTAATGTTCTAGGTATTGTAGAAAATATGAGTTGGTTAAAATGTCCCGATTGTGGAAAGGATATTCAACTATTTGGGAAGAGTAAAATAGAAGAAATAGCTATGAAACTTGGTGTTCCCGTGCTAGGGAAAATGCCTATAGACCCTGAAGTTGCAATGCTATGTGACAATGGCGAAATAGAAAAGCTAAATCATTCCCACCTTGATAATGCAGTTGAGTATATTGAAAAGGTAATAAAAGTGTAGTAAAAATATTAAAGTATTGGAGTGGTAAAGATTGAAAATTGCAGTTCCATCTGAAGGAAATACAATAGAAAGCAATGTATGTCAATCTTTCGGGCGTACTTACTACTTTGTAGTTGTAGACACAGATGCACAAGGATATGAAATTATTGACAATCAGGCAGCCAGTAGCGAAGGTGGGGCTGGAATAAAAGCTGCCCAGGCTATTGTGGATAGTGGTGCAAATGTAGTTATAACTTTTCACTGTGGAGAAAATGCAATGGACGTGCTTAAGGCAGCAGATGTTAAAGTGTTAAAAGCTTTACCGGGTACGGTATCGGAAGTAATCGAGAAGTATAAAGCTGGAGAACTTTCAGATTTGACTGAGATAAATAAAGGTCATCACAAAATTTAAAAGGAGATTGGTGAATTATGAAAATAGCGGTTGCAAGTGAAGGTAAGATGGTTACACAACATTTTGGACACTGCGAGGGATTTAATGTATATACTGTTCAGAATGGTAAAATTACAGGCAAAGAGTTTTTTGCTAATCCTGGACACAGACCTGGATTTTTACCAAACTATCTGAATGATTTAGGCGTAAATGTAATTATTTCAGGAGGAATGGGCGGAGGAGCTATTGAAATATTCAATGAAAAAAATATTGAGGTGGTCACCGGAGCTTCAGGCGATGCTGAAGAAAATGCCATAAAGTTTTTAGAAGGTAAATTGGAATCCACTGGCAGTGTTTGTCATGAGCATGAACATAGCGATAGCTGCGGGGAACATAATTAACTATTCCTTGGAGTATAGGAATTTATGGTTTTTTGTATTCATGAAGTTTAGTTGTTATTGCAAAAGTTATGATGATAATGTATTTTGAGCTATTTGAAAAATGTTGTTTGGAGGTCTGTTTTGAAGAATTCAGAGGATGCGGTAAAGCTGTTTAAAGAAGGTTATAATTGTTCTCAGTCGGTAATAGGTGCGTTTTGCGACGAGTTGGGTATGGACTTTCAGACAGCAATGAAAATTTCATCTTCCTTCGGTGGTGGAATGGGAAGGCTTAGAGAGGTTTGTGGTGCTGTCACTGGTATGTTTATGGTTTTCGGACTAAAGTATGGATATGATGATCCTAAAGACAGAGTTTCAAAACAAAAGCATTATGAGTTGATTCAAATGCTTTCGCAGAGATTTAAAGATATAAACGGTTCAATTATATGCAGGGAGCTTTTAGGCTTAGGTATAAAACATGATAGTCCTATACCTGCTGAAAGAACAGTAAGCTATTATAAAAAGCGTACTTGTGTCGAATTGGTCAGATGTGCAGCTGAAATAACCGAAGAAATTCTGAACGAAAGACAATGATTTCTGTTTTTTATGAGGCTTTGTTAAAAAATAGATGTAATGGGAATGTAGTTCATATTATGTTGTTGTAGTGAAATTCAAATCACAAAGGGATACCGCAGATAATGGTTCGCTTTGTGATTTTATTTTATGAAATTATGATTAAGCATGGCATAAATTATTGACGTATGATCATAAAAATATCGGTCGTAATAGAGATGATTTTTGATCAAATATTGTCAGGAAAGCCGGAAGTTAAGTTTAAAAGTTAAGTCTGAAAGGTAAGTTATAAGCAAAGTTTATAATATAAATATATAAGGAGGCCCGAAATGAAAATAGCTGTTTTAAGTGGAAAAGGAGGAACAGGAAAAACAACTGTTTCAGGGAGTTTGGCAGTATCCTTGCCATCGTGCCAGTATATAGATTGTGATGTGGAAGAACCTAATGGAGCAATATTTCTAAAACCTGATATCAGTGATACTTTACCGGTGAATGTTCTTGTACCTGAGGTTGATATATCCAAATGTGATGAGTGCGGTTCTTGTGCAAAGGCATGTCAGTTTAATGCTATTGCTGTGGTTAAGAAGAAAGTTTTAATTTTTCCTCAGATTTGCCATCACTGTGGTGCGTGTGTTATAGCTTGTCCTACCGGTGCAATCAGTGAAATAGAAAGGACAATAGGAGTTGTTGAAACTAATGAGGACATGTCTTTTATGCAAGGAAAGCTTAATGTAAGTGAGCCTATAAGTATACCTATTCTCCGTGAACTGAAGAAGCGAATAAAAAATAATACTACAGTAATTATAGACTGTTCGCCAGGTGCTTCCTGTACTGTTGTACAGTCGATAGAGGGATGTGACTATTGTTTACTTGTCACCGAACCCACTCCTTTTGGTCTTCATGATTTAAAAATAGCTGTCGAGCTTGTAAGGAAGATGGATATTCCTTTCGGTATTGTATTAAATAAAGCTTCTGAAGATAGCAGAATTATACACGAATTTTGTGAAAAGGAAGGGATAGACCTGCTTTTGGAAATACCTTTTTCAAAGGATATTGCTCAAGAGTATTCAAACGGTGTTCTTCCGGTTCAGAACAGTGAAGAGTGGAAGGAGAATTTCATGAAGCTTCATGAAAAAATCGAAAGGGGTACAAAAAAATGAAACAAATCGTTTTTATAAGCGGAAAGGGAGGAACGGGAAAGAGTACTCTGGTTTCTTCATTGAGCCTTCTTGTTCAAAACAAAATGTTGGCAGATTGTGATGTGGATGCACCCAATCTGCACATTCTTATGAATGAAGAAATTCTGAATAAGTCTGACTACTTTGGAGCAAAAGAAGCAGTAATAGATCCAATGCTATGCATAAAGTGCGGTGTTTGCAGGAACACATGTAGATTTGAGTCGATAAATGATGAATTTGAAGTGATGCCTATGAGATGTGAAGGGTGTGGTGCATGTATACTGGCATGTCCGCAGAAAGCAATTCATCTTGAAGAGGTTAAAACAGGAGAGCTTTTTGTATCAAATACACCAAGAGGTACTTTTTCTCATGCTTTGCTTGACATTGGTGCTGAAGGCTCAGGTAAGCTCGTTACTGAGGTGAAAAAGAATGTTTATAATTCTCAGAAAGGTGAAGACTGGGCACTGATTGACGGTTCTCCAGGAATAGGATGTGTTGTTATTGCATCTATTACCGGAGCAGATGCAGTAGTTGCAGTCTGTGAACCAACAAAATCAGGTAAAAGTGATTTGGAGAGGGTTCTGGGTGTGGCAAGACATTTTGGGATATCTGCATTTGTTTGTATAAACAAATATGATTTAAACTCTGAAATTACTTCTGAAATAGAAGAGTTTTGCGAAAAGGAGGGTGTTCCTGTTATTGGGAAAATCCCCTTTGATCCGTCAATCGTTAAAGCCTTGAGAGACTTTAAAACACCTATAGAAGCTGGTAATGAACTCGTTAGTAACGAGATTGAGAATATCTGGAAGCGAATTACCGATGAAGTTAAGAAACTTGAAGATATAAGAAAAAAGAGTTAAAGCGAGGAGTGTAACAAATAATTCAAGGAAATTTGGTAAAAACCTTTTGATAAGGAGCAAATTGATGATAAAAATAAGTTTATTGTCTGAGAATTATTCAAGAAAAAGATACATTAAGGGTGAACATGGATTGTCAATTTGGATAGAAAAAGACGGCAAAAACATCTTGTTTGATACAGGTCAGTCAGAGCTTTTCTCACATAATGCAAGAAAAATGGGAATTGACATATCAAAGGCTGACATGCTGGTTTTAAGCCATGGTCACTACGATCATACAGGAGGAGTTCCTGAGTTTTGCAGGATTAATGAGCATGCATCTATATATATACACAGGGACGCATTTAAAAAGAGATTCTTTGGTCAGCAAAAGAACGGTATAAATATTGGAATACCGTGGGCTGAACAAGAGGAAGGTGTTTGGGAGGTTCCTTTTGAAAGGCTCATTTTAAATAGGGAGCCGGTTAATCTTAATGATGGAATATTTTTATCTGGCGAAATACCAAGTACAGTACCTTTTGAAGAAGTACCCGGGAATTTTTACATAGACGATGGTAAGGAAAATATTTCCAGGGATATGATAATTGATGAACAGATGTTGATTATTAAAGGAAACAGAGGGATTTACATTTTTGCGGGGTGTAGTCATGCAGGAATAATCAATTGTATTAAATATGCACACAAACTATTTCCTGATGATAGGATTGTGTGTGTAACAGCTGGAATGCATCTTGAATCAGTATCGGATTTAAGGCTACAGTTGACAATGCAACACTTCCTTGAAATGGAGATTGATACTGTTATACCGCTGCATTGCACTGGTATGATGCGTATTTGTGAAATAAAGCGTTTTCTGAAGGAACGCTGTAAGTGTATAAATGTCGGAGATGAACTGATACTTGAGGAATAATAAGATAGGGGAGATAAAAATAAACACTAAAAATTATATTTTAATCATAATTAATTGACATATGCCCAAAATGGTATTAAAATTATTATGGGCATAAGCCTGTTAATTATTTTGTCAAAAATATAAAGGAGATGATATTGTTGAAAGTATGCTTGTCATCAAGTGGTAATTCAATGGATAGTGCACTAGATCCCAGATTTGGAAGAGCAGCATATTTTGTTATTGCAGATACAGAAACTATGGACTATGATATTTATTATCTTTTTGAAAATATAGTATTCACATAGAATTTTGAAAGGGGATATTAAATTGTCAAGGCCAACTAAATGGAGAAAAGTTGAATTCATTCCGAATATACAATATTTCATCCCGTTAAATTCCGAAAAAAATAAAGTGGAAGAAAATGTGATAAGAATTGAGGAAGTAGAAGCTATACGCTTAAAGGACGTAGAAAAACTTGAGCAGGAAGAATGTGCTGAAAGGATGGAAGTATCAAGACAGACATTTCAACGTATTCTTAATACTGGAAGAGAGAAAATTGCTGACAGCATAGTTAACGGGAAAGCAATACGCATTGAGGGAGGCAATTTTACTAGAAATATTTGTCCTGTTCGATGTCTTGATTGTCAAAAGGAATGGAAAGAGAGTTATGAAAATTTTGAGAAGATAATCAAAGGAGAGTATTCGTGTCCTGATTGCCAATCAAAAAAAATAGTATGTTCTAATGCTGGTGACAAAAAGTTCTGTAAACGCAATTGCTGGAGAAGAGGAAAAATGGAATGAGATGATATATAAAGCGGATAATGGAACATAGTCTCTATCTTCCTTTATCCGCTTCTTAAAGTTTGTCTATACTAATCCTGTAATACTTTATTGCTGCACAGGAAACTCTGTTATTATGCCCAATATATATCTATTAATAAGTGTAAGGTCCGATGCATTAATTTTACCATCTCCGTTAAGATCTGCAGATAACGTTCCATACTCATCAGGTAAATTGTTGTAAATTTCTAAAATATATCTTTCCAGGTATACTTTGTCTGTTGAATTTACTTTGTTGTCGTCATTCAAATCACCATACATGAATATGTCTATATTGCCGTTCACCAGCTTTTTTGTTTCATATTCAAAAGATAGATCTCTATACAGCCTGCAGCTATCTGGGATTAATGTCAAGTTGGTCTGTCCGGTAGTGCTTACACTATCTAAAACATCAAATTGAACATTTGCAAAATCACCATTTTCCATTATGAGTTTTTGAGCTGATATATCTCCTGTAAACTGTACTGATACTATACCTTGCTCACTATCTATGTTGTACGTTAAGCCATAGCCCTCCGGTATAACCTTACCTGGTGTTACCCCTGAAACAGTGATTCTTGAAGGATCGAATTTAATTGAAACCTCAGCTTTAAATATCCCCTCAGAAGGAACTTTTGTTATTGCTACAGGAGTGTCTTTTGCACTGCTCTTAATATCTATTACCTGACTGCCAACAGTAATTGAAGGCAACATCTCATCTGAACAGTAAACACCATCCATATAATATTCAGAAGTTATAGGATTCGGGAAGAGCAGTCCACCCAAAGTATACATTTTGTTGTCAAACAAAATTGCTTTATTAACAAGACTTCTGAAAGAGTAGTTCTTTATTTCTACAAAGCTCTGTTTTACGGGTTCATATTCATATATGCTATTACTGTCTTTTAGATATATTTTCCCGTTCATACTAACACAGCCTGCATGAAGAATCTTTCCAGGTAAAGAAGCTTTTTCAGTCCATATATCTTTTTGAGGATCGTACTCATAAACAGTATTTAGCAATTTGCTTCCTGAAGACCCTCCTATAGCGTAAATCTTTCCATTAACAGCGGCTACACTGTGATTCCTTAATGGTATAGGTAGCAGCGATGACATGGTTGACCAGCTATCATTTATAGGATCATACTTAAATACTCTTCTTCCATCGCCATAGTCTGCTCCTCCTATAACATATATATATCCGTCAAGTACCACTGCCCTGTGACTTGCCCTTCCATCAGGCATATCTTTTTTTGTTTTCCAGGTTTTGTTTATCGGGTCGTACTCTTTCATAGTAGAATAATATTCACTAGTGAAAATATCATCGCATCCACCAAACACATAAATTTTCCCATTAACCACAGCCGCTTCAGCACCAACTGTAGGTCTGCCCATTGACGCAACCTGTGTCCACGTATTACCCTCAAGATCGTATTCTTCAACTGTATCTAATGCCCATGCTTCAATACCTTTACCGGTTGAGCCGCCAAAGGTATACATTTTACCATTTAACTCTGCACATGCAAAATATATCTTACCATCATTCATATCACTCTTCTTTTGCCACAAGCCCAATTCCGGAGTATATTCCACAACCTTGTTTGTATATGAGTATGAATCTGTAAATCCTCCTAGAATATATACCTTGCCGTTTTGAGACACTGAAGCATGCCCGTTAATACCTTCTGGTAAATTACCTCTGTCTGTCCAGGTATCAGTTTTAGGATTATACTCTTTAATGATATCCGAATTATTTCCTCCCGAGCAATAGAGTTTTCCGTCTATCTCAGTCATAGCAAAGTTGGAATTCCAATTTTCCATGTTATGTTTTACTGTCCATTTGTTTGTTAAGGGATCAAATTCTTCAACAGACTTAATTTTTTCTGAAGCACAATCACCGCCTGCTACGATAATTTTTCCATTTACAATACCTATTCCGAAATCACTTCTTTTTGTGTGCATTGGTGCATTTATAATAGTCCATGTATTGCTAACAGGGTCGTAAACTTCAATACTGTTTATGGGGAAACCGTTAAAACCACCTATAGCATATATTTTTCCGCCTAATGCCACAGCTCCCAGTTTGCTTCTTGCGATATTCATTTTAGCTTTTGTCGTCCATTTATCGGTTATAGGGTCGTACTCTTCCACTGTATCTAGTGCACCGGAACCTTCTCCGCCTATAGCATATATTTTTCCGTTATCTGCTTCAACTGCTGCAAAGTTTATTCTTGTTGAGGGCATAGGAGCCTTTTGGTTATTCCATGTATCTGTTTCAGGGTCATATTCTTCCACGGTATTAATATAGAAGGGACCTTTCTTACCGCCCATTACATATATTTTACCGTTTGATGCTGCCACGGCTCCAAAATCTATCCTTGCTTCCAGCATTGGAGTTTTATACGATATCCCGCCATCAAGTGATGTAAGCACTAGTTTCTCACTTACCTCGCTGGTTGTAAAACCTGCTGTTGCTTTTACTGTAATGGCGTATGAGGCATTTGTTTCGCTTATATTATAGCTGAATTCATTAGTGTTTGATACAGCCGACAATCCACCGTTCACATAAATCTCATAATAATTGGCGTCAGGTATGTTATTCCAAGAAATATTTAAAGCTTTATTTACGACTTCTCCGGTTAATATTGGTTTTTCCAGTAAGGTATATACCGTAAGTGTATTACTCCATTCTCCTGTTTTTTGTGGGTTTACAGCCCTTACTCTGTATTTATGCTCTGAATTAGAGTTTAAGTTGTTGTGCGTAAAACTTGTTTCTGTAACGCTTTGAATATCGGCTCCGTCTATTTCTATCTCGTAGCTTGTAGCTCCCGAAACTGCATCCCAATTGGCAGTAATTGAATTTAGACTAGCATTTGCCCTCATGTTTTTTGGAGTGCTCAAATAGTCTGATGAATATACAATTGCAAAGGGCTGTGGTCCATTAGGAATATAATATCCGGTCACTTCAACTCTATAAGTTCCTATTTCCGGATTCTGTATCACAACGTTTTCTACATTGTTTATTCTGTCGAATTCAGAGTTATATGGTTTTGTAAAATCATTACCATAGTAGGTTACATTGCCGCTTGGAGATATAACTTTTAAATCCAGATCGTTGACAAGAGCTTTTGAGTAAACGCTTGACCCAGGATAATCCGTCCAAACAAGAGTGATTTTAAGAGGTTTGTCGCCATTTGCTACTACACAATTGCTTGAATAGGTTTTTGTCTGACCTACAGTAAGTGAAGTTGTTTCATCAATAACTTTTGTTGACATTAATGTATCTGCAAGGCTTACTTTACCCCATCCTTTTTCATTTGTATACCCATCACTTAGAGCTCCATTGATTACAAATGCTTTTATTAATGCTGCACTTGGTGATGAAATGTTATAATTTTTCTGTATATACTCTCTTACGACTGCTACTGCTCCAGCAGTTATTGGCGTTGACATGGAGGTTCCGTCCATGTATAAATAGTTTGCGTTACCGGGGTAGTCTGAACCATTTAAAAGAGAACTTTTAGTTGAAGCTATACTTTGACCCGGGGCTACAACATCAGGCTTAATTCTTCCGTCAACAGTTCCATAACTGGAGAAAACTGCTCTTTCATCAGGGTCATTTATGTTAGTCAGGTATGGTCTGTAATTAACTGTAGCACCTACAGTAATGCAGTTTTTTGCCGAACCAGGCGACCCAACTGTGCAGTTACCTGCTCTTCCACCGTTTCCCGATGAAAACAATACAGTCATATCCTTATTGTCCCATATAAATTTATCTAGATCTTCACAATTTTCTGTATATTTTCCTTTGGCATTTCCACCCCAAGAATTTGTGTGTATTCTTGCTCCGAGATCGTATGCCTCGTCTAGAATATTGTATAACGTAGTATCAAATGAAAGACTATCACTGTCATGACCATATGATTGCATGATCAGCTTTGCCTTAGGAGCCGTGCCTTTTATCTTGCCTTCTGACATTGTACCGTCTCCAAGGACGGAACCTGCAACGTGAGTACCATGTCCGATAAGGTCTGCTCCATCAGTGTTCTTTGTGTTCTTTGGGAGTATGTCTATTACTCTTGTGCTGAAATCCTTATGTAAGGTGTTGTTGATAAGTCCAGGCTTCCCGTTGTCAAGACCGGAGTCCGCCACACATACAATCTGTCCTTCTCCTTCATATCCCATGACTGATGCAGTTTCAGCACCAATTATGCCTGTTGCTATATCGTTATGTAATTGGTTTTCATATTCTTCTTCAATTAATTTAACTGCATCATACTTTAAAAGATCTTCTATTAAATTGTATTTTACTTTTGCAATTATTTCTTTGTTATTGCAAAATAATTTTGAGCCGCCTTTTTTTACAAGCTCTTTCTCAATTTGATGCAAATCCCCAAAGGTACTTATTCTTATCTTGACCTCACTATCCTTATCAGAACTTTGTGTTTTTTTCATCAAATCCGGATCAATTTTATATTCTTTTTCAAATTTGATAACATCAGCTACAAAGTCTAAATTTCTGACTTTCGCAACAGCATTTGAATTAATAAGACAAAGGAAGGCATTGTCGGGTGCATATTCCACCAACTCTGCTCCCTCTTTTTCAAGCTCCAACTTCATTTCATCTGTAAGAAAATCATTGAAAATAACAACGTAAGGCTTAGTTTTACTACTGTTTTCAATCATTGGCGATGAATCTGTTGCTTTTTGCTTACCTCTTTCTTTTTCTTTTTTCAACGTGCTGTGCTTTAAATGAATTCTATAATCTTTTACCCCTTTGATATCTTTTGCTCCGTACACATTTGTGCACAGCCCAAAAGATGAAACCAGCATTGTAAATGCCAGTACTATTGCTGAAATGCTTTTTGAGTTCATTAAGTGTCTACCTCCCTGAAATTATGTATTAATATGATTGAATTACATGTCATATTATAAAGTAACTATTCTTCTGTGAGTTGAAAATAGTTGAAAAATTATTGAAAAATATTTGAATTGTTGTGACTTAAATTGTAAAAATATAAGAAATGATTGTGGTTGTGAATTAATGGAATGGTTTAAGGTAAATTTTACATATCGTTTTTTGTATATATTGATCATTTCAAAAATTATAGTTTGTATGATAAAATAGTGCTTGTCAAAATAAATTTGAATAAGGAGGTATTGATGAAGAATTTAAAGAGAAAGGGCATTTTTATTGCTCTATTTATCATTGTATGCGTGAGTTCAGTGTTGTATTGCGAGGCAAGTACGTTAACAGAACAGATATTTATCACAGTAAAAGTAAACGATAAGTGTATTAAGATGGATGCCGAGCCATATATAAAGGATGGCAGGACCTATGTTCCGGTACGTTTTATCGCAGAAGCTTTAGGGGCCGAGGTTGACTGGTTTCCCGAAGAAAAGAAGGTTTTAATTAAAGAAAATGCAGAGGAAAAGGAAGTAAAAGTCGATTCTGACAAAACTGTTGCCCATTCGGTTTATGCTGAGGAAAGTGAAGCTATTAAACTGTTAATAGGCAGTAAAGAATTGGTTGTCTGTGGTGAGAAGAAACAAATGGATGCTGCTGCCGAAATAGTAAATGATCGTACAATGGTACCGGTTAGGTTTGTTTCTGAAAATCTTGGATGTGATGTAAAATGGGACGAACTAACCTATTCCGTATTGATAAATAAACAAGGAATTACAGTACCGCAGCAACATATTGAAAACAGGTCTTACACAGATGAAGATTTAATGTGGCTGGCACGTATAGTACATGTAGAGGTAAGGGGTTTGTCTATTAATGCAAAGGTTGCTGTAGCCAATGTAGTGTTAAATAGGGTTAAGAGCCCGAAATTTCCCAATACCGTATATGATGTGATTTATGCCAGTGGTCAGTTTCCACCTGTGAAAAAAGCAGGATTTAAGGAACTTGTACCTAACAAGGATTGTATTATTGCTGCAAAGATGGCTTTAGAGGGAATAAACAATATAGAAAACTGCTTGTATTTCAATAATGTTAAATTTAAAAACAATAAGATTACTCTTTATAAGAGAATAGACGGAGAATATTTTTACTATTAGACATAAATATTAAAATAAACTGCCTGAGCCTTTAAAGCTTGGGCAGTTTTGTTTTTCTGAAAAAACCGGATTGTTTAATATAAAAATTAAGGGGAAATAATTTTGGTTAGGGGTATTACATTACTGGACATTGGTGTATAATATAAATGCAAATGGTTTGCATTTGCATAAAAATATATGGAGGTACATTATGAAGTCAATCAGAATTTTACCGATAATAATAGTAGTAATGATGCTGTTTGGTGCATGCAGCAATAGTGGAGCAAAAGATACAAGTAACATTGCGGGAGCTAGCAAGGTTAAGATTGTAACCTCGTTTTATCCCATGTATATATTTACAAAAAATATTATAAAGGACGTTGAGGGTGTAAGTGTGGTGAATATGGCAGAACCTAAGGCAGGCTGTCTACATGATTATCAGATGACACCTGCAGACATGAAAATAATTGAGGATGCCGATATCATGGTGATTAATGGAGCGGGTATGGAAAGCTTTTTAGATAAAATTACAAAGGAACTGCCCGAACTAAAAATAGTGGAAGCCAGCAAAGGTCTTGAGCTATTAGAGGAAGAAGAAAACCATCATGAAGCCGAAGGCGAAAATGGAGAACACAATGAACATGAACATACTGTCAATGCACATATATGGGTAAGTATATCCGGAGCAATGGATGAAGTCAAGAACATAGGTGATCAACTGGCCGTTGCCGATCCGGAAAATGCAGAAAAATACAAAAGTAATGTTTTGGATTATGTTGAAAAACTGAAGAATCAAAGAGAGAAAATGGTTAACGCTTTAAAGGGGATTGATAACAGGAATATTGTTACCTTTCATGAAGCTTTTTCATACTTTGCAGAGGAGTTTGGCGTTAACATAGTAGCGACAATACAAAGTGAAGAGGGAAGGGAACCTAGTGCAGGAGAACTGGCCGATACAATCAAAAATATAAAGGAATCAAATGTGAAGGCACTGTTCACAGAGCCGCAGAATTCATCAAACGCTGTAGAAATTGTCTCGAAGGAAACAGGTTTGGATGTATATGTTCTAGATCCGGTTGTTTCAGGGGATGAAGCTGATTTGGATGCGTATATAAAGGCTATGGATGAAAATTTGAAAGTATTGATAGAGGCACTAAAATGAAAAAAACTAAGCATAGCGGATGTTGTCAGAATGGTTGTTGCGGTTTGTGTTGTACTAAAATTGAAAACTTCGGAGTGACCTTCGGAAGAACTCAGGTCTTAAAGGAAGTAAATCTCCATATACACTGCGGAGAACTTACTGCGTTAATTGGACCTAATGGTGCCGGTAAAACCACGCTTCTAAAAGCAATACTTGGGGAAGTAAAGCATACCGGTGAATTGAAGTTCATGGACTCAAAGGGGGAAAAGAATGACAAACCTTTGGTTGGCTACGTGCCACAGTATTTGAGTTTTGATACGGGATCACCTGTAAGTGTATTTGATTTGTTTATGTCAAGTCTTGTTAAAGCTCCTACTTGGCTGTATAAACCTAAAGGGCTTAGAAATAAAGTTCAGGAAAGTCTTGCAAAAGTCAAAGCAGAATACCTCATAGACAGGCGATTGGGGGCACTGTCAGGAGGAGAACTTCAGAGAGTGCTTCTTGCACTTGCACTAGAACCTGTACCGCACCTTTTGCTTTTGGACGAGCCAGTCTCTGGCATTGACCAAAATGGATTGGAAATGTTCTACAACACATTGATGGAGCTTAAAGACAATTATGATCTTTCAATAATACTCGTTTCTCATGATCTGGATCTGGTTATGAAATATGCAGACAGAATCGTTCTGGTAAAGGGTACTGTTTTAGGAAGTGGCACTCCTGAAGAAATGGCTGAAAATGAGATGTTGCTAAAGACCTTTGGAATATCATGGTATAGAGAGAATACTGATAAAGAAGGAGGGATAGAAAACAATGATTAATTTCTGGTACTCATTTATAGATACTATCCTGCCTTTTCAATGGGCTCAGATGAACTTCATGAAAAATGCGTTAATTGCTGTATTGCTTATTTCTCCGATTTTCGGAATGATTGGAACCATGATAGTTAACAATAAAATGGCTTTTTTTTCTGATGCACTGGGGCATGGAGCTTTTACAGGGGTGGCACTCGGAAGTGTTTTAGGAATTCTCAATCCTGTGCTGGCAGCAGTATGTTTTTCTATATTGTTTTCGGTTATTATAACTATTGTAAAGAATAAAAGCAAAACTTCTACTGACACAATTATTGGCGTGTTTTCATCTGTAGCAATATCTGCAGGGTTGGTTCTACTGTCTGTCGGAGGTAAAAATATTAATAAATACTCAAGTTATCTTTACGGAGATCTTTTAAGTATTACACCTTCCGATATGGTTATGCTGCTGGTTGTTTGTGTTGGCGTAATTGTAATGTGGATGCTGATGTTTAATAAAATGCTTCTTATCAGTGTTAACCAGTCATTGGCAAAAAGCAGAGGAATCAATACACTTGCCTGTGAAATTATTTTTACTTGTGCAATTGCAGCAATTGTAACTGTAGCAATACAGTGGACAGGCTTACTTATTGTAAATTCTCTTGTAGTACTTCCTGCTGCTGCCGCAAGGAATGTAAGCGTTAATGTAAGGCAGTACCATCTGATATCGGTTCTGATTGCCCTTGTTTCGGGATTATCGGGACTTATACTGTCATATTACTGGAATTCCACTACAGGAGCGACTATTGTACTGATTTGTGCATTAATATATTTTATTACACTTGCTTTAAAGAATAGAGTCGGATAATATGGAAAGTATAATCTGAATTTAAGGGTGATAAATGTGAAGTTTAATTATAAACTTGTGATTTCCTTAATGCTTTTTTTTACCGTGTCAGGTTTTTGGTGCTCGAAAAACCTTGTGACTGTGAACGCTTCACCGATTGCAGAGAATGAGATTACGGTGATTGTAGATTGGGATAAAGTGAAATTTGATGTTCCTCCCACTATAATTGAAGGCAGGACTATGGTTCCGTTAAGAGCTATTTTTGAAGCGTTGGAAGCACAAGTTGAGTGGAACGCTGATAAGAAGACCGTAACGGGGACGCGGGAAAATACAAATATAAAGCTTGTAGCAGGCAGCAAGCTTGCCGAAGTAAATGGGGAAGAAGTGTTGCTGGATGTACCGGCAACTATTATCTCAGGTAGAACTCTTGTGCCGGCAAGATTTATTTCAGAAGCTTTTGGGGCAAAGGTATCGTGGGATGCTAAAACCCGCGAGGTTACTATCCTGACACAGGATGTAATTAGTATTCCTGACGCAAATTTCGAAAAAGCAATAAGGCAAAATATAAAAAAATACTCAGGGGAAATTTTTTCCAGTGATTTAAAAAAGATAGTGTTTTTAGAAGCAGGAGAAAAAGATATATCTGATATTGAAGGTGTTCAATATATGAAAAATGTCAAATACCTTTACCTAGAAAAGAATAGTATCAGAGATATAAGCCTTCTGTCAGATCTATATAAACTTGAAAAAATCAGTCTTAATCAAAATAGAATTTCAGATATAAGACCGTTGGCACAATTGACAAATCTTAAAGTAATCTACATGCATACCAACTTGATAAAGGATATAACACCTCTTAAGTTATTAATAAACCTGGAGGAATTATACATCGGCGGAAACAGTATAAAAAAAATTGACACACTGTCTTCGCTAAGTAAGCTTGAAACGCTTTATCTTGGTGACAATCAGATAACTGATATGAGACCGCTTGCAAGTCTAAAAATGCTAAAGGAATTGGATATATACGCAAATTCTACATTGGATATAACACCCCTGAAAGAGTTAAAAAACCTTAAGGAAATATATGTTGAATATTATGCCGAAGAATCGGTACTTAATGATGAGCTCTATGAAAAATACGATACTATGCAAAAAAAGGCAAGAGAAATAGTTGAGAAGGTTATAAAACCTGATATGACAGACCTTGAAAAAGAGCTTGCACTACACGATTATCTAGTTTTTAACACTACATATGATTATGAAAACTATCTCAAAGACACGGTTCAAGAGGAGTCGCACCAGCCTTATGGTGTTCTGGTAAATAAGGTGGCAGTTTGTGACGGTTTTGCAAGAACTATGCAAATTCTATTGGACATGGTTGGTATAGAGAATGAGTTTGTGCATGGTTATGCAGATGGCGAGATGGGCTGGATTGGCCATGCATGGAATATGGTTAAAATTGACGGTGAGTATTTTCACCTGGACGTTACCTTTAACAACATAGATAAGAATGGAATTGATATCGTCAATGATACAATAACTCACACATTCTTTAATCTTTCCGACAGACAGATTTCCATTGATCATAAATGGGAAAAGGATTCCTATCCTTCTTGTAATACAGACAGTGATTATTTTACAAGAAAAAATGAGATGAAAGGCGACAGAATTATTGACGGAGACACTGCATACTATTTAGATAGCGATAATAAAATTGTAAAGTTAAGTCTTGTTGATCATACCTCATCAAAGCTTACTCAGAATTCAGCTGAAAAAATCGTTTTATGCGATGGTTTTATTTATTATATCTCCGGTGCAAAGGCAAGGGCAATATATAAAGTAAAGACTGATGGAACAAATGAAGAAGTAGTATTCGAAGGTGATGTAAAATACCTGAAAGAAGATGGCGGTAACATTTACTTTATTGATGGTGATGATAGAATAAACACATTAAACAAATCGCAGGCAGGTATACGGAAAATAAGCAATGGATCTATAGCGTCAGTGTTGTATTTTACAGAGGATTTTGTTATTTATAAGGCATATAAATGGAATATTGGTGGTCATTTGTATAGAATATCAAAGGAAACCGAGGAGACCGAAAGGATAATTTCCGATATGCCTTCGGGATTTTCGTTTTCGGAATATACAGGGTATTTGACTTATTATAACACTCCCCTTGAAAGGGTTATAGATGACTGGATTTATTACGTTAATGCAGATGACGGAAACAGTTTATATAAGGTCAAAGCAGACGGAACAGAAAGAACAAGGTTAAACTATTCCGAGAGTACGATAATTGATATAATTGGCGACTGGTTATATTATCATAATGATAGTGATAGATCCAAAGTGTATAGAGTAAAAACAGACGGCAGTGAGAACAATAAAGTACAGGAATAATATGGTGCACGAAAAATATGCACCCAATGAATCAAGAAAAGATTTACATTTGTCCGAAATTTGGGTAATATGAAAGATATAAACTAAAAAGAGAGGCTAATTGGTATGATAGAAGTAATAAATGTTACAAAAACATATAGCGGAACAGTTAAAGCTGTTGACAATCTTAGTATGACAATAGAGGATGGAGAAATATTCGGATTTTTAGGGCCTAATGGTGCCGGCAAGACAACTACTATAAAGATGATAACAGGTATTTTGAGGCCTGACAGCGGAAATATAAGAATTAACGGGTCGGATATAAACGAAACACCACTGGATGCAAAAATGAAATTTGGATTTGTACCCGACGATCCAAATATATTCCTGAGGTTAAAAGGTATAGAATATCTTAATTTTATGGCCGATATGTACGATGTGCCGGCCGATGAACGAAAGAAAAAAATAGAAAATCTTGCAGACAGGTTTGAAATGTCCGGTGCTCTTGGAGACCAAATTCAGAGTTATTCCCATGGTATGCGTCAGAAAATTGTCATAATGGGAGTGCTGATACATAATCCACCTGTGTGGATTCTAGATGAGCCAATGACAGGCCTTGATCCTAAGTCATCATTTACCTTAAAGGAAATGATGAGAGAACACGCCATAGGTGGAAATACCGTATTCTTTTCGACACATGTGCTTGAAGTGGCAGAAAAATTATGTGACAGGGTAGCAATAATTAATAAGGGTAAGATACTATTTGCAGGGAAGCTTGAAGAAATGAGAGAGCACTTTAAACATAATCAATCCTTTGAAAAAATGTTTTTGGAGTTGACTGAAAATGGGCAATAAACTTTTATTACTTACAAAAGTACTTCTGAAAAATGGTTTTGGTATGAAAAACAGCGGGAAAAAGAAAGTTAGACAAATAGCTTTTTTTGTGCTGATCGCTTTGTGTTTTGTACCTGTTATCAGCAGCATGATATTTTTTATTTCGATGCTGTATGACTCTTTAGAAATTATAGGACAGCAAGGTATAGTTCTGAGCCTTGGAATTGCGGTTACTTCCTTTACGATATTTTTCTTTGGTGTATTTTATGTAATTAACGTTTTTTATTATTCAAATGATGTTGAAAACCTGATCTCGCTTCCGGTAAAACCTTCAGAAATAATTGGGGCGAAGTTTTTAGTCACAGTATTTTATGAATATCTTACCGAAATATTCTTACTGCTGCCATTGTTTATAGTCTATGCTATAAAAAGCAATGCACCGGTTACGTATTATTTGTATGCATTGATAGTTTTTATCCTTGTGCCTTTTATACCTCTTGTAATAGCTTCAATATTGGTTATGATAATAATGAGGTTTACGGGAATAGCAAGAAACAGAGACCGTTTCAAGATGTTAGGCGGATTAATAGCAATGTTTGGAGCCATTGGCTTCAACTATGTAATGCAGAGTTTTACTAGTAAGGCTGGTGACCCCGAACAACTTCAGAAAATGTTTATTGAAGGACAGAATTCGATGGTTGAGCTTGTGGCAAGGATATTTCCTGGTGCAAAATTTGCAGCATTGAGTATTGTAAATAACTCCAATATTCATGGCATAACCAATCTGATTATTTTTGTTCTGATTACTCTGGCAGGTTTTGCATTGTTTTTGTTTATAGGTGAACATCTATATTTTAAGGGTGTAATAGGCATTTCAGAGATGGCGGCAAAAAGGAAAAAAGTAAGCAGTGCTGAGCTTGAAAAGATGAGTGCCCGCCAATCTAAGCTTAAGTCGTATACTATAAAAGAGCTCAAACTTCTTTTCAGAACACCTATTTATTTTATGAACTGTGTTTTAATTAATTTTATATGGCCAATATTTCTAATAATACCGTTTGTCACTCAGTCAAAGGATTTAAGTGAATTTGAGACTGTGAAGGCTTTCATCGTGAGTGGAAATTATTCAGGAATTATAATTATAGTAGCTTTTGCGGCATCCATGTTTATTTCAGCAACTAACTGTGTTACATCAACTTCTATTTCGAGGGAAGGACAGAATTTATATATCAGCAAATATCTTCCGGCAGCATACAAAGTTCAGATAATGGCTAAAGTGCTTTCTGGTGTTGTGATTGCACTTATAGGTTTGACAACCATGCTTATAGCTGCTGGAGTGCTTTTGAATATACCGCTTCATATGATTGTATTGATTGTGCTTACTAGCTTGGCAGGAATATTATTTACATCCTTCACAGGAATAATAATTGACCTTCTTAATCCAAAACTTCACTGGGACAATGAGCAGAAGGCTGTTAAACAGAATTTGAATGTTGTGTTTAATATGCTGATAGGTATTATTTTTGCAGGTGTAACCACCTTCGCAGCGTTTTATTTTATGTTTGACCTTCTTACAGCATGCAGCGTCATACTTATTGGTTTTGGTCTTATTGATGTTATGCTCTATTGGTTTGTTACAACCAAGGGCGAGAAATTGTTTATGCGTCTGGAAGGGTAGGTATGACTAAAAATAAGTTGCTATATATGAAAAAGATGAAAAACTCTAAAACTAAAATTGGAGGCCTTACCTGATGATAAGGATAAGGCGTTGATTGCCAGAATGCTGTATTAGAAATTAAAGATAACGTACACTAAAGTTAAATTTAATATAGCGTCCAAATGTTATCTAATTTAGATGAAAAACGTCCTTTAGTTTTGGTTTTAGAGTTTTTCATCTATAGTATTGTTGTTTATGTGAACATCAATTTGCGGATACGGTATTGATATATTCTTCTCATCAAAGCGTTTTTTAACATCCTCAATAACATTGAAATAGACATCCCAATAGTCCTGAGAATTAACCCACAATCTCACGGTATACATTACTGCATTATCGCCATGCTCAGACATTCTTACAAAGGGCTCAGGATCACTTAATACAAGAGGCTGTTTACTAATAACCTCCTTTAAAACACTTATTACTTCAGAATTGTTTGCCTCATAGGAAACACCAAATTTCATATCAACTCTTCTTTTCTCTTTTATTGAATAATTTACTATACTTGAATTAGCCAGACTTCCATTGGGAATAAATATAACTTTATTGTCGGGAGTAACAATTTCGGTATATAAAATCTTTATGGCCTGTACAGTCCCGGAATATCCGTTTGTTTCTATAAAGTTACCCACAGCAATAGGTTTTGTGGTAAGAAGCAAAACACCTCCTGCGATATTTGAAAGAGAGCCTTGAAAAGCAAGTCCAATTGCAAGACCTGCCGATGCCAATACTGCCACAAAGGATGAAGTCTGTACTCCCAAAATGCCAATAACAGAAACTATCAAAAATACTTTCAATAGGGCATCAATCATTGAAATCATAAAGGGTTTTAAATTGACATCAATTTTAGATTTATCCAGCAGAAATTTCAGTTTTTTAACACCCCATTTGATCACAATAATACCGACTATCAATACAACAACAGCAAAAACTATTGATTGAATTCCCGGTATAAGTACTGTTGTTATTAGATTTTGAATGTAATTTTGCATAAGCCCATCACCTTTCTTATAATTTTTGCATTTTATATTGATATAATAGAGATTATTTAAAAAAACTATTTGAGAAGAATAGTTTTTCGTCTACATTGTAACATAAACACAATACGTTTTTCCACCTTTTTATAGAAAGTGGGTGCATGTAATAAATGTGAAGAAAAATATGCACCCATAGAAAGTAATTTTGTTATATGTAATTTTTCCTATATCACTAATATGTCATTAGATATTTTTTAATTTGGTGGAAATCTTTAAAATTAAGAATGTATTAAGGAAGGTAATAAACGGTTATTACCTTCCTTCTTCATCTAGTATTATAGGAGGCGTTATAATAACGTTTTGATTATATTCAAATATTTTATCACTGTATTCTTTTCCAGCCCAATTTTTAACCATATCATATGCCTTGTTATAGAGGTTATAATCCTGAGGTTTATGAGCATCGGAAGCTACAAATTGCACTAAGTTTAAGTCAATAAGCTTTTTTGCAAATTTCTGAACCTTTGAACCATAAATTCCAACTAAACTGGCTGCATCTAATTGTACAAGACAACCTGTTTCTATAAAGTTTATAAATTTTTGTATGTTTCTTACAAAATATATATTTCTTTCAGGATGTGCAATAATAGGAACTATTCCTTCCAGGTGAAGTTTCAAAAGGAGGTCGTTGCTATTAATTGGCATGATATCAAAAGGAAGCTCAAATAATAAGTATTTAGTCTTGTTCAAGGTGTATTTTTCTTTTTTGGAGATTACATCATTTAGTGAAGAAATTAAAAAGACTTCATAGCCTAAAAGTAATTCCACCCCAAAATCTCTTATTCTTGACTTGATTTTGTAGAAGTTTTCAAGCACCTTATCGGAATTATAAATGTCGTTATGGAAATGAGGAGTAGTAACAATTGTTTTTACTCCAAGTTTCTCTGCCTCCAATATCATTCTTACCGAATCTTTAATTGTTGAAGGCCCATCATCTACTCCGAAAATTATGTGACAATGAATATCAATCATGTTTTCCCTTCTTCAGGTCATTAACTGAGACAGACCAATTTTTTATATACTTTTTTTGGGAGCTATAATAATCATAGCTTCCATAATAACTCTTATATTCCGATTTGCTTATTTTGTTTAAAACAACTCCAATTATGTTGGCGTTGGCTTTTTGAAGCTGTTCCTTTACTCTTAATGCATTTTTGCATTTTACTGTGTTTGCCTCAATAACAATAATTGTTCCGTCTACCTGTGAGGCAATAATAGCAGCATCTATAACACTTCCCAGGGGAGGTGTATCTACAATGACCAGGTCGTATAGGTTTTTAACTTCGAGAAGAAATTTGCTAAACCTTTCAGACAATATTAGTTCTCCTGGATTATTTGTTTTGATACCACAGGTTATAAAGTTGAAGCCGGCGATATCAGTTTTGTTAATTATTTCTTCAAGTCTAACCTGGCCGAGTAAATAATTAGTAAGTCCTTTCAAGTTACTGCTCATAAAATATTTAAATGGCATTGGTTTACGTATATCGGCATCAACGTATAGAACTTTCACACCTACCTTAGCCATTGAAATTGCAAGGTTTATTGAAGTTGTTGATTTACCTTCACCAGGTCCATAACTTGTTAGGGCTAGAGTCCTGATTTTTTTATTTGTTTCATAAAATTGAATGTTTGCCCGCAAAACTTTATATGCTTCTTCGGCAGTTTCATTTAAATCATACTTAACCACATAGTTTATTTCTGCCAATTAAAACACCTCCTTATTTGAGATTAAACGAAGGTATAGTCCCGAGGACACTCAGACCCAAGTATGTTTCTATATCTTCAGAAGTTTTAATAGTTTCATTTAACAGTTCCAATAGGTAAAATATGCCAATTGTTGCAAAAGTGCTTAAAAATAAGCTTAATAACATGTAGAGAACTGGTTTGGGTTTTATAGGTTTGATTGGTATTTCAGCAGTATCGATAATATTTATGTTATTTGACTTTGAAATATCAGTGGATAATTTTATAAAAACCTCACATATTTTGTTTGAAACTTCCATACATTTGAGGGGATCTTTATCCTCTACTTTTATTTCCAACACCCTCGTATTGTTTTTTAAGTTAACGCTAACTTTGCTTGACAATGCAGCAGGAGTAATATCTTGTATCCCTAATTCTTCTATAACTGTTTTTAAAACAAGTTTGCTTTTTATAAGCTCTTTATAATCCTTAACCAATTGTTGATTTGTCAGCATTTCATCATATGTTAGATCAGCTTCAGATTTTGTTTTCTGATTAGTTACATATAGTGTTGCTGAGGCTTCATAGGTAGGAGTTATAAGTAATGTGCTCATAACATAAGCTATAACAGACACAATAATAGGGATTAAAATAATAAATATTAATTTTTTCCGAAGAAGTATGAAAAACTGTTTGAGTTCCACTTACATCACCTTTTCATATTATTTTAGCTCAAGATGCATTAAAAAGTTACTTAATAGTTAGTATTAGCGGCAAATTATGAGACGCTCAAGCCACAGACAGCTTTGCAAGCTGAAAATGTGGCTTGAGTGCTAACAGCTTTTAATTTCTATTTTTTACGACATGTAAATCTTGAGATTATTCCTAATATAACTCCAAGTATTATTGCCATAAGAATACTAAGGAGTGCATATTTCCAGCAAAAACTTACCCATCCAAAACGGGATGTGAGGTCTTGTACGGTATAAACACTCCTGAAGAAATATAATCCCATAACATTGATTGTAAAAATAAGAAAGTCAAAAATAATACCTTCAGCTAAATAATTCATTGTTCTTATCTTAGACGTTGTTTGAAAAACTGATGCTGCAATAAATCCTGGGAATATGAACAATAGGATTAGGATGATAGCACTTAACATATCTTGTTCTCCTTTCTGTGCACCTTTTTCTATTATTATACTACTCTTAATGTATCTGTATGGTTACATGTACGTATAACAAAATAATTACAATAACGATTTTTAATATTAAGTTAACATATTTGAAAAATGTAACATAATATAAAACGTGTTATTATCCAGGTAATGGTAGGAACGTATGTACATACCGATGATTTAACCTGCACTAATGGAATTTTAGTTGTTTTTTGAACTGGGGGTATTAATTTGAGGAATACCAATTATAAATTAGCATATTTGCTTTTGGATTGTTTGTGTGTAAACATGGCTTTGGGTATTGGTCTGATGATAAAATATGGTGTAAATTTACCTGTAACTCTCTTGCAAATACTTCCTTTTAGCTTTGCCTATGCAACATTAATAAGTATAGTTGTATACTTTATTTTTGGCCTCTATTCAACACTCTGGAATTATGCAAGTGTTGAAGAACATTTAAGGATATTTTTTGCAACTGTAGTGGCGTCAATTCTTCAGTACGTTTGTATGGCTTGCTTTAGTGTTAGGCTGCAAATCTCAGTATATATTATCAGTTGGATGACTACATTTATTTTTGTAGGTGGAGTAAGATTCGTCAGTCGTGTAACAAAGAATTTTGAAACATCAAAAAAAAATGGTATTAACAAAAAGAGGATAATGATCATTGGTGCAGGCGAGGCTGCGTCGTTGCTAATTAAGGAAATGAAGAATAATAAACGCAGTATATATGAGCCGGTAGTTGCTGTTGATGATAATCCTGCAAAGCATAATACACAGATAAATGGGGTTCTTATAGTTGGTGGAAGAGAAAAAATTGTTAAGACTGCAAGTGAAAGGTCAATCAACGAAATAATTATTGCCATACCTTCCATTACAAGAAAAGAGATGATAGATATTGTGAATATATGTGAAAAGACCGGATGTAAACTAAAAGTACTACCAAGTGTATATGGTCTGGTGAATGGAGAAGTAAGCATTAGAGAGGTATGTGATGTTACTGTTGAAGACCTTCTTGAAAGAGATGAAGTTTCATTGTCGATAGAAGAGATATCCGGATACCTTAAGGATGAAACTATTCTGGTTACAGGAGGTGGAGGGTCTATTGGTTCGGAACTCTGTAGACAAATAGCATCGTTTGGACCTAAATGTATTCTGGTTTTGGATATCTATGAGAATAACGTTTATGATCTACAAAATGATCTGCTTCAAAAATACAAAGATAAGTTGGATATAAAAGTATTAATTGGTTCTATAAGGGAAAAAAGCAGGCTGGCTTATATTTTTTCCAAGTATAAGCCGGGAATAGTATTCCATGCAGCTGCTCATAAGCATGTTCCGCTTATGGAACAAAACCCTCAGGAGGCTGTTAAGAATAATATTTTTGGTACTCTCAATCTTGCTGAATGCGCTCATCAACACCACACTAAAAAGTTTATATTGATATCTACTGACAAAGCAGTTAATCCAACCAGCATTATGGGAGCATCAAAAAGAGCAGCTGAATTGATAGTGCAATACATGAATAGGAAGAGTCAAACTAAATTTTCAGCTGTAAGATTTGGTAATGTACTAGGGAGTAATGGCAGTGTTATTCCGCTTTTTATGAAACAGATTGAAAATGGTGGTCCAATAACAGTAACTCACCAGGATGTAACCAGGTATTTCATGACTATACCGGAGGCCTCAAGTCTTGTTATTCAATCCGGTGCAATGATGGTGGGAGGAGAAATATTTGTGTTGGACATGGGGGAGCCAGTCAAAATAGTAAATCTTGCCAATTCTTTGATTACCCTATCAGGACTGAAACCGGATGTTGATATAGAAATTGAATATGTTGGGTTGAGGCCTGGTGAAAAACTTTATGAAGAATTTCTTGTATCAGAGGATGAGGTAGATGTTACAAGAAATGGTAAAATATTTATTGAAAAAACAAGGGAAATTGACTTTGAGTATTATATACAAGAAATAAAGTCATTTGTGTCTGAAGATTTGGAAGATGTCGAAAAAGTGATAGATTTCATAAAGAGGATAGTTCCTAATTATCAAAACAACTGTAACCAATAATAGGCAATTTGCATATTATACTATGTAAACAAAGCAGATATCATTAGTATGTTCTCTCCTAAAATAATAAACATCTGAAAAAATACCGAATTATGTTAATTTATAAGGTTGAATTGAAAGGGGGTTGAAAAAGTTGAAACTCAAGAAAATATGGCTTTCTTCACCTCATATGAGCGATGAAGGTTATGAAATGAAGTTTATACAGGAAGCATTTGATACTAATTGGATATCTCCTCTTGGAGCAAACATCGATGCCTTTGAAATGGAACTTGCCGAAAAGGTAGGTGCTAAGCATGCAGTTGCGTTAGCATCAGGAACAGCTGCAATCCATATGGCACTCAAAGCCGTTGGCGTCGAAGCTGGAGATATAGTATTTTGCCAAAGCTTGACTTTTTCGGCAACTGCAAACCCCATAATTTATCAGAATGCCACCCCAGTTTTTATCGATAGTGATTATGAGACATGGAACATGTGTCCAAAGGCATTAGAGCGTGCCTTTCATAAATATCCAAATGTAAAGGCGGTTTTAATTGTTCATCTCTATGGACTATCAGCTGACATCGATCCAATCATTGAACTTTGCAAAAGCCATAATGTTCCTCTGATAGAGGATGCTGCAGAGTCCCTTGGAACAGTATATAAAGGAAGGCATACCGGTACTTTTGGAGAATATGGAATATTCTCCTTCAATGGCAACAAGATTATAACGAGTTCAGGAGGCGGGATGTTAGTTTCTAATGATGAAGAGATGATAAGGAAAGTACGGTTCTGGGCGACGCAGTCAAGAGACCTGGCAAGGCATTATCAACATTCTGAAATCGGCTACAACTATAGGATGAGCAATATTGTAGCTGGAATCGGAAGAGGTCAGCTGAAGGTTTTAGACAAGAGGATTAAAAAGAAAAAATATATCTATGATTTTTACAAAAGTGAATTGGGTGGACTTGATGACATTCAGTTTATGCCTATAAATGAATGGAATAAACCTAATTACTGGTTAAGTTGCATTACAACAAGAGGAAAGGTTAAACCACTTGATATCGTAGTGGCTCTTGAAAAAGAAAATATTGAAAGCAGACATATATGGAAACCAATGCACATGCAGCCTGTATTTTCAGCCTATGATTTTGTTGGAGAGGATGTGGCAGGTGAGCTTTTTGAAAATGGTGTTTGCTTGCCATCAGATACAAAGATGGTAGATGAAGACCTTGAGAAAATTTGTGGAATCATTAAAGGATTATGGGAGTAAACTATGGCTCATAAAATAGGATTCTATGAGAAATATATGAAAAGACCTCAAGATATTGTTTTGTCATTACTTGCAATAGTGGTTTTATGTCCTGTTTTACTTGCTGTTGCAATCCTTGTGAAGGCCAAACTTGGAAGCCCTATAATTTTTACTCAGGATAGACCTGGTTTGAATGAAAAAACATTTAAGATATTTAAGTTTAGGACGATGACAGAGCAGAAGGATGAGAAAGGGAAGTTACTTCCGGATAGCCACAGATTGACAAAATTCGGAAAAATTCTGAGATCTACATCTCTAGATGAACTTCCAGAGTTGTTTAACATCTTGATAGGTGATATGTCATTTGTTGGGCCAAGACCCCTTCTTACTCAATACCTTCCTCTTTATGATGAACAACAGAAAAGACGGCATGAGGTTAGACCAGGACTTACAGGTTGTGCTCAGGTCAATGGACGCAACTCAATTAGTTGGGAACAAAAGTTTTCTTTGGATACAGAATATGTAGATACATTAAACTTCGTAAGTGATTGGAAGATCATATTTAAAACTCTAAAAAAAGCTTTTTTTAGAGAAGGAATCAACTCTGAGACTGCTGTCACAATGGAACGCTTTTGTGGTACACATAATAAGCAAACAACTTCTAATAAAAATAATGAAATTATGAAAGATAAGCTTCTGATAATTGGTGCAGGAGGACATGGGAAAGTAGTTGCTGATATTGCAGTAAAAATGAATAAATGGGCAAGTATCTTCTTTCTTGATGATGATGAATCAATTAGAGATTTTGTTGGAATAAAGGTAATCGGACAGTCTGACAAGGCCCTTTCATATATAAATGACTGTGAAATATTTGTGGCAGTTGGAAACAATGCTATGAGAGAAAAGTTTCAGGAAAAGCTTGAAGTAGCAGGTGCAACAATACCGATTTTAGTTCATCCGAATGCTGTAATTGGAGAAGAGGTTGAGTTGGGTGCAGGAACAGTTGTTATGGCAGGAGTGGTTATCAACTGCTGCACCAAGATAGGTAAAGGCTGCATTATCAACACAGGAGCTACACTGGATCATGACAATGTTATAGAGGACTACGTCCATATTTCTCCTGGAACAAGTTCTGCTGGTAATGTCAAAGTGGGAAAAAGTTCTTGGATATGTTGTGGAAGTGTGGTGAGCAACAATATAAATATATGTAGTAGTTGCATCATAGGAGCAGGTGCTGTCGTTGTTAAAGATATAACTGAAGTTGGAACATACATTGGGGTTCCTGCAAGGAAAATGTTTGTTGGATTGGGAGACAGTTAAATGAATATATTATTTTTATCGCTATTAGATTTTGACAGTTTTAATGAACGAAACATATATACAGATTTGCTTAAGACCTTTGTCAGAAATGGTCACTTTGTATATGCTGTATCCCCCATTGAAAAAAGAAATAATAAAAGGACGCATTACATTAAAAAGGATAATACTTTTATATTAAAACCGAGAATTGGAAATACACAGAAGACTAACCTTATAGAAAAGGGGATTTCAGTACTTACATTGGAATTTATTCTAAAGCAAAACATAAAAAAATACACAGCAGATAAAAAATTTGATTTAATCCTGTATACTACACCTCCTATCACTTTTTTTAGTGTTGTTAAGTGTATAAAGGATAGAGATAACGCCTTAGCTTATTTATTGTTAAAAGATATTTTTCCACAGAATGCCGTTGATTTAGGAATTATAAGAACAAGAGGGGTAAAGGGTATTTTATATAAATATTTTCGGAAGAAAGAAAAAAAATTATATAAAGTATCGGATTATATTGGATGCTTATCTCAAGCAAATTTAGAATACTTAATAAAGCACAATCCAGAATTGGAATCAAAACCAATTGAGATATGTCCAAATAGTATTGAGCCTTCTGAAGCTAAAACAATAAATAAAAACTCCATAAGAAAGCAATTTGATATTCCTGAAAATGTTATAACGTTTATTTATGGGGGGAATCTGGGTAAACCTCAAGACATAGATTTTGTAATTGAATGCCTGAAGAAGAACTTAGAGTTTGAGGATCGATACTTTGTTATATGTGGAAATGGAACAGAATACTATAAACTCGAGAGGTTTATGATTGAAAATTCTCCAATAAACATAAAGCTGATGAAAGCATTGCCCAAATCACAATATGATGTGTTAGTGTCAGCTTGCGATATTGGCTTGGTCTTTTTGGATCATCGATTTACCATACCTAATTTTCCTTCAAGGTTGCTATCTTATATGGAACATTCCATGCCAACACTTGCTTGTACCGATTCAAGTACCGATTTGGGCAGGATAATTGAAAGTGAGAATCTGGGGTGGTGGTGTGAAAGTACTGATGCAAGCGGATTTCTAGAATTAGCCAACAGCATTTGTAGCAATAATGAACAGATCGAGATATGTGGACGAAATGCCAGACGGTATCTACTAGATAATTATACTGCTGAAAAAACATATCAAACTATTATAAAACACTTTTAGTAGTACCTTGTAAATTATATTAATGAACGCGATAAAGATTTTTATGTCGTGCTTCAATTTACTTAATACAATAACACGAAAATCAAATTTTCCAATGTATAATCATTTTCACGATTTATATAGCTATGGAGGATAAATTCCATGTTTAATAATAAAACACTTCTAATAACAGGAGGAACAGGTTCCTTTGGTAATGCAGTTATGAAAAGATTTCTCGATACGGATATTAAGGAAATCCGTATATTTTCCCGTGACGAGAAGAAACAAGATGACATGAGAAAGCTGTATACAAATGACAAACTTAAGTTTTACTTAGGAGATGTTAGGGACATTAACAGTGTAAAAAATTCTATGAATGGTGTAGATTATATTTTTCATGCTGCTGCACTAAAACAAGTTCCTTCATGTGAATTTTTTCCCCTAGAAGCTTTGAAAACAAATGTTCTTGGAACGGATAATGTTCTTACTGGTGCCATTGAAATGGGTATAAAGAAGGTGATTTGTCTTTCTACAGATAAAGCAGCATATCCCATCAACGCAATGGGGATATCAAAAGCAATGATGGAGAAGGTGTTTGTGGCTAAATCCAAGACTGTAGATCCGCAAAAAACCCTTATTTGTGGAACAAGATATGGAAACGTATTGGTGTCAAGGGGTTCTGTTATTCCATTGTTCGTGGAGCAAATAAAAAAAGCACAACCACTTACTGTTACCGATCCTAATATGACCAGATTTTTAATGAGTTTAGACGAAGCTGTTGAGCTTGTTGTATTTGCCTTTGAAAATGGTGAGGCTGGAGATATAATGGTTCAGAAAGCTCCGGCAGCAGCTATTGGCGATTTGGCTCAAGCACTAAAAGAACTGTTTAATGCTGACAACGAAATTAGAACTATTGGTATACGTCATGGAGAGAAATTGTATGAAACACTTCTTACAAAAGAGGAGTTTTTGGTTGCACAAGACATGGGCAGTTTTTATAGAGTGCCTGCAGATAAAAGGGATTTGAATTATGACAAGTACTTTGTGGAAGGAAATAGGCAGTTGCAGCAAATTGAAGACTATAATTCAGACAATACCAATAGATTGAATGTACAAGAGATTAAAGAGAAATTAATTGGGCTGGAATATATTCAGCAAGAGCTTAAGAATTGAGAGGTAGATTTTATGAGAGTATTGGTTCTTGGTGCAACAGGTATGGCTGGGCATACTATCTCAATTTATTTAAAAGAGGCTGGACATGATATAACAGCGCTTAGCCGCATTAAATTTGAATACTGCAATAACATCATTAGTGATGTAACGGATTTTGGCTTTCTCAGAAAGATTATACAAGATGGAAATTATGATGCTGTAATCAATGCAGTTGGTATATTGAATCAGGATGCAGAGGACATTAAATGCATTGCAGTACTTGTAAATAGCTATTTACCTCACTACTTGAGTTACATAACCAAGGACATGAAAACAAAAGTAATCCATATGAGTACCGATTGTGTTTTTTCAGGAAAAGCTGGTGGATATACTGAGACTTCCTTAAGAGATGGTGAAACATTTTATGATAGATCTAAGGCATTGGGTGAATTAGTAAATTCTAAAGATCTTACGTTCAGGAATTCAATTATTGGTCCAGATATGGATTCAAAAGGGATTGGATTGTTTAATTGGTTTATGCAGCAAGATAGCACGATTACTGGGTTTACAAAAGCAATTTGGACGGGAGTTACAACGATAACGCTGGCAAAGGCTATGGAACAGGCACTGAGTGAAAATCTAACTGGTCTTTATAATCTCGTAAATAATAGGACAATAAACAAGTATGAACTTCTCAGCTTATTTAATAAGCATATGAAAAACAGTGAAATTGAGATTTTACAAAGTGATAAAGTAACTCTAGATAAATCATTATTAAACAGTAGAACTGATTTTTCCTTTAAAGTACCACATTATGAAGCAATGATATTGGAAATGAAGCAATGGATTGAGAGCCATAAAGAGCTTTATCCGCATTACTTTAAGTAGGGAGAGGATCTGATGAAAAAACTAAAACTAATGATTATTGTAGGAACTCGCCCCGAGATTATTAAGCTTTCTGAGATCATCAGGAAATGTGATGAGTACTTTGAACATATACTTGTTCACACTGGTCAAAACTATGATTATACGCTCAATAAAGTGTTTTTTGAAGAGCTCACATTAAGAGAACCAAACTTCTATCTCGGAGTGGTTGGGGATAACTTAGGCCAGACAATCGGAAATATTATTACCAAGTCATATGAAATTATGGTAGAAGAGAAGCCGGATGCACTGCTTGTGTTGGGGGACACAAACTCCTGCCTGAGTGTTATATCGGCTAAGAGGCTTAAAATCCCAATTTTTCATATGGAAGCTGGAAATAGATGTTTTGATGAGAATTTACCAGAAGAAATTAATAGGAGGATAGTTGATCATACTAGCGATGTTAATTTTTGCTACACAGAGCATGCGAGGAATTATTTAAATTGGGAGGGGATACCAAAAGAAAGGACTTATGTAGTTGGTTCGCCAATGGCTGAGGTTTTAGAGGCGAATGCTGAAAAAATCAACAGAAGTAAAGTTCTTGATGCACTTGGTTTGGAGAAGGGAAAGTACATTTTACTCTCAGCTCATAGAGAAGAAAATATTGATAATGAAGTAAACTTTACGCATCTAATGAATGCTGTCAATACTATGGCAGAAACTTATGGTTTGCCGGTCATTTACAGTACACATCCAAGAAGCAAGATGTTCATAGAACAGCGTGGATTTAAGTTTCACCCTAATGTGAGGAGTTTAAAGCCCTTTGGGTTTGTTGACTATAATCATCTTCAGAAAAATGCGTTTTGCGTAGTTTCTGATAGTGGGACAATTGCAGAAGAGGCATCCTATTTCAAGTTCCCCGCAGTATCAGTAAGAACAAGTACAGAACGCCCCGAAGCACTTGATAAGGGGAATATGGTAATCGGTGGTATTACAACAGAACAAGTACTTCAAGCCGTTGATATAGCAGTAGAAATGAATGCCAATGGAGACCTTGGCAAGGATGTATTGAACTATATGGACACAAATGTAAGCACCAGGATAATAAAATTGATTCAGAGTTATACAGGAATTATAAATAAGATGGTGTGGAGGAAGGTATGAGGATAATGGTTTTTGATGTTCCGGCTGAGAGTTGTGGAGCACTGACGGTTTTGAACAATTTTTATAATGAATATAAGAAGGATACAAAAAATGAATATATTTTTGTTGTTAGCACGCCGGAACTTCAAGAAACTTCAAATATTAAGATGCTTAGATTCCCTTGGATTAAGAAAAGTTGGGCGCATAGAATATATTTTGATCATTTTATTGCACCAAAGCTAGTAAAAAAGTACAAGATTGATAAGGTGTTATCTTTACAAAATACTGTAATTCCTCATGTTAAGGTATATCAGAGTGTTTTTGTGCATAATGCCTTGCCCTTTTCAGAGTATAGGTTTTCCATATTTAATAACGTACTATTATGGCTTTATCAAAACATTATTGGCAGAAGTATCTTTAAATCAATTAAAAGAGCTGATCGTGTATTTGTTCAGACTAATTGGATGAAGCAAAAATGTATTAGTAAACTGAATATTAATGATGAAAAGGTGGAAGTAATTCAAACTAGAATCCAAGCTAGAGCAGATAAAGCATTTGAAAGATCGAAAGAAAGTTTGTCAACATTTTTTTACCCTGCAAATGCTATGCCTTTTAAGAACCATAAGTTAATTGTTGATGCGTGCATGAGACTTAAAGAAGAGGGTATTAACGATTACAAAGTAGTTTTTACTCTTAAAGGTAACGAAAATAATAATGTTATTAAACTATATAAGCAAGTTTACAAGAATAATTTGCCAATAAAATTTATAGGCAGTATATCTCGAAATAAAGTTTATGATTTTTATTCAAGGTCAGTTTTAATTTTTCCTTCATATATTGAAACAGTAGGACTTCCTTTATTAGAAGCCAAAAGTCATGAGACACCAGTAATTGTTTCAAACAGTGATTATGCATGTGAAATATTGGATGATTATGAGAATGTACATTACTTTAATTCTTTTGATATTTTAGAACTGACAAAAGTTATGAAGTTCTACATCCAAGATTGCTAATCCTTTTATTTTGAATATACTGCTTTTAAGGATGATCATATGAATAATTTAGAAAAAAGGGTGTCAAAAAAAGATGGCATAATGCTAAAATTAGTGTTTTTTCTAATTTTTATATATGCTGTTCAAGATTTTCAATCCAGTTCTAATACAGGATTAAGAAACGCTAATAGAAGTAGTGTCTATATTAGTCTTTTTATCATTATTTTTGTTTTAGGCACACACTATATTTTTATGCTAATTAAAAAAGGGATAAGAATAAGTCATTTTGAGGCAGTACTTTGGGGGATTACCATTTGGACAATAGTCGTAAATGTGTTTAACGGGAATGATATATGGAGTTCGTTGGTGCATGTTGGTATTTCTTTGCTTTGGGTTGTCATATATTCATTTTTTTATAGCTATGTAAAAGATAACCCCAGCTCTCTGGATTCTATTTTGAAATATATTTTTGTAATGTTTTTGCTCTATGTGGGAGCTACCATTTATGCAAAAATTAATATTCAGGGAATTTATGAGAGAACAGCAGTGGTGAATTATGTGTACTATAATATTGTATTACTTCCCTGGATAATATTAATAACAAATAAAGCAATAAGAAATGTTGGATTTATAGTTATCATAATTATGGTTCAAATTTCTATGAAAAGAGGAGCTATTATTATACTTCCGGTAATGTTATTAGTACATTATCTTGTGGATGGAAAAGTAAATCAGCGTAAAGTTAAAAATATTTTCAAACTGTTAGTTGTAATTTCAATAGTATTTATCGGGCTAATATACGTAAATAATCTGTACTTCAATTTTTTGGGCAATAGATTTACAGCTGAGGCTTTAGGGAGCGGATCGGGGCGAAATGAAATATATATTCAGGCACTTGATAATATATTAAGTCGGAATGTTGTCGATTTCCTGATAGGATTAGGCAGTCATTCAACTTTGCAATATATTGGTGCCGCAGCACATAATGACTGGCTGGAGTTTATTTTCAGTTTTGGTTTTATAGGAATGTTGTTATATTTTCAGTTTTTTGTGGTGTTGGTTATAAAAACTTTTAGGTTAATTAAGAATAATTATTCATTTAGTTCAACTTATGCTGTAAGCATTGTTTATATACTGGCTATCGGTATGATTGGCATGGTGTTTTTTGCTCATTCAACACTATATCTAATGGCCTTATTCGGTACAGTGGATGCCTTAGAGAGTAGCACTTGACTAAAATAAAAACCTTAATGAAGAATGGAGGAACAATATTGAAATTTAGTATTATTATACCTGTCTATAATGCAGAAAGGCATCTCAATACATGCATTAGCAGTATACTTTCACAGGACCATCAGGATTACGAAGTACTCCTGATAAATGATGGTTCAAATGACAATAGTAGTAGTATTTGTGATAGGGTTTCTAAGGAAAAATCATTTTTTATTACAATACACAAAGAAAACTCAGGAGCAGCTGATTGCAGAAATATAGGCATTTTACACGCAAAAGGTGATTATATACTCTTTTTAGATAGTGATGATACATTTGCTTCCAATATCTTACAAAAAATTAATAATACAATGGAAGAAAAAAACAGTTCGGATTTGTATATTGGAAAGTTCAATTATTTAATAGGTGAGCAAATAACAAATAAGAATAATTATGAATTTGATCACAGTAAGTTAACAAAAGAGAACAAATGTGATATTTTAGCCTATTTATTCTCTGAAATACCTGAGCAGACTTGGTCAGTATGGAGAAATGTATATAAGCGCAAATTTTTATTAAACAATAATATATTCTTTAACAAAGATTTAGTTATTGGTGAAGATTTAGATTTTTTTATTAGATCAATTTTAAAGGCAAAAGATATTAGTCATATTAATGAACCAATTGTGAATTATAGGTTGTTTGAGTCTGCCTCTGTTACTGCAAATCTAAATATAAAGAAAATTAAAGATATCATTTACTTATGTAAGTACTGGATAGAATACTTTAAAAAAGCAGATTGTTCAGAGGCATCACAGGAGTTAATTTATGATAGGCTGACGTTTAGTTTTGCAGCGATATTTTTACACTATAACAGGATAGAAAATGATAGTAAGAGGGAATTAAGAGAACTAATTAAACAGAACGAAGCTTTGTTAATGTACTCAAACAAAAAATATATTAAGTTGCTTTATTTTATCTACAAGGTTTTTGGCGTCAGTATAACTTCAAAGCTTGTTAAACTGTGGAGTAAAATAAAAAAACAATTAATGAGGTAGAAAATAATGAGAGTATCTATAATAACGATAACTGACCCGATTAATTATGGAGCTGTTATACAGTCATTTGCTCTTTATAAGTATATAAAAAATACTTATGGTGAGGCCAGGGTTATTCAATATAATTGGAACTTTAGGAAAAAAGAGTTTTTAGTATTTCTAAAAATGAGATTGCAAATGGTTTTATTAAGAAAAAGAATATCAAGGTGCAAGAAATTTGAATATAGCCATATAGAATTTACCAACCAAAAATATAAGAGTTTCGACGAGTTGCTCATTGATCCTCCTGAATCAGATTTATATGTGGTTGGAAGTGACCAGGTCTGGAACAGTGATATTTTTGGCAGATTAGATCCGGCATTTTTTCTGGACTTTGTTGCTAGCGGAAAAAAAATATCTTATGCTTCGAGTATTGGAAAGTCTAATGTATCCGACAGCGATTTAGCAAAAATGAAGGCTTATCTACAATCATTTACTGCAATATCTGTACGCGAAAGTTCTGCTAAAAGTCTTTTGGAAGAAGCAGGATTAGTAAATGTAGAGCACGTTCTAGATCCGGTATTTCTTTTAGATAAATCTGATTATTCTAAATTATTACTTCCCTATAAACCTTATAAACAAGAAAAATATTTGCTGTTATATGGATTTGACTCAAATAAAAAAATGGATGATATTGCAAAATTGATTGCAGAAGAAAGAAAATTAAAGATAGTAGAAATTGGTGGAGCCAGAAAAAAACACAATTGTGATAAGTTTTTAAAGAATTTAAGCCCGGAAGAATTTTTAAGTGTACTGGAAGGAGCAGAATATGTAATTACTTCCTCGTTTCATGGTACAGCTTTTTCCATTATTTTTGGCAAAAACTTTGTGAGTGTATTACCCTCTATACGTGGAACGCGGATTGAAAGTATTCTAGGCTTGGTTGGTTTGGAAAACAGATTAATAAAAAAATCAGCAGATATGAAAATTAATGATCTAATGGCAAAGCCCGATTATCATTTGGCATACAAATTACTCGATATTGAAATAAGCAAATCGAAAGAATATTTAGACAAGGTGATTAATGATAAAAGGGGGTTGCAATTATGAAGGTTGGTATTTTGACTTTTCATGAGGCCAATAACTATGGAGCCGTATTACAGGCTTATGCTTTACAAGAGACTATTGCCGGTTTTGATATTGACACAGAAATCATAAATTATGTACAACCATATATAATTTACAGGTATAAACCTGTTAGAGTGGATAAAACCAATGTAGCTGCTTTTTTTAAATCGATCTTATCTACAGCATTGCACTATAAAAATTTTACAATAAAACAGAAAAAATTCGACCTGTTTAGAAGAGAATTTTTGAAAATTTCAGATACCAAATATTTCAAAAGTGATTTAATAGACGGATATGAAGTATACATTGCCGGGAGTGATCAAATATGGAATTTTAGAATTACGAATTATGATGAAGTTTTCTTTTTGAAATTTGCAGACAGTAAAACATTAAGAATATCGTATGCTGCAAGCATTGGACATAATAATCTGAACGAAAAGGATAGGATGTTTTTGAAGGATCATATCGATTGTTTTGATTATATTTCAGTCAGGGAAGCGAGTGTTATTCAACTACTCAAAGAGATGACACAGAAGGAGTTAGTAAATGTTTTAGACCCCTCGCTGCTATTACCAACGAATGAATGGAATAAAATAAATTCAAATAGTTTTAATAACAAAAACTATATTTTTGTTTATTCTGTCTCAGCTAGCAATAAGATAGTGGAAGTTATCAATAAGGTATCAAAGTTTTATGATATTGATATATATGTATTGACAGATAAGCTAACAGTAGGCGTTAAAAATCACATAAGATGCCGTGATATAGGACCTGTTGAATTCATAGATTTAATAAGCAATGCAAAATTAGTAATAACTGATTCATTTCATGGCACAGCTTTTTCAATTATATTTGAAAAGAATTTTATTTCTGTTCCTAACGAGGTTGGTAGTTCTAGAGTTAAAAATTTGCTTAAGACTTTGAGTTTAGAAAATAGAATTATAAATGAACCTGAAGAGATAGACCAACAATATATTTATGACATAGATTATGAATTGCCAAGTAAAATACTAGCATCTGAACGTAATAAATCTATAAGTTTCCTTAAGAATGCTATTTATAAGTTTAAGTCAATATAAAAATAGATAATTTTTTGGTTATATCGGAGTACCTTTTGAATTTGTATTTAATATTATATACCAATTCTATTAACAGGTTCTTTTGTTTAATGTGCTTGTTTTGTTATAGTGCTTTATTATGAGGAGAAATGATATGATTTCAGTATTTGATGAAAAAGAAAACTGTTGTGGTTGTACTGCATGTAAGAATATATGTCCCCAAAAAGCAATAAATATGGTTGCTGATTTGGAAGGCTTTTTGTATCCTGTAATTGACCAAAAATTATGTATTGATTGTGGGCTTTGTAGAAGAGTTTGCCCATTTTTGAAAGAGGTAGTTATTCAAGATAAATTAATTGATAGGCTAATATATGCAGTAAAGCATAAAAATATAGAAGTAAGGAAAACCAGTACATCAGGCGGGGTGTATACCGCTATTAGTGACTATTTTTTAAAAAAGTCAGGAATTGTATATGGTGTTAAATTTGATAATAAATTTGATGCTATACATTCCAAAGCGATAACTGCTGAAGAAAGAGATAAATTTAAAGGTTCGAAATACGTCCAAAGTGAATTGAAGGATACATTTAAACAAATAAAACATGATTTAGAAGACGGTAACAGTGTATTGTTCACAGGAACCGGGTGTCAAGTAGCTGGACTTAGGCTGTATTTAAATAATACTAAAACAAATTCAGAGAAACTAATTACTAATGATATTATCTGTCATGGTACTCCAAGTCCATTATTATGGAAAAACTACCTCAATTTCATACAAACTGAAAGCAGAATAAAAGAATACTCATTTCGATATAAAGAAAAGGGGTGGCGAGGTTATAATATTAGGGCTGAATTCGAAAATGGAAAAGTTGAACTGAATACTCGAAGAGTAAAAACATTTACAACTTTATTTGGAAGTGATTTGGTACTTCGACCATCTTGTTATAAATGTCCGTTCACCAACTTGAACCGCCCTTCAGATATTATGATGGGAGATTTTTGGGGTATTGAAAAAACGATGCCAGAGCTAGATGATAATAGAGGCATTTCGCTACTTCTAGTTAATACAACTAAAGGTAAGCTTATTCTGGATTGTATTGAAGGTGAGATTGATAAATGGAAAAGTGATAGTACGGCTTGTTTGCAGTTTAATCTGGAGAAACCTACAAGAAAACCAAAGAATAGGGAGAAGTTTTGGCAAGAAGTTTTTAAAAAGGGTTTTGTTTATATTTTAAAAAAATATGGAGGTAATAATTTAAAAAGTATTATTAGAAATAATGTGAGAAAAGTCCTATTAAGGTTAGGGACATTGCAATTACTTAAGAAAGTGAAAATTTTCCTAAAAAGTGATTCGTAATATTGTTATCGGACAGGCTATTTGTCAGTAACTTGGACAAGATAAATTGCAGGGAAAATAAAAAGAAAAAAGCAGGTACATATGACCTGCATAAACTAAAATTCCGGATAGCATAATTCATCTGCC
>JAEWSG010000115.1 GCA_023398495.1 Bacillota bacterium
TATGTGGCGAAAGAGTAGTTGAAAAAGGGACGTGGAGAATGCATAAGGACGAGCAAGCAAACAAGAAATACATAGTGCATTCAAAGTGTCATAATAGCTTACATGGTTATATACAAAACCCAATTGATCTGGCTTACTTATAGAGTTAAGTAAGTTTACAAGTGCTTGAGCCGTGTGAGGGGAAACTTTCACGCACGGTTCTTAGGGGGGAAGGGGGTTGTAAAACCCCTGACCTACCCGACTGACTCCATTATCTAATATGTCATTATGATTATCCTCATCTTTTCTAACAAAATCATAGATTTAAGCTGCTTTTATGAAAATATGAGGATAATAAAAGCTGAGAATAAACTGATGTTATTATCCCATCAAGTAAGTAAAAACTTATTAACAGCCAATATTTATAACAAAATTTAGAACTGAGTGCTTTTTAGAAGTTATACAAAATGAACCTTTGAATAAGAAGATGGATCTATTTTAATGGAGGACATAACAAAATGAGATATTTTTTAAGATTTGAGAAACTTGTATATATTATCTGGAAGCATCGTTTTGAGCATCGTTTTGAGCTGCTTTTTGCATAAACTTTAATAAACTATTAACAAATTGACTTTAGCTGCTTTTCATCCATAAAATGTTTAGGATTTTAAGTTCATCCAATTAGTCCAATCAGTTGGAAATTTCAAGAACAAACTGTGACTTTCTTTCAAGATTAAAATCGGCAAAACCCTGAACATGTTCTTCAACATAAACCAGGTGCTTTGTCTTAAATTTATACTTTGAAACAACTGAAACCTCACACATATCCAGCCTGTCTTTTCTTATTGTTAAATTCACAACAAAATCATTATATTTTCCGTCGTTGGATTTAAAGTATGCTGTACCGGTTTTCTCTTGAGGCATATCATAAATACTCTCATCTATAAGTTTCAGATTCAGACTGCTTGCAAAAGAAGCGTTGAAACTATCCATAAACTTTTTAAGATCAATTTCTCTATCAAGCTTTCTTGTTTCATCATCAGCCGAAGAAACCATAACTGCCAGCTTCCCGCAATTACTAATCGATGAATCCAGCCGCAATTTCTCTGCAACAAGTTGAAAACACTCAACTAATGGCCCTAAAACTAGTGTTGACGCAACTACAAACAAAATCACGTATGCAATGCCCTTCATATTATCACCACTATTCCAAATCTTTGTAGTATCTGATACCGGTTACCGGCAGGCGGAATGACACATTGTAGGCAATTTCCCGTTCCGAGCCCGCAAGCTTTATCCTAAAGGGATATGCTGCCCGAATTTCCACATAAAAGGGCTCTCCTCTCTGTCCATAAGGTTTTAAAGAATTGTCCATATCCCTGTAATATTCATACGGATGTTCCCCTTCATGATCGGAATATATCCTTATCTTATTTGGGTTTTCTTTAAAAACAGGTTTGCTTTTCAGCTTCTCCAGAACAAATTCTTTCTGCTCAAAGGGCAAATAATTATAATTCGCGGCTATAGACGCAAGATTGTAGGTTTCATATGCCAAAGTCATATACCAGGGAAAGAATAGTACAAAGTTTGTAAAAATAACAAACACCGTTACCACTAGAATTGCTGCAAGTATAGCTTTAGCAAATCCAACCATTCATTTTCTCCTCCCTTGAAATCAGATACTTATATAACTTGAAAACAGAAGGTGCAGGTAGGGATAAAAACAAAACGCATATTACAGCTGAAGCGACAACCAAATAAGTGCCCCGCATACTTTAGAAATTTATGCTTTTACGGGGCACTATAAAATAGACTTGTATATAATTAACTAGATCCAACCTTGTATTAAATCCCACAACCAATCCCACACATCCTCCACTCTATCCGTCAGCCATCCATCTGTCATAAACTGAACAATAGCTCCAATAAGTATGACGATAGCAACTGTTGCTGCAATTTGTTTAACACCAAATTCGCCGTTGTTACTTTTGAGCTTGGTCATAAAAGAATGAACACCGATACTTTTTTTCATAAAATGACCTCCTAGATTATTATTTCTGTAAATGCATCCGATGAACAGCACTGCTTAATCAGCAAGCTTTTTGAGAATTCTGGATATGCCTGAATTGACTTTAAAACAAAGGCTTAAGAAAATTCATAAAATTAACTATATTACTATAATATCATATTTACATAAATAAATCCATATTTTATCTATAGGAAATTATCATTCGTCGTTACCCGAATAGCTTTATGGCACCTATAAACTGATAATAGTAATAGACCAAAATATAGATCACCAGAACAACAATCAAAACAAACTGGGTTCTTTCATTGCTTGCCTTTCTATGATTCAGTTCATCTTCCAGTGCTACAACTCTCAGATCATATAATTCATTTTTCAGATACGCCATCTGTGAAGTGTTGTCATATCCTTTGAGTCTTGTTTCCATAATATCGCAAAACTTTATAATATGCCGCAGAGGAACCCGTTTTTTAAACTGCTTTAAAGCATATTCCTCACCATATTCAATATTATCCAGAAGCACTCCGAGTTCATCTGCCATGTCATAGTTGGCATTAGGCAAAAAATCCTTAATAACATCTGCCAGATAAATATTTATTGATCTTGAATACTGATAATAAACCATACTATAGAAAGCAGGAAAGTCTTTGAGAATATTCTTATTTTTCTGTTCAACTTTCTTTTCCAACTCATCAATCGGATACAACCAACCTAGAACAACAAAAATCAAACAAACATACCCCATGAGCGGCATCAATTTTATCACAAACATTGCCAGCAGCATTGCGGCTAAAGAATATAAAATCTGATTAAGCCGTATCTCTTCAGGCGTAAGCTTTAAATCAAGTCTGCTTATGATAAAACTCAACTGCTCACGCTTTATTTCACCTAAAAGCAATTTATTGGACAATCTCCTTAAAACAATGTCTTTAAAATATAAATATTTTTCAGTTTTCATCTTCTTTCTCGAAGCAGATAAAAATTCCCTCGAACGCTTCTTTCTTTTTCCTGACATAGGCTTGAAAACAGGATAAACAAAGAAGCTCACCATATAAATAATGGCAATAAGGCTTAAGAGTTTTGCAATAACAACCACTATTTATCCCCTCCAAACTTGCCTATATCCCCCTGAAGAGCCTGGCATCTGGCAAAACCCAGGCATATAGCAACAACAGCCGACGTATTTAAAAACCTTCCAAGGTCGTTATCCAGTAAAAAACTCCTCATTTCTTTTATTGTCATACTATACATAATAAAAATCAGAATAAGTGAGGTCTTCATTAAAAAATCAAAATTCATTTTCTTAAAAATCCTGTTTTTTCTTGCATTAATTTCTCTTAATGCTGCATTTTCATCAACAATATCAAGAAACACATCCGCCATTCCTTTTCTCTCATTGTATTCAAATATAACGGCCTTTTTTGCAAAGCCATCAAATTTTGGACCCAACTGTTTATTGAGAACTTCCATTGCCCGTCTGAAGGAATAACCGTGATTTTCATAATTCTCAACAAATTGTACAAAATATGGTCTTATGCTTTTATGAAGATATTCTCCCGATTCAAGCACTTTCTTGACTGCAACCAGGACACCTTCGCGTGCCAGTGGACAAAGGATATCCTCAGCATCCATTATGTATTCCATTTTTGCCGATTTAGTCTGTCTTGACTGCATTGTGAAGAAGGTTATAAAACCTACAAGTATTGATACTGAAACAAAGGCAGAAAGGGTTACATTTTTCAGAAAAAATACTACCAGCAAAACCATCACGGCAAACAGTATACCTATAAGTGAATTAAATCCTTCAAGTGTCAGAGGAAGGTTAAAATCAAAAATAAGGCCTTCAATTAAAGAATTGTAATTAGTCACAAAGCTTTGCTTTTGTTTTATAATTTTATTTCTCTTAATTCTCTGTACATATGCCCTTGTATTGCGAGCAGCGAGTCCGTTGACCATTCCGATAAATGCATACTTCAGATAGCTTAACAGGTTCAGCTCCAGGATAATATTCAAGGCAGCAAGAACAACCATACCCAAAATAAGACTAAAGAGTAAATTCAAATCCATCAGTATCGTAAACCTCCTCTTCATTAGGGTCTATCGGTTTTGTCAGGAATTCAAACTTGCTGCGCTTAATACCTGATTTAAGCATCTTTTGCTGCAAAGCTTCAGATATGCAGCCTACTCTTCTATGCCTTCCCAATATACTCTTTACCTTTCCTGTCTGAGGGTCGTCTTCAACATCAAGACACTCAAATTCATATAACTGATTTACTACAGGCGAAAGTCCTTCTGAACCCAATACTTCAGATATTGACGTAACCTTACGGGTTCCATCAGCCAGCTTTTCCTGAAAAACCACAAATTTAACTGCCGAACAGATATTCCGAAGAGCCAGTTCCGCAGGCTCATCCGATTGGATCAGATAGGCTGTCAAAAATCTATAAATGGCTTCTTTATCACCTTCTGCATGGAGTGTAGTAAAGAAGTAGTGTCCTGTCTGGGCTGCACGCAGTGCAGTTGCAAATTCTCCGGGAGATCTTAGCTCACCGGGGCCTATCCAGTGGGGAGACTGCCTCATTGCATTTATCAACAGGTTTTCCATTGTTGCAGGGCTGCTGTCGTCATCCTCCGGTACCGACTCATATTGCAGAACGTCATTTATTACCTTTTCATTAGGATCATTATTCAGATATCTCAATAACCTGAGTTCTGAAGGGTTCTCAATTGTAATAATTCTGCTCAAAGGATCAATTTGTTTTATCAGCACTTCATTGAGCGTAGTTTTGCCGCTTCCTGTAGGCCCAACCGTCATCCATGACATGTCCGCTCTTGGAATCAGGGACAACAATTTAAACATATTTATCGAAAAGGATTTATCTCTTATCATTCTGTAAGGAGACATTGTAGCTTTCCTGAATTTCCTTATTACAAAGGCCGGATTTCCGTAAGGTGAAATATCTGCATGTGTGGCATTCACCCTGTATCCGTCTATTGTACGGGCATTTACCATCGGCGTTCTTGGAGTAAGTCTTACCTTTGACACGCCTATGAGCTTGGCAATAATCCTTTCCATATGCTCTCTATCAGTAAAACATTTGTCCCAGGAATCAGTTTTCCCGTATTTCTCAACAAAAATCTGTTGTGGGCCGTTTGCACGGATTTCATCAATTTCAGGGTCCTCCATTGCATCAGTAATGGGACCATAGTGAGTAATTTCATCTATAAGAGCATTCCTTAAAGCCCCAAGGTTTTCATATCCTTCAACATCCGGCTTCTGTGTTTCCACATAATCTATGATGTAGCGTTCTGTCATTTCTCTTTTCTTTTTCGGGTCGTCAATTCGTCTATAGAAATTTGATGCAACCTTGCTTATATACTGTTGGCACTGTTTCAGTGCCTCCTCAAAAGTCATCATTGTAAATTTGTTCTGAATGTTTTCGACTTTATGAATATATCTTGCTTTCTTTTGCATTTCGCTGACAGCACTTCTTGTGAGCATTTCTCAATCCCTCCCGGAATACTAAAAGGTACGTCGCTAAAACATTACTTAACCATCAGATCAACCAAGCGCTCCATTGATCTTTGATATCTTTTGTCTATCACAAGACTGTCTACAGAATAAACCCGTCCTTCAAGCGAGTAGTTGATTACAGCTGGAACAAATGGAAATTCCCCAATAAACTTCATTCCCATTTCAGTAATGATCTGCTTATCGTATTCAAAACCATGAATATTGTTCAGGATAACATTTGCTATTTTTGCCGAACTTATCCCCAGAGATCCTATATAACTTAAAAGCCTTTGAGAATTCTGAGGACAGTCAATTCTTTCACTCCACACACAAAACCCCACATTGCACTGTTTTATTGCACCTACACAAAATTCCAACGGCGGAATGTTCGGTACATCTATCAGTACCAGATCAAACATTTCCTTAACGGCATCAATAAGCCTGTCAATGTCCTCAAACTGAAAATCAAAATATTCTTCAATAAGATCCATTGGGCTTGGTGACAGAAGAAACAGGTTTTTATACTTTGTATCAGTTATTTCTTCCCTGTGATCCACCCTGTCACTTCTAAGAAGTTTTATAAGTCCCTTACCTTTTGGTACAGCTTCACAATCCAACAGCTTGTACATATTCGGATAAAACACTTTAAAATCAATAACACAGACATTCCACCCTTTTTTTGCTATTGAAGCTGCAAGATTTGCAACAAGTATTGAACTGTCGGTTGAATCACAAGAGGGCAAAAAAGCTATAACATTATCAATAATTTTATTAGTTTCAATTTCGCTGTATATCTTATCTCTCGGAGACAGTTTCTCAAGGAGTTCCTTAACGTCTATTCTTTCCTGTTGCTGTTCACCCATGTCTCTACCTCCTTTTCAATAGTCGGCAATTGCTCTATAAGATTTTCATTACCTGCCCTGGTTAGTATGGTAAAAGTAAATTTTGAACTATCTGAATTGGCCTGAGCATATTTAACAACCTGTTCCGGAGTAGCTTCAAAAACCAGAGATTTGGCAAGAACGCTTTGCATAAAGTCCTTACTGGTCATGGCAGCCTGTCTCTCCTCTTCGCTGAGCTTTAAGACTTCCTTATAAACTTCGTAAATAGAATGACCTTTTGAATTTAACATATCCTTTACCAGAATCCTATCAAAAAGCACTTCCGTTTTTATCTGTTTTACAGAATATGTCCCTGCACTATAGGGGTTCTGTCCCGCATCTGTTGAAATTGCTGTATCATTATCATGCTCCTTTGTAATCCTGACCCTTACATAATCTCCAGGCATAAGAACATCCCCACCGCACTTATCATAATCATAAGGCACTGTCAGGACTTCTGTTTTATCAGACAAGTTGTACATCCATTCGTTTCTTACAGGCTTTGTGTCCACTACCTGGTCATAATATACCGGAGTGTCCTGCCTTAAAAAATACGCCGAATACTTGTTTAATACTTCATCTATTTTGTCATAGGTAACCATACCTTCTTTAAAATCAGTTTTTAGAACACTTCCTTTTCCAAGCATCTTATCAGACAAAAGTGTTTTGGCCGGAACTCCGTCGGAGGGCTTTATTACTACAATTTCCACCAATTCTTTTGCAGCTTCATTCACACTGTTTAAATACATAAAGGAAACAACCACAACAAGTACACTCACAATCACCGCTACTATTTTCTTTGGCAAATTGCTTCCCGGCTTTATATTCTTAATACTGGTTATATCCATAGAAGCCTCCTTCAAAGCTTTTGACTTATAATAGTTTTTTTAGCAGTTCGAAATAGTAATTCCTATAGGAACTGTCGGTATTGCAGATTCTTTCTCCGCTACCTGTCTGCAAATCGAAGTCCTTTGTATAAGGGATTACACCGCAATTTTGGTATTCGTCCCTGGTAACTGAGCTAATTTCATTCAACATCTCACAGGTAAACTCTGGAGAAAACCTTTTGCTGTGATATCTGTTATTTTCATTGTATTTTGAGATAATAACCCTGCTCTTGGTTCTAAACAGCAAAAAATCCTCTGATATGCTTTCTTCAATATCCTTGACGGTATTTATAACGGAATACAGATTGTTATTGACACATAGCCCTATACTATCAACCTGAGTTATAATGTTTGAAATGCGTTTTAAAATTTCCATAGGCAGGTCTAATAATACCAGATTATATTTTTGCCGCAGAAGACTTACAAGACTTAAAACCCGCTTATAATCCATAACCTCAGCAAGTTTGTCCTTATTTGAAGCAGAATATGCCAGAGTTATTACCGACAAATTTTCATTTATCCTGCATGAATTCACATCATATGATTCCGGTTTCATAAGACAACGAATGAGAGAATTACTTAAATCAGGTTTTATATCAACCTCGTCACCGAATTTCGGAAAGAAGAGGTTAATTCCTCTGTAGACAGTATCCATATCCACGACCATTACCGAAAGACCATGAGAACTTGCAACCGATGCAATATTTGCTACTGTTCCTGTCACTCCGGAGCCTCTATGTCCGCTAATAACCACTACCTTTTTGCAGTCACTTATATTAAGAAGAATTTTCTCCTTGACAGCTTTTTTAGCAGGTACAGGATTACTTATTTCTTCATTCCTGCTACCTTTGTCTCCTTCAGTCTTTGATCTGAATTTATTAAAGATTGACCAGGATCTTTTCAATAATACGGTATTGTCCACGTTTTGCAGCACTGAAGCATTATCTTGAGTTGTGCTCTCTTCCGATTTGCAGAATTCAATAAGTGTTGTAACAGATATCTTTACCTGATCTGATAAATACACTTGAAATCTGCCATTACTCCCCAAAACACGCTTAAAAACCATCTCAAGATTGGGATCTTTTGTCAGGAACTTAATATTTGAACCGGGATTAATCACCAGCTTAAACCTTGTAAGTATATCAGAGAAATTGTGATAATCATTAATCACACCTTGGTCAGTTAGCAGAATAGAATTGTATTCAAGGTGATTATTTGTTAAAAACTTTAGTGCCTCCGCAATAGATATCTCAGTCCTCACAACAGGAATACTGTTATTCTCTAATGCCTGTTTTACTGCATTGGAGTTGGCGCCTGCAATCAAATATAAACTCATAAATACCCCCATCAAGCATCAGATTAATTACCTGACAATACTCAGACGGCATTTTCCAGTTTATTTATGTAATCATACAAGACAATATTGTTTTCCCTCATAATATTACATATCTCTATTCCATATTCAAAGCCTTTACCAAGCTCAGTCTTTCTGACCACCCTACCTTTAAAACTGCATTTCTGTTGTTTGCCAAGGTTTATGCTCATATACACTTTGCTGTCCACCTCAAATTCACCAGAGCAATCAACCCTTAATCCTTTAAAACTCAAGTCTCTAACAACTACTGCCCTGCCAGCATCTTCAGCTTCATTTTTTATACATCCTGAAAGGCTGACAAAATAACGGCTTTTCTTTCTTAAATTCTCACGCCTTTTAATATCCTTCATCTTTAACAGAATTTCTACGAATAAGCCATGCTTAACTCTTAGTATCTCTCCATCTGCCCAGAACACCTCATTTAGTCTTACGAAACTTAAAACTATAGGGTCATTATTACGGAATCTACCTCTTTCAATGATATCATCTATGACTACTTTTATATGATCACTATCTACACTCTGAACCTGAGCATCAAAAAATTCATCAAACTCATGGTGTTTTAGCTTTATTTTATAGTCTTTCTGTACAAACTTTGACAAATTTCTACGACCAAAAACAGCATCAAAAAAGGCTTTTACTGACATATAACATTTCTCCCTTCATAATATGTGAATTATAAACGTTATTACTAATGATACAATTTACTTTATAAACCTGGGAAAAACCCACAACCTTGGATAGTGATATTAACTAATGATGATATCGTCAAATGATCTGAAATAAATTATAGAGAATGTGAATTTTACACCATAAAAAATAAACAAATTAAAATACGCACCCTATATGTGGGTGCATGCAGTTTAAGTTAAGAAAAATATTCCAGAAACTCAAGTTCCGCAGTCTAGAGCCTGTAAATACTCCTCGGGGTCGAGCAAAACTCGCTTCGCTCAAACAATGCTCTCCCTTTCCTCGTCGCATTAACAGGCTCTACAACTTGCTTCACAATGTTTCCTCCATATTCTTCTTCACTTAACTTACAAATACCCCCATATGCCTTTTAGTTGGACATGTCAGCTACAATCTGGTATTATTACTGTATATTATTAAAAGGAGATATTCTGTTATGGAAAATAAAGTATTTGCGAAAATTGGAAACAGAGAAATTACTTCAGTAGATTTACAGAACTTTTTACAAAGTGTCGATCCCAAAGTGGCTACTCAATTCACAAGCCCTGAAGGCGTAAAACAGCTCATTGCTCAGTTGGCAGAACAGGAACTGTTTTATTTAGATGCAATTGATAAAGGCTTTGACAAGGAACCTGACTTCCTTCAAGAAGTTGAAAAAGTAAAATTGAACCTGCTTAAGCAATATGCACTAAGCAAGTTTCTCAGATCTGTGACTATCAACGAGATTGAAGCAAAGAAATTCTACAACGAAAACAAAGAAATTTTCAACGAGCCTGAATCAGTTAAAGCCAGTCATATTCTAGTTCAGGACGAAGCAACTGCCAATAAAATTATCGATGAAATAGAAGAAGGCAAAAAGTTTGAAGACGCTGCAAAAGAATATTCTATCTGTCCTTCAAAAGCCAATGGCGGTGATCTTGGATTCTTCTCAAAGGGTAAAATGGTTTCTGAATTTGAAACAGCTGCCTTTGCCTTGACTAAGGGTGAAATCACCAAAGCTCCTGTAAAAACACAGTTTGGTTACCATATTATAAAGCTTACAGGCAAAAGAGATGCAATGGATTTAACGTTCAGTGAAGCAGAGGATAAGGTCAAGTCAGAACTTATGGGTAAAAAACAGGAACAAGAATATTATAAGAAAGTAAATGAACTTAGAGAAAAATATGATGTAAAACTGTTCATATAACTTGGTCCTATTTATCAAATATCGTACCTAAGTTTGTATAAATTAGTCCTTATTGGATAATAATTAAAATAAAGGATTAATTTATTTTTGAACACGTTCCTCCTTTCTAGTCTGGAGTTAAGTCAAAAATCGGTTAAATCCTAATTTCAAAGGAGGCACGGTCATATGGCAGATAAAACACTGGTATGCAAAAGTTGTAATGCTGAATTTATATTCACAGAGGGTGAGCAGAACTTTTTCAAGGAAAAAGGGTTTCAGAACGAACCCCAGAGATGTTTAAGCTGCAGAACTCAAATAAAAAGTCAGAGAAGGAACTCAAACAGTTTCCCGAAAAATAAAGGTTTTGGAAACAGGTTTGGCGGAGTTGGACTTAATAGATGGTAATAAAGGGAAGCAAATGCTTCCCTTTATTTTATCAATTCTGATTAAGACTGGAAATATTTTTTATAACTATTGTCCGTGTACCGTCCATATTACTTATTATCTCAAACTTATCCCTGTCACCAAAGAGGCCGTAATCTATTATAACCTCAATATTATCATTGGTTTTCAGCCTTATCTTACTCAGCTTTTTATCTACCCATTCACGGTCTACTTCAAATTTTTCATGTGTGAGACCTTTTTCTTTTAAATTATTGACAAAATCATCTCTAAGCTCGGCTTTACTCCCAAAAACTTTATTTGAAAAAGCCTCTATGTCTATTTCATCTTCCTCGTGAATTGCACTGTTTACAAATTCTCTTACTTCCTCTGCATAGGCTTCGCCTTCTTTAGCCTTGCTTCGTACCCAGTTTTCCGTTTCTCTCCTTAGTATTTTTGTGCATGTTTTGCCATCAAGTATAAGTTCTGCCCCAAGAAAGGTGTGAAGAAAAAACTGTGCAACAGGTTCGTCTGCATCTTTACCTATCTGGTTATCAAGAACGATTAGTTCATATTCATTATAAACCGAAGGTGACAGAATAAATGCACATTTCTGTATTCTTTGATTTACACCTGGCAGACTTATTTCCTGCTTCTTTATATTTATCTTAAACTTGCTTTCCACCATTTCAATATCGTGTATAAATGATACGGTATAATCCATTTTTAAAACAGCAACTACCGGAACATTATCGTCTTCATAAAGGCATATTATCAAATCAGTTGAGGATATACTGCTGTTTGTCTTTATTGCTTTAAAAAGCTGCCTCGCAATATCCTTTGAACCGTCGAGGAAATAATCGCTGTCTGATGTTATCCTGTAGCATACTTCCCGGACCACATTCATTCCTTCTTTGAATTTTCCTTTTCTTGCATCATCATCATTGATGGACCGGGAAATATGTTTTTCTAAAAAAAACCGTATATCTTCATTTACATCTAATTCAAATTCATTTAAAAGAGGTTCGTCTGAGTCCTTATCCAGAACGTGTATAACCGCTTTTTTTATCTCTATTGACAAGTAATAACCCTCCTAAAACCTTATGAAAACGCCCCTTTACCGGGCTTCCTACTTAAATATTAACCCGTCACTGCCTGCATCAATGAATATTTTACTGCCTTCCTTATATTCACCTTTAAGGTAACGATCAGTCAGTTCATCCTCAATATACTTCTGTATTGTTCTTCTAAGGGGCCTTGCACCGTACTTCTGGTCATAACCTGTATTCAGTATATACTCAGTTACAGCCTCACTCATCTCTATTGAAATGCCTTTAGATGCTACTTCTTCCACTACTTCCTTAAGCATCAGCCCGATTATCTGTTTTAATTCATCTCTGCTAAGTTCATTAAACACAATAATTTCATCCAACCGGTTCAGAAACTCCGGTCTGAAGGTTTCCTTCAGCACTTCTTTTACCTTGTTCTCAAGTGCAATATAGTTGTCATTTGCAAATCCTATTCCATGTGCCTTAAGACTTGTACCGGCATTTGAAGTCATAATTATTACTGTATTTTCAAAACTAACAGTTCTTCCATGACTGTCAGTCACTCTTCCATCCTCAAGTATCTGCAAAAGCATATTAAACACGTCAGGATGAGCCTTTTCAATCTCGTCCATAAGGATAACCGAGTAAGGTTTGCGTCTGACTTTCTCAGTTAACTGTCCCCCATCGTCATAGCCTATATATCCGGGAGGTGCCCCAATCATCTTAGACACAGTATGTTTCTCCATGTATTCAGACATATCAAGCCTGATCAACGCTTCTTCACTTTCAAACAGTTCTACAGCAAGTGCTCTCACAAGCTCAGTTTTTCCAACTCCTGTAGGACCAACAAATATAAAGGAAGATGGCCTTTTTTTCTTTTTAAAATCAGCCCTGTTACGTCTGATAGCCTTTGCAACACTCACAACAGCCTGCTTTTGGCCTATAATTCTCTTGTGAAGTCTTTCTTCAAGGTTCAAAAGCTTTTTGGCCTCAAGCTCTGTTAGCTTTTGGACGGGAATTTTTGTCCACGCCTCAATTACCTGTGCCACATCATCAACCGTTATTTCCATCGTCTTATTTTTAGCTTCAATCTCGTTTATCTGCTCAATAAGCTTACACTCCCTGACTTTCAGGTCAGCAGCCTTCTGATACTCTTCAATAGAGTCTGCAGATATTGCACTTTCTTTTTCTTCCTGCACCTTCTTAAGTTCTTCCTTAAGTGCATCAAACTCCACAAGACCGACGTTATTTATGTTAGCCCTTGAACCGGCTTCATCCAGTACATCTATTGCCTTATCAGGCAGGAAGCGGTCTGTTATATACCTCTCAGCCATTATTACAGAAGCCCTTATAACTTCATCAGATATTTTGACCCTGTGATAACTTTCATAGTAGTCTTTAATACCTTTAAGTATTTCTATTGATTCTTCTATAGAAGGTTCATCCACCATAACAGGCTGAAATCTTCTCTCTAGAGCTGAATCCTTTTCAATATGTTTACGGTACTCATTGAGAGTAGTTGCTCCAATCACCTGTATCTCGCCTTTTGCCAGTGCAGGCTTTAAAATATTACCCGCATTCATGGCACCCTCTGCTTCACCAGCTCCTATAATATTGTGCAATTCATCTATTACCAGAATAATATTCCCAAGAGTTTTGGTTTCTTCAATTATGCCCTTCATACGGCTCTCAAACTGTCCTCTGAACTGTGTCCCTGCTACTATACTGGTTAAATCCAGAAGATATACTTCAGTATTGAAAAGCTTTGCAGGAACCTTTTTCTCTGAAATCCTCACTGCCAAACCTTCAGCTATTGCTGTCTTACCAACCCCGGGCTCACCTATTAAAACCGGGTTGTTCTTGTTTCGTCTATTGAGAACCTGAATCACACGTTCTATTTCTTTCTGTCTCCCGATTACTCTGTCAATTTTGCCTTCCTTAGCCTTTTCATTGAGGTTTGAACCATAGGTATCCAAAAATTTCTTTTTCTTCAACTGTTTCTTTTCCTGTGTCTTGGTTCTTGTATTATTTTTACCTTCTTTATCCTCTTTTGAGTTGCTTTCTTCCTGTGTGTCCTTTGTTTCTTCATTTTTGTTGCCGCCCGGCTCATTGCTCTTAAACAAGGTTTTATTAAAAAGGTTGAGAAAAGGATTTGTGCTGCCACTTACACCAGGTTCCGAAACTGGACCATTTATATTATTAATATCCATATCCTCAAAAAGACTTCCCATTTGCTTGTTCAGATCTTCCATTTCTTCATCAGAGATACCTGTCTGCTCAATAATCTGGTTTATTGGCTGGATCCCTTGTTTTCTGGCACAAGAAAGACACAACCCCTCCTGCGTCTGTTTGCCGTCTGTAATTTTAGTTATAAACACTACTGCTATATTCTCTTTGCATATTGAGCACATCATCAATTTAACCATCTCCTATCGTTAGAGCACCAATAGATCAAAATTATTATTAGCCTATGCGGATTCTCTTTTCTATATTTACCCTCTTTTAGTATATCTCAATCTACTATAAGCTTTGACTAGCTTATTTTATTAAAGTATACCATATCGCATTTTTATGGTCTATCAACAAAACATACCCCACTATTATTAAGGAGATAAATACCTTCATTTATCTCCTTGTTAATATACATACCTGCACCATAATCCCAAAAGCTTATATCAACCATAAAAATGTGGATTAACTCAAGGCATTGTACAATTTATACCTCAAAATATAGATAATGTCAATATAACACTTTACTCATTTCAGAGAATCTTTCCTAGAAATTGCCCTGTATAAGACTCTTCAACTTTTACAACCTCTTCAGGTGTGCCCTGTACAATTATATTTCCTCCTTTATTTCCCCCACCAGGACCAAGATCTATGATGTAGTCCGAAACCTTTATAACATCAAGGTTATGTTCAATAACCACAACGGAATTCCCGGCATCCACCAGTCTTTGAAGTATATCGATAAGTCTGTGCACATCGGCAATATGAAGTCCTGTGGTGGGCTCATCCAGAATATACATGGTTTTTCCGGTACTCCTCTTTGAAAGCTCGGTAGCAAGTTTAACTCTTTGTGCTTCTCCCCCCGATAAGGTTGTTGAGGGTTGTCCTACCTTGATGTAGCCAAGCCCTACATCATTGAGTGTTTCAAGTTTTTTGTGTATTTTGGGAATGTTTTTAAAAAACTCCACAGCATCTTCAACTGTCATATTGAGAACTTCCGAAATATTCTTTCCCTTGTACCGGACCTCAAGGGTTTCCCTGTTGTAACGCTTACCATTACAGACTTCACAGGGAACATATATATCAGGCAAAAAGTGCATTTCAATCTTAACTATCCCGTCACCGCTACAAGCTTCACACCGCCCGCCTTTAACATTAAAACTAAACCTGCCCGTCTTATAGCCTCTGGTTTTTGCTTCTGTTGTCCCTGCAAAAACCTCTCTTATCAAGTCAAACACTCCTGTATAGGTCGCCGGATTTGACCTTGGCGTACGGCCTATAGGGGACTGATCAATATCAATAACTTTGTCAAGGTATTCCAATCCTTTAATCGAACTATGTTCACCAGGTTTTTGCTTTGCACCGTTAAGCTCATTTGCCAGTCTTTTATATAATATTTCATTTACAAGAGAACTCTTTCCCGAACCTGAGACTCCTGTGACAGCTGTAAAAACACCAAGAGGTATTTTTACATTCAGATTGTTAAGGTTGTTCTCCCTGGCACCTACTACTTCTAACCACTTTCCATTCGGCTTACGGCGCTGTTTTGGTACTTCTACTTTCTTTCTTCCGCTCAGGTACTGCCCGGTTATTGAATTAGGGTTGTTTTTAATTTCTTCCACAGTACCTTTAGCAACTATCTCTCCACCATGCACTCCTGCTCCTGGTCCCAAATCTATAATATAATCTGAAGCGTACATTGTATCCTCGTCGTGCTCAACTACTATCAGCGTATTTCCCAAATCTCTCAAGCGTCTCAAGGTCATAAGAAGTCTCTCGTTGTCTTTCTGGTGAAGTCCTATACTGGGCTCGTCCAGAATGTACAAAACCCCCATAAGGCCTGAGCCTATTTGCGTAGCAAGCCTGATCCTTTGGGCTTCTCCACCGGATAAAGTACCAGCTGCCCTTGACAACGTCAGATAATCCAAGCCTACATCAACCAAAAATCCCAGTCTTTCCTTTATTTCCTTAAGTATCTGGTGTGCAATAAGCTTGTCACGTTCTGAAAGATTCAGACCGTCAAAAAAGCTTTTTGTCTCGCCCACAGAGATGGCACATATCTGATTGATATTGTGACTCCCCACAGTAACCGCAAGGGATTCCTTTTTCAGCCTTGCACCATTACATTCCGGACAAAGATCATTACTCATAAAAGCTTCATAATATTGCTTCATGCCCTCTGACTGCGTCTCTTTATAGCGTCTCTCCATGCTGTTTATAATACCTTCAAAAGCTGCTGTAAAAGAACCCTTTCCATACTCTCTTTCGTAATCTATCTTGATTTTTTCACCTTTTGTACCATAGAGAATAATATCCATTATTTTAGGAGGAAGTTTCTCAATCGGTGTATCAACACTAAACTTATAATGCCGGGCAAGAGCGTTTATATACATCCTTGCATAACCATCCCCGTTTGCTACATTCCACCCGCCTCCAGCATTTATAGCACCTTCTGCCAAAGACAATGCTTTGTTGGGGATAACAAGGTCGGGGTCTATTTTGAGCATAGCTCCAAGCCCTCCACAAGTAGGACATGCACCAAAGGGATTGTTGAAGGAAAACATTCTAGGCGTCAGCTCTTCCATACTTACTCCGCAATCGCTGCACGCGAAATTCTGGCTGAACAAGAGTTCTTCCTTACCTATAACATCTACTATAAGCATTCCATTGCTCAGTTTAAGGACGGTCTCTATTGAGTCGGTAAGCCTCTTTCTCATATCTGGCCTTACTATCAGCCTGTCCACTACAATTTCAATACTGTGCTTTTTATTTTTATCAAGGTTCAATTCATCGTTGATCTCATAAATTTCTCCATCAACTCTGATTCTGACGTATCCACCTTTTTTTATGTCCTCAATCAGCTTGTGATATTCGCCTTTCCTCCCCCTTACAACAGGAGCGAGAAGCTGTATTTTTGTACCTTCCTCCAGATCAATTATACCGTCAACCATCTGATCCACCGTCTGTTGTGCTATCTCCTTGCCGCAAATATGGCAGTGGGGTACACCTATTCTCGCATACAAAAGTCTGAGATAGTCATATATTTCAGTAACCGTACCAACTGTAGAACGCGGATTCCTGCTGGTGGTCTTCTGGTCAATAGATATTGCAGGTGACAAACCTTCGATATAATCAACATCAGGCTTTTCCATCTGACCTAAAAACATTCTTGCATAAGAAGACAGCGACTCCATATAACGCCTCTGGCCTTCGGCATAAATAGTATCAAATGCAAGTGACGACTTTCCTGATCCACTCAGTCCCGTAATAACTACAAATTGATCTCTGGGTATCTCAATATCCACATTTTTTAAATTGTGCTCTCTGGCACCTTTTATAAGAATCTTGTCTTTCAGCATAAACAACACACTCATTTCCATTAACATTGAATCGTTCTATACTACTTCCGCTGCGATATATTATATCAGATAAATCCAAAAAAGCAAACACCAGTTCGTCGGTTTTTCACAAAAAAATGTGCTCGCTTTATGCTACTTTTTGAGTTTCGCCATTTTATTATCTTAATATTACTAAATCTTTAATAACTTAACAACACTATTATATGTTTGGATTAGCCAAGTTTGGGAAAATCCTCTTGGTTATGGATTTTATTAGAGGATATTTATGTTGAAGCTTTATAATTAGCTGAGTTGCGGGGGAATGGAATTGGTTTGAGAGTTGTGCCGGTTGTTTTAGTGTCAAACATCTCCATTGCAAGACCTTCGCAAAAAATCAGTAGGATGCCATTCGGCAGACAGATGAACGATATTTTGCTGCGCAAAAATCGTACCTCGTCCTGATAATTTTTCGCCGCGTCTATGGGACCTCCTGTCCCAAGACGCTAAAAATGCCATC
>JAEWSG010000150.1 GCA_023398495.1 Bacillota bacterium
TAAAGAAACTGGATGCCCAATAATTATGTGTATTAAGTGTGATGGTGTTATGATTGATAAAGATTACTTTGACAGTTCAAAAAGTCACAGAACCAAGTAGTCGCCCGAAGGGCGGTTTTGTTCTTATAGTTAAACTTTTCAAAAAAATATGAACCATTTTGTTTCTTGATTGTCTCTTATACAATAAAGGGAGCTCCCAAAAAACAAAAGGAGGCAGTGCCAATGGAAAAATCTCAGCCTGTCAATTATAATTAGCTGAGCGGTATAGGAGGAGATTTTTTTTGTATTAAGGAATTAAGGAAATTAAAAATTTCCAGAATTCTAATTCTTTTCCTTGATAATAATTAAGTAAGCATATATAATTGATCTATAAATGTTTTATGGTAGTATGGTAGGATAGTAGAAAATGCGAAAATCAGGTCTTTATATTTTCACTTCACGGCAAAGTGATTTTTCTTGTCTTACCCAAAATCCATAATTTGCATAGTTTGTAGAACGGAAGTCTGGAAGTACTATGAAATTGTCAGGAGGGGTAAAAATGTTTAATAGTGAGTCTTTTGAAGTTCCAGCCAAACAAAAAATTACCATCAATATTATTGGGAGTCTGATCGACAAGGTGACAACTGTGCTCGAAGAATTTGAACCCGGTCAGAAGGACTTTATAATTCCGCTTCAGAATTTTGGCGTTGCACCTAGAACGGTAACTGAAGTTGTAGAAAAAGAAGTCGAGATAACAGTTCCGGCACGTTTACACCCATCGGTTTTAGACATGAACAGATTCAACCTTGACCGTGCAGGTGGGGGAGGAATAGGAATTGGTGTTCAGATTTATTTTCATGCTAAAGTTAAAGCAATAAAGGAGCCTGAGATAATTGTTAAAGGCGAAAGAACGTTGATTGTAAAGCATTTTGGCCATCTTTTCAAGGAACTTCTCCAATATCCCGGTGGTTTTGAAATTGAAATTTATGATCACAAGAGAAGGCATGTTGGTATGGGCTCTTCTGCAGGGACTATGTGTGCTGCATGTATAGGGATTAATGAAGTTCTCGGAAGACCTTTTACGGGTAGAGAGTTGAGAAGGATTTTAGGTTATCACTCTTGTGAAGAGAGCCCGAATGGAAACGGCTATCTTATCCGGGCGTTTGAAACGGGTATAGGAGCAATGGTAGGTGTTAACGGCGGTTGGGTTTTAGGTACCGATGATCTTGAAATGGTATACAAAGTAGATTTGCCTGACACTAGAGTTATTATGTTTATTCCCGATGTTCCTAGCCTTGACGACGAGTTTACCGGAAAGGAGACTGCTGCAGATTCTGAAGTAGAGCTTCTTATGAGAAGGGCAAGATATTTGGATTCAATGCAGTCAGGAGTAAAAGCTCATATTACACTCCTTAATATGTTGCCTGCGATGATAAAGCGGGATTTAAAGGCAATGGGGGATGCCATGTTTGACTTGACTTTTTTGGGTTCAAAAAGGGCAGAGTGCGAAAAGCATGGTTCTTTTGGAGCCCCTATCTATAATTATATCAGCACATTCCGGGAAATTGGTGCAGAGGTTGCCGGTATGAGCTCAGTGGGACCAACTATATTCGCGTTGACACAAAAACAGGATGTTTACGATAGAATTATGAAATATTTAAGGGCACAGGGAATACCAGAAAGCAGAATTATCGAAACTTATGTGGATAATATAGGAGCAAGAGTTAAGGAAAACGGAAAGGAAAGGGCTTTTCAACATGAAGGATGGCTGCAAGGTTAAGATTTGTGGTACTACAAATATTGAGGATGTATTGCTGGCAGCTAAGGAAGGTGCGGACTACTTCGGAGTTGTAGTGGAGGTTGATTTTTCAAAACGCTCGCTTACAGTTGAGAAGGCTTCTGTATTGTTTGAAAGCCCACCTATCCCAGCTGTTGCTCTTGTCTTTCATATGAAAGAAGAGAGATTGCGTTATATGCTTGATACGCTTAATCCGTACGCGGTTCAGTTTTTAAGTCAGGAAGATTTTGACCTTGTAAAAAGCCTTAAACAAGATTTTCCGCAGGTCCAGTTCTGGCAGTCTGTGCATCTTCCGGCAGAAGGCAGTGAAGTTAGTTTGGAAGAGATTAAGGATACAGTCGGAAAGTATATTGAAGCGGGTATAGATCTTTTGCTTTATGATACTGTGGCTACAGTTCAAGGACTTAAGAAATTTGGAGGTACAGGATTAACTTCCGATTGGGGAGTAGTGAAAAGATTGATGGAAGAGGTGGACCATAAGGTTCCGGTACTGTTGGCAGGGGGGATAAACCCTGAAAATGTAGCAGAGGCACTGTCTTGCATAAATCCTGACGGCGTAGATTTATGCTCCGGTGTAGAGGTTGTTCCAGGCAAAAAGGATCCATTTAAGGTAAAAGCTTTAATGAAAAATATAAGAGGGAAAGGTGGAGAGGAAGGAAAATGAAAGCAGCTGTTGTTTATGGAAAGGATGATATTAGGGTAGAGCAGTATCCTACTCCTAAAGCTGGCAGAGGGGAAGTAATAGTAAAAATAAAAGCTTCCGGTATTTGTGCTACCGATGTAAAAACACTTCTAGGCCAGGGCCTGCCCAAAAATTTGCCTACTATTCTAGGACATGAGGTAGTTGGGGAAGTATTCGAAATGGGAGAAGGCGTAAATGGTTTTAATATAGGTGACCGGGTGGCGGTATATCCTATAGCAGTATGTGGCGAGTGTTATTATTGTAAAAATGGCAAACACAATTTATGTTTGAAGGAATTCGGTCTAGGGCATGGAATTGATGGGGGTTTTGCTGAGTATGTTAAATTGCCTGAGCAGATTGCCAAAATAGGAGGAATAGTAAAAATTCCAGATACTCTTTCCTATGAGAAGGCTGTTATCTCGGAGCCGTTATCATGTGGCATAGCTGCTTTAAGAGCAAATAAGGTAAAACCAGGAGACCGGGTAGTAGTTGTTGGTGCCGGTCCTATGGGACTTATTCACCTTAAGGTATCAAAATGGGCAGGTGCAACGGTTATAATGGCTGATCTGCTTGAAAGAAGACTGGATACCGCTAGGGAGATGGGCGCAGATTACTGTATAAATGTTTCAGAGTTTGATCTTTTGGAGAAAGTGAAAGAAATAACCGGAGGTACCGGAGCAGAAGTGGTTATAACATCCCTTGGAATTCCAAAGGTTATAGAGGAGAGTTTCAAGCTTGTACGAAACGGTGGAGTAATAAATATTTTTGGAGGTCCTCCTGCGGGGCAGCCTGTTATGTTAGATCCTCGCTGGCTGCATTATGGAGAAATTACTTTGACAGGAACTTTTGCATCAACACCACAGGATTTCAAGAAGGCACTTGAACTGATTGCAACCGGAGAAATATATGTTGAAGACCTGATATCAGACAGGTTTACTCTTGACAGTATGCTTAACGCTGTTGAAAGAGCTAAGAAACAGGAAATGATTAAGGGCTTGGTATTGTTTGAATAATATTAGGTGTTTTAATTTTTCCAAGCGTAAGTTGAGTAATTGTTGATAACAACCTTTTAGATAAATGGAGGAATATTTTTATGAACGGTATGGAAAGCAGGCTACGAAGAATAATAAAAAAAGATACGGGCAGGAGCCTTGTTATTGCAGTTGACCATGGTATGGCACTTGGACCAATGACGGGTATTGCAGATTTGAAGACTACTGTCAGAATATTGGATGAGACTGGTAAAGTAGATTCGTGGTTAATTACTAAGGGTATGTATACATATGCCTTTGAACCTTCGGGAAGTCCTGGTGTTATTATGCGTGCAAGTGGTGCTGCTACAATTGCAGGACCTGACCTTACACATGAGGGAATTACATCCTCGGTAGAAGAAGCTTTATCCCTTGGAGCAGATGCAGTAGCAGCATCAGCATTTGTTGGTTCGGAGTTTGAACACGAAACTTTAGTGGATATGTCAAAATTGGCTACCGATTGCCGCAAGTGGAATGTTCCGCTGCTTGGTGTAATGGGACTTGGTAAGACAAACGAGGACAAGAAAAAAGATCCCAAATTTATTGCTCTTGGAGCAAGAGTATGTGCAGAGCACGGAGCCGACATAGTTAAGACTTACTATACGGAGACGGATTTTGAAAAAGTAGTAGCCGGATGCCCTGTTCCAATAATGATTGCCGGTGGTCCAAAATGTGAGACTGACCTTGATACTCTTAATATGATTTATGGCTCACTTGAAAGCGGTGCAAAGGGTATTGTAATGGGACGTAATGTATGGCAAAGCCCGCATCCTAAGGCACTTTTGTCAGCTGTGTATGGACTGATACATGAGAATATGAGCGTTAAAATGGCGGCAGAGCTTCTTGAACATAGTAAAAATTCCTAGTGCTTTTTAGAGTATAGGAATTTATATAAAGCCAGAATATGATAAATTCCATATTAAAAAATTATAACAATAAAACAGTTAAAAACAAAACTAATTAAAGAGAAAACAGCTAAGGAATTGCTGAAATATTGCTTCGGATTTTCCACCTTGACTATCTGGAACGAACAAGACCTTTAGTAAAATTATATCCGATGTTATATTTTCAGCATTCCAAGGCTATCAAATCTTGAGAATTCAGTCAAGAAGCAAATGTAACATTTTGTCAGGATTGTTTATAAACTGCTTTGTTAAAATAAAGTGTTCTGTTTCGTAATAAGGCTTATGGCTTATTGCGTCTTGTTCGAGACTTATTACATCAGCATTTGGAAAGGTTAACAAAATTGGTGAGTGAGTTGCAATGATGAATTGTGAATTCTTTTTCACTAATTCGTTAATTAATATAATGAGAGATAATTGTCGTGATGGTGATAATGCTGCTTCAGGTTCGTCTAAAATGTACAGGCCGTTTCCTCTAAATCGGTTTTGTATAAGAGACAAAAAGCTTTCACCATGGGATTGTTCGTGCAATGAGCCACCATATTGGTTTTTAAGAGGAGGTAAGTCCATATTTTCCTGATCAAGCTTCTCTATATAATTTGCAACATTATAAAAGCTCTCTGCTCTTAGAAAAAATCCATCTTTTGGGGTTTTAAAACCTTTAGTAACTACCAAGTGCTCATATAGTTTGGAATGAGAATCATAAGATGAAAATTTAAAATTTTTTGATCCTCCTTCAGGATTAAAGCCGCATTTTATGGCAATAGCTTCTATTAAAGTAGATTTTCCGCTTCCGTTTTCACCCACCAGAAAGGTAACATTACTCTTAAAGTCAAGAGATTTTAAATTCTTAATGATAGGTAAAGAAAATGGGTATCTACCCCAACACCTTATTTTTTCTTCCTTCAATTCAATTCTTTTTAGATACAAGTTAAAAACTCAACTTTCCCACTTGAAAAATGGGCCTGAACATTGATAAATTAATACAAATATGTAATAAAGTATATAAAAACCCCACTTTCTTTGGTATAATAGAATTATCCAAAAACCACTAATACCAATG
>JAEWSG010000019.1 GCA_023398495.1 Bacillota bacterium
TTTTGCCTAATCCTTTCTTCAGATTCCAGTTCACACTGGACACCCTTGGCTTCGGCTGTATCCTTCCCACTGTCGGGTGGATTGGGGACTTTCACCCGTTAGAACGTGTGCTCACTGGGCACACCAACAATAAAGCAAGAGCAACAATTCGTCTTAATACTTTTGCTCTGATACTCTTTATGTCAGAAGTATTGTTCATTTAATCAGCCTTCCTTTGCAAAGAATATCTACCATAAAGTTCACCTGCGTATGTTTCAAACTCATCTCCATAGGTATCTTTTAAGGTACAAAGTTCTTTTATTTCTTCATCACTCAATCCATATTTATACTTGAGATAAGCTGTAACTTCTGTTATATATTCCTGATAATAATCATTATTTTCAGGGAAAATCTCTTTTTCGTCTGAAAAACTTTGTTCTAAATAATTATAAACACTATGGGCACAACTCAATAAGTTGTAATAGTGGTACCTTGATCTCTCTTCATAGTATGAAACATCTTCCCCGTCTGCAAGCTTCTTTTGGCTGTCTTCAAAGAATCTGCTATACATTAAAAAGTATTTCATACTATCATAAAGCTCTCTTATCTGAAAATAAATCGGATAATCAGAATGGCTAAGGTGGTTTTCATACATATATGTGAAGATTTCATCAAGTCTATTTTCTTTATGCATTTCTTCGAGAGCTAAAACATGTTTTTCCTCAACTCCATCAATTGTTGAATACGATTCATACGTAATAATACTAATTCCAATGGATATTGCTGTAACAGCAATCAGCATCACAATGCTTATCAGAACAAATCTGTTAAGAACCCTGACAATAATATCCGGTGCAGCCTCCAATAAGGCTTTACGCTTTTCGCTATTAAAAATATTGAACAAGAATTCCATTTCCTGCTTACGCTTAATATAAATTCCATTTTCTGTTCCACAATATTTGCATGCCGGTAACTTTGAAGCAACTGGTGCACCACAATTTTTGCATTTCATAATATTTTTCCTTTCAATGCTAATACTCCTCTTTGATTCCAAGACGGTTGCAAATTCCATCAGCTATATTCATGAGAGTTTCGTCTCTTTCTATAGTGTCTTTCTGAATTTGAGCTTCTCTTACCGTTTTAATTTCCTGTTCGGTCATACCAAGTATTTCAGAAAGGAAGGTCTCCGATTCTGTCCTGAAGTCTAAAAAGATATTTTCATTCCCCCGGACTGCATTGTCACTAGTTTTTTCCTCAGTCAACTCACTCAGCTCGTTATAATCTTCAAGAATTGCGTATACTACTATAGGAAACACATAATCGCCTGTTTCAACTCTATTCTTGTACTCTCTTATATAAGCCATATCTCTCCAAGCTAAAATAACTTCATAATATTTGTCAGCCTTGAACGAAAAAATATTTTTATCATAATAATATTCACTAAGCCCTTCATAATCACCATTTTGATATAGTACGTCAATTTCCTTTAAAAATCTCTCTTCAGCCTTTTTTTCTGCGTTCTTTTGAAATGCAGAAAAAATTTCCGATACTGTATAGCTTATAATAATAATGCCTATTAAGACAATTACTGAAACCACAAAAACTTTTCCGGACTTTTTAGAAATTTTTCTTCCCTCTTCTTTTGTTTCCTCTTTGACATTTTGAATCCTACCAATAACTTTTCCTACTTCTTTTTCGTAAATTTTATCTGAAAGCTCGGAATTTTCGCTCAGGCAAAAAGGACACTCAAGAACATCATCCTCTAATTCAGCGCCACAATTTTTACATAGCACTATACAATCCCTCATTTCATATATGTATAACTTAAATATACTATATCACAGCAAAAGCTGCAATTAAAGTAGTTAGTTCCGCTTTGTTCATGAATTCAAAAAAAAACAGGCTATCGCTTTTTTAAAAGCGACACCCTGCTCTTTAATCAATGTTTAAAAAATAAGCTAAAAACCGTTTTTTTCAGCCCATTCGGCAGCATTTCTCAATGCTTGCTGATGTTTTGAGTCAACTTTGTTTGTTCCGTGTGTTCTGCTGTTCAAGAAATGAACATCAAATACACCACTCATATTGTTTCCTTTAACAGCATCCAGATTATCACCACCGCCATATCCACCACTTCTGCTCTTAACGTATGTATTAGCCGGTGAACCTTCTACTCCAGCATGCGGCATTCCTGCCATAGAAGCTGCCAATGCTCTACCGTTTACTGTTATCAATATAGGTCTTCTTTCCCAGCTCCACTCGCCGCCATAAATACTTTTCATTATTTTTGTATCTGCTGCAGTAAGTGTTTCACAGTCTGCATGGTTGTGACCAAAAGTCCTTTTTATTTTAAAAGTGCGCCCAGTTCGGATATCGTAAACTTCAGCGATATCTCCTTTTCCGAAAATATTTTCTGCTCCGCCGTACCACGAAACAATATAACCACCAGTCCTGTCAACACTACTTCTTGATACAGTTGTTTCTTTTACAGAAGCCGCAGAAGTGCCGGTACTTCCCATCAACTTGCTTATTTTAGTCAGAGTTACATTCCCAGCTATTCCATCCTGAGTAAGACCATACTTCTTTTGAAGTTTCTTTACTGCCGCCTTAGTAAGACTTCCAAAATAGCCTGTAGGGTTAACACTAAGATAACCAAGTTTTTTTAAATTACTTTGCAGTTGTGTGACTCTGCTACCGCTCATACCTTCTTTTAAAGCTCCAGTACTGCTAGAAGACCTTGAAGCCGTAGTTGTCTTTGCATCCAAAAGCTTATTGATTAAAGAAAAAGTCTTGTTTCCTGCGATTCCATCACCATCTAGACCATTGCTCTCTTGAAGCCTTTCAACCGCTGATTTGGTAAGAGACCCATAATAGCCTGTCGGACTTACTTTGAGATAACCTAGTGTCCTTAAATCCTTTTGAAGTGATGTTACATCGCTTCCTTCCATACCTTCCTTTAACACTCTGGATGCGGCAAAAGTCTGCATAGAACAAACCGAAAACATGCTAACAAAACAAAAAACAAATACTGCTAATAATACTGCCTTTTTCTTTAGCATCTAATCCCCCCTCTGGCTTACGAGGTTAGTTGACGGGTTAGGTAGAAGAGAACCCCTCCCGGCAAGCCGGAATTAACCCCAAAAATATATCCCCCGTTTCTCTAGTTTTTTATATAGAGAATTAAGCAACATAATTGTATCACTTTGCAGACAAATAATAAATGCAAAAATAATACCTTAAGTTATTAACCTTTGTACATATAATTACGTGATTCAAGTGTGCGCCTTTCCCTTGCCCTTTATATTTTATACAAATATTTTTTATCTGTAAACACTTTGCATAAAAAACCACTCCAATTTTTATCTGATTTTTGTTTTTTATGCCTAAAAATAACCCTTATACTTTTTATTTTTTCCATAATTATAAAGGATTTTTTTAATATTTATTGAATATAAATATAATACCTTTTAGGAATGGAAGCTACAATCAAAGCAGAAAGTTCTGCTACCAAACTATAGAACAATGTCTTCATAGAAAAGCTTAGTAAGAAACAAACTATATATGAAGAATAAGGTATGACTAAAATATACGTTCCTACTCTGGATAACGAGAAAACTTGATTTTATAACGTTTTCAAAATATAAGAATAGGAAGTTATTTTTTCGTTATCCCTAACTATACACCGCGATAAGATTTGTGAAAGGATGGTCCTTAAATGAAAGCAATTATAATGGCTGGTGGTGAAGGATCAAGATTACGCCCTCTTACATGTGATATGCCAAAGCCCATGGTACCTGTGATGAATATACCGATAATGGAGCATATAGTTAACTTGCTTAAATCACACGGTATCACCGAAATAGGCGTTACTTTAATGTATTTGCCCCAAAAAATCAAAGACTATTTTGGAAACGGCTCTCATTTTGGGGTTAATATTCATTATTTTACTGAAGATACCCCGCTTGGAACTGCAGGCAGCGTAAAAAATGCAGATGAGTTTCTTGATGAAACTTTTATCGTAATAAGCGGAGACTCACTGACAGACATGGATATAACCCAGGCTGTTGAGTTCCATAAGTCTAAAAAGTCAAAGGCAACTCTGGTTTTGACACGAGTGGATGTTCCTTTGGAATATGGTGTTGTAATCACCAATAAAAAAGGAGCAATAACAGGCTTTCTGGAGAAACCAAGTTGGAGCGAAGTTTTCAGTGACACTGTCAATACAGGCACTTATATACTAGAGCCGGAAATACTGGATCACATGGTAAAAGGCCAAAAAACAGATTTCAGTCAGGATCTTTTTCCTATGTTGCTTGATAAGAAGGAGCCGATGTTCGGATACGTCATGTCAGACTACTGGTGTGACATAGGAGACCTTCATGCCTATCTTCAAGCACATTACGACGCTCTTGAAGGTAAAGTCAGATTAAACATGAATCTAACTGAACTCAAGGATGGAGTATGGGTTGGTACAGGTGCAATTATCGACCCCCATGCAATTATTAACTCTCCCTGCGTTATAGGCGACAATTGCCGGATTGGAAGCGGTGCAGTAATTGACAGTTTTAGTGTTTTGGGAAGCAACAATGTAATCGAAGCTGAAGCAAGCATGAAGAGAAGTGTCCTCTGGAACGGAAACTATATTGAATACGGTTCTGAGATAAGGGGAGCTATTCTTTGTAATAAAGTGAATCTCAAGCATTATGTACGTATATTTGAAAATGCAGTGGTAGGGGATAACTGTATCATAAATGAACGGGCTATTTTAAAGCCTAATATTAAAATATGGCCCCAAAAGACTGTAGATCCGTTAGCTATTGTTGACAGAAATATTATCTGGGGCTCAAGACACTCTAAAACAATTTTCGGTGAAAACGGCCTTTCAGGTATAATAAATGTTGATATTTCTCCTGAGTTTGCAACCCGTTTGGGTGCCGCATATGGTTCCATATTCAAAAAAGGCTCAAAAGTTATTGTCAGCTCAACTACCTCCAACTCTGCAAGAATGTTCAAGCACGCTTTTATTTCCGGTATGCTGTCGGTTGGTGTAGAAGTATTTAATATGAGTAGTCTTCTTACTCCGATTTCACGTCATGCAATCAGCTTCCTTTCTGTTGAAGGCGGAATACATATAAAACTCAGTGATGACAATCCAAACAAATTGAGAGTAGACTTTATGGACGCAAAAGGTGCCAGTATCAGCAGAGTTATGGAACGGAAAATTGAAAATTCTTTCTTCCGTGAAGATTTCAAGCGTTGTTCCGGCGAAGAAATAAGCAGGCTCAACAATATAACCGATTTTAAAAACTACTATGTACGTTCCATACTTAATGAAATAGATACGGATGCGATAAGAAACAGCACTCCAAAGATTTGTATCGTATCTCCTTCCGACTTCGTAATATCCATAGTAGTACCTATGCTCACTGACCTTGGATGTAAGGTTGCAAGTTTTTCGTCGGCAAATTTAAATGAGATTGATGCAATTGTCGATGAGATACAAAGTAATGACGCAAATTTCGCTGCCTTTATAGACAGCAATGGTGAAACTTTGGTTCTCATTGATAAAAACGGAAATACTGTAAAGGATGATATGTTCATTTCCCTGACCTCTCTGATTTCTTTTAAAACAAATCCGGGATCAAAGGTGGTTGTTCCGATAACTGCACCCTCAATAATTGAAGCTTTAGCTGAAAAATACGATGGTAAGGTAGTACGAACCAAAACATCGCCCCAGGCAGTCATGGAACAGATGCTCAATTATAATCTGTTTAAAAACAGAGAAAATATGAATCAATTTCTTTTGAATTTTGATGCACTTGCAGGACTTATCAAAATTCTTGAATTCTTATGTGTAAAAAATACAACCTTAACGGAAACACTCAAAGAAATACCTGATTTCTACGTAAGTAAAAAGAAAATATTCTGTCCATGGGAATTAAAAGGACGAGTTATGAGAACTCTAATAACTGAAAAGAATGGTGAAAAGGTTGAACTACTGGACGGCGTTAAATTCATACTAAATAACGGCTGGGCTCTTGTCCTTCCTGACGCTGACCTTCCACTTTGCAGAGTGTATTCAGAGGGGGACACCCCCAATGTTGCTGAGATAATCTCAGAAAAATATCTTGATAAGATTAAGACAATTATTAATTCATAGAAAGACATGCTCTATAAGCAAAGAGCATGCTTAAAGCAAGGGAGTAATATGCAGACTTTTACTATAGCAGAAGCTAGTGCAAATAAACGTATTGATAAAGTTTTAAAGGATAAATATACAAATATGCCACAAAGTTTTATGTATAAGGCATTCAGAAAAAAAGATATAAAAGTCAACGGTATACGGGTTAAAGAAGATTATACTGTTAAATTTGGAGACAAAGTAGAAGTATTTATAATTGATGAAATACTGGAAGGCAAAACTATATCTGAAGCTTCGGATTTTTCTAAGGCTTTTGCAATAGTATATGAGGATAAAAACCTGATAATAGTTAATAAAAATCAGGGTATACCTGTCCATCCCGACAAAGACCAGACCGAAAACACCCTGATTGACCTTGTTACAGCATATATCCGGGGGAAGGAATCTCAGGGCAAATTAACCGGTTCATCGCCCGCTCTATGTCATAGATTGGATCGTAATACGGGTGGTCTGGTAATCCTTGCGAAAAACAATGCTGCACTTAAAGTTATGCTTGATAAAATCAAAAACAAGGAAGTTAAAAAGTATTATCAATGTGTGGTTAAAGGCAAGCCGGAGAAAACACAAGGAGTTCTAAAGGCATATCTTGAAAAAGACGAGAGAAAAAGCCGTGTCTACATAAATGACTATAAAACAAGAAATTCTCTGGAAATTATCACAAAGTATAAAACAATTTCAACCCTTTATAATATAACCTCCGATACTAATGCAAGCCTTTTGGAAGTTGAGTTGGTTACCGGGAGGACTCATCAGATAAGAGCTCACATGGCATATATAGGTCATCCGATAATCGGTGACGGCAAATATGGCGACAACTCTCTGAACCGTGCATTAAAAATGAAGCATCAGGCACTCTGGGCATACAAGCTGAAGTTTGAATTTACATCAGGCGGAGGGATTCTAAGTTATCTAAATGGAAACGAGTTTAAAGTCATACCTGATTTCGGCAGCGTTTTAGGTGATGGAAAATATATATAGAATGCTTTGTAAGGGCTTGACAATAGTGCACTTTAAAGAGCCAGAGCGACGAGCCCTGACTCTTTTAATGTACAGTTCAGTTAAACAATTTCTCAATTCAAATACTCAAACAAATTCGCTATATATAATAATATCCGGTGAAAACAAGATGTCTATATTTTCACATCTCTGAAACACGCTATTTAAAGCCATTTAAATAGCACCAAACAATGGAGCAAGATCAATTGTAAGTTCCGGAAATACATTTACCTTTATCTTGTCGGTCTCAGTGTAGGATTCAGGTCTTCCATAACGATTATTATCTTGGAGAGTAAATACGGAAATTATTCTACCTTCAGGCTCTACTATCCAATACTCTTTAACACCCGACTTTTCATATTTGTTGAATTTCATTATTTTATCGTTTTTTGCTGTAGAAGGAGATGATATTTCAATTATAAGCGAAGGAATACCAAAATATCCGGTCCCTTTCAATCCCTTTCTGTCACATACAATCAAAATATCCGGTTGAACAACAAAAGTTGTCTCTTCGTCCTTTTCATTACCTTCAGGAAGCCTTAAATCAAAAGGTGCAGCAAAAACCTGACATTCCTTCCCTAATAAATATGTATGAAACTGCGAAAGCAATGCCGCAGATAATGCTTGATGCTGCCAAGATGGCGCTGCTTGCATAAGCGGAAGACCATCAATTATCTCCCATCTTTCATTTTCCGGCCAAGTTAAATAATCTGCATAAGTATATTTCCTATCCGCTTGTGGTAATGGCATAAAATCACCCCTCGCTATATATGATACCACAAATTCCATATTGATAAAACTCTTCTACTTGTTTTTGTAATATTCTAAGAAATCTCATAGGGAAAATAATAGGACAAAGGGACAATGTTTGTCCCTTTGTCCTATTTGAGGTCTTCCCAACCTTGTCCTTGATTCTTAACAAGCGGGACAATGTACCTGTCCCTTTGTCCCAATTATCGTCCAATAAATTGTTGTACTAGCATCTTGCCATATTTCGGGCTGTCAACAATTCCTACTCCCATATAGTTAAACCCTGCATTCAATATATTCTTTCTGTGACCTTCAGAGTTCATCCATGCTTTAAATGCACCTTCAACCGTTCTGTTCCCTGCAATGTTTTCCCCTGCTGTCTTAAAGCTCACTCCAAACTGTCTCATCATATCAAAAGGTGAGCCGTAAGTTGGAGACTGATGCGAAAAGTAATTGTTATCAACCATGTCTTTTGCTTTCAACCTTGCTACTTTTATAAGTTCTGCGTCAAATTGAAGTGGTCCTGCCCCTGCGTCAGCTCTCGCTTTATTTACAAGGTCAAGCAAAACCTGATCCTCCTGTGTCACTCCTGTAATTGGGGTAGTTTTTACTACGGAAGTCGCCTTTGGCGTGGCAGCTACCTTTGGAGCTGTAACTTTTGGAGCTGTGGTCTTTGTTGTAGTGCCCGTTGTTCCCTTGCCATTGGTTGTTGTTTTGTTGGTAGTTGTCTTATTAGTAGTAGATGCTGCTTTGATAAACTCTCCGGATACTGCTCCTACACATCTTGATTGTGGTTCATAGACTGCATACCAATCTCCTAATTTCCCAATAACATTTACCCATTGCCCTTTCTTAAGTACACAAACTACAGGGAAATTTGTAGAAGGTCCCTGCCGGACGTTTAGATGCGTAGCAGTAACTACTGCTGAAGTAAAGTTTACCTTCTCAAAGGTTGGAGCAGCATTAATACTATTTGAGTCAAAACCTGTAAAGCCTAATCCCACAGTAAAAACAACTGCCAGAACAATTAATAAGACCAATTTCCTGTTCATAATAATCCCTCCAAATCTGCATAATTTTCCATCAGAAATAAATATTTTTTATATTTGGTTTATATAGTATTGATAATAGTATTGACATATTTAAGCGAATTATTTACATTGTGGTTCTATAAAATAAAACTTTTTGGAAGAGACAAAACAAAAAAGCTGCCTTGCGTTTTTGGCAGCAATAATATATAATTTCTGTATTATTTATTTGAAAAGGATTTTGATACGCTATGCTAGTTGGAATTGGTCAGGATAGTCATAAATTTGACTTTGAAGATACTAACAAGAAATTAATACTTGGAGGGGTAGTTTTTGAAGATTGTCCTCCTCTTGACGGAAACAGTGATGCCGACGTTATTTTGCATTCTATTACCAATGCCATCTCCGGTGTGACATGCGTAAATATATTAGGACCTATAAGCGATGATTTATGCCTGAACAAAGGAATAAAGGACAGCCGTGTATACCTGCAGGAAGCTATTAAATACCTTAATGGTAGAAAAATTGTACACCTTTCCATTTCTATAGAGTGCAAGATACCAAAGATTACTCCGAAAATACCAGAAATAAGAAAAAGCATCTCTGCTTTGCTGGGCATTCCTGAAAACTCTGTAGGTATTACAGCAACTACCGGAGAAGGTCTTACGCAATTCGGACAGGGTAAAGGCATACAAGTATTCAGTTGTATAACTGCAGAATAAAATAATGAATTTCATATAGGTATGGCTATTGTTATTGATGTGCCCCTTCCTTCTATGCTTTCAATGTTGATTGTTCCGCCAAATTTGCCTTTTATAGTTGAATAAGACATGTAAAGACCTATTCCTGTACCCTTTGCTCCCTTTGTAGTAATCATCTCTTTTAGCAACTTATTCTTAACTTTTTCAGGTATGCCTGAGCCGTAATCTCTAACAATAATTTCAAGTTTATCTCCTTTTTTATCAAATAACAAGTCAATCTTTCCAGGCTTTCCATTATACGCTTCTATTGAATTTGATATCAAATTGTTCAATACCTGAACAAGATTATTAATTTCTCCCTTTACTTCCGTATCTTCATACACCCTTAGGTCTATACACATTTTGCAATGGAACTGCTTCAGCTCATGGCTCATAAGAATTTCGACTCTTTTTATAAGATCACCGACCAAAAAACTTTCCTGAGAAGACTCATTACAGTTTACAACCTGTCCTTTGACTGCCGAAATAATATCCGACATATAAGAACAGTATGGTCTTATTCTTTTCACCCAATCCTTCATTTCTTGTGCAATCGCACGATGATCACTTTCCGTAACACTTACTTCATCTATGGAACTATCATATTCAACTGCAAGATCTTTAAGGGCTTCCAGTCCTCCGGCAATCGACATAATCGGTGTCTTGAAATTATGTGCAATACCTCCTATCAGCTGCCCTAGTGAAGCCAGTCTTTCCTGTTCCATCAATACAGAGTGTTTCTCAGAATACTTTTTATCCACTATTAAGTTGTATCTTCTTATTATTAGTATAGAAAAAATAAAACCAAGAACTAAAACACCCAGACCAACAAAAAACAGCTGGGCACCGGCACGGGTTATACCAGTAGTAATTGGTCTCACGGGAGTAAGCAAAACAACTATCCAGTCAAGATCTATTCCGTTTATCTCTTTTATCAGATTAAATGAAACAATGTAGTCCTCTTCATGAATTTTTGTATTAAAACTTCCATAACCCTGTTTTAGTTGGCCTCTAAGGTAATGAAAGAACTTAAATTCCGCAAAATGGTTATTTATAGCTCTGTCATATTGATTCATTACAAAGTTTCCGTTATTTCCTAATATGTAAATGCTACCATTATCAGAAACATTAATATCCGAAATTAAGTTGTACAGATTTGCTTCTTTATAATTAATAAGGAGAAAACCTTGGCTATCCTTGCTTTTTTGAGTGTATATACTCTTCACCAGTGAAAATACCTGGCCATATGCTCCAGCAGTGCCATGTGTTGTTTCAACATCAGACACATGAGTATCGATCCACACTGAATCTTTTCCCTTGGCTATTGTCTGCTTAAGAACGTAGTATGAAGAAACATCTCTTGATACTGGAGGTCTTGCTGCTCCACTGGTAATGTACTTTTTTGATGAAGTATAAACCGCTATATCTGCTAAATCACTTCTGTTTACTGCGTAGGTGTTCAGTATACTTTCTATTTTTCTGGTATACTTTTCTCTATCATGTTCATCCTCGGTATTGTTTAATTTATAAACAAGCTCAGAAAAGTTATTGTCTTTCAACATTGTAATGGACAGGCTATCCAAATTGGATAATATTGTCTCAATATTTTTTGATGTCTGCTTTACAAGCTGAATAGAACTAAGCTTGGCAGAGTTAAGTATGGAATCAGATATCATCTTAAAGGAAATAATGCCCACTACAGATATGGACAGCACAACAATCAACATAACACCCAAGTTTAACTGCCATGCAACTTTAGACTTTTTTTCATTAATGTCCGATAGATATCCAAGGGTTTTTTTTGATTTAAAGTTTTTCATCTCTTCACTCCTGCCATTATACTGTTCTTCCAAAAAAAGTTTTTCTATAATAGATGTTTATACCGAAAGTTTTATGGCATTTATGTTATATTAACAAAACTAATTCTTCCCTGAAAATGGTATGCTTATTGTTATTGCAGTTCCTTTTCCATTTTCACTCTCTATACTCATTGAGCCCTGGAACTTACCCTTAATAGTTGCGTATGACATGTAGAGACCTAGACCTGTACCATTTTTACCTTTTGTTGTTATCATTTCTTTAAGCAATTTATCCTTTATATTTTCAGGTATTCCACAACCATAATCCTTTTCTACTATTTCAAGGTTATTACCCTTTTTGCTTATTATAAGCTCCACTTTTCCGTCCTCACCATTATATGCTTCTATTGAGTTGGATATAAGATTGTTCAATATCTGTACAAGATTGTTTATCTCGCCTGTAATTTTTGTATTTTCATTAACTTTTATATCTATATGCAATTCGCATTTGTTTTTCTTAAGTTCGTGGCTCATTAGTATTTTTACCCTCTTTATAAGCTCTTCCACCGTAAAGCTCTGACTTGACGAATCATTGAGATTTGTAGTCTGTCCTTTTACTGCTGACATTATATCTGACATATAGGAACAGTATGGTTTTATTTTCGCAACCCACTCTGATATTTCAGATGCAATCTCATGGTGATCCTCACTCGTTACCTCATCATCACCTATGGAATTTTCATACTCATCAATGAGATCGCTGATGGCCTCAAGTCCACCAGATATAGACATAATCGGTGTCTTAAAATTATGTGCTATTCCTCCTATCATTTGTCCTAGAGAAGCAAGCCTTTCTCTTTCCATGGCAATAGTATGTCTTTCAGTATATTTCTTATCCAAATTTGAATTATAGATCCTCGTGATTACAATAGATATTATTAATCCTGCTAATATACACAAAAGTCCTATTACAATAAGATATATTCTCGCAGTTGTAATCCCTTTTGTTATTGAAGAAACAGGTGTCATATCTACTATTGTCCACCCAAGTTCAGTTCCCTTAATCATATTAATAGTGTTATATGTTACCAGATAACTTTTTTTGTCTATTACCTCTCTAGTACTGCCCTCCTTTTGGGTTAATACCTCATTAATAAATTCATACTCGGCTGTATGTCCGTTTAACGTCCTATCTTGTGCATTTATAACGTAATTCCCGTCATTACTCAAAATAAAAACTCTGCTTTCATCAGAAAGCTTAATGTCTGAAATCATACTGTAAAGGTTTGATTCTCTAACATTTACCATAAGTATTCCTGCACTTTTAAGACTTATTGATGAGTATATACTTTTAATAACCGAAAACACCTGACCGTTTTCACTATGCTCATTGGTGTATTTAACATCGGATGTATAAGTATCGAGCCATAAGGACTTCTGACCGCTCTCCCTGAAAGCTTTAACTGCATAAAACGAAGTACCGTCGTCATATGAACGCTTTGAACTATCACCACTTGAAATATATTTATTATCGTTGGTTATGATAGCAACATCAACAATATCTTCTCTAGTCTTACAATAATTATTTAGAAACTCTTCCAGCATTTTGAGATTTACAACTTTTTCAATTTCATCATTAGAAGTACTATACTCTATAACTCTATTGGCAATTGCATCATCACGGGACATTGTCATTGAAATATCATCTAATTCCCCTAATGCTGTTTGTATATTTTTAGCCGTTTGTTTGATTAGCTCCTTAGAATTTATAGCGGCATGTTCAAGCATAGAGTTTGAAATCATATTAAATGACGAAAAAATTACTATAGATATAGTAACAATAAATATAAAGCCCAGAGCAATATTTATACTCCATGCACTAATCAGAGTTCGTTTTTGTGAAGCTTTTAGAGTATGGGGAAACAGCCTTTTAGCTCTAAAAAACATATTTTAGCCTCCAGGTCAATAAAAAGAATCAAGAATATTATAAAAAATATGAAACTAGTGCTGATTATCAAAACAAAATTCTAGAACTTTGTTTTGTTAATCAGCAAAAACCCAAGATGTGAAAAGCATTAATATATAATTCTACATCCAGTACAAAATTTCCTCTATTTTATTGTTCAAGTTATAAAATCAATTAGCTCCTAAAGAGAACTTTTTCTCTCTTGAAAAGTGAAACTGCTATTTTTAAAGATATTACAACATAAACCAACGATGAAACAAGTGCCAAAGTCAGATATGTATAATTGATATTTAAACCCAATACTATCTTAAATGCAGAAATAGTATTTAATACCGGCACAATAAACATATATAAAGGTATCTCATTAGGCTGCATTAAAATAGTAGCGTAGCCAGGAATCATTGCCACAATTATAAGAAACGACAAATAAGTTTGTGCCTCCCTGAAGGATTTCGCATAAGTACTCAACGCTATCTGAATTCCTGCAAAAGTCATTCCCATCAATACAGAAATCAGAAGAATAAACCCAATGGCAGCCCCGGGAATGTTAAACCCTGAAAACTGTGCACCTGTTCCCATTGTCATAGATTGAGGATCAATAATATATCCTAGAATCATTCCAAGTATTGAAGCTATGGCTGATACGAACGAAAAAAGTGTCACCGTCAGATACTTTCCCATAAGAAGTGAAGATCTTCCCGACTTTGTTGTAAGAAGTGGTTCGAAAGTATTCCTCTCTTTTTCACCTGCAATTAAATCTGTAGCAGGTGCTGTACCCCCTGCTGAAATCAGGATCACCAACATTATTGGAAGAATCATCGAAAGCATGCTTAAGTTTGTCTTCTCCTCATTTGCTATATTAGTCTCCTCAATTTTTGCAGGTTCTAAAATTTCACCATCTACACCAATGGCAGCAAGTCTTTTCGATACAATCTTGTTATTAAACTCATTAATTGCATCTGAAACAATACTGATACTTCCTTCCGACTTTGCCTGAGATTTGTCATATATCAGCTTAATAACAAAAGGTTTACCTTCATCAAGCTTAATTTTATAGTCTTTTTCAATGTCAAGAACCAAACGCACCGTTGAATCATTAATCGCAGCTATCGGATCATTAACCTCCAAAAGGGTTATGTTCTGGAAATCTGCCAGTATTTCCTTCTCAACAAGCTCTCTGATTTCCTTTGTATCAGACTCCGAACTTAAAGCAACTGTGACGTTTTGAATAATATCGTTCTGCATGTTCTGAACACTTCCGCCTGCCAGCATGCTCAAAAGCGGGATTATTACCATAGGGACCACAATACTTGTAATTATTGTCTTTTTGTCCCTCACAATATCCTTTACCTCTTTTAAAAATACAATCCAGATATGCTTAAGCCTCATATTTGCCACCTACCAATCTGATAAATATTTCTTCAAGTCCGTTACTACCGTATTTATTCTTGAGTTCCTCAATATTTCCGTTCTCAACAAGTTCACCTTTATGTATGATGGCAATTCTGTCACATAATTTTTCAACCTCACTCATGGTGTGGCTTGAAAACAATATGGTTTTACCAGCTTTTTTGCAGGTTCTGATAAATTCGTGTACATCCCTTATAGCACTTACATCAAGTCCCGAAGTTGGCTCATCAAAAAGCATTATATCCGGGTCATGAATAATTGACCTTGCAAACGCTACCTTTTGCTTCATACCCTTTGACAACTTTCCTGCCCTTCTGGTAATATACTCTTCCATACCAAAAGTTTTGGCAAGGGTTTTTATTCTCTCTTTTATTTGAGCTTTACTCATATCATTTAATTCGCCAAAATATGTAATGTTTTCTTCACACGTCAATCTGTCATACAGGCCTGTTTCCCCCCCAAAAAGGATTCCTATCTTTGACCTTACCTTTTCAGAGTCTGATACGATATCAAATCCTGCCATTGATGCAGTCCCTTTTGTAGGCTTTAACATTGTCGCCAGCATCCTCAACGTTGTCGTTTTCCCAGCCCCGTTCTCACCCAGGAGGCCAAATATTTCTCCCTTTCCAACTTCAAAACTGATCTCTTTGACAGCTGCAAAACTTCCAAATTGTTTTGTTATATTTTCAACTTTAATCAATTCCTGAACACATCCTCTCAAAGGTCTTCTGCCTCTACAATAGCTTCAGCAAAGATTAAATCTTCTTTTGTCGTTATCTTTATATTGTTATAGCTTCCCATAACCAATTTTGTCTTAATCCCTGCCCTCTCGGCAAGAACGGTGTCATCCGTCCCGGTAAAACTATCATTACGGGCTCTTTCGTGAGAATCCATTATTATACCATATTTAAAAGCCTGAGGTGTTTGAACAGCCCACAATGTACTTCTATCAGGAGTTGAATCAGCAAGTCCCTCGCTATTTGAAATTTTTATAGTATCCTTAACAGGAACCGCGACTGTTGACGCTCCAAATTCTGCTGCTGCTTCAATACATGCAGCAATACTATCTTCCTCAACAAAAGGCCTTGCTCCGTCATGAATTATCACAACATCAGCCTTATCATATACTTCTTTCAATCCGTTAAAAACAGAGTCCTGCCTCGTTAAGCCTCCTGTTACAACACATTTAATTTTCTTAAAATCATAGGCATCAATTACGTTTTCCTTACAAAATAAAATATCGTCATTATGTACTACAAGAATAATCTCGTTTATATAACCCAGAGCATCGAATTTCCCAAGAGTTCTGGCTAGTATGGGAATTCCTCTCACTTTTATATACTGCTTGTTCATAGCCATATTCATACGTGTTCCCTTACCAGCAGCTACAACCACCAGACTCGTAAATAATTTGCTTAATTTAATCATAAACATCTCCAACTATATTAACGCAATAAAGATTTTACATCGCGCTTCAATTTCATTAATACAATAACACGAAAATCAAATTCTCCTATATATAATCATTTTAGTAATTTATATATAAAGTATACTATTATAATAAAATATACAACAAAAAAAGTAAATCAAAAATCGGGTGCATTTAATAACTGTAAATAAAAATAACATACACCTTAAAAATCCGGTCTGACACTTCCAAGAGGCAAAATAAAAATATCTATGGCATCCCATAGATACTTCACTTTATTTCTTCCCAGCATATAAACAGTTTTAATTTCATTTTACATAAAGCTATTTACTGATTGATACTAAAAAATAATCTGCCAAGGTAATTAAATATTTAAAAACTTGCCAATAATCTTTTCGATTTCTATTGCATTCATGTTCTTGGCTAATACAAGTTCGCTTATAAGAATTTGCTTTGCACTCGCAAGCATCTTCCTTTCCCCGGTGGAAAGACCTTTTTCCTTATCTCTCACCATAAGTGATCTTACAACATCAGCAACCTCATAAATATTACCGCTTTTTATCTTGACCATATTCTCTCTGTATCGTTTATTCCAGTTGCTTGATGCACAATTGTTTCCCATTCCAAGCACAGTGAAAACCCTGTCTGCATCCTGTTCACTTATTACTTCTCTGATTCCTATCCCCTTTACATTTTTTGTAGGAATCATAACCTTCATATCTCCTACCGGAATTCTTACAACGTAATAGCTCTGCTTGCTGCCAAGTATTTCTTTCTCTTCTATTGATTCTATGACCCCGGCACCATGCATAGGATAAACAATTCTATCTCCTACATTATACATATACACTCCTCCAGTAAGCAAAAAACAACATGTTTTTACAACCACATAAAAATAAATAAGAATTTAAACATTTCTCTTTATCGACGTATGTATTAATTAATACCTCTAAAGAAATTAGAAAATTATGCGTCTGCTGCTTAAATATTTGTATAGACTTATAACAGTAAATCCCTATAAGTTAAGTATACTACAATGAAAATTCAAAGTCAAAAATTTTTATTCTAGCATGTGTCTAAATCTATGTCAATAACAATTTTTGCTACGGGGTGCATGTAATAAATATGAAGAAAAATATTCCAGAAACTCAAGTTCCGCAGTCTAGAGCCTGTAAATACTCCTCGGGGTCGAGCAAACCTCGCTTCGCTCAAACAATGCTCTCCCTTTCCTCGTCGCATTAACAGGCTCTACAACTTGCTTCACAATGTTTCTTCCATATTTTTCTTCACTTAACTTACGTACACCCTTTTGCTACCTGTCAGACATGTGAATTACCTTAAAAAAATGTTCAACTTCATTTCTACCATGTTTATCCATTGCGAATTTAATTGACAAAGTCACAACTAAACAATTATAATAGACATATCAAAAAGCTTCTGCAATTTTAATAATCTATACATCTAAGGAGTGAACCATATTGAATGACATTATGGTAGATCAATTCCAATATACCGTAGCTGAACTTCTTGTTAGAAACAAAAGTATTCTGGATCAAATAACTAAATTTCAGGACTCAAATGGACGTGTAAACCGCGGAATTGTAAAAGCTGTTACTCAGTGTGGTTGCGTTAAGATTCATGCAAAAAAACAGATTATGTCCGTTGATGCTGATTTTGACGATATTCGGAATAATATGAAGACGCACATTGAGGGTAAGCTTTGCAACAACTGTAGGGACATTATTGAGAAGGATATTGGAAGAAATCTCTTTTATCTGGCTTCAATATGTAATACTTTAGATCTTAATTTATATGACATAATATTGAAAGAACTTGACAGGATAAAAATGCTTGGAAAATATAATTTAAGATAAGAACAACAAGGGGAATTATCGCCCCTTGTTGTGATATGTAAAATTATTTAATTTGTCCTTGTAAAATCATTTTCACGATTTGTCCAGAGAGTAGCAACTAATATTTTAGTCGAATCTAAATTCTTCTTGCATCTAAGAAAAGCTGTTCCTGTACTCTTCTTAAGCCCTCCTTAATCAATCGTGCCCTTACCTCACCAATTCCTTCAACTTCATCAAGCTCGTCAATTGTAGCGTTAATGACACCCTGAAAATTGAGAAATCTGTCAACGAGGTTTTTTATTACATTAAGTGGTACACGTGGTATTTTGCTAAGCATTCTGTAACCCCTTGGAAATATCGCTGTATCAAACGTATTCAAGCTGCTGTCAAAACCCAATACCCTGCAAATATTTGAAATATCCATAAGATCATCCGACGAAAGGCGTCTCAAGCTCTCCTGCATTTGTTCTGAAGTAGCTTGAGCACTTTCTTCCATATAATCCTCAATTATAAGAATTTCATCATTCTCAACATTTGCCAGGAGTTCATCTAACTGCATACTGATTAGTCTTGCTTCATTTCCAAGTTCACAAATATACTTTTCCATTTCAACCGCAACCCTCATTACCATCTCAATTCTCTGAATTACGAAAGCAACATCATCTAATGTCACTATATCTTCAAACTCCAGAACACTCAAATTGTTTACAGCACTATCCAACACATTTCTGTACTTTTCCATTGTCTGCAGTGCCTGATTAGCTTTGGTCAAAATCGCAGAGGTCTCTTTGAGGATATATTTTCTTTGGCCTTTATAAAGTGTAATTATGTTCCTTCTTTGAGAAATACTAATTACTATTTCACCGGTTTGCTTTGATACCCTGTGTGCAGTTTTATGCCTTGTACCTGTCTCATCTGTATAAATTGATGTATCCTGCATGAGCATTGCATTCGCAAAAAGTATTCTTTTTAAATCCTTGCTCAGAACTATCGCCCCATCCATTTTTGCCAATTCATAAATGAAAGCAGGAGAATACTCTTTATTTATGTTGAACCCACCATCCACAAGATTCATTACTTCCTGTGAATCTCCAATTACAATAAGTGCTCCGGTTCTTGCCTTTAAAATACTTTCCAATCCTTCTCTTAGAGGCGTTCCCGGAGCAATCGAACGTAACACCTCAAGAAATTCAAAGTCATTATTTTTTTCCTTGCCCATTCACAGACCCTCCAAAAGCCAGAATTATGGTATTATTAATTACCGTCCTGCTAAACAATAGACCTTTCTACAAGTTTCCAGCCTTCAAAACTTTATACAACAGTCCTACAAAAGAATACTCAGAGCTTGTTCAACATTTTCAACCGGTCTTATATTTATGTCCTTTAAATCCTTAATTTGCTTTATTGCCTTAACATTTCCCGCAGGAATAACGCAATTTTTAAAGCCTATCCTTGCTGCTTCAATTACTCTCTTATCTATCTGGTTTACTGCCCTGATCTCGCCGGTCAGCCCCACCTCACCTATAAGTACGGTACTTAAATCCACAGGTCTGTTCCTGAAACTAGATGCAATTGCCGCCACTACTCCTAAGTCACATGCCGGTTCATCAATTTTGAGACCTCCAACAACATTAACATAAGCATCATAATTGTGAAGCTGCATCCCCACCCTTTTTTCCAATACAGCCATAAGCATGGTGATTCTGTTATAATCAATTCCTGTAGCCATTCTCCTGGGCATTCCGAAATTAGTGGGGCACACAAGTGCCTGCACTTCTATAAGCATTGGTCTTGTACCCTCAAGACTTGATACAATAACTGAGCCCGGAACACCTTCTGTTCTGCCTGAAATCATAAGCATTGAAGGGTTTTCCACCTCGATGAGACCGACATCCTTCATCTCAAATATGCCAATTTCGTTGGTTGAGCCGAATCTATTCTTTACAGCTCTCAAAACTCTGTAACTTAAGTGTCTTTCTCCTTCAAAATACAGCACTGTATCTACCATATGTTCTAAAACACGCGGACCCGCTAATGCCCCTTCTTTTGTCACATGACCAACAATAAATATTGCTATATTCCTGGTCTTTGCAATTCTCATGAGACCGGATGTAATTTCCCTGACCTGGCTTACACTACCCGGTGCAGAGGAAAGTTCATCATTAAACATTGTTTGAATAGAGTCAACTATAATAAGAGCAGGATTTTCGTTCTCACATAAAGCTTGAATAGCTCTAAAATTAGTTTCTGAAACCATTAACAGGTTTGGATTTCTTACACCTAATCTATCGGCTCTAAGTTTGATTTGCTTTATAGATTCTTCTCCTGATATATAGATAATTTTGGAATCAATTTTCACAGTTTCACATATCTGAAGTATTAAGGTAGACTTTCCAATACCGGGATCACCACCTACAAGGACAAGGGAACCTCTAACGATTCCCCCGCCAAGTACCCGATCCATCTCTTTTATTCCCGTCAGATACCGCTCTTCATTATCAATCCTGATATCATTAATATTAACCGGCTTCACATCAAACAGAATACTGTCCTTTTTTGAAGCTGCTCCTAAAACCTGCCGCTCTTCGGTAAAGGTGTTCCAGTTATTACACGCCGGGCACTTTCCAAGCCAGCCATTGCTCTCATATCCACAATCCTGGCATACAAAAACAGATTTATGTTTAGGCATTTTTATCTCCCAAAGTTAATTATCAAAAGCACCTGCTTCGATAAGTTTGTCAAGCACTAAAACAAACATGGCGTGCGACCATGTGAGAGGAATAACCCAACAAGGCATTCCTGTATCCTTACTAACTTGTTCAGGCAAAAGTCCCAGCTTCGTGCGCGACTTGACTGCCCAATTAAAGTAGCTTTTTGCTTTTTCCAAATTACCCGTTTCTATATGGTAAAGTGCAACCCACAAAGTTGTTAATACCCATGGATTTCCACCAATATAGTTATCATTTTCATACCTTTTTATTCCACCCGATGATTGAGAAGTAAGTGCTCTTTCAATAGCTTCCACAGTACCCGCAACCCTTTTATCATTTGCCTCAAATACTTCAAAAGGAATTGTCACACCCAGTAAACTTATGTCTACAGTCCAATCCTCTAAAGTAACATCTCTGCGGTAACCTTTTGAGTTTACTTCTACAACAGTCGTATGGTGTGAATGTTCACTTCCCCATGGATTAAGCTTTGTCCTGACACTTCTGATAAACCTGTTTGCTTCCGCTTTCCAAAGGTTAGTCTCAATAGATTTTTTAAGCTTTTGGGCAACACTGTTCCAATTTAAAATGGTTTCCTGTGGAGCGTCTAAAATTTCTGCAATTTTAGCCCCTGCTTTGATGCCCCCATACACTGCTGCACTCGAATAGGTGTGTTCACCTACTCTCTCCTCCCAAAGATCATAGCTTGGTTTTGGAAGCCCGGTTTCAGGATCTATGAACTTTACCAGAAACTCTACACCCTTCTCAACAGTATTCCACATCGATTCAAGAAAACCTTTTTCCTTCGTGACCTCATAGTGTTTTAACATACCCCATATGAGCGTCCCTGTTTCATCAATCTGCATTCCCCAAGAAGGAGCAAGATTTCCATCCATATAATATCTTTGATACCATGAACCATCATCATCCTGAGTGCTTACAGCCCAATCATAAAACTTATCCACGGCCTTCGAAAGTCCGGAAACATCTAAAGCACTTGTAATAAATGCTGCATCCCTTCCCCAGCAGTATGCATATCTTCCACATTTACTAAAACTCTCGTCTATCTCTGCAGATGCCAAAAGCCCTCCGGTCTGTTCATCGGACATAAGCTTAAAAACCAGTAAAGACCTTTTATATAATCGGTCTATATCTGGATTGCCTGTTTTAATCTGCCTTGCAGAATCTAACAAATCAATCCAGTACTTTTTTGTATTCTGATGCTGCTCTCTTACGTCCATTGACTTGCATTTTCTGTTTAGTATTTTTACTTCCTTAAGTGTAGCTGCCGCACAGATAAACATGTTAAAATGCTTCTTCTCGCCCGGTTTTATTATCCCTAATCTCCATGACAAAGCTCCGTCTCTCATCATTCCAATATTTTCATATCCAGATAATTCAGTGTATCTCGCAGCGTCAATTGCGTTATTTCCCAACTGAAACTGAAACACCTCAATATCCGATGAAACTGAAATATAATAATTATGCCTGTAATGAATAAAAGAATCGGTGCCAAAATCAAATAGGGTACTTCTCAATTCCGGAGTAGTCGTTATCATTGACGAGTACTGTATAAAACCCAAATCCAAATCCTGGCTACCAATATTTTCTATTTCATACTGCCTGATAAAAACATCTCTCTCAGGCAAAACAAAATCAAACTGTTCAACATAAAGTCCTCTTCCACTATCTTTAAAACTAGTTTTGAGTATATTGGTATCATCTACATAAGATTGTCCCCTCTGCCAATTATCTTCACCAAACCATGATGTACTGTTTCTGTGCCTGACATCAAAAATTCCTGTCACCAATTTCTCAACATGCTGTGGATAATCAATGTGAGGCCAGAACAGCCTTTCCAATTCGCCCTTCTGATTCAGGCATACGAGCATACGTGAATTCCCAACTATTGCATCGTTGAAGTATGTCTTTGTCATCTAATTTACCCCCGTAGTGGAAACAATAGATTCATTTTTTTACTATTTTATTATAACATATTTTATTATTTTTTTATCATAAATATTTTTCCTTAATAAGTACAAAATAATATGAAAGACTTGATTTAGATAAATCAAATATAATAATTTTTCATCTGGAGGAATCAAATGTTATCACTACTGAATAATGTAGTATACACTACTACACAATTAATACAGGTGATAATTTTTATTGCAGGATGCTATTTTTTTGGCATTTCCATTTTGGGCTGGATAAAGCGGAAGGAAAATGACCCAAAAAGCTATGCTCCTCAAAAGAAATTTGCTTTAATTATTGCCGCCCATAATGAAGAAAAAGTTGTCGGACACGTAATTGAGAGCCTTTTCAGGCAGAACTATCCTAAGGAGCTTTTTGACGTATATGTTATTGCGGACAACTGCTCGGACAACACAGCCCAAATAGCTGCTGACCATGGAGCACTGGTGTTTAAAAGGATAAATACCGATCTGCGGGGTAAAGGCCATGCTCTTGAGTGGATGTTTGCAAAAATATTTACCATGTCGGAAAAATATGACGCCATCAGTGTTTTTGATGCCGACAATCTTGTAACCTCAAATTTTCTGCTTGAGATGAATGCAAAACTATGTCAGGGGTATAAGGTTGTGCAAGGTTATATTGACAGCAAAAACCCCTATGATTCATGGATAACCTGCTCTTATTCGATAGCCTTCTGGCTTTCAAACCGCATATTTCAGCTTCCAAGACACAACCTTGGATTGAGTTGCAGCTTATGTGGCACAGGTTTTTGCGTTGATGTGGAGACTTTGAAAAAGATCGGCTGGGGAGCTACGTGTCTGACAGAGGATCTTGAATTTACAATGAAACTTGCACTCAGCAATTTAAAGGTGGCATGGGCTCACAATGCCGTTGTATATGATGAAAAACCTCTTACATTAAAACAGTCATGGCATCAACGAAAGAGATGGATGCAGGGGCATGCAGACTGTGCAAGTCGTTTCTTGGGTCCACTTTTTAAAAAAGCTTTTAAAGACAGTGATTTAACTTCATTTGATAATGCAGTATATTTATTTCAGCCTATAAGATTTATATTTATAGGTCTGATTACGGTTATGATGTGGATTCAGACAGTGTTTCCACAATCACCTTTTTTTAACCTTAAGTACGTTTTCCCGGTAGAAATCTGGTATATATTTGCCGCACTGCAATTTCTATATGGGCCCTTTGTAATTCTCACAGAAAAGAAGTTTGAGGCACGAGCGATGCTTGGATTTCTGATTTATCCAATTTACTGCCTGACCTGGATGCCCATCACAATTCAAGGATTCATGAGTAAAAACAATAAAGATTGGAACCATACACACCATTCGAGGGAGATAAGCATAAGCGATCTCGAAAAGGCATAATAAAAAAACCTCCGCTTTAAAGTGGAGGTTTTTTTATTATGCTTTGTTCAATACCAGATCGTCTTCCTTGCTCTCTATAATCACCTTATCGCCGGCTCTAACTCTTCCCTCCAGCATTTCTTCCGCCAACTTATCTTCTACCATACTTTGAATTGCTCTTCTTAAAGGTCTTGCCCCATAAACCTGATCAAATCCCTTTTTAGCCAGAAGAAGTTTGGCATCCTCGGTTACCTCCAGCGATATGGCATTATCTTTCAGCCTTTTTGCAAGACTATCAACCATAAGCCCAACAATACTCTTCAAGTGTTCTTCTTCTAACGGGTGGAACACGATTATCTCATCGACCCTGTTTAAAAACTCAGGTCTGAAGGTATTCTTAAGCTCTCCCATTACATTATTTTTCATATCACTATATGTTTTAGCCTTTTCAGCATTTCCCGAGCTGAAGCCAAGTCTTTTTGGTTCTGTTATAAGCCTTGCACCAACATTTGAAGTCATAATAATCACAGTATTCCTGAAGTCTACAACTCTTCCCTGTGAATCGGTAAGCCTTCCGTCTTCAAGTATCTGAAGAAGTATATTAAACACATCGGGATGAGCTTTTTCAATCTCATCAAACAATACAACCGAGTATGGTTTCCTTCTGACTTTCTCGGTAAGCTGTCCTCCTTCTTCATACCCTACATATCCCGGAGGTGATCCAACCAGACGCGAAACACTGTGTTTTTCCATATACTCTGACATATCAATCCTGGTGATGGAATTTTCATCTCCAAACAACGCTTCTGCCAGAGCCTTACTGAGCTCAGTCTTACCAACTCCCGTTGGACCTAAGAATATAAACGAACCTACTGGACGTTTCGGGTCTTTAAGCCCAACCCTTCCTCTTCTGATTGCTTTCGATATTGCCTTAACAGCTTCCTCCTGTCCGATAACCCTGTTGTGAAGAGTTTCTTCCATTTTCATAAGCCTTTCAGACTCTTCTTCTGCAAGTCGTTTGACAGGTATTCCGGTCCAATCGGCCACGATTCCTGCTACTTCTTCTTCAGTAACAGTATCTGTAGTAGTCTGGTTCTTTTGTTGCCAATCATTTTTTGCCTTTTCCAGTTCATTCTTCAGTCTCTGTTCTTCATCCCTTATCCGTGCCGCTTTTTCAAACTCCTGACATACAATTGAGTCTTCTTTTTCTTTCCTCAGCTTTTCCACCTGTTCCTCGAGTTGTTTTAAGTCCGGTGGAGCTGTAAAGGACTTAAGTCGAACTCTGGATGCCGCCTCGTCAATCAAATCAATGGCCTTATCGGGTAAAAAACGTTCTGTAATATATCTGTCTGACAATTTTACGGCTGCTACAAGTGCATCGTCTGTAATCTTAACTCTATGATGTGCTTCATACTTATCCCTGACACCTTTTAAAATCTCAATAGCTTCTTCCTTTGTCGGTTCTCCCACAGTAATAGGCTGGAATCTTCTTTCAAGTGCAGCATCCTTTTCTACGTGTTTTCTATACTCATCAAGAGTTGTTGCCCCTATAACCTGAATCTCTCCTCTTGCTAAAGAAGGTTTCAAGATGTTTGAAGCATCAATAGCACCTTCAGCAGCTCCGGCTCCAATAATTGTGTGCATCTCATCAATAAACAGGATTACATTTCCAGCTTTTTTAATCTCTTCAAGAGCCTTTTTTAGTCTCTCTTCAAATTCTCCTCTGTACTTTGCCCCTGCCACCATAGATGACAGATCCAAAGTCACCACTCTTTTGTCTTTTAGCATTTCCGGGATATTACCTTCCACAATCTTTTGTGCCAAGCCTTCGGCAATAGCTGTCTTTCCAACACCTGGTTCGCCTATAAGACACGGATTGTTTTTTGTTCTTCTGCTTAGTATCTGAATTACTCTTTCAATCTCTTTATCTCTACCTATAACGGGATCAAACTTTGCCTCTCTTGCCATATCAGTTAGATCTCTTCCAAATTGATTCAAAGTCGGTGTATTTGAACTGGCCGCATTATTCTTTGGCACTCCTGTTGTACCAGGAGCTTCTTCGCTGAACATTTTTAAAACTTCAGAATACAGCTTCTGTGGTTCAAGTCCTAAATCCATCAGAATTCTTACTGCTACGCTTTCGCCTTCTTTTAGTATTCCAACCAGAAGATGTTCTGTACCAATATAATTGTGTCCCATCCTTCTTGCTTCTCTAAAGCTGAGCTCGAGAACTCTTTTGGTTCTGGGTGTAAACCCTAAAGGCTGTTCACCGGTTGATTCCCCACGGCCAATCAACTCTTCTATTTCTTTGAGCACTTTCTCCTCAGTGATACCTTGATTCAGCAGTACCTTAGCTGCTACTCCGCTTCCTTCTTTAATCAATCCAAGCAGTAGATGCTCCGTACCAACGTAATTATGTCCAAGAGTCATTGCACTTTCCTGTGAAAAACTTACTGCTTTTTCCGCCTTTTCAGTAAAACGTCCATACATATTCAAATCCTCCTTCGTATTAAATTGTAATGATGCTGCCTGCGATATCTATCTTAAAAACATTTAATTTAACTTTTCTCTTATCATTTCGGCCCGTTTTATATCCCTTTCATCAGGACTTAAGGGCTTCTCAAAACTCATCTGTAAGTTTGCCGGTTGAATCTTAAGAAGTATCTCGTTAAGTTTACTTGTATCTATGTTTTTAATTATTCCCATATCTACACCAAGTCTAACATCCGAAATCAATTTAAAGCTCTCTTCCGAAGAAATAATTCTCGCATTAGACAATATACCTAATGAACGGTAAATCTTATCTTCAAACCTGAAAGGATTCTGTTTGTATAATTCTACTCTCAAAACTCTTTCCTGGTTAATAATCTGGTTTCCAATATTCGTTATATTATTTATGATCTCTTCTTCACTCTGACCTAAAGTAATCTGGTTAGATATTTGAAACAAATTGCCTGAAGCTTCACTGTTTTCTCCGTATATACCCCTTACCGCAATACCAAGCTTACCACAGATCTCCAGCATACCTCTTATATAGCCGGTCATTGTAAGTGCTGGAAGGTGTAGCATTGCGGAAGCTCTGATACCTGTCCCCACATTTGTCGGGCAGCATGTCAGATATCCAAACTTTTCACTGAATGAATAATCTATATTTTCCTCAAGCAAACTGTCTATCTTATTACAAAGCTCCCAGGCCTTATCAAGCTGCATGCCCGAAAACAGGCACTGTATTCTAAGGTGGTCTTCTTCATTTATCATAATACTTATCTTCTCATCACCACTTATTATTGCAGCACTTTCAACTCTTCCTACTGCCAGGTTCGGACTTATAAGATGCTTTTCCACCATAACCTGTTTATCAATAGGATTCATCCTCTGCATATCCTTAAATTCAAAATCAGCAGTCGCAATACTGCTATTAAAAATAGCATCTTTAACTTTTTGTAATACTTTCTCTCCTTCCTCCTTGCTCATCCTGAAAGGGAAAGGAAAATCTTTAAAATTACGTGCGAGGCGCACTCTACTGCTCATAACCACATCAGATTCGGGTCCCTTTTCAATATACCAACTTTCCATATGCCCACCTCCAAATCATGCATAAAGTCTATATCACGATGCACTGTTTTCCAATTCTCTGATTTTATCTCTTATTTCCGCAGCCTTCTCATACTCTTCACTTTTTATAGCATTTTCCAATTCTCCCTTTAAAGTGTCTATTTCTTTTGATACTTTTACAGTCTCATACACCTTTTTGGGAACCTTTCCATGGTATTGAAGATTTCCATGCAATCTCCTCAAAATAGGTACCAACTTGTCTCCATATACCTGGTAACAGTTTTCACAACCAAGCTTTCCTACCTTTTTAAACTCGTCGTAACTCATTCCACATTTATCGCACACCAGCTGTTGTTCTGAAACCGAAGGCCTCAACGGTATTCCGATCATACCCGAGAAAAAATCATTAACACTGAACGGAGACCCTATAATAATTTTACCTTCCTCACTCGCACACTGTTCACACAAATAAATAACATTCTTATTATTATTTACAACCTGTGTAACCTGTACATTGGCAACCCTCTTCTGACAATTCTGACACAACATGTGCCTCACTCCTTTCCCAAGCCAAGCACTTATTAACATCACCAGCATTTAGAATGCAGTCTCTAAATAAGTTTATTTAAAAGTTCACTTTATAATGCGTGCATAACAAGTTCAAATCACTTTTATTATACCAACAGACTAACCAGCATATTTTTTAAAATACTTGCTCTGATATTTCCTCTATGCTCAACAGGCACAAGTGACAATGCCTTGTCACTTGTGGCCGCTTTAAGCAGTAATCCGTCCCTTTCAGAAACGACATTATAGTCTATGAAATTGTTTATAAATACTAGTGCTGATTGCTGTGAAATATTATCCCCCATTGCGTTGATAATGTGCATAAGATAATTCTTTCCCTTATGTTCTATGCTAACCCTTTTGATGCTTATATGCCCACCACCGCCGCGTCTGCTCTCAACATAATAACCTCTTTCAGTTGTAAACCTTGTATCTATAACATAATTAATCTGAGAAGGTACGCAATTAAACTGGTTGGCAAGCTCGTTCCTCTGAAATTCAACAGTCCCGTCAGTATCACTGATCAACTGTTTTATAAAAGCTTCAATTAGATCACTAAGTTTTGCCAAGTTCATCACCTTCCGCGCTGATTTTGACTTTCTTTGACTTTTAATAATATTATAAAATATTTCCTACTGCTCTTCAAGAAAACAAAACATAAAAATGAGCAAATAACAACCAATTTTTTTAAATATATCACTATTATTCGGTATTATTCAGCCTTAGTTTTAATTGCTTCTTTTTTTATCGTTCTTATTTTTAATATCCGGTGAAGTTTCCTCTGTGATCTCCGCAAGATACCTCGCTCTGTTCTTCTGTCGGTCTGGTGTCATCCATTGGTCAAAGGAAGCTATAAACTCTCCGTACATTGTTACATCTTCTATTCTCTCATCTTTGATATTGTTTTTATTTGCCATAATAAATACACTCCTCTGAAAATAAATTTAAATTTATTTTTTTCAAAGGAGTGTATTTGTATACTGAAACTTTTAAATTCATTATAAAAGGCTTTTCGTAATAATATAAAGTATTAATAAAATTACAGGCTGGTGTGCAACATATACATATAGTGACTTTCTTCCGATAAAATTCACAAAAGTATTTTTAACCGAAAAAGGAATAATACTTTTCTTTTCTTTATACAATATCCTGCTCAGACCCATTCCGAATAAAAATGCCCAGAGGTAAGGCAGCAGGGGATAATAATCTCCAGATATAAAGTCGGAGTTATATAACCCAAACATAAACAAATAGTTGTGGTCAACTTTGATATTCGGAAGTATGAAAGCCGAACATCCTATAAGTGCACTAAATACAAACAGCCATAAAGTAGGAACCTTCTTTAGAAGTGGAGAAATAATCATACTAATCCCCATAAAATGTAGAATGCCAAAAACTATAACAAATTCAGGATTAGATATAAGGGTAACTATGGTTATTGACAACGCAACAGAAAGAACCAAAAGCCCCCTCTTAGTGCTGCTACGGCTAAAAGCTGTACTGATTCCTGATACCATTATAAAGAGTGCTCCAGCTACATCTGCAATTACGCCATGCACTCCACCCTCATAGTTAAGATTCATACCGTAATAATACTGCAAATCAAAAATAATATGCATATATATCATTACCAATATCAGAAATCCTCGTAAAAAGTCTATCTCCCAAATACGTTCTTTTTTCTTGATGTTTGTCATTCGTACAGGCTCCCTCTTTGTGATTTATATAGCTTAATCATACTACAGTTTACCATTTTGCAACAAGTGTGAATTTAACAAATCAATATACGCCCTTGCAACAGTGTTTATTTCTTGCTTATGTGTAGTTCTTTTCCCAAAAAGCCATATTCATAAGACACTTCATTCTACTATTTATATTCGCTTAATTTCCAGCCAAAATCATTATGATAGATCATTTGTCTTGTCATTCCGCCGTCGATACAGATATTTTCACCCGTAATAAAACTTGCCTTGTCAGAGCATAGGAAGAGCACCATGTTTGCGATATCAAGCGGGTTACCTACCCTTTTTACCAGGTGTTGCTCTGCATCAGAGCCAGTGTATGCAGTGTAGTCTGTGTCTATCCAGCCAGGTGAGATTGAGTTAACTCTTGCTTTCCCTGCAAGGCTTACTGCTAAAGAGTGGGTGAGAGCATTTATTCCACCCTTTGCGGCGGTGTAACTTTCGGACTGCGGTTGACTCATCCTGTCACGGCTTGAGGATATGTTTATGATGCTTGCACCTTTGGCGAGGTTATTCACAAACAGCTTTGCAAGCATAAACGGAGCTGTTACACCAACTCTAAGGGCATAGTTAAACTCGTCATAGGAACATTCGTTAATACCTTTAAAAAGCGGCACTGCGTTGTTGATTATGTAGTCAACCTTGCCGTAGTCGGAAATAACTTTATTTGCAAAGTTTATAAGAGTTTGTTCGTCGCCTATATCACCGCAGAAATATGGATTTTCCAGAATGTCAATTACACAAACATTTGCTCCGCACTTTTCAAATTCCTCGCAGATACACTTGCCGATACCTCTTGCCCCGCCTGTTACAACAGCTGTTTTATCCTTAAATGAAAACTGCTCCATTTTGCACGCTCCTTTTGATAATTAGTTATTAGCAAAATTTATGTAGAACCAAATCCTACTACTATTTTACCATTATACCAGCTCAATAAAACATTTATTCTGTAGTTTATACATGATATAATGTGTTATAAAAATCATTTGTGTAAAACTGGTCTTAAGCATAGTAGCCAAAAATAATGTAACAAAATTGGAGAAAAGTTTATGTTCAAAAAGATAATTGTTCTTTTTCTAATTCCAATATTATCCTTTAGTTTTGTTTCATGTAGAAATACCCTCACAGATCCCAAAACTTCAACCGTGCCTCTAGAGACACTTGTTGATCCTTCCTATCTTGATGTATGGCTCATGCCTAACAGTGCTGTTCCCGACGAAGATTTTATTGATTTAACAAAACCGTTTACAGACGCAAATCCAAATGTACCAATTTCCCCTACAGTTCTTGATTGGAGTTGGGCCTGGACAAAGATCATATCTGCTGCTGCTACAGGTGAAACACCAGACATTACTCAACTCAGCACAACCTGGGTTGGTGCTTTAAGTTCTATGGGCGCTTTATCAGACCTTACCTATAAAGTTGACTTTAGTAAGTTCCAGCCTACTGTTCTTGAAACAACAGGCCTCCATGGAACAAACGCTAAAACTTGCGTACCATGGTTTTCTGAAACAAGAGCTCTTTACTACAGAAAAGATGCTTGCGAAAAAGCAGGCGTTGATCCCTTAAAAGATTTCGAAACCTGGCAATCATTCGAAGCTGCTTTAGTTAAATTAAACAATATAGAAGTTGATGGCAAAAAGTTATCAGCTCTCGGCATTTCTGGCAAAAATGACAGGAACCTTGTTTACAACTTTACACCATGGATTTATGGTTCAGGTGGAAACTTCCTTGATACTGAAGCAAAAAGAGCTACATTTAATTCTGCGGAAGCTTTAGAAGGAATAAATTTCTATTGTAAACTTGCTGTTAAAGGCTTAATAGACAGAACTTCACTTAAGATGACTACAACTGATATTGAATCAGATTTCATGAAAGGTAAATTTGCCACATCATTTATGGGACCCTCAGTCATATCCGCCCTTGAAGCCAATGTAAAAAGCAACCTTGTTGACAAGGTTGGTGTAACAATGGTACCTGCTGGACCAAATGGAAGAAAAGCATTCTTAGGTGGGAGCGTACTTGCTATATTTAAATCATCTAAGAAGCAGGAAGCGGCTATTGGGCTTATTAACTTTTTAAGCGATAAATATGCCCAGGTTGAGTATGCGAAGAAAACCGGCAACCTTCCTACAAACAAAGATGCCTGCAAAGACCCATTCATAACTCAACACGAAATGCGTAAAGTATTTAATGCCCAAATTGAGTTTGCAAAAGCCTATCCATCAATTTCATCATGGGATAATGTAGAAAATTACGTCCAACAAGCTTTAAGTAATGTCTGGGATAATGCTATGGGTAATGGAGATGTATACAACTACGAAACAACTAAAAAATTAGTCGACAAGGCTGCAGCCCAAGTTGACAATGTATTAAAACAAAATCCGTAATGGACTTGGTTATAGTTCCAGTTGTTGAATCAAACTTTATGGTGGTTGAAGGCATTAAAGAATTTGGCTAAAGTTACAAAGGGCCACCAAACCTGAAGCAGTCATCAAAGGTTTATACAGTATGCATTTTAACCATTTTCCCTTTGAATGCGATGCCCAGTTTTATAACCTCACTAATTCCCATTTCCATAAGTTCCATATCATATTTTCGTTCTTCTATCTGTCTCAAAGCTGAACCTAACGCCTCGTCAATAGACTCACCTTTAAGTTGGCTTGCCTTTTTGAACTCCATTATAATACCCTTTTTACTTTTATCTTTTGGTATAATCATTACATCATACCTTCCGTATCCCGATTCCCTGTTGGATCTTATCTCGTACTCTCTGTCCAAATGCACTAGCATACCAAGAACAAAAGCATGATAAAAACTCTCCGCCTTATCCTCTCCCACATCATGATAACTTAACACATTGATAGCAGTTCTTGAAAATATCTCATTGAAAGTATCAATATCTCCCGACAAAAGTGCCTTTAACATTTCCGCAGTACTACCACCCTTTACAGTTTCATTCAGCCAACTCTCCAACATGTTTCTAAAGAAATAGTAAACCTCTTTATTCGGAGCCTTTAATATACAATAAACCCCATCTTCACGAATTTCCACTTTGACAGGTGTAAGGTATCCACTCATAAGCATAAATGACCAGATGCTGTTTTCAGATATTGTTATTTGGCTGTATATGATATTTTCATTTATTTTAATATTATCCAGCACTCCACCTTCAATTATTTTCTGAATACTTAGCTGAATTTCACGTGTCCCCTCAGTGGCAAGCTTTCTGATTATGTCGTTTCCACTTGTATTGATCCAGTATGGTTCTAGTATTCCTTTGTTTGCATACATAATAATTGACCACGGATTATAAATAACAGACCGATCTTTCTTACCAAAAACATATCCATCATACCATTGTGCAACGTTATCGATATTTTCCTCGATATTATAGTATTTCAAAACACCTTCAACTTCTTCTTGCGTAAATCCAAAGTCCTCCCTGAAGTGATCACTTAATATTGAACAAACATTCAAATTGTTCATATCACTAAATATACTTTCCCGTGCAACACGGAAAATTCCTGTCATAATTCCTTTATGTAGAAATTGATTGTTCTTAAATCCAGCATTCATAAATGCCTTCATAAAGTCAATAGCCTTTTCCCAATGCTCATGTATGTATGCTTCATTCAAAAACGTATCGTATTCATCTAAAAGTATTATTGACTTCTGCCCATGATGAAGATAAAGTAATCTTGCCAAAACCTCCAAGCTCTTAATATAATCACCCATACTACCCTCATCCATAAGTATCTTTTCAATATCTTTCTTTTCCGAAATACTTAATGAATTTGAATTAAGTAAGTAATCATGTTTTTGAAATTCTGATTTAATATTTTTCTTAATCAAATCAAAATTGGTCTCCCAATTATCAGTTTTAATGCCTTTAAAAGTAATATTAATTACAGGATATTTCCCCTGTTCCTTCCTGTATTCGTCACCCTGAGCCCAAATTTTGTATTCTTTAAATAAATAGCTTGTGTCTGAATCCGTTTTTTCAAAAAAATATCTTAAAAGAGACATGTTCAGCGTTTTTCCAAATCTTCTAGGCCGGGTGATCAAAATAACCTGTGAACCGTTTTCAATTATGTCTCTGACAAATAAGGTTTTATCAACAAAGAATAAATTATTGTCCACTATATGTTTAAAATCATCCACACCTATAGGTTGACGTTTCATTACCTAACACTCCCTCTACTTATGATGATATTATTATATACAACAATTCTCTCATTAACAACATTGAACAACGGGGATGGAATGTGGTAAAAAGCTTTGAAGTTGTTGTAATATTCGGATATAGAAACATTCATATATTTTAACCAATATTCGTTACATTCTCTACTTGGTGTACTTCCGTTTTTAACATCAAAATACTCTTTAATTTTAGACACATTTAATTCCAATTAAAATCGGCCGGCTTATCAACCACTTCATAGTCTCCTTCGGTTGATCCCAACGTAGTTACCTTTTCAATGGATTGATTCTCTATATTGTAAACAGCAATCCCTTTTTGGCCTGTGAAGTTGTCATCACGAAACCAGAAGGATAGTAAAATCCTGCTGCTGTCAGGGCTCCACTCTATAAATTTGATCCAAGGGTCTGGTCTTTGATTGCTTCCCACCTTGTAGCCCAATTTGTCGCTGTTATCGCAAATATATTGAAACAGAGGAATGTTGTATACTTCTCTGCTTTTTACATTTACAACCAGCATTTCGGATTGAATCCTGCCATAAGGGTTTGCAAACAGCCATTTGTCATCTGGTGACCAGCCGATATCACCTATACTATAGTTTTCAACAAAGCAATTGATTTCCCCATTGTCAATAATCCATAGTTTACCATCATCATATATTGAACCATGAAATTTTGTGAACAGGTATCTGTTACCTTCATGACTTTTTATCAGATATTTATTGTTATAGGTTCTGTTAATAATTGCAATACTTAGAGCTGCAGAATCCTGAATAGAATTCTCATCCTTAAGGAGGCTATTCAAAGGCTCAAGGGCATTTTTAATGCCGGGCTTGTTATAATACTCAATAACCTTATTAGCACAATACCACCGAATTACGGGATTTTCATGTTTCATTCCTGCACACAGAAATGAAATCGGGTCAGTCTCCTTATCGACAGCTTCTTCTAGCCAATCAATATTATCATATGCATATTCTATCATATCACCTGATTTTTCTGTAAGTTTATCCCACTTATCTTTATATGTTTTATCACTGACCTCCACATTTACTGGTGTACCCTGTTGTAATTGAATTTCACCCGAGTTAATGTCAGGTATAGAAGTGGAAACCTGTGTGATGTTCCCTTTATTGCTGCACGCAAAAAGTAATAAAAAGCAACCTGAAATAACTAAATACAATAAAGCTTTTTTCATAAAGGCCTCCTGAAATAAATTGTTTAAAACAGAGACTAATAAGAATTTGATTTTACTATTTTAATATAACTTAGCTGCCTATACAACAAAAATACTACTACAAATTTTCTAGAAATGAATTATGTTCAAAAGCACTAGTACTAACGATTCTTATTTACTCCTAATTGAGCCAATTCATATAAATACTCTGTTGCAAATTGTATTTTTGTAGCATTAAAGCCCTCACCTCTTGGAAACAAGAAATAAGTATTATCAACTGTAGACAATGTTACACATTGCCCCTTCCCTCGGTAATTATATTCCGTATGAATCGAAGTCATCGAAATGGATGAAAAGCAAATCGTTTTCTCTTTATCATCGTATTCTTTAAATGTTAGAGCAAAACCTTCCATATCATGCCTCAATATACCTTCTCCAAGGTCAATAAAATTCACCGCATTAGGCAAGGCCTCAATATGCACCTTTATGTTCAGAAAATATATGCCTTTTTCAATCTCTTTTATAACCTGACTTCGTTCCCATTCATACCAATTCGGTATATGAGTGAAATCTACAGTGCTATCTGGGATTAGATTATGCGACTCCCTGACCAAACAATTTTCTGTTTGTTGTTTTTGAATCACACGCTCCATCCTTCCATACTCTGTCATATACCATCGTTCACCACAATGCCTGCAGAATATGTCTGTGCCCTCTGAGGCCATCTGAAATTCGCACTTGCAAACAGGACATTGATACAGTGCCAGTTCAATCCCTTCTGCACGTTTCTCATAGGTAATAGCTTGTTTTGTTTCATATTGCCATGCATATTCATCATATGTTAAAAATTCCTGTAGTTTTGCATTTATTTCTGCTACCGTTGCTTTAGCTGCCTCTTCCTTGGTAAATACCTGCGTAATAGTAGCATCCAATATTGCTTCCTTTCTTATAGTTAAATTCCAGATTGGAGACTGCAAATAGTTTCCCCTCATATTAATAACTACAATAGGAACCTTTAACATCTTCGCCAATTTACCGACGGATTCCGGCAATTTAGAATTTGTCCCAACATTGGCATACCGTGCTTCAGGATATAATACTAAAATTCCCTTCCGGTTAATTACTCTTATAATATTATTAATTAAAGCCAAATCATTTACAAATTTTCTGGTTCCAAGACATCCAATCTGTCTATATAACCATTCGCCATAGGCCTCAAAACCTTCCAGCTCCGACACATAATTTGCCCTATATGGAAATAATGCTAATGGTGTCACGCAAAAATCCATAAAAGCATGATGGCTTCCAAGTACCAAATATGGTGGCTTTAATCCACTCATTCGAACCTTGTTTATTCTCAGTTTTCCTTTTCTGGTAACCCACCAGCAATAAAGCCATATAAGTGGCATAAAAAAAGTGTTTTGCTTTGGAGGTTTCATATTGCGATCAAAAGGTTTTGTTACTATCTTCTTCTTTTTCATGTTGACCCCTATCCTATCCTTTCAATCAACCGCTAAACAGTAAGTTCTTCTCTATCGCGAAGCAGATATTTGCGTATAGACGGTATCCTGCTAAAAACATAGTACAATATCCCAGTTCCCATGAAAGAAAAACCTGTAGGTGTTAAATGAAATAGAAACATATTGTACACATCTCCTGTAATCGGATTGTAGATAAGAAGTGACATGGCAATACCTGCACCTACACATAAAAACCCAATCCAGTTAATCCCACTTGTATAATCATATGCGTGATATCCAGGCCTGCCAAAAGCTGATCTGAGTGACAGCTTTTGTTTACGAACAAAAAAGAAATCCACAAACAAAAGTGCAGCAAGAGGTGCGTAAATACAGGCACTAAGGGTAAGAAAAGAGCCAAAATATTCAATAATCTTACCCCAGACACAAAGGATGCTAACATACAAAGCCAAAATCATGATAAGAATACGATAATCCGCTTTTTTAAATGAAGATTTCAACATAACAGCATACAGATAGGAACCAACTGCCTGTGTACCTATATTTGCAAATGCAACCAGCAATAATGAAGCAAGTGCAAGTGCCGGAACAGATAACGTAGCCAACATAATTGTAGGATCATCTATCATCTTACCGGTTATATGTTGCATGGCAATTGACATAACTGCACCAACAACTACAAAAAAAGAACCTGACAGTCCCTGTCCAAGAACTCCTGACCAATATCCCGAATTCTCACTTTTGGTTAACCTGGGCACTCCTGACATACCACCTACCAGAGTAATGACAAATGCAAAATTCGCTTCTATCGAAATGATATAAGGAATAATCTTATTTGAATGCCCCGTATCCACTGGCTTGTAGTTCCATATTACTCCAAATGGTACTGAAGTAAATCCTATAATGACCACCATCACCCCTACTCCTAAAAGTAACGGAACCAAAATACGTGTAGTCCATGTAATTGTACCGATCCCTTTATAAGCGATAAAAGTCCCAATCAACACACATAGGATTCCTAAAACCACATGTAATGAATCGGGCAATTTAAGACCAAAAAGTGCTGCCAGATTTTTCATCGATGATGCAAACAGTTCCGCACAAACAGCATACCATGGAAAATTTATGACAATAATAATGACTGTCATAATTTTTACTCCGGAATGTCCGAATACAGACCTCAGCCATATCCAGACATCAATGCCATATCTGACGGACAAAATAACCGGAAGCTGGTAAATAGCCAGCATAAGAATTGCTCCTAAAAAAGCCCCAATTAATAGCTGCTTAAAATTTACCAACGTCGCCAGATAAGACCCCTGGGTATAACTCCAGGTGGCAATACAATAACCTGACAGTACCAAAAACGCATCCAGAAAACCATAAATCTTTTCACTTTGAAGTACAGGCGTAATTCCAAAGACCGCCTCTTTATCCATTTGTTGATTTATATCATTTTTCACTTTAGCATCTCACTTTCCAGTGCTTTTTACCATTACTATTTTCCAACTCAACTTTCATTATGTTAAAAATGTACTTCCCAGGTTGCATGGGCGAGTAGTGTAGCGCAGCGGAACGACCAGACTCTGTCCTAAACCTCATACACTTATTATAAATATTGTTGTGAGGCACAAATCTCAAAACTATAGATATGCACCATAAATCAAAATTATCAGGCAAAAAAACGCAACTGCAAGCGTAATCAAATAATCCTTCCTGCCAAAGCGCTTGGCAAATAAATAGTCCGGATTTTCAATCCTGCTTAACCGCTCTTCAATCTTTAAATTTAATTGCTTTTCATAATCAGATTCTTTATTTTTTTTCATCCCCGAACTCCTTTAATAGTTACTTTGCCATCTCGACTAGTGCTGATTAACAAAATAAAATTCTACAATTTAATTTTGTTAATCACCAAAAAACATAGGATGTGCATTTTGCATAATTCATTTCTTGAAATGAATTATGTTCAAAAGCACTAGCTTATAATTCTAGTGGCATTGTCTTTGACCTCATTGACTATATCAACAAATTCCTTTCGCTTATCCTCATCGAACAATTTGATAAAGCTTTGAGGCTTGTCAAAAGGCGGCTCGATAAGCTCAGCTATGCTCTCAACATAACCATTTTGCTCTATATAGTCAATCACTTTGTTCACAAATGCAATCTGGTTTGCATTCAGATTCTGATCGTTTATAAACGAAGAAAAAACTTCCATAGCTGCATTCCTTTCAAGTTTGGTAACCCTTCTTACAAGCAAGCCAAAGGGTGTATCCTGGAAGTTCTTTTCATAATCCTCTTTAGTTCCAAGTTCCCCGGTAAATATTTTTTCCAGCATCTTATAATCGCCTTCACTTAGAGGAATATTGTTTCTCAGTTTGTGAATAGCTATATTATCCTTGTTTTCCTCTATGTATTTGTTGACTTTCAGCTTATAATTCTCAAAGGTATAGTCAGATTGGAAGTTTTTCATTACTGTACGTTCCAGTTCTACATCTTCAAGGTTTGTGTTAATTAAGGATATAGAATATGCTTTTTACAAACACTTTCATCCTTGCTTATAGACACCAACTTCCACTTTGATTTATCATATATATATGGACCGCCGTCGTTATATTCATAAATCAAATAAAATATATCATCAAGGTAAGAAGTTTTAACTTTAAATAAATAGTAGTAATTGTCTAAATCTATGCTTTCTTCAATAATAGTAACGTTTTTTTCCAACGTGTTCTCAGTTGTTATATACTTTTTATACATCTCAAGTAAATATGGGTCTTTCACAAAATAATTACTCAAATCAAGATAAATGCTTGGCTTATTATACCACACAAAAGCACAATATGTTTCTTGATCCCATAATACTTTAGCACCAACAGATTCAGATACAAATCTGATAGGAACATAGGTTTTATTGTCATTTATCATAGCAGGAACATCAAGTTCAATTGGAACTCCATTAACATATGCTGTTGTTTCACCAATTATCAATTTTATTTCTTTATCTTTCAAATTTCCGGTAACTGTTTTCGTTGAACTATCCCATTTAACATCAGCTTCAAAAAATTCAAATAAATATCGAAATGGTACTAATGTTCTTCCATTCTCTAACACAAGTTTAACATAATCTTTTTTCATAAAGACTCCGTTTACTACTAATTCAGGTGCATCTTCCATGTTTATAAATATTTTATTATCTCTAATTTCCATTTGAGGTTGGCTAAGCATTGCTAGGAAAGTGTTTATATTAAAATAGTAATTTCCCTCATAACTTTTTATTAACTTTCTAATTGGGAAATCCCCATTTTCGTCATATTCTCTTATTGTTTTAAATTTTCCGGCTCTTGTCATGTATATATAATTATAATCTGGCTTTATAGTATAACGTCCATATGTAATTGTGTAATCAAGTTCACTGTTAATTTGTATATCAATACCTTTAAAAATATTTTTTACATATTTTACAGGTATTAAATTATCAGAAGGATATACAGGAACTTCTGTTATCTCTTTACCATTCATAATGACTTTTAAACGAGTTAATTCTTGATTTATTTTAGGTAATTCTTTAAATTGACTAGGAAGCTTTAAATGAAAATCATCTATGTCGTTTCTGTACCTACAATCTAAATAAAATTTGCCGTTTATAGACATCCGAAGATCCAAAACTACATAATTTTTATATTGGGGTTCCAAATTACTTATAGTATTTAATATTTCCCAAATTATTCGTTTCTTTGCAAAATAACGTAATTTTATAAATTGATTTGAAACATCACTAAAATTCGCTAAAACTAGAATAGTATCTCCGACTGTTATTTTTTTATCTAGAGGAATAAATGATGATTTAAGCTGACTTATAAATTTATTTGAAATTTCTTTTTCTTTAGAACTTAAATTGGTATCTTTCTTGTTTATAGAAACCTTCCCTTCTTTTTCGTACCATATGACTTCATTTTGCGTAAAATAATCCAAATCTACATGTGGCACCATTAATGAATAACCTTTCATTTCAGGTTGTATGCCCAAATAATAATCATAAATAAAGTTAACAGTTTCTACCATTGGATTACCTGCAACATACGTAACTTCTGTACCTATATTTTCAAGTGTGTATGTTATAGCTTGTTTTACTGAACTCCATTCTTTTATTTTACAGTTTGGTAAATATTCAATTATTTCATTAATAGGCAACATTAAAAATTTACCGTTTTCATTTGCTTTTACATATGGTTGACTTTTTAAATAAACTTCTTTTCCATAAACAAAAATCCTAATACTATTGTCTTGTGCATGAGTTTCTATCGGTAATAAACTTAAAGTTACCATAAAAAAACATAAAAACATAAATATTTTTTTTAAATTAATTTTCATTATCGTACACCAACCTTAAAGTTTTAATGATATTTAACAGTATATTCCTTTTTATTTTCCTCAAATAATTAAAAGTCTTATAGTTAAACTCCTCAATGATTTTGATCAAGCTTAAAAACAAACTTAAAGCTTTCCGTATAAAGAAATCATACAGGACGCATCAGCCACGAGTTTGATTTTATATTAAATATAACTTATCATTGGGGTTTACTTATTATTTTATCATAATTTTTACAATACTCTAAACTATTTTTTATTACTAGTACTTTTGACCATTACTAATTTCTAATACTTTACAGTACTTGCGCAAATTTTTATGAACCTTGATAAATAAATATATCACTCACATAATTTGTTCCAAATGGTTGTTGCTATAGGCGATGAGAAGGTATTTGTAGTTTTTACCTGTTTACCTTCACCGTCTTTGGATGTTACATTAATAATGTTTATAATATCATTAATTAAAAACAATCCATATAACTTCTCGCATTTTCACTATCCTTCATTCGCCTTACATACCCTCTTAGCGTTACATGAACCGCAACACTAATTGTACATAAAGGAAAGAATCACTTCCCATAATCAGTATTTCTGATATATGCTGTGTTTTTCCCCGCTCCAGTCTTTATTATATATCCGTCCTTCAGCAGTCCATTAAGTGTTTCCTCAATTGTTGAAGTGCTTATATCCGGACACTTTTCATGAATATCCCGCTTCGACAGCCTCTTTAAGGTATTTTCAAACAGCAGTCTTATTCTCTCCGACTTAGATAAGTTCCGGTTCTTCAGGTGCTCAACTCTTGAAGAAAATTCTTTATATGCACTCAGAATAATCTCCAAATAATACTTAACAAAAGGAAAATAATTATTTCTTCCTTCATGCCAATACTGAGAACTTGACTGCAGCATGTCATAATAGGTTTCCTTTGTTTTTTCGATAATCATTTCTATACTTATATATTTACCAACTATATATCCTGATCTATGAAGTAGTAAAAGGGTCAACAATCTGCTCATCCTTCCATTTCCAACATTGAACGGATGTATGCATAAGAAATCCAAAATAAACATGGGTATTAGGATCAAGGGGTCATGCTTTTCTTCATTTATTGCCTCAATAAATGCACCCATAAGCCTTTCCATTGCTTCTGGTGTATCAAATGAAGATATTGGCTCAAATCGAATCTTTTTATTGCCTTCAACGTCTGTTTCAGCAATAACGTTATCACTATTGCCTTATAGTTTTATAATTAAATTATACATTTTTAGTTTGCGCTAAGCAACTAAATAGAGAACATATTAATAGCCATTACAGTCTATATGCTTTTTAAAATTATCAGAGGGGGGTAAGGCACTATGAAAAAGCTTCCGGAATGTCGTTTAGGAAAATGGGCGGTAGGGATGACGCTGACCTGTATATTGATTTTAGTTATAACTTTTCCAGTATAGTAATTTACAAAAAGCTGGGGGAAATTATTTAGAATGTATCATGCTATAAGTTTTATTTTTAGATAAGATGCTATGCCTCCTAATTTAAAGAATGCTATTTGATAATTATATTATGCTATTATATAATTGATGGTGTGGGAAAAAGATTTTTTAACAGGGGTCATATTGATATGTTTTTTTATCAAAAAAAGCAAGCACTATAATTACTTGTGAAATGAGATGGATTATAATTATGTTGATATTATTTTTGGAATTCATTTTTTCAAAATAATTATATCAGTAAATAAATTATGACAAAGGAGTAGAAATTATGGACACTAATGTTAACATCGGTAGAATCCTTTTTGGGTTAATATTTGTTATTGGTGGTTTATCAGGAAAACTGGTTCTACGAGGAACAAATAGCAGCATATTATTGGTTGTGGCTGGAATAGCATTATTATTGTGGGAGGGCATAAAAATAATAAGCACTAATGCAGGAGTTAAAAAGAAACTTGATTCAATTGTTTTATGCCCTAGTTGCGATACGAAAGTCAAAATTCCTAATGATGGGATTCGCAATTGTCCATCATGTAATCAAAAATTCAAGGTAGATGATAAAGGTTGTACCAAGTTATAAATTGGGAAATCCGATTAAATACACTTTTGTAAATTAATAAAAAAACAAAAAATATACCATAGAAAGAAACAGATTTACATTCAGGAAAAATTTCATAAATGAGTTATAAGTGAAATCATTACAGGTTATGCGGGGTCTGCTGGAATAGTGGAAGGTACTGTTCGTGTGCTCAATGATTTTACAAAGTCAAGTGAGTTTATTGATGGATAGATTCTTGTAACAGTTGCTACAAATATAGGCTGGTCTCCGCTTTTCCCGAGGGCTTCCGCTATTATAACCGACATCGGAGCACCATTGTCCCATGCAGTTATTGTGGCAAGAGAATTTGGTATCCCTGCTGTCGTTGGATACCGTGATGCTACATTAAGGCTCAAGACTGGCGATCTGGTGCTTGTTGACGGAGGAAGAGGAATTGTAAAATAGGTTGACTGGCTTTCAATGCAGGATAACAAGACAGCCAAAAGGTCTGTAGAGCTTTTTGATTTGGTATATGACGTAAGTTTGTTGGACACTTGGATCATTGGTGGAAGCAATTGAATACCTGTATAAAAAAAGTTATCTTGAAGAAAATAATTATTATTTAAAACCTTTTGTGATTACTGTAAATGGAGTAAGAAAACAAAGTGGTGTTTTTTACAATAGGGATTCTTCATCTTTTTCTCTTTCTAATGGTTTTGATGTTGGTTCCGATGAATATATTGGATTCTTAAAGCAACCTATAGCAATTATTAATTCAGAAGAATAAAGGATGCAAAGGATGTTATAGTGTAAAAAGCTTGCAATACATTCCGAATAGCCGATATTTCGTCAGGCATTTCCCATCTTCATCGGTAAAATTCTCTTTGTACCTTTTCTTTTCCGCTGGTGGCAGTTCATCCATACATTTATTTCCGATTAAAATCAGCCGGCTTATCAACTACTGTATAGTCTCCTTCCGGTCTTTGACTGCTGACCACCTATTAGCCCAATTTACCGCTGTTATCGCAAATATATTGAAAAAGAGGACGGTTGTAATAAAAGACCCGTGGAACTAAATTATTCATCCCACGGGTCTTTCATATTAATCATTCCAAAGCTTTTGCTGCCTTCATTGCATGAAAATCATATCCAGGAACATATTGGTATACATATTTCATCAATGTATCCTTAGGTACATCTTCCGGTATCTCCATTATCCTATAAAACTCTTTAAGTTCCTTCCCTGTATAAAAAGCCCCCTGCTCTATTGTCATTGAACCTCTAATATCATATAGAGGGATATAGTCCCCTTTTTCCTCAACTTCAGCAACTGTTGGAAGGGACACTCTGTATATCCCTGCAGCATCTAAAACAAATAAACTTCCAAAGAATATACCTACGCTTAAAAGTATGATGCTTAGAGATTTTAATTTAAATTTGCCAAAACGTGCAGTAATGAACGAATTATTTTGGGGACAAACATCAAAGCACTTCCCGCAAGCAATACATTCTGCCGATGTCACTTTTGCACTATTATAAACATCGATATCCATAGGACACTCTTTATTACAAATTCCACATTTTGTACACTTATTTTGATCGCATTCAATTTTCATTGGGCTGATTTTTCCTATTATTCCATAAAGTGCACCTGCCGGGCATAGATATTTGCAGAAAAACCTGCTGATAAACACAGATGCAATGATTGTTATAATTAGAATAATAGTCCCAACTGCAAACTCAACAAATAGTTCTTCAATATTGTACATATGTGCAAATGCAGCCCATGGATCAAAGGGTGAAAGCCAGAGTGACGCAGTGCGCCAGGCCATTATTACTGAAAGAGCAAGCAAAACATACTTGATCATCCTAAGATATTTGTCATACGACTGTGGAATCCTGACTTTTTTAGGATTAAAATGTCCTATAAATTCCTGAAGTGCACCAAAAGGACAAATATTGCCGCAAAAACCCCTCCTGAATATGATTGCAATGACAACAGTTAGAAAAAATAGAACCATAGTACCTGAAAAGAGCTTTGAAATATTAGCTTTCCCGCTAATCCATTGCCACAGATTTTCCAATCCACCGTAAGGACAAATTGCGTGTACCGAAGGGTACTTTACGCCAGATTTCAAGTGAAGGAAATGGATAATCATTGATCCAATCAATATTACGCCCAGTACCCCCCACCTTAGTAAACTCACTTTATTCGACCTTTTATTCATTCACTGTTACCACCCTTCTTAAGATTTACCTGACATTTGTTATATAATATCCTTTAAAAAAGTTTGTCTTTTAAAATAAGCTTTTTGGGAAGATATAGTTCATCTGTTTATCGCAGCAAAACCTAATACTTTTGTAGCAACCTCCACTGCGATATATAATAATATAATTTTATAACAAAATTGTGATAAATCTGTGATAAACAAGAATTTTTTTCGAAACATATAGGAATCTAATAGTGTGTTCTCAAATCACCTATGCAAAAGAAAATCCGAGAATCTTGACGATTCAACAAGTTCGCAGGATTTTCATTAAATAGATATTTGAGAAACACTATACTAGTGCTTTTGAACATAATTCATTTCTAGAAATGAATTATGCAAAATGCACATCCTATGTTTTTTTGCTGGATAAAACTTACTACTGCACAACATTACCAAGTCTTTTTAGCTTATTCCAGCCTACTTTTACTCCCATTAAAGCTGAAAGAATCGACTTGTATACAACATAGGTCATAAGCTGTCTATATACAATCCTCTGGATAAACAGTGTTAAGAGAGGTCTCTTTTTCTCGCCTTCTAGATGAAATGCATAGCATGTAATCAAGAGGTCAATCATAAAGAAGGCGATGTAGGTTATCACTGTCTCAATTTTTTGACCGCCGATCAATCCTAAGAAAAACAATATATCGGTCAGAGGTGATAATGATTGAAACACTACCTGGTAAAGCCATGTGTTTGGGAGTGCAATAAACCCTAAAGCTTTTTGATTTTTGTTAAAAAGTGCATCCCGGTGTTTCCACAGACACTGAAGTGTACCGTATGACCATCTTACCCTTTGCTTTAATAGGCTTTTTAAGTCCACAGGTGCCTCAGTAAATGCTTTTGCACCTTCTTCATATACAATTTTATATCCTTGTCTCAAAAACGTAAGAGTAATATCTGCATCTTCAGCAAGAGTATCCTCTTTGTAATACCCTGCTTTGGCAACAAGTTCCTTCCTCCATGCTCCGATTGCACCAGGAACAACAGTAATGCAGTTTAGTGCATCAAATGCCCTTCTTTCCAGATTAAGTCCGGTAACATACTCGACATGCTGCCAGGTTGTCCATATATTACTCACGTTACCAACCTTTACATTTCCTGATACAGCAGCAACGTTTTCGTCGATAAAGTGCCTGACAAGCAGTGATATAGCATCCTTTGAAATAATTGTATCTGCATCAAGTACAACAACTATTTCGCCACTGGCATCCATGAACCCTCTATTAACAGCTGAGGATTTTCCACCGTTTGCTTTATTTATGAGCCGAACATTTTCACAATCCTTGTATGCCTCTTCAACAACGGTTGAAGTATTATCCTTTGACCCGTCATTAACAACTATTACTTCCAGATTTTCATAATCACTTTGCAGAAGTGAATTAACAGTTTTACATATTACTTTTTCTTCATTATATGCTGCTACGACAATGCTTACCTTGGGACTAAAGCCACTGTTTGAGTCAAATTTCTTTCTAAGATAGTTCCTCCTTTGCTTGGTAGCAAAGACTATAAGAAACACAAACCGTATAAGGCCGATAGTTGTTGCAAGATAGAAAAACTTAGTCAAAACTTCAGGCAGTACTTTTAGGAAGATATTAACAAATGCTGAAATTTTCCCAAGGGAAAGCTTAAAAGCATCTGCAGGAGGCATCACCTGTTTGTAATCCAGCCCAATCATCTGTCCTACTGTTACAAAATCCAGCCCATTATCTCTTATAGTATCAATAATTTGTGGAAGAGCATTAACTGTTGCATTCCTATCTCCACCACCATCGTGCATTAATACTACATTACCCTCATACAATCTGCTTTCAATATTTTCGACAATTGCATCAACTTCACGTTCTTCCCAATCAAGGGAGTCAATATAGTTTCCAACCATTTTATAGCCCAGAGTATTTATATTTATAAACGTGTTCAGTGATTTCTCGTCGGCTAAATCAACCCCTGAATCATACGGAGGTCTAAAGAGTGTTGTGCTATGGCCTGTAGCATTTTCGATTATCCTGTTGGTCATGTTTATTTCTCTAGTGATTTTTTCAGTACTCTCCATTGCAGTATCGATATGATTATATGTATGGTTTCCGATTTCATGTCCTTCATTATAAATTCGCGACAAAAGCTCAGGATATTTTTCAGCACTCGAACCAACAACAAAAAATGTTGCTTTTACATTATATTTTTTTAGAATATCAAGTATAAATGGTGTATACATTGGGTCAGGTCCATCATCAAAGGTTAGTGCAATATTTTGAAGATCATTCTTGCCTGCACTTTTCACTCTGCTTTGCACTGGGAATGATTTGTAATTTTCCTTCTGTATCCATCCAGCTTTATCAAATTTAAAGACTCTTATACCTTGTACCAAAGGTATGTAACCTTCAATAATCTCGCCATCTCCATCAAATTCATAGTCATCAGCCAGTTTTGGGCGAACAAAACTATTTGTATCGATCGTTTTCGCTTGCAGTGTGCCTAAAAGGTCCCACATGCTTGCGTCTTCGCTTCCTAGTCTCCACAGCCCAAGTGAGTGTATTCCAGCTTCGGCAGCAGCTTTGAAATGATTGTAGAAAACGGCAGTATCATTAAAGAAAATTATATGCTCGTCATTTCCATCTTTGTATTTCAGTACTGGAGATTTATTCTGAGAATCCCATAGGAAAGTTGCATCTTTTTCGTTTGCGATTTTCATTACCTGATTGAAGGTAAGACTTGTTCCGTCTTTGTCGGAATCCAACTTCCAGTCATACCCATACATTCCTATACCGGCTATTATTTTCTCTTTTTCTATTCCTTGCATATCCAAATTACTCTTAAACCATTCAAATCCAGATACTGGTCCTGGTCTTGTTGCATCAGTATGTTCATCATAGAGCATCATTACCATTTTATCAACTATATTTGATATTTTCGCATATTCAAAGCCTTTATTATTTATCTGAACATCAACTATAAACTTAAGCCCCTTTTGGCTAAGGCTTTGCTTGAATCTGCTCAGAAACCTTGTGTACTCATGGGCCAATCCCTGATCGAAGTATTCGAAGTCAAGATTCAATCCATCATATCCATTTTTGTATAAAAACTCAGTTACTTTGCTTATTAGTTCTTTCTGGCTGTTTATATCTTTAAGCAAACTATTGACATAATGAGAATCCCACTTTTCATTTATATAATTGTTCAAAGAAGGGACAACCATAACACCTTTTTTTCTCGCAGCTTTGTCTATGCCGCTATCAGCTTTGAATTGCAAGGAATAATTTTTATCAAAGTACATCCAGTCAGTTATCAAAACACTTATTTTATCAGCATTCTTATCAAAAGATTTTTTGCTTTTTTCATCCCAGCTCACATAAAAGGCATAAACTTCGGTCTTATGACCGTAAGCAGGGTTTGAATGATTTAATCCAGGGTTTTCTTCATCTTTCAAGTCAGTCAGTTTTAATGCAAAATCATCCATTTTGTTTAAAGATTGAGCATAGGACCTTGAGCTTAATCCAAATAGAACAATAACTGCAATTATTACAATTAAAAACGCTGTTGACAATCTTTTTACCATAATCCATCTTGTACCACTAACATCATGGAAAACATAGCTGCCCTGCTGTGTCATATTGTTGTTTGCAAATCCAAACAGGAGGCGTGCCCAGTTATAGCTGCTCAGGACAATTAATATAAGCATAATAATGGCACAATTAACCAGCCTCTGCTCTGTAAATTCCATACTGAAAATATCATTTAGTGACAACTGACCTGTTAAAACCTTTGCCACCTCATACTTGTCTTCACAGCTTCCAATGATAAAAACAACATACTTTACTAAAATGCTGTTAACTAATATTCCAGAAAGATATCCAAATATGGACGAGAGGATATTGAACCTAAAAATAAGAGTTAAAACAAACAATAGTATAAGTGAGTATCTGGACACAGGAAATGCACCACAAAAGAAACCCATTGATGCAGCGAGGGAAAGTTTAAGCAGATATTTGGGACCGTTAGGATCTTTTTTGTTTTTTGCTAAATCATCTGTGCTTTGCGAGATTTTTTTTCTTTTTTCAGAGACCCTATTTATAAACGTTTCAATTATGCTGTAAAATATTCCGATTGATATCAAAGATACAATTATGTTTATTATAATAAAGAGGCTGAGCTCATTTTTACTATAATATTGAGCTGAAAGTAAAGTATCCGTGAACATTACTTTGGAAATAGCGTAAATAACATCGGAACTTGAAATTACTTCCCCAAATTTCGTTAGCAAAGTAAAAACAACCGGTGCAATAAGAGATATTCCAAATCCTAGTACCACAGCCAATACATTAAGCCTCAGGAGTAGAACGGATACTGCTACTATAACTCCTCTAAAACCGTAAAACGGCAATAGTCCAATTGCAAGACCAATACACAAGGATATCGATAATTTCTCACCTGATTTAAAAGCAAACAATGATGAAATAAAGCTGCGTAACATAATACCCCCACCTTCAAATTAAGAACTGCTTATAACTTTATCTTTTTCTGATTTCAGTCTCTATTTTTGTTTTTATTTAGATTTGCATTTTCGTTATCGCTTGTTTTTTCTTCTTTTTTTACTTGCCCAGGTGACGAATCCTTCTGTCCACTATTGTTTTTATGTGAAGTAGCTACAGGCTCTGACGGCTGTGTCTTAGCCGGTGAAGGAGTTTGAACAGGCGTCGGCGTATATTGGGGCTCGGATGACACAACCGGAGTTGGTTTGATTGCTGCGGTTGGAGTTACAGAAATTGTTACAGCAGGAGTGCTTGTTGCAACTGGAGTAATTGTAGCATGTGCATTGTCATTTTTGCCGTTACCCTTATTTTCGTTTTTTTTGCCATTGTTGTTGCCATTGTTGTTGCCACTTTGGTTGCTACTATTATCAGTTGTAGGCATTATTGTCGGGTTTGGAGTTGGTGTCGAATCGTTAGGCTTATTATCCTTGGTATGGTTGTTGTTTGGGATTGCTTCGTTTTCAGCTTTTTTATTTCCCGGTTCATCCCAAGACTTTTGTGTCACTTCCGGTTTAGGAGTATACGTAATAATATTGTTATTATCCGTAGTCATTGTAGCTTTTGTATTTGTATTTGTATTTGTATTTGTATTTGTATTTGCGTTTGTGTTTGTGTTTGTATTTGTGTTTGTGTTTGTATTTGCGTTTGTGTTTGTGTTTGCGTTTGTGTTTGTGTTTGTGTATTTTTGATTTAAGTTTTTATCATCTATAGTTTGTTTACTTTTTTCGTGTTCCTTGTTTCCTTCGGACGAAACTAAAGTATTTATATCGTCTGAGCCTTTATCAATAAGTTCGGTGTCAAAAGCTTCCTGCCTTTGTTCCTCCTCAAAATAAGTATAATCCTTTGTTGGCAGAAGATTAAAAAGATCAGATATTTTAAGACTTTTTGCATCTTCCAGAGCAAGTTTGATTCCTTCATTTTCTGCATTTTCATATAAAGAATACCGACCAAGAGATATATTTTTTTCATGTGCCTCTTTCATTTTTATGGGCGAAGTATGAAATGCAACGAGCTGAACATTCTCTTTTTGGTTGTTTACCTTTTCCTTTACCCTTTCAATCAAGCCGCTCATTTTATTGTTTAGCTCTTCATATTTGACGGAAGTTAATTTCCCATCAACTTTTAGAGCACCTGCAACCAACACAAGCTTTGTATCCTCATGAAAATATCCAAGTTCTACCGACTTGTTTATAATCTCAACAACTCCAACCTCTGCTTTTTTTCCGATAAAATCTATTTTTTCACACAACTCTTCAGCATCTTTATTAAGTGTCCTAACACCTACAATACTTTCATCACTGTTTATCTTAAGCTCTATGCTGGGATTTATATCTACGTCAATATATGCAAAGGTTGAATTGATTGACTTATTTGTAACTATTGTAAACAATCCGATAATTAAAATAAGTATTGCTGCACTTGCAGCAGAATAGATATATTTGCCTTTTCCCATAAAAAAGCTGGTTTTTGGTTTCTCTTCCAAATAAACAATATCTTTCTCTGTATACTCAACAAGGACACCAGTGGTCAGCTTAGCATTACTTTTAATTCTGGTATACTTACCCTCATTATTTATAACTATTGCTCCGTGCTCATCTATTTCCAATACAATTCCTTTAATTCTCATTATTGTTCTCCCCCTTCAAGATTCAGTAAAAATCCCTTTACAATATCTAAATCACTATTTAGTACCAGACATGCAGCTATAATGTATTTTCTATTCCTCTCAAGGGTTCTGGTGCTAACTTTAATGTTTTTCAATATTTCCCTGACAGGCAAGCTTTTCTTCTCCATAAGTCTTGATATCATTTTTATATCTGAATTTATAAATCTGGCAATTTTAATACACTTGACCCGCGCATCTTTATGTTTGGGACTATTTTGAATAAGATCCTTAAAAACTATATCGTATTCTGACAATTTCTTTTTTAACTGCTCGATTTCCGATCTGGTTTCAATCTGATCAAAATGTATTATCATAGAATCATTTTCAATTAAATTAACACCTTCATTTTCGTTCGATAAGTAACTGGTCAAAGGTATAACGTTACTATGTTTTTGTTCTTTCTTCAGATAATTTTTGACACGCCTGTCTATAACCATTTCTGCAAAAGTCAGAAAATTTATTCTTTTATCTTCGTTGAAGCTCTCAATTGCTTCATTGAATGCAATAAGACCTATGCTGTATTCCTCGGAATTATTAGTATCAATGTATTTTTTCGAGGTTTTTGACACACATTTTAAAATAAACGGTCTGTAATCATCGATAAATAATTCTTTAAGTTCGGTATTGCCGTTTTTGATTTCTGCTATTGTTTCATTCAGTGATTGTTTTTCTTTTTTATCATGCCTCTTTATACCAAACATGTATTACACCCCTTTACATATGGTTTCCACATACTGAGTTATTTTGTGACGGGGATCTATAAAAAATTTTGTTAACTTTTTATATTAAAGGGCTAAATATAGTGTTTTTATACTTTACTGATTTTCAAGAGTCTTGCATTGTGTAGAAATTAATTCTGTTATGGGGCAATAGTGATTAGAGTATAAAAAATGATGATTTTGAATTTAAAACTGTAATTTTCCACAACACTAATTACTTGAAGAAATTTCGAGCATGCAGCCACTTTTGCACTTTGTCAGGTAAATTAACCCTAAAATACAAAAAACCCTTGAGGGTGGGGACATTGTGTCCCCTTTCGAGCCCAATAAGTTTACTTCCAACTGTTCTTAAACTCTTTAGTTCGCAGTAGGTAACTTGTTATTATAACAACCCCCCCAAACAAAGCACAAAATATCCTTAAATATACAACCGCAGAATTATCCGCACTTTGATAAATAAAACTATCGGGTTTATTCTATATAAACATTCGTTTTCCTGCATTTCCCTGTCTCATCCGGAAATCAGCAAACAACTCCCTGTCTTCTATCTGAAAATAAATATTATATTCCATTAAAAACTCCGTATTTTTCCCAGGTTCAAACTTATAGGAGTGTCCGGGAAAAACAAGAGTATCTGTGCTAATCAATTTCTTAACTTTTTGAATGCTGTCAAACATCTTGTACGGACTTCCTCCCGGTAAAAAGCATACACCACATCCTTCTGTAAAAATAGTATCCCCTGTAAAAATAGCATCCGGCAATGAAAAACACGTGCTCCCGGCTGAATGTCCCGGTGTCAAAACAGACCCTATTTTTGTTTCGCCCAAATCAACTTTTTCACCATCTCTTAACGCATTCAAATTCTTACAACTGTAACGGTAATAATCGATTTCCTGCCTGGACATAAACACAGCAGAATTATATAGTTCCACCAAAGGTTCAACCAGATTCACATGATCATGGTGAGAATGAGTAACCAATATTTTAGACAACCTTACTTCGTAACCCTCCACAACAGAAACAATTTTAGCCATCTCCCATGCAGGGTCAATGACTGCGGCCTGTTTGCTTAAAGTGTCAATAACTATGTAGGTATAATTGATTATATCGTAATTTTTCATTCTGAGCTTAATAACTCTATAGCCATTCATTGTATACACGCTTCTATCAGTTGCCATTCTCACTATCCTCATATCTTAATAGATTGTTGAATTCCGTAATTTGCAAAACCAGTATGCAAATATTCATCTCCTCTTAATATCTCACTTCCCATAAGATTAGAGATATAAATAACCAAAAGTCTTACCGGCTTGTTATCTAACTCCATATTTTCAAATATCACTTTGACATTTTTCATGATTTCTTGCTCATTGCCCACTCCATTCTCCGATGAATGGCTACGTGTAACAAGCCTAAAACTTTGTATTTTTTCATTATTCCATCAAGCTTGTGTGCCAGTTCTTCAAAAACTTCGTACATATTTTCCCGATCGGAAATGTCACTGCTTAATGTAACTTCCTTACCGAAAGACTTATCTTTCTGTTTGGGTTTACCGGACAATCATCAATGCAGTGTACGTTTTTGTATACTGCTTTGTAGCTCTTTTTACATTTCCTGACATGATCGATCTCCGTTTTTTCTTATTTTTAGACTATTTGTTCTAGGTCTTCGTGTCAAGTATTATTATACAACGTCATAAATAGTTTATTTGCATTGATAACCTAAACAAAGTTATAATATTTATATAAAGGTTTTTATTTCGCTGAGATCCAATATATTATTTTTGAGGAGGATTTTGTATGAAAAAAATTTTAGTTTCTACTCTGATCCTTGTACTAATTATGTTGGTAAGCAGTATTACATATTCAGCTTCAGCTCAACATGGCGACATTAATTCAGACAATTCTATAAACTCAATAGACTTTGGTTTGTATAGGCTGTATCTTTTAGGGAGTTACAAAATAAATGACACAACAGTTGCAGATTTAGATGGAAACGGTTCTGCAAACTCAATTGACTTTGGTTTGTTAAGACAGTATCTTTTGGGAAAGATAACAACATTTCCTGTTGACGCAATTGCCACACCTACTCCAGCCATACCGCAATCTGAAGATTTGATACTCATTCCACATAAATCTTGGACCTGTGGAATGCCGGATGGGATTCCAAAACCGGAAAGCGGAAAACTTGTTTTTGAAGCAACTATGAAACTTGACATGATTTATAATCTGGGTAAAACTCAATTTGGACAGAGACAAGTTTTTGTCGTTAAAAGTGGTACGATAGAAGGGGAAAAAATAAAGGGCTCTGTTATGTCCGGTGGACTTGACTTTCATTTGGATATTTCTAATGGAGTGACGGAAGTTGAACAAATATTAGTATTTAAAACTGATGATGGCAGATATGTGTATTTTAGGAGTGCTGGTACAGCATTGAATCAGAGGGATTTGAGAATAGTACCGGATATAGAAGCTCCGAAGAATGGAACATATAGCTGGCTTAATACCGGTAAATATGTAGGCAGACGAGTTGTAGACATGTCAGCTAAAACAATGAAGATAAGTGTTTATGATATATCCGGTGTAAATGTTAAACCTGATTCGAACAATTCTATTACTGTAACTAAACCGGTAGATATTCCATACCAGCCATGGGACTATAGAAAAGCATACGGTGAAAAAAATGGTAATATATTCATAACTGAATTTGTTCAACTTAAAGAAAGCCAATCAGTTGGAGAAACTAAGAACGGTAACAGAAATATTATTCCAATTACCGGTGGTAATGTAACCGGAAGCATTAATGCTAAAATTCTACCTGCCGGAGCCGACTATCAGAATCTTTCAAATCCTATGACAATTGATGCTAGGTATCTGTGGCAAACTGATGATGGAGAAATAATTATTGTACGAAATGGTGGCCAATTCGGATCTCTTGTGCCTACCTTTGAAGTACGAACAGATAGCAAATACTCATTCCTAAATACTAATTTGTATTTAAGCTCAAATCCGGGTATGGGGTCAGGCGGTGTTACAATTACATTTTATGAAAGCAGAAAATAATAATACTGATTTAACTGTGAACATTATTAAATTATTATGTCTTGAATAAGATTTTAACAGGTAAAAGCTACTTGCAAAGTATCTCTTACCTGTTTTTTTATAGATTAGAGAGTGTTTATACAAACTTTAGTATTACTAATCAATAAATTATTACTGCCTTTCTACTAGCAGCCTCCCAATTTACTGTGCAGTCGAGATTTTCCGCTGCAAATCTCAAAGGTACCATGGTTCTTCCATTTAGTATAACGGGAGCGACGTCTATTTGTTTTAAAACGCCATTAACCTGGATTTCCTTTTTATCAATCCACATTTCAACAGTTATGCCTTTTGCAATGAGACTAATTTTTTGGGTAGTTCCATCCCATTGTATATTTCCGCCCATTGCTTCAACTACCGATCTTATAGGAAGTACTGTTCTTCCGCTTATAATAACAGGAGTTGTTCCACGACCGGGATCAAGTTCTACAATGGAACCGTTTATTTCCATGTTGGGGTTGTCAATTTGGAGGACTATTGTGTTTTCAGGTTTGGTTGAAACTATACCTGAAAATTCTGCTATAGGTGCTCCCTCTTTACCATCGCTCATTACAGGTCTTATTTGATAGTAATAAGTGGTGTCTTTATCAACCTGATCGTCTGTGAAGGAGGTAGTTTCTACTGGAAAGTCTGTTCTAGGGGTATTGCCATAAACTCCTTGAGTTTTTGACTGATAAATATTATAGCCTTTAGCTCCGTTCACTGCATTCCATGATAATAAAAGATTGCCATCGACAACTGTTGCTGCTTTTGGAGCTTTAGCGACCGATGCAATAACTTTATTTTCAACAACGCCACCGTCTACAAGGTAAGAAATATCTTTTCCTTTTATTGTGGTATCGGGAGAGGTTACAAACTTGTCCCAGAATCCGCCGTCTTTTATGATTACTTGTACATTATCTGCCTTGTAGTTTGTTCGTACTTGTGTCATAAAGTCATCTGACTCAAAATTAATAGAACCGTCACCAGAAAGCTTTGTGATAAATTTCTCTCCTGCACCAAATATCATATTGTCATTTGTCGGCAATAGCCTAAACTCTGTACTTCCACCATAATTTCTTTCAAAACCTGTTTTATTGCCGTAGGTTTTTACCCAATTGACACTACCATCAGATCTTGAGAGGTTTAATACTGTAAAATCAACAGTGGAATAACCGTTTTTAACGGAAATTAATAAATCATTGCTATTAGTTACATAGATGCGGGAATCTACACATCTATTATTTAAAGTAAGTTCTGAGAATATTTTGCTCCATTTCAAATTACCATCAAAGTCTAGTTTGAATACAAATAATTTACTTATTGAATCAATATAAGATAATGATGAGACTATAAAACCGTCTGCGACACGAACTGCACGCATGTTTTCAGTTTTTGCAGCATTCCCATTGGAGTCTTTAGGTGTTATATACTTTGACCACTTCATTTTTCCAGAAGAATCCAGGGAAGTTACAAAACCCGTCCATGAAAAACCAGAAACAAAGTAATGGGAAGTAACTAAATAACTACCGTCGGTAGAAAATTTTTCTATATGTATATCAGTTGCGTTGGACTTGCTTTTTGCAGTGTCATCACTTATTAAATAACTTTCTTTCAAATTTCCGTTTTGGTCTAAGGTTATCTCTGCAAATACATCATATCCTGAGTTGATTGATATATTTGCAAGTATCATTAAATCTCCGTTTTCCTTTTCCAGAAGATTTTTTCCTACCATGCTTGCCTTTTGGTTTTCTACACCAAAGGCTTTTTGCCATTTTATATTACCGGTCTTGTCAAATCTGACTGCGAGAATATGCTTATAATCCTTTACAGAAATGCCTACCTCATCATCAGTGTCGCCAACTGCGAGATAATCACCGGATTTTAGTTGAATTACCTTATAAAAATGTGCATTGGCACCATTTCCTGAAGTGCCGCATCCAAAAGCCTTACTCCATTCAATTGCTCCGTTTTTTGCGAATTTGATAATGCCAGCATGTACAGCATAGGCGTGATTTGACCAAGCATATGTAGAACCAACAGAAAGATATCCACCATCATTTGACTCAATTAAATCAAGCGAGGCATCTGTTTGTACACCAAAATATGGAGTGTACCATCTTATAAAATTAGACGAATCGGTAACCTTCACTGTTTCTTCTGCTAAAACTCCGGTTATAATTGTTGGCAACAATATACACATTGTCACTAAAACAGCAAATAATCTTTTTGCATGGGTATTTTTCATTATAGAATTCCTCCTTATTCAAATTTTTCTCAGTAATTGCTTCTTTATCATAGGTATAAAATTTCTAATATATTTATCGTGCTCATTTACATTAATGACAATAAACTAGTCATGGACAAAATTAAAAGTCACAACTTTGTCACAATTTTGATTTTGTGATATACTAGTGCTGATTAACAAAATAAAATTCTAGAATTTAATTTTGTTAATCAGCAAAAATCATAGGATGTGCATTTTGCACAATTCATTTCTAGAAATCAATTATGTTCAAAAGCACTAGTGTAAGAACATTTATAAAAAGACTATATATTTGATAGGGAGGATAAGCGGAATGAGTTTAGCTTCAAGGCTTGATTTCTTACTACGTCTTTTTGATACAAATATGAGTAAATTGGCTAGAGCAGCAAATGTTGATCCTTCTTTAATCAGTAAGTGGAAGAGTGGTATAAGAAGATTTGCACCAGATTCCCATCATCTTATTGCCATAGCACAATATTTTACAGGTAGCGAAATTTTTTCTGCCAGTCGAGATTTACTTATTAAAGAATTTAGAAAAGTAAATCTAACATGTGATAGCCTTGATACAAAAAAGGCTTTTGAAAAAGCTCTTATTCAATATCTTTGTGTACCTAACATAACAGAAGAAAAAACAGCTTGTAATAAAGAAATTCAACCCTATGAACTCGTTGGGTGTGAAGCATCCTTTGAAATTTTTCATGGAATTGATGGAAAAAGAAAGGCAGTAATTAAGTTTTTAAAAAGAGTTCTAGATTGTTCGAAACCAATAGAACTTTTTTTGTTTAGTCAGGAAGAAATGTCCTGGCTCACTTGTGACAAGGAATTTTTTGTGCAATGGGCCAATTTGCTTTCAGAGGTTGTAAAAAAAGGTAACAGGATAAAGATTATACACAATGTTAACCGCAATCCTTCTGAAATATTAAAAGTAATTGAACAGTGGCTACCTTTGCATCTTACTGGGAAGATTGAAGCCTGGTTTCTTCCAAAATATTCTCCCTTAGCTTTAAAAACTACTCTTTTTGCAGCTAAAGGAGTTGCAGCTATAATGGCAGTAGCCACTTATGATAAGTCAGAGGCAGAGTATAATTTTTATTATACAAATAAAGAGATTGTAAATCTTGCGGAAGGGATTTTTTATTCTTATATTCATCAGTCCCAAAAATTATTTAATGTATTTAGTGCACCAGATAACACTGATTATTGTGATAGTGTTTTTGAAATAGAAAAACAATCAGAGGATAGTATAAGTTTTTGTTCATACATTTCGACTTCAACTATGCCCTTTCAAATATATGAAAGGATTGTAAAGGCTATGGATTTGGAGAGTGAAAAAAAGGATAAAAGAATTGAAATACAAAAAAGGCGAATTGATATTTTTAAAAACAACCTACAGCTGCATAAGCATATTGAAATTGAATTTATTGAGCCCTTAAACGTTACAAACAGTAGTTATAAATGTCTTGACTTTATGTGCAACGAATATATTTATTTAAGTAAAGAAGAATATATAATGCACTTGAAAAATCTACTTAATTATATTAAAGGTTTTGAATTGTTTGAATATATAATACTAGATAAGCCACTCATTGAAAAATTTTCAGGAATACATTTTTATTTAAAACATGAAAAGGGTATGATTATTTCATCAGATAATAATCCTGTTGCAATAACATTCACAGAATCAACAGTTGTACACGCTTTTGACAATTATCTTATGACGTTGGTAGATAGTATCCCTTATGTTATACGCAGAAAGGAAAGGAATATAAATGTGTTAAAAAAACGTATAGAAAGACTTGAACTTTTGCAGTAATATATTGAATTTTAATGCAAAACTTGCGTACCCCCTCAGAACCGGACTTACACCTTTCAGTGTATCCGGCTCGCCAGTTATTTCTAAGTTTGCTCAGTTGTTCCTGTATCGTTCTTTACATAGTCATGGGTGCATGTAAGTTAAGTGAAGAAAAATATGGAAGAAACATTGTGAAGCAAGTTGTAGAGCCTGTTAATGCGACGAGGAAAGGGAGAGCATTGTTTGAGCGAAGCGAGTTTTGCTCGACCCCGAGGAGTATTTACAGGC
>JAEWSG010000095.1 GCA_023398495.1 Bacillota bacterium
GTTGATTTTAATGGGGTTTGGTCACTTCTATTATATCACAAAGAAGGGGCTTCTTGGACTTTTTTATTGCCTAAAACTATTGATTTTTCAATGTTCATAGCAAATTAGCAATGTGCGAAAGTTGAGTAAATATCCTTAAAACATCAGCATTATTAACTTCGCAATCTTTTGACTCCAGCAGTAAACAATTAATGTAGCCATTGACTAAATCTTCATAAGGTAAAATAACATTTGAGCGAACAGGTTGTGCATCAATACAAATAAAGCTGCCATCTTCATTAAACCCCAGAAGCATGCAACAATGCCTTTCATGTCTGATTTTATAGGTTTTCTGCCAGTGACAATAAAACGTATCCATCGATAAGAAAACAGGATGTCCTTCCTGAAGTTCCTTTTTAATAAAAGGGAGCTCTTCCTGAACAGGATTTTCATGGATGTTCAATCTAATGTTGTAATATTCATCCGCATTTGTTTGTATGCTCTTGTAACCTGAACCAATCTTGTCACCCAATATGCCTGTATCTTTGGATTTATCAAAAGAAAACCCCCAGGAATCAACAAAGTTCATTGCGTACTGGCCCACTTTCCAATGAGATAAAGAAACTATTAAATCTTCGTAACAATTAAGACCCTCAATATGAATAGGTTGTATATTCAACTTCAAGATCATCCATACTCCCCCTTTCTTTATATCACTATTCTGGCTTCCAGCACAAAAATATGACTCTGTGACTTTCAAATACTTTATCTGGCATTCTTGTGCTTAAAAGTATTCTTAATCACACATAATCTGATCTTCGACATAATTATATATATTACTTTATAAAATTACAATATCTCCATTAATTCTTAATAAAGTAATATAACCTATTATGTTACTGACGCTTTCTTGATATTGACATGATTATAAAGAGTATTATCGTTATCAGCATCCATCTCAAATATTACAATGCAGTTCATTGTTGGTTCATCCTTTGACAGATGATTTTATTGCCAGTCATCTCCTAGTAACGGGAGCCGGAGGAATACTCTGTACAAAGTCGAATACGTTTTCCGGGTCATATTCCGCTTTAACTTTCCTGAGTCGGGCAAAATTACCGCCGTAATATTCCTGACCATAATTTCTGATATACAAATCCGGAACGTTGACATATGATCCGGTTATATAAGGCTGCAGCCATGCCCGCGTCTGTTCAACAAGCATGATATTCCTTTGCGCATCAGCTTCTCTGCTCCACGAGGCATCCCATTCCATATAATATTTCGTGTTGCGCCAGAAAAAAGCTGTATCCTCCGGGGGCACCCTGTTCATCACTCCTCCGGAGTTCAGGAAAAAGAAATTGGATTCGCTCCCGGCTGCTAATTCCAGAAAACGATGAATTGCATTAATTCCATCTGCAGGCAGGGTTTTTTCCATCCAGGTTGAGGACCATGAAGTATACTGATCGTCAAACAACGGTTCATTCGGTGCCCAGAATTCTATTGCCTCCAGCAGTGTAACCTCATCCAGCAAAACCTTTACGGGAGTTCCCGTTTCTCTCAAAGGTCTGATCAAATTCCTCAATTCTGCCTTTGGGCCAAGGAATATTCCCTGTGATCGGAGCAGACCGTTTGTTTTCGAATATACTTCCAATATGGTACCCAGTCTTCTGTCGACGTATGGAGCCCATCTTTGCCATGCATCGACAACTTCATCCAATTGCTCCCACGGCCAGATTATTTGAAATATTCCCACCTGGGGAGGAGCAGGGCGGATTCTAAATGTATATGAAGTGATGATGCCGAAGTTTCCTCCTCCGCCTCCGCGAATAGCCCAATACAGATCCGGATGATTGTTATTGTTTACATGCAGAATATCACCATTGGCGTCGACCAGGGTGGCACCCAGAATATTGTCGGAAATCACTCCGGCTGTGCGCTGGATAGCTGTAATTCCTCCACCTGTACTTATTCCGCCTATGCCAACAGTAGAGCTGTCTCCGAAAGGAGCCAGAATGCCTTCCCGTGCAAGCATCCTCACAAGCACGCCTACACGGATTCCTGCCTGAACAGTCGCAGTCCAATGTTCTTTATCCACCTTGACGTCTGTCATCAGGCCGGTATCAATTACAATTCCGCCGTTTGTCTGGCTAAAATCTTTTGCCAGTGCATGCCTGCCGCTTCGCATCCGAATGGGTACCCGATTCTCACGAGCCCATTTTACGGCGTTTACCACATCCTGAACCTGCCGTGCAAAAACAAATACGCTGGGAAATGCGTTGGTAAACGGGTTCCAGTTCATGCGTGCCTGCTGATACTCCGGATCATTCGGATATACTACCGTTCCGGTTAATTGTACTTTTTGTTGCATTTAATCACCCTCATTTTTTAAATTGGTATCCCTAAAAATATTGCAACTTATTATGTAAAATTCCCTATGTCTCATAATATGTGCTTTGCTTGAAATAGTACCACCTTTCTTTGATAATCAAAACTCACACCTGCACCCTCATTAATTCACCTGAAAAAGGTAAGTTATTATGCCTACTTGGTATACATATGCCAAAGTATAAAAGACTTAAAAACAAACCCAACTTCCACGGCGAATTTGTCTGCAGCCTGAAGACCCTTAGCAATCGGAGCTTTATTTTTGTCAAAATTTCGAACAATATTAAAAAGGCCGTCTTAAAAAAGATCAGATAAACCCAAGGCCCTACAATATTCCAGCATTTCCCACATTTGTATAAATTTATTGACACTATTTGCTATTAGTGCTAATATTACCTAAAGAAGATATACATTTATGCATTTTATTGCATTGTATGGCTGAATTTATTCCTATAGGTAGATAAGCCCGGTAACAATTATTTAAGAAGGGGGAA
>JAEWSG010000117.1 GCA_023398495.1 Bacillota bacterium
AGAATGTAAACGAAGCGAAGGAATAGTCGAATCACTGTTTGAGCGAAGCGAGTTTGATTCGACCCGTAGCGAGTTTTACATTCTCTCAGCCTCGAAGCTTTAGTCCTTGGAATAATATGGTGCACGATAATTAAACGCACCCTCAAGTCAAAGTCATCAAGTTCGAAAGTCTACGCAATTCCAATGGGTGTTAATTATATTTAAAAGGTTTAAGTTTTAAGTAGTAAAAAAAATCTGTAACACATTCCAGTCTGCTTTAATATTATAAAATAGATTAAAGCAAATGTTCACAAGGAGGAAATGACTTATGGAAGAAAGAGGGTTCTTAGGTGGTTTAATTAACAATGATACTCTACTTTGGTTCATCATTCTGTTTCTGCTGCTTTTCTGGGGATCTTGCGGTCCAACTAAATGCAGAGAATAGTACTGATAAAGGAAAGGAGTAATTCCAGATGGAAGAAAGAGGTCTAGGTTTTGGATTTGGAAATAATTTTATATGGATATTGATTATAATATTCATAATATGTTGCTGTTGTGGTGGCTTTGGTTATAGAGAATAGTATATTAAAACATGGTGTATAATCACATAAAAAGGGATAGCATTGGCTAAATAAAGTACCAGTGCTATCTTTTTTGTTTTCTTAAAGTATAGGATTCCCTAGCGAAGAGGATTACTACATTAATTGCAGCTTTGTTTACGATATGTAATTCAATCCAATTGAGTAATTAATTTATCAAATATATTTAATTATTTTTAAAATTAGGTTAATATATGTATTGAGGAAATTTTTCAAAATCAGATTTATTTTAATAATTAAGAACACAAAGGATGAAAAGCATGAAATTTTTTAAGGTTTTGCTTATAACCAATATTGTTATATTAATATTAATTGTTCCTGGTTTTATCTTACTTGATAATTATCTTGCCAAAAATAGTGAAGCTTCCAATCCTGATATTGTTACGTCATCAGATAAAGAAAAAGGCAGCGTTGTAGATCTTAATAACGATAAATTTCCTGATGCAGTAGTTCCTGTAGCGGAACCTGTTGAAGAAAAAGTTATTATTGCCGAAGACCTGCTTCCTGCTTCGCAAAACATAAAATGGGAAGTTATAAAGGGTAACGACGCAGAAGATAGTCAAAACAACATCACTTTTCCAGTACCTGAAGATTACAACAGCATTGAAGGTGTAACAACTTTTAGGGGAAACAATTTCAGAAATTCTTCAAGCTATGGTACTGTTGAAGTCATGGAAAAAAAACTCGAAAAAGTTTGGAGCATAAAGACAGGATATATTGATATATGGACAGGCGTTGGCTGGAATGGGCAGCCTGCTATAGTTAAATGGAATGATGAGCTTCGCGGGAAAATGAATATATTTAAAAACAAGAAGAACAAACCAGAACTAAAAGAAGTTATTTATGGTACACTCGACGGCAAAATCTATTTTCTTGATCTGGACGACGGACAAAGCACCAGAAATCCGATTAACATAGGATTTCCTATCAAAGGTAGTGTAAGCGTTGACCCAAGAGGATTGCCGCTCCTTTATTCAGGTCAGGGTATAGAAAAAAACGGAAGTGTAACCGGTAAGATTGGATTCCGTATATTCAGCCTTATAGACCAAAAAATGCTCCACTTTATAAACGGAATTGACAAAAGTGCTTACAGAGCATGGGGGGCATTTGATTCAACGCCTTTGATAGACAAGAGCAATGATACGCTATATGAATGTGGTGAAAACGGCATTCTCTACTCGGTAAAGTTAAACAGCAATTTTGATATTGATACGGGAAATATATCTATTAATCCATTGTTGACAAAATACAGGTATAAATCTCCTTCAATAAAAAGACTAGGTATAGAAAACTCTATTGCAATATATAAAAACTTTGGTTATTTTGTAGATAACAGCGGATATATGCAATGTATTGACCTGAATTCTCTTACCCCAGTGTGGGTAAGAAATGTGACAGATGATACTGACAGTACAATTGCTGTTGAAGAGTTAGGAAATTCAAAAGTATCACTATATACAGCTTGTGAAGTTGATCACCAGGGAAAGGATGGCTACAGCTATGTAAGAAAAATAAACGCTCTTACCGGAGAACTGATCTGGGAAAACAAATACCAGTGCACTTTCAGCGAAACAAATGGTGGAGCTCTTGCATCGCCTGTTGTAGGAAAAAACGATATTAGTGATCTAGTTATATTTAATATTGCTAAAGCCTGGAATAAAACCGGCGGTAAGCTGATTGCCTTTGACAAGGAAACGGGAAATGAAAAATGGGTAATTAATTTTAAACATTATTGCTGGAGTTCACCTGTTGACATTTATACTAAAGATGGAAAGTCTTATATAATCCAGTGCGATTCCGGAGGCTATATGTATCTTATAGAAGGTCAGACAGGAGAAATTCTTGATAAGTTGCCTCTTGGAGCAAATGTTGAAGGTTCTCCTGCTATATATGATGATATGATTGTTGTGGGGACACGCGGCCAAAAAATCTGGGGCATCAAAATAAAATAAAAAATTTTATTTTGAATTCTCAAAAACAAGCTTGCACTTGTCCGCTCTATATTTTGACACAACATACTCAACTACCTGTCCGCTTTTTGAGGATATAACATTTGATATCTTTATAAGCGGCTGACCGGGCTGGACTTTCAAATACTGTGCTTCATTCTGGTCGGTATATATAACTTCTAACGAACTTTTGGTCTTAGCAGGTACCAAAGGATATTTCCCTCTCAATATATCAAAGGACTGCTTTTTATTCCTTACATCCTCTATAATATTTGGGAAAAGCCCTAAAGGTATATAGGATATATTATAAGAATAAACTTCATTTTCAAGGTTTGTTACAAAAGCAATCTGTGCAAAATCAATAGTCTGATTATAACTTATGGAAAATATATCGGAAAGTTTTCTATATTCTTTGTTTGTCACTGTTTCGAGCAAAACAATATTCCTCTCTCCGGGAACTTCATTATCTAAAATCGAGTCGGTAAAGCCAGTATAAGCCTTTACATCAATTGAAGACTTTGGTTTTGACACAAAGGTACCCTTACCCTTTTCTTTATACAAATATCCACTGTTGGTGAGCTCACTTATTGCCTGTCTCACAGTTGGTCTGCTTATGCTATACTTTTCGCATAATTCCTGTTCTGATGGAATTTTACTGTCCGGCGGATATTCTCCATTATCAATCTTATCAATAATCAAGTTTTTTAATTGTGAGTAAAGAGGAACATTGCTATACTTATTTATCACCGAAAAATCCCCCTGTTTGTTTTTTCAGAAATATCATTGATAGACGAGTTCATATAGGTGTTATCAGAGTTAAGCATAATAACATGTCATTACGTCCTCACTAATTCTACTATATCACATAAAAGAATTCAATATATTTTTTTATATTGATTTAACTTTACCAAAACGTGGAAACACGGGTAGATAACAAAAAATTTAGTTGTTCGCAATTCTTCAATGTTTAAAGGGAGGGTAAAACTCATCCCTCCCACAAATTGACCGGTTATATTTTAGGATTAGTCCTATATTTTAGGCATACCTTAATCAAACTTTTAGTTCTACATTAATATTAATATCTATATTTGCTTCTAATATTGGCTTTACAACGTCATTTACAAATTCTTCGACCTGTTGAGGCGACCTGCCTACGTAGTTTATTGGCTCTAAAACCGAGTTTAACTCTTCAAGATTTAAGTTAAATGCACTGTCCGCTGCGATTCTCTCTATCAAGTCATTTTTTTCACCTTCAACCTTAACTTTTTTAGCAGCCTCCATAGAGTGCACTCTAATTCTTTCATGAAGTTCCTGTCTGTCTCCTCCCCTTTTAACAGCTTCCATCATAATATTTTCAGTTGCCATAAATGGAAGTTCTTCAAGGATATGCTTTTCTATAACTTTTGGATAAACAACCAGGCCATCAGCAATATTAATATAGATATTTAAAATTGCATCTACTGCAAGAAACGCTTCCGGTACACTGATACGCTTATTGGCAGAATCGTCAAGACTTCTCTCAAACCATTGTGTTGACGCTGTTATTGCAGGATTTAAAGTGTCAACTATTACATATCTGGCAAGTGAAGAAATTCTTTCAGATCTCATTGGATTTCTCTTATAAGCCATTGCAGAAGAACCAATCTGATTTTTTTCAAAAGGTTCTTCAACTTCTTTCATATTCTGGAGAAGTCTCATGTCATTACTGAACTTATAAGCACTTTGTGCTACACTTCCGAGCAAATTTAATATTCTGCTGTCAAGCTTTCTGGAATAGGTTTGTCCTGAAACTGCAAAAACCTTTTCATACCCCATCTTTTGTGCTATGAGTTTATCAAGTTTTTTAACCTTTTCATTATCACCTTCAAAAAGGCTCAGGAAACTGGCCTGTGTTCCGGTTGTACCTTTAGAACCCAGCAATTTCATGTTGGACAACACAAAATCCATCTCTTCTAAATCCATAGCAAGATCCTGTATCCAGAGTGTAGCCCTTTTACCTACAGTCACAAGCTGAGCAGGCTGAAAATGCGTAAAACCTAAAGTTGGTAGCTCCTTATACTTAAGTGCAAATTCTGAAAGCTTGCTTATTACGGCCACCAGCTTTTTCTTAAGTAGCTTCAAACCTTCGTGCATAATGATTATGTCGGTATTGTCTCCAACGTAACATGAAGTTGCACCAAGATGAATTATTCCCCTTGCACTTGGACAAAGCTCTCCGTATGCATGGATATGTGCCATTACATCGTGTCTGAACTCTTTCTCTTTTGCTTCTGCCAATTCATAATTTATATTATCTTTATGTTTTTTTAATTCGTCAATTTGTTCATCGGTAATGTTAAGTCCCAGCTCCTTTTCAGCCTCTGCCAGAGCAATCCATAATCTCCTCCAGGTCTTAAATTTCATATCCGGTGAAAAAACTTGCTGCATCTCACTGCTTGCATACCTTGAATTTAAAGGACTTTCATAAGTGTTTTTCAAACTCCTCAACCTCCATAAGCTTTCTAATTATAACTTTTACCAAAGTTTATTATACCTTCTTTTTATGGGTAAATCCACAAAAAAATTGCGAGAATATTAATTCTCGCTGCATATAATTTATAAATATGAGAATGAATTAGGCTATTAGCAAACATAACCTCTGTACATTATATTATTTATTCAAGAAATTTTCAATTCTATTTAGTCCTTCTTTTATATTTTCCATTGAAGTTGCATAAGAAAGCCTTACATGAAGGTCTGTTCCAAAGCCCGAACCTGGTACTAATGCAACATTCGCCTTTTCAAGCAACACATTTGCGAAATCATCGGAACCATTTATCTTAACTCCATCAAATTCTTTGCCGATCAGTTTTGAAATATTCATCATTACGTAAAAGGCTCCATTTGGCTTTATGCAAGATAGACCATCTATAGAATTTATCCTGTCAACCATGTAGTCTCTTCTTTTTATAAACTCATCTGCCATTACTTTCATGAAATCTTCTGGGCCTTCCAAACCAGCCTGAGCTGCCTTTTGAGCTATTGAGTTAGGGTTTGAAGTTGCATGGCTCTGTACATTGCCCATTATACTGGCAATTTTTTCGTTAGAAGCTGTGTACCCTATTCTCCAGCCTGTCATTGAATATGACTTGGAAACTCCATTAACAATAATGGTCAAGTCTTTTATTTTATCATTGAAGGACGCAATACTTACGTGTTTATATCCGTCATAAACAAGCTTTTCATAGATTTCGTCAGACACAATGTATATTCCTTTGCTTACAGCCAGATCAGCAATTGACTTAAGCTCTTCTTCAGAGTATATCATACCTGTAGGGTTGCTAGGGCTGTTTATTACGATTGCTCTGGTTTTAGCTGTTATTGCCTTTTCAAGTTTGCTGATGCTGAATTTGAATCCCTCTTCTTCGGTACTGTTAAGTGTAACAGGAACTCCGTCTGCCAGTTTTACCATTTCAGGATAGCTTACCCAGAAAGGTGCAGGAATAATTACTTCATCACCTGGATTTAAAATTGCTTGAAAAGCATTAACCAGTGAATGTTTTGCACCATTACTAATAACAATATTCGACGGTTTGTAGTCAAGTCCGTTATCTTTTTTGAACTTACTACATATAGCCTGCTTTAATTCAAGAGTACCGGAAGCTGGCGTATATTTTGTAAAGCCGTCATTAATAGCTTTTATTGCAGCTGCTTTTATATGGTCGGGAGTATCGAAATCAGGTTCACCAGCTCCAAAACCTATGATATCAATCCCTTCAGCTTTCATTTTTTTTGCTTTTGCATCTATGGCAAGTGTCGATGATGGACTTATTGAAAGACCTTTTTGTGAAAGTTCCATTTTTAACCCTCCAATTTATATAATTATGTACTCCATTTTAATATATTATATGATTTTTTGCAAGATTTAGATTCAATTTATGCAAAATATATTTATTGATAGGTAACTTTGGACAAGCAGCTTTATTAATAGATATAAATCACGAAAATGATTATACATAGGAAAATTTGATTTTGGTGATATTGTATTAGAGAAATTGAAGCGCGATGTAAAATCTTAATCGCATTCAATATAGATATAAATTTATCATCGATTAGATATTTTTGAAATTGCAAGTTAGTGAACTAATTAATTCAATTTTAAATCTGTATATAGTTACAGCTTAATTCAATTTTTTTATCTGTATATAGTTACAGCGGAACCTTTTGCTGGGCGTATTTAATTTTCGTGCATCATATTATGGTTCACTATTAAAATATGCACCCACTTTTGCTTTGATTGTAGGTTCCGCTGCTATATAATTTGATATAATTATTCAATCATTTACAATAAATTCTTAACAAGTCGCAGAAAATTCCCTCCGGCGATTTTTTCAATTACTTCTTCTTTATAATTCAGCTTACCCAATTCTTCAAAAATAGAATTAATATCTTCAATTCCATTAATACCTTCCGGAGTTTTTTCAATTCCGTCAAAATCTGCACCAAGCCCAATGTGATCAGCTCCAGCAACAGAAACCATATGTTCTATATGTTTCACAACATCTGCCATTGATGCTTTTCCTGAGTTGTTTAAGAAGTCAGGATAAAGGTTTATCCCAATCACTCCGCCGTTTTCAGCAACAGCCTTTATCTGGTCATCATTTAGATTTCTTGGATGCGAACAGATAATCCTTGCATTTGAATGGGAAACAATTATTGGCTTGGCAGTTGTTTCAATTACGTCCCAGAAGCCTTTTTCCGATATATGAGACAAATCAACAAGCATTCCTAAGTTGTTCATCTCCTTAATAAGCTTTCTGCCAAAAGGCGTCAGACCTCCACCAGTCTCTCCGTCTTTAACTCCATCTGCTATTTCATTCCTGTAATTCCATGTAAGGCAAATACTTCTTACGCCAAGTCTGTAAAAATTCCTCAATGCTCCCAGATCTCCCTGAAGTGCTTCTCCACCTTCAATAGATAGCATTGCAGCAATTTTTCCATCTGAAAACGCTTTCTCGATATCGCTGTAATTACAACATAACATTATATCGTCCTTATATATTTCCAACTCGTTATAAAACCGGTCTATAATCTGCATCGCACGCTTCATTGAGTAAGCTTGTGAGTATGCCGGATCAATAAATGCAGCAAAGGTTTGAATACAGTTGCCAGCCTTTTTTAACCTAATCAAATCAATGTGGCAACTGTTTTGGTACAGATTTGAATTGAGTTCCATTATTTTTGTTACTGTATCACAATGTGCATCAAAAATTATCATGGTCTCTCCCCCTGACTTTAAATTTATCCATAGATTAATTATATATATAACGTACACTAAAGTTAAATATATATAGCACCCAAACGTTATCTAATTTAGATGAAAAACATCCTTTAATTTTAACTTTAGAGTTTTTCAGCTATAATAACTTATGGAGGCAAATATTAATATATACTATAATACTATTTTTCAGCTATAGTTTTTATATATTCAATAAGTATATTTTTGTTTATTTTTTGTGTTTTTTTATGTTTTAACCTTCGACTGCACGTAATAAAATGTAATATTCTTTCATTTTATTATTTTTTATTGTGATTTTTGTGGTATAATGATATAGAATAACATTTTTGAGAGGAGCAATTTGTGTATGAAAAAGTTTGTAATAGGTGTAATTTTTGGTAGTCTTTTAACTGGCACAGTGGGAGCAGCAGCACAATATATCTTGAATCCTATAACCTATGATATAACAGTTAATGGAAAAAGTTTGAAAGATGAAACTTACCCAATGTTAAACTATAATGGGACAACCTATTTAAGCCTTAGGAAAACATCAGAGGCAATAGGAGCTGAACTATTCTGGAATGCGGATACTAATACCGCTGAATTGACAACAACCCAGCCTGCGAATAATACATCAACTGCCAATGTAAGTTCTTCCGGAAGCAAAACAATGAGATCTTTGAGTATGATCCTTCGTGAAGAGGCTATAATGTATGTAACAGCTAATAACGAATACTATATTGAGATCTCAGCATTTTCGCAGTATTTAACAGCTGACGCCAACAACTTATACATAAAAATACCCGGAAAAACAGAATTAACATTACCTAAAGAAGAAGGTAGTGATAAATTAAAGGCCAGTGATTCCGTTATTGAGTATCTTAACTTTACTTATATCAAATTATCAGACTTAGGTTTTACAACACAACTTGTTGGTGATGTATTGTGGCTTAAATAAGACAAGACTTAAATATAAGTTCCTAACTTGATTTGAGATAAAATTTTATACAAGTATTTCAACAACCAGCTTGCACGTATTATGCAAGCTGGTTGTGTTTGTTTACGTCTTTTATCATTTTCTTACTTTGGAAAAACAGACTTTTTATTATCCTTAATATTTTTTTATTGTTTAATAAAAGGGAGTCTCGTCACCTAACAAAAGTAGGTTTTCGAAACTCCCTTTTGATTTAGAAGTTACAAAATATCATTATTCTATTGGGAACTTTGATATTATCCCTAGAAGCCTTTGTCTCATATATGCAAAGTCAATAGAATTTACCGAACCATTACCATCTACATCTGCTGCAGACAAATCAAGAGGCACAGCTGTTGGAAGTTTTAATAAGAGTGCTCTGAAAAGTCCGAAATCTATAGAGTTAAATTTGCCGTCGGAGTTTAAATCACCAACCACTACAACCTTGGAATTTGTAGGTGTAGGAGTTACTGGAGCTATGGTTGGAGTGGGAGTAGTAGTTACTGGAGATATAGTTGGAGTGACTGCTGGTGTTGTTACAACAGGGGTAGAACCATCAGGTTCAATACCTCCTACAAGAACACCTGCATCATAAACACATATATTGTCAGTTTTTTCTGGTGTTCCTTTAAAGTTATCCTCTTCAACTTTCAGACCTTTGTGGCTCCAGTCATCTTCCGGATTCCAGTAATTCTGCCAAGCGTATGTACCTAACGCAAACTGGTATTTCTTATTGGAATTTGCAATTACAAAATCCGGCCAACTTATTTCAATGTAATAAATCTTGTCCTTATAGTGGTGAGGACCTGATAACTCAGCAGCATAATCAGTTTCAGCCGCTGTCTGGTCATATAACTGCCTTAATTCAATTTTTTCAGGTTCAAGAGAGGTCATTCCTGTAGAATCAAAATAATACCTGACAGAAATATTTTTTGAAGTCTTTCTTACGTCTGATTTTACATAAAAAGTTATTTCAGTAGCTTTTGGACCATCAGCTTGTGCTATGTCAACACAAAAGCCTTCAACCCAGTATGCAGAACCGCCGGGATTTTCGCCGGGGTCATCGATATTTACCGGTGGTGGAAAATCAGGTGTAACCTGCATAGAAGGATCAGCAAAATACCTGTAAAGACCTGCACTTGCTCCAACAAAGGCCGCATTATAGTCAATGGTTACCTCATTGTAAATATAATCTGACGTAACATCTATATGCTGGTCGCTTGAACCGGGGCCACCAACTAATGCACCATAGAGTACATATTTATGCGGATCTGGATCTTCACATTTTGACAAACCTGAAGCTGCTCTGTGATGGGGGTATTTTGCAGAAATATCACTGTAACCTACTATGTAACAACGGGAAATTGGGTTTTCGCCCATTATGTAGTCCATCTGTGATTTTGCCCATTCACTGTATTTGGAAGGTTTATCATCGTGATGCTTGTCGTAAACGAGAGCTAATAACTGTGTGGCTGTATTATACCTCGCTGATCCCCATTGGTTAAGGAACGAGTATCCGCCCGGTGTTATTGTAACGGTTGTACCGTTCATCCAATTATCTACGGTTTTTGCTATCTGACTCCAGAAATCTATAGTCTCATAAGGGCTCTTGTTTGCGGCAGTTCTATACATATCTTCAAACTTTTGACTGTCTTTATCGTACAAATCATCGATTTCACCTAGAATGCATGCAGTACCTGCCCAAACATCATTCCAGCAGTGTGTCCAGCAGGAAGGTGCATAGTAATCAAAATATTTAAATACCTCTTCAAGATAGTGTTGCTCCTGAGTAGCTAAATAAAGCCATGATGCAGCCCAGCAGTAATCATCCTGCCATTTTGAAGACGCATAATAGCCTTTAGGTCCATCTGCATTAGGCTCTTTGTTATCGCATCTCTCTGCAAATTCAAACAAAGCTTTTGCATATTTAAGGTTTTCTTCAGCGTACTCCGGATCTTCATCCTTAAAGTTCATATAGTTTACTGCAAGTGAAGCTGCTGCTGCTGACACACAGTCAGTTGAAGGCAGTTCTTCAGTGGCAAACCAGCCCTTTCTGAACATTTCATCAACTTCAGGTGCGTTCCAATAAGCATGGTCAATATCACCATCACCTACCTGATAGCAAAAAGCTATTGCCTTACCTGATTTGTCTAAAAATGTACATCTCATAAAGTAGTCATTGAAATATCTTAAAATTGTTTTTGCATGGGCATCTTGTGCGGTAGCTTCGTATTGTTCTCTGAACTCATAGAAACCCCATCCTAATGTTGAACCTGAATATGCTTCAGGCATGCCAAATTTTACATGGTCACCAGCATCGTGGAAGCCTCCCGATACATCCACTTTACCATTACCATCAGGGTCAAGTACACTCTTATTTTCACTGATAAAACTGCTTGACATATTGGTATTTTTAGTGTCAAGAGGAAGTTCGGCATCATAAATGTGACAATCACTCCGCCACATATATTGACCATTTTCTTCAACACCAGTACCACACATGTTCGCATCATAAAAATATTGCGAATACTGCAATGCCTTTGCATAGTTGAGCTCCACTTCTGCTGCTTTCACAGTTGCATTATTAACAGGAATCATTGTTGTTGCAAGAATAACAGCACCTACAATCAAAGAACTTGCCTTCTTTGATTGTTTTTTACTTTTTTTCATCCTATCCCTTCCCTTCAAAAATTTTTAAAACATGGCATGTTTAAATTATGCTATTAAACACATCCAATAACATTGATTATAATAATTAATGAGTAATAATCTTACTCAAAAAATATCTGAAAATTATTGTTTTCTGTGGATTGGTTGTAAAAAGATTGTTGCGTTGTGTAGTAAAAAGTTACCAGATTATTAATGGCCTATATAATTATATTACTATATTTTTATCCATCATACAATTGATTAATTGTTTTTGGGGGTGTTTATTTTAAAGCTTTGCTGCTTCCAATCTTCCATTTTCAGCAAAACTATAATATTTTCCACCACATACAATTATATGATCAATTACTTTTATCGAAATGGACTCTAGTGCATTGCAAATAGTCCTTGTTGCTTCAATATCAGCTCTAGAGGGATTCATACTTCCACCAGGATGGTTATGGGCAAGAATAACGCAGTTTGCTTTATGTCTTAGTGCAGCTTCTACCAACACTCTTGGGTATACAGGAGCTTCATTAATGGTACCTTCATGGACTAATTCAGCATAATTAACTCTATTTTGGGAATCAAGACATATGATATAAAACGCTTCATAGGTTCTACCTGCAAAAAGGGATACCGCATATTCGCCAGCTTTGGTAGAGCTGTTCAATTCAGGTTTGTCGCCCCATTTATCGTTGAAATACCTTCTTGAGAGTTGAGGTATAAGACTTAGTAGAAATGCAGTATTTTCACCAATTCCAGGATTTTTTGAAAGATCTTTTGGATCAGCTTCAAAAACTCCCGATAATGATCCATATTTCTTAAGTAGTTGGTGAGCCAGTTCATTAGTGTCCTTTCTTGGTATTGAATAAAAAAGAAGCAGTTCCAACACCTGATGAGGTTCAAAACCGTCAAGACCATCCTTTAAAAATCTCGTTTTAAGTCTGTTTCTATGACCTTCATGCACCGTTTTATCCCTCCCTGCCCAAGGAATGAATTAGATATTTCCAGATAGCTGTTTTGCTAAAAGCAAATATTAGGAATAACGAAAAAACAACATCTAATTCTTATATTTTGAAAACATTATAAAATCAAGTTTTTTCATTATCTCTTAAAATGCATTTTTAATCAGATTAATTTTTTGAATAGTCATCAAGCCATTTCCTTTTAATGCATATACCTCTACAACATCAAAGCGGATATTTGCATTGTAAAGTTTGTTCTTGCCGATAAAAATACTGGCCAGTTTTCTTATATTTTCCTGCTTTCTGTAATTGACAGCCTCCCTTGGAAGGCCGAACTCAAGAGTGCTTCGCATCTTGACTTCAATGAAGCAGATATAATTGTTTTCCCGGGCAATTATGTCAATTTCACCGAGCCTTTTATATCTGAAATTCATTTCAATTATGAAATAATTATTCTCTTTTAAGTACTCTTGTGCTATTTTTTCACCTGCTGTCCCTATAGACCTTTTGTTACTCATTTCTCTTTCCATTTTTTTCTCCAAATTTTCTGTCCATATTGCTTACAAACACCAAAATTTCTGCCACTACTTCATAGAGCTCCGGTGGAATTTCATCACCTATTTTAAAAGCATTCAGCGTATTTGCAAGTTCATCATTCTTATATATGGGTACATCATTTTCTTTAGCTTTTTCAATAATCTTTTCAGCAATTTCACCGCTTCCAAGCCCGATTATTTCAGGTGCCCGGTTATTTCCCGGAGTATACTTCAAAGCAGCGGCTTGTTTAACCTTTTCTTTCTTTTGATGCATTTACATCACCTTATTTTATAATTTTATATTTTGAAGTCAATTGATTGCTTGTTCTTATCAAGATCTTTTTTTATCATCCTGTCGGCATTAATTGCATTGATTTCCTCTTCAATCAGCCCGTATTTTACATCTACAAGCTTATATCCTTTACCTTTAAGGCTATTATACAATTGTACATAATTCTCTTTCAAAAACCCTATGATCGATTGGTCTTCAACCCTTAAATTTAAACTTATATTCTTTTTGTTTACATTTACTAAAGAGTCAATCTGACCTAAGTTCTGAGTATTTAAGGATACAAGTACTGAGGCGTTCTCGGGATCGATTTTTTTTCTCTTTGAACCTTTCTTAAGGACATAAAGCTCTCCAGTTGTATTCCTGTCAAATATGTTCATGGGAATTTGTATATAAGTGCTGTGGTTGTTAATCTCGTTGATGAACTTTAAACTGCTTTGAAGGTTATCGATTTTTTGAAGTATAGCTTCCTTATTTTCAGGATTTTTTTGCTCAATTGCACTTTTTATTATTTCAAGTCTTTCGTACATTTCCTTATATACTTTTTTCACCTCAAGATCTTTACCCGAGGTATTCTCATCGATTTTTAAATGAAATCTTTTAAATACATCTTTCAGTTCCTTTTCATATTTAGTTCTTTCAATAGGCTGTTCTTCTGTAAGAATTTCATCTTTTGCAGAGATATGGAGTAATTTTAGGTTTTCTTTTATTTTTTCATGGGTATTTTTTAAGATATTTCGGACAAATTCAACCTGATTAAATTTTGTTTTTTCAATATCCTGCAAATTGTCTTTTAAAAAAGTGATTGCCTTCTCTGCCTGCAACTTATCGCTACCTAAAGGTTTAGCAGAAGTACCAGTATCTTTTCTTATATTTGAAAGAATAAACTCTGTCAGTTTTTCCTTAATTTCATATGTCATTGAATCCTTATCTATTCCAATATCATCTATTCCAAGGTCACCAAACGCTTTTTCTATAGTGCTCCTTACAAGTTCCTTCCTTGTTGTCTCCTCACCTATAACAAAAGGCTCAGTATCAGTTCCTTGAAATATGGAGTGCTTTAGGGCATGTCTGATTGACAAGATAACATCGTTATCTTTTATCTCGTATAATGAATCCAACATACCTTGGACCATGGAACTGACTTTCTGTTTCTCATCAACAATTTTATTTAATAGCTCTATATTTTTTTCTTCAGGAATAATATTATTTGCAACGAGATACGCTGCTTTTTGAGGTGTAAAATTCTTAAAACCGATAATTGCATCAGCAATCTTTCCGAATACTTCTTTATTTAAAGGAAGATCGTTTTGTTTAATTTCTTTTGCAATCTCCATATTTTTTTTGTCAGGTCTTATATCAAGTTCTATTAGCTGCTTTTTAATATTTAACTCCGAATCAATTTCAGACTTTTGATGCCACTCATTTTCCTTAACTGTTTCTAGAACCAACTGGTTATTGGTTTTGCCTTTTACAACAAAATCTACCACATCGCCTTGTTCTACACCTAAAGATGAAAGGGAATTTGCATTAAGGGTAGTACCGTCAAACAGCCTTAGCATAAGATCATTAGCTGCGATATTCAGTACCTTTGCCCTTATAATATCACCAACTGCAAGTTTACTAAGGATGTCAGGCATACTGGACGAATTTATATCCAAATTGCCAACAAATCCTTCTATTTTCATCCCTGTCCCCCTTTGGGCTCACTAAAATCCGAAATTTGTAAAGCTTATTTTATTTATCGGACAAATACTGAATTTATTTATATTTATCCTTTCAGGCCGTGAAATTTTTTGTAAAAGTGGTTCTATGTATTGGACAAATACCAAACTTCTTTATTGCGTCTATGTGCTCTTTTGTTCCATAACCTTTGTGCTTTTTAAAACCGTAATCGGGATAAACAGAATCCAATTCATTTATAAGCTTGTCCCTGGTCACTTTTGCAATTATGGAAGCGGCTGCAATAGATATACTTAGAGCGTCACCCTTAATTATAGATTTCTGCGGTATTTTTAAGTTATCAAGCTTTACGGCATCGGTAAGCAGGACATCCGGCTTTACACCGAGGCTCTCTACCGCAATCTCCATTGCCATTTTTGTGGCATTCAGAATATTGATTTCGTCAATAATATTTTCGTCAACAATACCTACATCATAGGCAATTGCTTTTTCTGTAATAATGTCATATAACTCTTCTCTCTGCTTTTCGCTCAGCTTTTTTGAATCATTAAGTCCACTAATGAAAACACCTTCCGGGAGTATCACAGCAGCAGCTACAACCGGTCCGGCAAGAGGTCCTCGGCCAGCTTCATCTGTACCCGCAATAAATTTAGCTCCCTTTGCATATGCTTCTTTTTCAAAGCAGCACATATTTTCAAATCTTTTCTGCTCTTTTTCCACTGACAACTTCTTCTTTTCGTACTTTAAAACAAGCTTGTCAATTTTAGTTCCATACTCTTCCTTTAATTCATGCAGCTTATCTAAAGCCAGATCGACAGTTAATGGAGCTACCATTGCTTCAATTTGTTTTATAGTGAGCTTTTTATCGATTTTTGTCATTTACCATATCCTCCGGTTTCTCCAGTGTGATCTTGCCTATCTTACCTCCTCGAAGCTCATCTAAGACAATAGCAGAAATTCTGCCCATATCGATCTGTCCTCCGGAAATTATACAACCCCGGTTCTTTCCAGCAGCTTCAAGGAGCTCTAAACCGGTCTTCCCTTCAATTGAGCTAAGTTTATATCTCTCCATAAGGTTTTTAGGATAGAGCTTAATCAACTTTTCAAAAAGCGTTGAAGCAAGTTCAACAGTGTCAAGTATATCATCCTTAATTGCACCGGTTATTGCAAGGTTTAACCCTACTTCAATATCTTCGAATTTAGGCCATAATATACCCGGAGTGTCTAAAAGCTGAATCCGGTCATTGACATTAATCCATTGCTTACCTCTTGTAACACCTGGTTTATCTCCTGTTACAGCACTTGCCTTACCAGCAATCTTATTGATCAAGGAAGACTTTCCGACATTTGGAATGCCCACAATCATTGTCCTAATCGGTCTTGAAATTCTTCCTTTAAGCTTATCCCTTTCAATTTTATCTTTCATTAAGTTTTGCATTTGGTTCTTAAGCTGGTTAATATTCTTACCTTTAATAGAATCAATAAAAATATTGGCATAACCCTGTGAGTTATACCATCTACTCCAACTGCTGCAAACTTTTTCATCTGCCAGGTCGGATTTGTTTAAAACAATTATTTTGGGCTTATTTTTAAATATATCGTCAAAATCCGGATTCTTACTGCTAATTGGAATTCTGGCATCTAACAACTCTATTACTACATCCACTAATTTCATATTATCATTGAGAATTTTTCTGGTCTTTGCCATATGACCAGGATACCACTGTATATTCATTTTTTCCTCCTAAAGTAACGCATTGTGTCGCTTTACATTAAAACATCTGAAATTTTATATTACCTTCAGCCTGGTATTTTAGTACCTTGCGAATTAATCATAAATGCTGCCGAATTCTTTAATGGGCCTAATCCTGAATGCCGCTTTGCCTTTTATTTTATCAATATCAACAAAACCAATCTGCCTGCTATCTCTACTATTTTCTCTATTATCACCCATAACAAAAACTTTATTCTCAGGAACAAAGCAAGGTAGTTCTATATTCTGTTCTCTTGTAATACCTTTAGCATAGGTTTCTTCCTGAAGAATATCGTTCACATATACTTTATCATCAATTATATCTATCTTATCACCAGCTACTGCTACAACTCTTTTAATATAATCAACTTCGTTCTTAGATGGAAATAAAGATGCTAAAGCAGGTACATTATTTATTACAGGAAAATAGTCAAAATTCCCTTTAACCACTTCAAATACTACAATATCACCTTTTTTGGGTGTATCAATAACATATCCGATTTTATTGACAAATAAAACCTGATGATTGTACAGAGTATTTTCCATGGATTGTCCCTGTACTATAACCCATTCAAAAACATATGCTCTGAGCACAAGAGCAATAAATACCGAGACTATAATTACCATAATCCACTTGAGTAACTCTTTAAAATAATTGGGCTTTTCATTTTCATAGTTAACAGCAAATTTTTCTTCAAGTCCATTATCATGAATGTCATCTTGATTATCTGGTTTTTTATTAAACACCATAATTACAACCCTATTCTCTTTATAATATTATTGTCAAATATATTATGCGGTAATATAATTATTCCTCACAAAATTTGTCATTGTTACAGAATAGTATTTTCCCCAAACTATTACACTAAAAGTCATATATATGAAAACTCTGAAACCTATTCCTATAAACTTTATTATAACATTTTATTACTTATTATAAAAGCTTTTTTGTATCCTTCAATCTGATTGGTATAATAAAAGGGACCTAAGGTCCCTTTTATTTGTATTAGATATTAACCTAATCTTGTTTTTACTTTTGCAGCCTTTCCTACTCTGTCTCTCAAGTAGTAAAGTTTTGCCCTTCTGACTTTACCTCTTCTCACTGTATCAACGTGATCCACGTTTGGTGAGTGAACCGGGAAGATTCTTTCAACACCTACTCCGTAAGAAACTCTTCTTACTGTAAAAGTTTCCTTTAGTCCTGCACCTTTTAATCTGATAACAGTTCCTTCGAAAACCTGAATCCTTTCCCTGTTGCCTTCTTTAATCTTAACATGTACTTTTACATAGTCACCGATTTCAAGTTTAGGCTTATTTTCTGTTTTCAATTGTTCCTGCTCAATAGCCCTAATTATATCCATATTTGTCATCCTCCCTCCTGCCTAGACGTTCTTGTTTTCAACAGAGGACCGTCCGTATTTCCACAAGTTAGAATTATACCACAGTTATTAAGTGTTGTAAATATTTTTTTGCTTTTTTCTGCTTATATTCTGCTTATATTCCTATGCTTTCTAGCCATTTTAAGGCTTCTTCCTCTGTTCTGAAATATTCATTCTGAAGTTGTTCTGTATTAGATGCATCATGATGCCGTTTAGATTGAACCTTTGCAGATACAACTCCACCAGTTACGAAGGCAAATGCTACACATCCTGCTGCTAAACATCTTTCATGTAATTTTGTAAAAGCTTTTCTTGTATCTTCATCTAATACAGGATTAAGTTTATTAATATGAGGCATATATGCCCACTTCCCAGAAAATCCTTTTCTTTTAGACAGTATATTATCTGTCATTTCAACCACACGTTCATAACTCGCTGTTCCATCTGCTTCTGTTTTAACTACATTCCTACCTGTTATTACCGACACAGGGCAAGTCCAATTTGATCCAGTGTTGTTTTCCATTTGCAAATCCTCCTTTTTTGCTTATTATATTTGTATACAAGAGAAACAGTATCTCTTATGATTACACATAAAGTATTTAATCCGCAAAAAACATAGGATGTGTATTTTGCATAATTCATTTCTAGAAATAAATTATGTTCAAAAGCACTAGTTTTCAATATTTTTATCACCAATTAAATCTGTAAAACTATAGGATATCTCAGTAACTTCTTGATCTATTTTTCCAATTCTATCCACTCCCTCAGCTGAAACTCTAGATATATTGTCTATATTGTTCAAAACAACATCTACTGTTTTTAGCAATTCATGTGAAATGGAATCGAACTCGGTAACTATATTATTCATAAACGAAGCATCCTTATTGTATTGATCTGCAACATGCAGCATTGACATATAATCATTATTTACATCTCTGGACATAAATTCAAGGAGCTTATTGGAACTATCGGATAGGTTCTTTACTGCCTGTTTTACTTGATCTGTAATATATTTTATTTTAGTTATAATACTCTTTGATTGTTCTGAAAGTTTTCTGACTTGATCGGCAATTACCGAAAAACCCCTACCTGATTCACCAGCTCTTGCTGCCTCAATAGCAGCATTTAATGCAAGTAAATTCGTCTGAGAAGCAATACTAATTATTGATTCGGACAATATGCTTATCTCTTCAACTACATTAGATTCTTCAATAGCTTTGTAAAGTTCCAATTTTGTTTCCTCAAAAACAAGTTGGGTCTTTTTTTGAGAATCTGAAACTTTTTCCTTCATGCTCTGTGCTCTCGAACTTATATCTACAACTGTTGATACCCCTATAGAAGTGTTTATTTTTTCAATCTTTGAACTAAGTTCAGGTATACTTTCTAATGGACTAGAAGTATTTAAATCATCAATGTTAATATTTTCTTCATTAACTGTATTTTTAAAATGTATTTTTATATTCTCTATAGCTATTGCCAGTACCCCAATTTCGTCTTTTCTAAGCCTTAAATCTATAGACATATCTTGTAATGTATTACCTTTATCTATTAAGTCTATATGTTCAATTAATTCTTTCAAAGGTTTTACTAAGGATTTAGCAATTTGTACTGAAAAAAAGTAGTTTAGCACTGCAGATAATATTGTTATGATTATAATCCAAATGAAAGATCCTCCTTGTTTACTAATATACCATGAACTTATTACAGAAATAATTAACAAAAAAATCATTATATATGATAAGAAGCAAATTTTCCTTTTGATTCCTATATTGGTTGACATCAAAGTTTCCTCCTTTGTATAAAAGAGTTTCTATTTTTTACTAATTATTTATCGGCAATTTTATATAAAACATTAGCAAAAATAGCAAATATATATATACAAAAGGGACAAAGGGACAGGTAACAGGTACCTTGTCCCACTATGTTCATCTTAAGGAAATTATGGTGTTAATTGATATTTATAATGTAGCAGTATCAGTGGATCTAAGAACCGGACGCCATAATTTTCTGACGGGCTTTTAAGGTAACAAAAGCCGCTTAGCGGTTTTGTTCTGTCAAATATGCTCTTTGATATCCCTGTCATCCTCGACAACTGCCTTATTGTAATTCCCTTCGTTGCCTTATGGCACAAAAAATGGGACATGGTACCTGTCCCTGTCCCTCTGTCCCTTGTCCCATTAGCAATGTTAATCTTTTGAAGGAATCAAATTTATAACAACAATTTCCGGGTTATTAAATACCCTTAATGGAAATGAACTATTTCCAAGACCTCTGCTTACAATTAAATTGACACCATTTTCTGTGTGGATACCTTTATAATACTTTGGAAAAAAGCCTTGACCGGGTGCATATAATCCACCAATGAAGGGCAAATTGAACTGTCCTCCATGTGCATGCCCTGATAATACCAGGTCTATGTTATACTTGTTGTAATACCTTGAAAAGTTTTCAGGAAAATGAGAAAGCAAAACTTTATAACTGTTGCTCTTTTCAAACTCAATCAGCTTTTTTCTAATATTCTCATAATTACTGACTGTTTCGTCAATTCCGATAATATCAACTATTTCCCCATTAGCTATAATGCATCTGGTGTCATTTTTCAGAATTTCTATATTCTCGTTATTTAACATTTCAAAAAATACATCTGACTTTCCTGATCTATATTCATGATTTCCGGGAATATAGTATACCTGTACCAACTTATTCAATTCACTAAGTGTATTAACACTAACTGTAAAATCTTCACACCTGCTATCGATTAAATCTCCTGTAAAAACTATAATGTCAGGCTCTTTCTGCTTTATCTCAGCTATTAAGGTTTTGTTGTATTCTCCAAATTGTTTATCGTGCAAATCGGATAAATGTACTATCCTGACAGGGTTAAGAACTTTCGATGTCTTTATCTCATAAGTTGAGATTTTTATCACATTATTTTGTATAATGCAATTAACAAGAAAACAGATAAACAAAGCTATAATAGCAATTTTCTTTTTCATTTAACCCTACCTGACCCCAAAAATCATTTCAATATAGTATCCACTTACAAAACAAATCTATTAAAAAAGCAAATTACGCTTAGAACAATAGGAATCACCATTTAACCCTTTAGTTTTTTTGTCTAAATGTTATTTTGTTCTCCCTCATTCAAATCTGCTTGTAACTGTGATTGCTCATAAATCTGTTTTTTAATTTCTTTGAGGTTTTTAGTCTCTCTAAATCCCTTAAATATGAAAAACAAAGCAAATATGTGAAAACCAATAGAAAAGAAATCCGGTCCGATAAAAAATATCAGCCCGTCAAGTGCGTATAATATCATTCCTGTTAAAAAAGCCCACCTATGTTTCTTGTTTGATAGTATTCCAAACACAACAAAAATACATGAAATAAACACATTAAGTAGAAGTCCAACAATCTTAATAACATTTGAGTTGTAATTTTCTGATAATACAAATGCATAACCATCTATAACCTGTGTTATTCCAAGACCAATTATAAAATTCATCTTACCGCCAAACAAAACTATAAGGCTATTTACAATAGATAAAACTGCTATCCAGTAAAACCAACCTGCCCCATCCCTTATTATCTTTTCTTTTGCCTGTTTTTGATACATTAAATCCTCATTCATATAAACCCTCCAATTAGATTAATTAAAACCAGAAAATAACACAAGCTGATGTATGACAATAATTTACCTTACTTCTAATATATCATAAAAAAGCAAAAAATAAAATATTTAAAAAAAATTAGTTTAATGATAAGCAGTAATATAAGCTATCATAAAACCATACAAATACAACTAAAAAGCCTTATGCTTCTGATGTTAATGTGATATAATTCAATATGAATAGACTTTAGCAGTATTCTCCATACTTAGAAGAAAGGATTGTGTTTCTATGAATGAAAAGGTAAGAGATATTGCAGCTAGAATTAAAGGTTTAAGGTTACTTTCAGGCATGTCTTCTATGGAAGTATCTCAAAAATTGGGCTTATCATTTGAAGAGTATCAAAAATATGAAAATGGTGAAGATGATATTCCAATCAGTATATTATATGAAATTGCAGACTTCTACACAGTAGATTTGACTGAGGTTCTCACCGGAGTTTCTCCCAAACTTCACGATATATGTTATCTGAAAAAGGGAGAAGGACTGAAAGTAGAGAGGTATGACCAGTACGATTTTCAGAGTTTGGCATACAAGTATGCCAATAGAAAAATTGAGCCTCTGCTTGTTACCTTAGAAGCTGATAAGGATCCCGAGTTGGTTTCCCACAAGGGTCAAGAATTTAATTACTGTCTTGAAGGCAAGATGAAAGTAATTATCGGGACCAAAGAGTACATTTTATTGCCGGGAGATACCCTGTATTTTAATTCCATGATACCGCATAAAATGCTTTCAATGGAAAACAAACCGGCAAAATTTATTACTGTTATACTTTTATAAAGGGTGTGAAAAAATGAATTTGGCTTATCGGTATATTACTAAATCCGATTTTGTGTCTTATGAAGATTTCTGCGAAAATTATAAAATTATTGTACCTGATAATTTCAATTTTGCTTACGATATAGTAGACGAATATGCACGAATTGAACCATCTAGACCAGCACTTGTGTGGTGTGATGATAATGGAAATGAACGTAAGTTTACGTTTTCTGAAATAAAAAAATGGTCTGACAAAACTGCCAACATGCTAAGCAATGCCGGTATCCGTAAGGGTGACCGTGTGATGCTGATTCTTAGAAGGCGGTATGAAATCTATTTTGTGTTGCTTGCTCTTGCAAAAATCGGTGCAACATATATCCCGTCTACCCACCAATTGACTGAAAAAGACATTTCTTACAGGTGTAATGCTGCTTCAATCAAGGCTGTTATTGCATTTAATATGCCTGAAATAATCCATCAGGTAGAAGCAGCAAGAGAGAAATCTCCCTCTGTTGAAAAGCTGTTCCTTGTTGGTGGTCAACATGAGGGCTGGACGGATTTTGACAAAGGCGTAGAACTTTCATCTGAGGAATGGACAAGACCTTCAGGTAGTGAAGCTTCCACCAATGATGATCCTATGATTATTTACTTTACTTCTGGAACTACCAGCATGCCAAAGATGGCAGTTCATAGTTTTACTTATCCTCTCGGCCATATTGTAACGGCAAAGTACTGGCAGCGTGTAGTTGACGGTGGACTACACCTTACAGTTTCCGATTCTGGATGGGCCAAATTCGGATGGGGAAAAATATACGGACAATGGATTTGTGGAGCTGTACATTTTGTGTATGATATGGACAAGTTTGAACCCGAAAAACTTCTTGAAAAAATTGAAAAGTACGGAATTTCTACTTTTTGTGCACCGCCTACAATATATAGATTTATGCTTCAGCATGATTTTGATAAATACGACCTTTCCTCCCTTGTTCATTGCTCTACTGCAGGTGAACCACTTAACCCGGAAGTGTTTAAAAAATTCCAAAACAAGACCGGACTTAGCATCCTTAATGGATTTGGCCAGACAGAAACTACAGTGCTGGTTGCAAACTTTGAATGGCTGGATGTTTATCCCGGAGCAATGGGGAAACCAAATCCTGCATTTAAGATTGATGTAGTGGACGAAAATGACTGTTCATGTTCTGCCGGAGTAGAAGGCGAACTGGTTATAAGAGATGCCGATTCAAACAAACCAGCAGGACTTTTTTGCGGGTACTACAAAGATACTGAAGCAACAAACAAGGTTTGGTATAATGACATCTACCATACAGGTGATATGGTATACCGGGATGAGCATGGATTTCTTTGGTTTGTCGGTCGAAATGATGATGTTATCAAAGCTTCCGGATACAGAATCAGTCCTTTTGAGGTAGAAAGTGCACTTATTGAGCATCCGGCAGTTGTTGAGTGTGCAGTAACCGGAGCTCCCGACGAGGTACGTGGAACGGTTATCAAAGCTACCGTTGTTCTTGCAAAAGGTTATACAGCATCCGATACACTTAAAAAAGAGATTCAGGATTATGTTAAACAAGTAACTGCCCCATATAAGTATCCGAGGATTCTTGAATTTGTAAATGAGCTTCCAAAGACCATAAGTGGAAAAATCAAACGTGCACAGATTCGAAGAGAAGATGCACAAAAGGGATAACTAAAGGGTAATTCTGTTAGTGGAAGTTATATTCTCATTGTTGCAAAAAACAAAACTTCCACTCCCTTCCTATAGATGAAAAAACATTTGAACCTTTGGGAAATTCAGAATCATGACCCACCTAATACTTTCAAGATACCACAACAATTTGAGCATTTTATATTGACCAATTCATTGTTAATTGTAAATAATGAAAAAAGTAATGATAATATCGGCAAAAATTAATTATTCATACTCTATACTAACCACATAGTTTTTGGATAAAATTTCACATTCAAGTAAAAATACTCTGCATAATATTTTTCGGCTTAAAGCCACTTATTATCTTATTATTAATACACAGAAGAAAACTCGAAAAAGGGCACTGCGCAATAAATACGCAGGCCCTTTCATATTTAAAATCTTACCAAATTGGATCATCAATAAATTTAGTCATTTCCTCATTTCCGTCATTGATAACAAACTCATGTGATCTAACTGCTTCTTCAACATCTCCGAAAGCCCAATGCCCATTAGGCATATCAGGAAAAGAACTTGTTACATTTGTCAATGGTCCTCTGTAGAGCATGTGGTTTATCATAACAACTGCTTCTTGTCTCAATATCTTCTTCTGTGGTTTGAAAGAACCGTCAGAGTAGCCTGTTACTATTTTGTATCTTGCGATCTCTTCTATATTACCTTGTGCCCAATGATTCTCAATATCATTGAACGTATATTCCAAAGGCACTTCTTCACTAGTTCTTGAAATCTTCAAGTAGTTCGCAATTACTGTTGCAAATTCTGCTCTAGTTATCGGAACGTCCGGATTAAAGTGAGTACTGTCAACACCTTTAAATAACCCAATCTGAACAGCTGCATATATGTGATTTTCTGCCCAAAATCCTTTAGCAACATCTACAAATTTTGTGGTATTATTAATCTTCAAATCTTTAAGATCCATTATTCTAGCAAAGATAACTGCTGTCTCTGCACGAGTTATATTTCTCTCACCCTTGAATGTGTTGTCCGGATAACCTAGTATATATCGTGTATGTCTTTGTGTATATCTATTTGAATAAACCATAACGTCAAGCTTTGATTCATCATCGTATGTATTTGATAATTCTACTCCTGATGTTCCGATACTAGCCACAACATTCTTTATAACCTCTGCCTCATTGATTTTTGAGGTCTGTACTTTAATTTTCATCTGACCGCTCTTCTTTGCTGCAAGATCTCCGATATTCCAAACAATTTTACTTGATAATACCTTGCCATTTGCCGCATCCACAACCTCCATATCATCGGCAAGCTTAAAATCAACCTCTATGTCAGGAATTGTATACTCTGTCTTATTTGCATACTTTATTGTAAATGTAATTTCGTCTTTCTCCTCAACCTTAGTTACATCTGCCTCTAGTGCGATACCTAAATCAGCTGAAGCACCGGAACTACTCGGTATTTCATCACCTTCAACAGTAATTGTCACTTTATCGGTGTCAGTAAGACTTCCGTCTGATACAGTCAATGTAATTACATGTGTTCCATCTTCAAGTAATACCTTTGGTTTAACCTTTGAACCAATTACTTTTCCAGATTCATCTTCCCATGAGTAAGTTAATGAGTCATCATCCGGGTCATATGATTTACTACCGTCTAAGGTAATCTCTGCCACTCCATCATAGGTCTGTACTGTTTTGTCTGATCCTGCATCAGCTACAGGACGGGAATTCCCAATTGATGAAGCTTTGCTTATATCTATTATTACAGAATCCGTATCACTCAAATCTCCATCTGATACTGTCAGCTTAATCTTATGTCTTCCAACAGGTAATTCAACCTTTGGATTCTCTCCTGTAGCTATTTTATTTTCATCCTCATCTGTCCATTTGTAAGTCAAGTCATCTCCATCAGGATCTGTTGATTTACTTCCGTCTAAAGTAACTGTAGATTTTGTACCTGTAGTTATCTTTTCTTGGTCAGTACCAGCATTTGCTGCAGGTTCTCTGTTATCATCTGCATCTTTAATCTCTATAATTACTGTATCTGTATCACTCAATTTACCATCTGAAACCGTCAATTTAATTTTATGTACTCCAACAGGCAACTCTACTTGTGGTTTTACAGTTGATGCAATTCTGTCACCGTCTTCATCTGTCCATCTATAGGTAAGTGTATCTCCATCAGGATCTGTGGACTTACTTCCGTCTAAAGTCACTGTAGCTCTTGTACCTGAAGTAGTCTTAGTCTGATTGCTACCTGCATTAGCTACAGGTGCTGCATTTGACTTTGATTCTTCTTTTACTTCAACCTCAACTTTATCGGTATCTGAACCTTCTCCATCTGATACAGTTAATGTAAAAGTGTGAGTTCCTACTGGTAAGGTAATTGTAGGTTTAACATCTCTGCTAACTATATCTCCATCTCCATTTTTCCATATATAGCTCAATTCACCGCCATCTGGATCTTTTGATCCACTTCCATCAAGCTTAACTGATACTGTCTTTGAACTAGTTTTTAGACTTATGTCGTCTCCTGCATCTGCAATCGGTGCTTTATTTGTCTTTTCATCTGCTGAAACCAGACTAATATTTGTGGATATCTTTAAATTAGATTCTGTAATGTGTCTTTCTGCAAAGAACAAATCTAAAGTACATTCATCACCGTCATTAAGATTCATTGAGCGTTTATAATCATCCATATTGATATTTTTAGTCTGCGCCTCATGTATACCGCCCATATCGCCAACAATCTTTTTATTTACAAACAGCCAAACATCATCGTCTCCGATTATATTAAACTTTAATCCCGATTTAAAAATGAACTTAGCGTGTAGCTCTAGAGTAAAATGATAGTTTTTATTGTTCTGATAATTTCCAAAGCCCTTATTGTTAATTGGGAAGAATCCGTCTGTTAATGTAGAATCAAAAGTGTACAAAGATCCTGACTTTTTTAAGACTAAATCATAAGGGATATTAATATTCTTGTCTGTGTCATGATACCAATCGTAAAATGAATCGGCACTTGTAATAATCTTCACAGAATAACCAGATGAAGCATAAACTGGAGTATTGTCGGAGCCTAAATTAGCTTTAACCGCTCCGGTTGTACTTGTATTAAAGTATTTTTCGTTTTCAAAATCCGGATGATTTCTTTCAGGATATCTAGAATTTACAGGGTCAAAATCACGTATAGTACATCTTATAATATAGGAATCATCTTCTGCACCATAGGAAGTAATAGAAAAAATGCAACATAGATTGAACACTAGCATTAAAGCTAGAATTAGAGAAATAGATCTTTTCATAGAATTAGCTCCTTACATAATTATTTATAAAATTTCGAGTAATAACTCAAAAATTCAGTCAACAATACGATACAACATAAAATACAACTGCGAATTAATTTAAACTTGAGAAAAATGAGAAAAATAAGAAAAATGCGAAACCAAAGCCCCTAACTGTAAATAAAATAATTAACGAAACGTTCTAATAACCTTTATCTTAGTTACATTATAAGACTAATATTCAAAAATTACAATGTAATATATTCATGTTTTACAATACTTTTTTCTCATTTAATACCTTTATATCATCCATCACATTATTTAGCTTTCTGTCCCAGTTACTTCTGCAATAAGTACTCCATTTGCTCGTGTTAAGTGTGAAGATTATAAATACAGTTTTATCAACAATTAAATTTAAAAAGTAATTATAACGGTCTTTAGTATACCCAAAAGACTTAGATGCTATTTTATGTATGACAGAAAGCTACTTGCAAAACTAAAATGGATATTATTTTGGATATTTTTTGATTTTAGTAAAGTTAAAATTAAAGGATGTTTTTCATCTAAATTAGACAACATTTGGGTGATATATATATATTTAACTTTAGAGTACGTTATCTATATCTCATATTTCTATCGTTGAACCTGCTTCTATTTCAATAATATCACCGGAATGTTCAAACCATATCTTTATATCAGATGGGTTTCTTACCCTTTTACCGTCAACACTGAATATTAAGCGTTTGTATGCTTGAATATATTCATAAATTTCTATATTTGTTGCATACCAGATGTCTTCTCGGTCACCTGCAAACTTCGCAAACTCATCGATCACATTCCAATTGTTATCAGCTTCAAATTCATAGCTGTGTCCCCATAAATAAAACAAATATGGTTCCCGTTTAACTTTATCCTCTACAAACTTTTTTGCCAAACTCTGAAGTTCAGGTGATTTATGATGGCAAGTTGCTGTTAATTTCATCCAATTGGTAGGGATTCTGAAATCATTTGTTGAAATTACTGTTCTAGCATAGACAATACCGCATAACCGAAGAACAGAAATAACCTTGTCATTCATTGTTCCATAAGGATATGCCATCCCACGAACAATTGTACCAAATTGCCTTTCAAGATTTTCTCTGTCTTTTATTATTTCATGAACAACCATACTGTCAGGCAACTGTTCTAAAAATGGGTGAGTTAACGAGTGCACCGCAACTTCATGTTCTGAATTCTTAAAAGTTTGCGTTGCCTGTTTTTCGGTCATTCTTCGGTGAACTTCACCCTTTTTATACACCGTGCCTTCCATTGAATATAATCCACTGTTTAAATTAAATGTACCTTTTATACCGTACTTGTTTATGATTTCAACCAGCTTGATATCCTGCTCTACTCCGTCATCATAACTCAAGGTAAGGGACTTGGTTCTTCCACCTGGAAATCTTAAAAAAATTTTTGCCATTATATTTTAGCTCCATAAAAATTTAAATTCTACTTTGTGGGTTGCTCTCACTTTACCATTTTTCAAAGTGTAGCCTTTCCTCATTAAATCGCTCTTTAGTCGTTCTCTCTTCCGCTTTATATCCAATAGCAATCATACCGACCGGAATAATATGTTGGGGAATATTGAGCAGTTGGCCGATAGGTTTAGACCTCGAACTAATTGGGTATAGACTGAGCCAAACAGCTCCTAACCCCAAACCATGAGTAGCCAATAGCATGTTCTCTATTGCAGCTGAACAGTCTTCTACCAAAAATCCGGTTTTCTCCTGTTTAGTTTTGTCTCCACACACAACAATACAACAAGCTGCACCCGGTAGCATTTTTGCATAGGGATGTTTTTGTGAAATTTTTATAAGCATTTCCTTATCTTTTATTATTACAAAATGCCAAGGTCGTTGATTTGTAGCAGAAGGTGCGTAAAATCCCGCTCTTAGAATACTTCTCAAGGTGTCTTCATCAATATCCTTGTCTGTATATTTACGAATACTTCTTCTTGTATAAATAGCCTCTAGTACATCCATTATACCAAGTCTCCTTTTCCATTAATCTATTTTTATTGAGCATTTATTCTTACTTGTTTATTAAGCACTCTTATTTTTGCACTAAGTATTGTTTATTTAGTCTATACCTATAGCTTTTCACTAAAACTATTGTTCTGCTGGAAACACCTTAATCATACCCAGAATTAATTTTCTCATATATGCCAAATCAATAGCATTAAGTTTTCCATTTCCATCAACATCTGCAATAATCTGCCTATTCTCCGCAAGCTTGCCACCATTCATTCCAAGCAGATGTTTTATTAATAGTGCACAGTCAATTGAATTTACTTCGCCGTTTTCATTTATATCTCCGAGTTTTACCGAGCTTTTCTCAATTATCCCAAATGGCTGTGTCAGTGTTATACCTCCAATACCTTTTATTTGTGCCCTAATATAGGTATTAATCCTATCTTCATAGTTATTGAGATCTATACTTTCACCGTAAGCAATAACCTTACCGTCTGCAATCCACTCTACTGTATCATAGTTTTCTCCTACTATAGCTATCGAGTTTTCATATTGATTAACATTGATATTTTTAATAACAGGAAAAGTCACATTGTCAGTACCGGTTGAATAATCTTTCAAAGGCTCATTTGTCTTCGAAGCTACCAAATAGAAGGTTCCGTTTTCCATTGAATAACGAATGTTTTCTTCTGAATTTCCAGGCATAAGCATCATATTGAAATTATACCCTGTACCTGTCATAAAATGGGTATCATCGTTTGAAAATCCCCATACCTGACGGTTAGGCATTGTGCCCATAAGGATATGGTCCCAAATCTTTCTGAAACTTTCCCTGTTTCCATAGTTGGCGTTAAAAACCTCATGACCGACACAGGACGGATATCTCAAAAACAAATCAATATATTGATTAACATATTTGGTCCCAATTTCAGTAATCTGATCACCGTCAAAGCACTGATTGCTGTTTGCATCTCCACCGGGATGATTTATGTGTGAAATACCGCCTAATTCTTCACATTTTGCTATTTTACTCTCTATTGTGGCATCGCTTCCATTGATAAAATCTGCCCAGTATGTATTAACATGATCTAATACCGACTGTTCTGTTGTAAAAGGTATACCTATCATTCCTCTTCCATTTCTGTCATTACCTGAATTAATTTCGTCCAACCGCTCACTTGTAAGATATGTACCAGGATTTCTGTCTGTTCGAACCCAGGTGCTATTTAAAATATCGTGATCGGTAATTGCAGCAATGTCATAGCCTTTCCTATAGCAATCTTCGAGCATTTCTTTAGGAGACTGCAAACCATCAAATTCAGTTGTGTGCATATGAAGACATGCTTTGTATTGACCAAAGGAATGCCAGTCAACTGTCCTATAAGGATTTATTATTTCAAAATCCCTGACAACATCAACTGATTGTGCAGCATTTGCAATATACGTAATTCCTGAATTGCAGAAAGTACACGAAAATATAAGTGTACCGATCAGGTAATTTAAAACTTTTCTTTTAATTCTACCATACATAATATCCCCCTAGTGCTTTTTTAATGATAAGGTACTGGTCTATTATATCAAAAAAATTTAACATATTACATTCTAAATAAAAAAACAAAGGAGCAGATACAAAACCCCGAGTTGGTCTTTTGTTCTCCTCGCTTTTATAAATACACTTCCCTATAAACCTATGAAGGTTACATTACTTCCGGAGCACTAAATTCTTTCCCGAAAAGTTCAACCGTTACTTTTTTCATCTTTTGGGGCTCCAAGGGTTTGTCTGATCTGTCTCTCTTTACTGAAACTATCTTATCAGCCACTTCCAATCCCTCAACAACCTTTCCAAACGCGGCATATTCTCCATCTAAGTGCGGAGCATCATTTACCATGATAAAAAACTGAGATCCGGCTGAATTTCTATCACGTGATCTAGCCATTGACAGAACACCCTTAGTGTGCTTAAGATCATTTTTAAATCCGTTGGAAGCAAATTCACCCCTGATTGAATACCCGGGTCCGCCAATGCCAATCCCCTCGGGATCGCCACCTTGTATCATAAACCCCGGTATAACTCTGTGAAATATAATTCCATTGTAAAAACCCTTGTTAACAAGTGATATAAAACTATTAACGGTATTTGGAGCAATATCAGGGTACAACTCTGCCCTCATTATTGCACCGTCCTCCATCTCAATTGTAACAACCGGATTTCTGTTTTCTGTGTTTTCCATGCATGTATCCTCCCTAATTTTAAGATGTTATTTATTATTATAGCCTGTTTTTTTTCTTTCCAACTCTTTTAAAATTTCCTCTATAAGTTTTTTATCCTCTTTGCCCGGTTCAAATTTTGAGAATAAATCAGGCCTTTTTATATATGTTCGTTTAATAGCCTCTTTTCTTCTCCACCTTGTTATATTTGCATGGTGTCCTGACAACAGCACATCAGGTACAACACGGGTATTAAACTCTACAGGCCTTGTATATTGAGGATACTCCAAAAGACCATCGTAATGTGATTCCTGCGAGTAAGATTCTTCACTTGACAAAACCCCTGGTATCAACCTGCTTACTGAATCTATAAGTACCATTGCAGGCAATTCTCCGCCGGTAAGTACATAATCGCCTATAGATAATTCCTCGTCAACAATTTCTTCAATTATTCTTTCGTCTATTCCCTCGTAATGACCGCACAGCAAGAGAAGATGCTTATGTGCAGACAGTTCCTTTACGACTTCCTGGGTAAGAGTCCTTCCTTGTGGGCTTAGGTATATTACTTTGGGTTTGTATTCTAGGTCTTTCACAACAGAAAGGTAGGCATCATAAATAGGCTGAACTGTCATAATCATGCCCCCTCCGCCTCCGTAGGGGTAATCGTCGGCCTTTTTGTGCTTGTTTGCTGAAAAGTCTCTTATGTTTACTGCATTAATCTCAATTATGCCGCTTTCCTGAGCTCTCCCGATAATACTTTCTTTTAAAACAGCATCAATTATCTCCGGAAACAACGTTAAGATATCAAACCTCATCATCAACCAACCCTTGCGGTAACTCAACCATGATTTTCCTATCTTTAACAGAAACTTCCTTTACCACAGATTTCAATGCCGGTATGAGAAGTTCCTTCTTATTTTCATCGCGAACAACGTAAACATCATTGCTTCCGGTTTGAAGTACATCAACTAAAATCCCAAGCCTACTATTCTTTTCATCAAAAACTTCACTTTTGATTAAATCACATACAAAGTAAGAATCTTCAGGCAGCTTTACTGCATCTTCCCTGCTTATAATTATAAACTTGTCCTTGAACTTTACTGCTTCATCCGCATAATCTATGTCCTTTAGCTTAAGTATCACAAAGTTTTTATGGTACTTTACACTTTCAAAGCTGTATTTTTGCATATTTTCCGATATTTCTCCAGCTATGAAAGCAGACTTTAATTTATTAAATCTCTTTGGATCGTCAGTTAAAGGTACTACTTTAATTTCACCTTTTACACCATGTATATTTACAATTTTACCGACTTCGAGATACTCTATCATTAATTAACACCACCATTTATGTAAATTAGAACATATACTATAATTTCATTTATTCCCATATATCAAGGAGAAAATTCCTCCAAATAAAAACTCCGGGGTATCGAGCCCCTACGTTTTTACCTCTTTCAAGACCTTCGAAAGAGGTTAAATAAAATATGGACAAGAGTATATCTCCTGCCCACATTTACTATTGTAGTATTTCTACAGATACTCTTATATTTTCTTTTATTGCTGCTGCCTTCACAACTGTCCTTATAGCCTTTGCAATTCTACCTTGTTTTCCTATAACTTTACCCATATCGTCTTTTGAAACTTTCAGCTCAAGAATCATTGACTTTTCGCCTTCAACTTCATTAACAAAAACATCTTCCGGGTAATCTACCAAGGCTTTGGCAATTGTTTCGAGAAGTTCTTTCATAATATTCTACCTCCCGTTATTTTACCCTTTATTTTGTCACGAGTGTTGATTAACAATTTTGTTAATTAACAAAAAACATAGGATGTGCATTTTACATAATTCATTTCTAGAAATGAATTATGTTCAAAAGCACTAGAATAAAACACTTTTTACTGGATTGCCCCAGATTTTTTCAATAAGTTTTTTACAGTATCTGTTGGTTGAGCACCATTTTTAAGCCACTTTTGAGCCTTTTCAGCATCGATATTTATCGAGCTTGGATCTGTAAGCGGATTATAAGTACCAATCTCTTCAATGAATCTTCCATCACGAGGATATCTTGAATCAGCAACAACTACTCTATAAAACGGGCTTTTCTTAGCACCCATTCTCTTCAATCTTATTTTAACTGCCATTTATTTTTCACCTCCTGAAATTATTTTTAACTACTTTATTATCTAAACGGTAATTTGAATTTATTACCAAATCCTTTCTTACCGTGTTTACCCATATCTGCCATCATTTTCATCATCTTTCTCATCTCTTCAAAACTCTTAAGAACCTTGTTAACATCCTGTACTGTAGTTCCACTTCCAGCTGCAATTCTTTTTCTTCTGCTGCCGTTTATAATTGATGGGTCAGTTCTTTCCTTCTTTGTCATTGACCTTATTATTGCTTCAAATCTTGCAAGTTCCTTTTCGCTGTCGGACGAATTAATTTCCTTGAGGGCATCAGCATTAACTCCCGGCAGCATACCCATAATCTTGTTCAAAGGTCCCATCTTTTTGATTTGCTGCATCTGGTCGAGGAAATCTTCAAGCGTAAACTGTGCAGTACGCATTTTTCTTTCCATTTCAAGTGCTTTCTTTTCATCAAAAGCTTCTTGTGCCTTTTCGATCAGACTTAAAACATCACCCATTCCAAGAATCCTTGATGCCATTCTGTCAGGGAAGAAGGGCTCTAAATCACTAAGCTTTTCTCCCATACCGATAAATTTTATAGGCTTTCCTGTAACAGTTTTAACCGATAAAGCAGCTCCACCTCTTGTATCACCGTCAAGCTTGGTAAGGACGACACCATCAACCCCAAGTTTCTCGTTAAAGGTTTCAGATACATTTACTGCATCCTGACCTGTCATCGAATCAACTACCAGCAATATTTCATGTGGTCTGACTGAGTCTTTGATGTTTTTAAGCTCATCCATAAGCTTTTCATCTATGTGCAATCGACCTGCTGTATCAATAATAACAAGATCGTGCTGTTTAATTTTTGCATGTTCTAGTGCTGCTTTTGCAATATCAACAGGATTTGTCTTATCTCCCATCGAAAACACTTCAACGCCAAGCTGACCTCCAACAACTTGCAGCTGTTTGATAGCCGCAGGCCTATAGACGTCACATGCAACCAAAAGCGGATTTTTACCCTGTTTCCTGAGAAGATTTGCAAGTTTACCGGAAGTTGTAGTCTTACCGGATCCTTGAAGACCTACCATCATATAAACAGTTGGAGGTCTTGGTGCAAATACAACTTTGCTTTGCCCAGGACCCATAAGATTAATAAGTTCTTCATGTACGATTTTTATAATCTGCTGTCCCGGTGTAAGGCTATCTAAAACATCCTGCCCTACTGCTCTCTCAGAAACTTTTGCAATAAAGTCTTTAACAACTTTAAAGTTAACGTCAGCTTCTAAAAGGGCAAGCTTTATTTCACGCATCATTTCCTTAACGTCTTTTTCATTAACTCTGCCTTTTCCCTTAAGCTTCTTAATGGTTTCTTGAAGCTTATTTGAAAGCCCTTCAAATACCATATTTCAGACACCTCATTTTTATAGATAACATTCTGTAACGAAAATTTATGGTCTTCTTTATATATAATTTCAAACAGAAAATCACTAAATTCATACCCTTTACAGTCAATTATCCTTTTCAACTCTCGATTATTTCAATTATACCATCTTCTATCTGTTTTAAATACTCTATATCAACTTTATCCATATTTTCTCTATTAATATTTCTCAAATATCCCAATATCATTCCTGCCTTTGACTTCTGTGCAGTAAACTTACTCACAAGTCCAAGCTTTTCTTCCATATTTGCAAGGGCTGCTTTGCCTCTCTTAATATTGTCAAAAATGCCCTGCCTGCTAATATTGAAGTGTTCTGCAATCTCTCCAAGAGAATAATCATTATTAAAATGTAAATCCAATATTTCGTACTGCTTCTTTGATAGAAGTTGCCCATAAAAATCCAACAACAGGGATATTTCATATATATTATCCATATCTGCACCTGTAAAGTAAAATACTTTACACCCAATTCTATGCTAAATTTATAGATAAGTCAAGGCTTTTTATAATTATTTTTAGTTTATTCAACAAATAAACAATATCTTATAATAGTTTTTAAATAAACAAACTTCTCAATAAGAATTCTATATAAAAACAAAGGATCACAGCTTTAATAATTGTGACCCTTCATGGCAAAAACGCTGAAATTATTCTTCGTCTTTTTCTTTTCCCTTTTCATCATCTTTCTTAAAGCCATTAACCTTTGATACGATATCCGGTACCATGTCAATCAACTTTTCAAAACCTGCTGTTTTCTTTATTGGAATCATTTCAATCTGATCCCCCTTTATAACAAGAACAGCAGTAGGAACAATCCTTGCACCAATACCTGAACCTCCTCCAACTCCACCTGCACCTTTTGAATCAGTACCATCTCCGCCGCCTGCCCCTAGTCCAAAACTGGTAGTGATAAAAGGTATCAATGTTGCATCTCCAATTTTAATAGGCTCACCTATAACTGTTTTAGAAGTTAGGAACTTTTCCAGTCTTTCAAATAAAACACTAACACTTTCATTTACGTTAAATTTTGCATCAGTTGACATAGTATTTAACCTCCTTGAATTTTTGTTTTTTATTTATTCTATATTGAACGCGATAAAGATCTTACATCGCACTTCAATTTCCTTGATTTATTATCGTGAAAATTCAGTATTCTCCTTGTAAAATCATTTTCACGATTTATATAACTGGTCTTGATAGGTAAAGCTTCAAAGCTAAATATGCCAGATAAGCCAATACTACCCTTCCCTGGATTAGGCACTTTCCTTCTATTATTTCATCATCAAATACAGTTCTAACCTTTATGTTTGCCTTGTTAAGTTCTGAATTAAATACATTTAATATCGTACACAAAACACCTGTTACATATGGATCTTCAAATCCAACCTTGCCTTTAACTAAAAAGATTTTTGGTTTAATGTGATTTAATACCTTTTTCAGACATTCAAATGCACAGCTTAAGAACCTTGAATCCAAATAATTTCTTGTTTTATCTTTTTCTTTAACTTTTTCTTTTTTATCTTCCTTTTTTTTATCTTTTTTATTGAATTTACTTCCATCAATTATCTTTTTAAACCCCAGTATACGAATATACATCACAGACTCTTTTGAGTAGTCTTTTATAAAACCAAATCCAACTGCTCCAACAAACCACTTAAGGCTGGCTTTAAAGAATATCTTCTCATACTTTTGCCCGTACACTTTAAAGCCAATGGGCACAATCAGTACTATTACCAGTAAAACAAGTAATGCTATCAATGTATATCCTAAAATTCGAATTATTATCATCTTCTTAAGTCCTCGCTTGAATTAGTTTCAATCCATATTTAGCACCCTTCTTAGTTGCTGTCCCAATAATTAAACCTGTAGCCTTAATTCCCTTTTCAACTATACTTTTGCCAGGAAGATACTCTACAAACTCTGTTGCCAATACCATAGAATTCTTATGTTGTTTTACAAAATCTTTCACTGTGTATTTGCTTGGAGCATCAAAAATATTATCCATGACTGCATTCCTGACATTTTCCAGTTCTTCAGGAACTTCTTTAATTTCCTCTAGATTTTCAAGTTCGTAATAAAGAAGTTTAAATTGATTTAACTCTTTTCTGCATTTCCTGCAAACCTTCAGGTGTTCCACAACAAAAATCTTTTCAAGTGGTTCAATTGTTCCTTCTACATACTCCTGAATTAAATCGGTGTCAAATTTACATTCCATAATCTATACCTCCCATACGCCTTTTCTTACGAGACTATCCTTCAAAAGCTTTTTTCCTCTGAATATGTATGTCTTAACCGTACCAACAGGACATTCCATTAACTCTGAAATTTCGTTATAGCTAAGTCCCTTTATATTTCTTAGCAAAATGGCCATTTTGACCTCTTTGGGAAGTTCCATAATTGCCTCCTCCAAAATCTTTTTCGTATCAAGGTATACAACTTCATCCTCAGTAAATCCACTGTCAGCCATTGATTCTTCTATGGTTTTCTCACTATCATTATTACTCAAATGAATTGATAATTCGGATGCCTTGTTTTTGTTATCCCTCTTAAAATTAATGCAGGTGTTAACCGCAATTTTCTTTACCCAGGGTGAAAGAGGCTTTTTTTCATCTACTTTTTCAAAATTTCTGTAGATCCTGAGGAATATATCCTGTACCAGGTCAAGGGCATCTTGTTGTGAGTACGTGTAGCTGTAACATATGGTGTAGATGTATCTCTCATATTTTTTAAATAGAAGGTCGAACCCTTCCCGCTTATTCTTTTTACATAACTTTATTATTTTCTGATCCGGGAGTTCCAATTTTTTACCGCCCTTCATTTAAACTAAAGTCGCACTTATCTATAGATGAAAAACTCTAAAACTAAAATTAAAGGACATTTTTCATCTAAATTAGATAACGTTTGGATGCTATATAAATTTAACTTTAGTGTACGTTATCTATATATAAATCACAAAAATCATTATACATAGGAAAATTTGATTTTCGTGATATTGTATTAAGGAAATTAAAGCACGATGTAAAATCTTTATCGCGTTCAATATATATATACACCTTAAAATAAAAAAAGTTTTGATGCTCTAAAATTTTTTGGAATCACCTAAATACTTGTAAAACGCAAAAAATCACCTTACATTGCGTTAATGAGGTGATTTTTGCTTAAATCAGAATGAATTTAAAATCAATATGTTTTCATTTTTTATTTCTCAATAGTGTCAGGCAACTCAATTTCTTCAGGGTCGTTTTTATCATGAATGGTATTCCACTCTTCGTGATCTTCGCTGTTAAAGTCCGATATTTTTTCTAGAGGCATTTTCATATATATACCATGGGCAATGGCTGCCACTTCACCATTAGGAAGCAGTATTTCGCCTGTACCCTCAAATATTCTCTTTGAGTCTTTAACAATTCTGCCCACAGCCTTAAGTTCTTCATTCAAAGGAATTGGTTTTTTATATTTTACGCTTAACTCAACAGTCACTCCCCATATGTTTTGCTGATTTATCATTATTGCTCTGCCTATGGTTTCATCAAGCATTGCACCAGCTATTCCTCCGTGAAGCCTTCCCGGATAACTTTGATGTTCTTCAAGAGTTTTAAACACTGAAACCAATTCACCATTTTCCAGTTCATAGAATGCTGCCTTTAATCCAAAGTCATTCTTCATTCCACAAACAAGACATGATCTGCTATTTTGCTGCTTTCTTCTAACTTTATATTTCATTGTCCGTCCCTCGCATGTTTGACTTTGAAGTTTAATATTTAAGTATTGTTTATATACCTTCCTCAGGATATAATTTTATAACCTTCTGAGGATTATCTATATCGTCAACAACTTCAACTGTAATTTCCGGCTGATACGTGAAAGTTATACGCCACGCAGCATTCTTTGATTCTATTACTTTTATCTGCGGAACTTCAGCAAATTGAATTTTCTTCAGAATATCACACGACCCAACCATATAACTCTTTTCTCCAGGCTTTGCAGTAACAACTGTCGGTTGTTCTGTTGGAATAATGCTAGTATCAGCAATCCCAAGTAGCAGGCCTGTAGCAAGTTTTAATGCACTTTCGGTATCTACATCTTTTAATGAATCAATTTTCTCTCCACTTTCCGGTTCATTCTTTTGCTCATTGTCCGCCATATTGTCAGGTTTACTTGTGGCAGGACTGCTTGTCTCATTGCTTGTTCCATTACTTGTTCCATCGTTTGTAGCACTGTCTGTCGGATTAGCTTCCGCTGTCTGACTGCTTGTTTTTTCAGGTGTTTTACTGTTTTCTTCAACACTTCTTTTACTTCCGTCAGAACACCCGGAAAAGTTAAATATTATCATTCCAGCCAAAAGTATCATAAAAAGTACCTTTGACAACACACTTCCAAACCTCTTCATCCTTAGATCTCCCATCAAAAATATTTTATCGCCTGTTAATGTAAAATTCATAAAAACATTCAGTTGTTAAAATTCACCTTGTTCATTAAAAAGCTCAGATATATTATACACTGCTTTTGGGCAATGTTCCATAGGCTTCCTTATATTTTAGTATTATTCCCCTGTCTTTTGCATATTTCAGGCATTCATCCGTCAGTAGTTTTTTTACATCTTGCCTTGTTTCAAGAGACTTTTCAGGAATAATTACAATAAGTGTCTTTGATTTTATCGCACCAAATTGCGTGCTGTTGAATTTCTCTAACTTTCTGATACTTTCATTTATCCTAGATTTTATCCCGGATGTTTGAATATAGCTTTTTTCACTTAAATCTATACTTGTAACATCTATTATATCTCCACCATTGTATTTAATTATAGAAACCATCTCAGGTGTATCTTTTCCTTCTAATTCAAAAATCTTTTTTGTCCTTTCGTCAACCGAAAGCTGCCAAAGATTTGAATTGGTCTCAATTTCAGTACTGCTGCCGGGTTTTTTACCATCACCATCTAACCAGGCACGTACATTTGCTCTTTGAACGAAATATAGATCGGGCAGTAAATTTATGGGTAAGCCTATATCAACTTTATATCTTACAATTATATCAATGTTTTTCTTGTCGTAAAGAATTTTTGTCTCACTAAAGTCGAGACCATCAAGCCCTTCCAGGATGCCCAGGCTTTTAAGCCTTTTGTCGGCATCAAGGTTTTCTGTTGCCAAATGCTTCTTGCACATTATTTTAATAACCGGTGACGCTAATGCACCCTTAAAATCTTCAAAAGCACCTTGTGCCAAAAGAGTAGCAAAACTTATTATTTCCTGCTTTGGGTCCTTAATTGCATTTTCAAGTGTCTCTTTCATCTTCTTTGCATCAGACACATTCTTTTTCAATAATTCTTTGTTTTCTTCCAAGTCTCCTATCAACTCATCAAAGTTTGCATTTTCTAAGTTGTCTGCTGTTTTCTCCAGACTCTCTTTTGTGTTCTCTAGTGCACCCACTGCTTCAAGAGTGCCGTTAATTCTGCCTTTGGCAGTCTCACTCTTTTCTTCAAGATATGTCTTTGTATCATCATGGTACTTTTGAACACCAGATACAGAATATAGATAACTATATACAGAAAGCTCGTTTGACGTTTCATTTATAGCATGCTGAAGAACACTTTGGGTATATACAATTTTGATAAAAAAGGCAAAACTCAAAATAACACATATGAAAAACGGCATTATTAATGCTGCTTCCACTGTAAGAGATCCCTTATTAAACCCTTTTTTCCTTTTAAACACTCCGTAATCCATACCTATACCTTCTTTAAAGTATTTAGATATTGTTTTCTCGCCTTGCAAAAAGCCTGATACAATAATTAATAGCCCTTAAGTAAAACTACATCTAATTTATGCCTGTTAGAACCCTCAATTTTCAGCTCTTTCTTTACAAAGTTTTGGGACATAAAAAAGTATTTCATAGAAGTCTGAACCTTGATTGCAACATAGGTATTACATTCCGAAAGTTTGAAAGCTTCATTTTCTGTCATTTTAGCCATTTGTAACTGAATAAGATCCTGAATACGGGTTACTTTCTGTTCCCTGTTGAACATCATCAAAAGTAATAACCTCAGATATTCTTCATAATTTAAAGAAAGTATGCTGGCTTTAACGTTTTTATACGCATTACTTGATGTCTTGCTGCTAAAACTTTCAAGGTATTTGTTTACAGCGTCTCTCCCTTCTTTAGCTGCGTTGTTAATTTTTCCATCTATTTTATTTTTTATGGCTGATAACTTTCCATTAATGTTATCCTTTATTAATTGCTTTTTGTTTTCAATTTCTTCTTTTGCTTTCGCTACCGGAAGAGTTATATAATTCTCAATTTCAGCCTTAATCGAGTCATATTCTCCTTTTGCTAATTTGTATATTTCTTCAATCAGCTCGTCCATCAAATCATTATCAACAGAATTCAATTCCTTCTCAAGACTGCTGGTGATTTCCTTATAGTTATCCTTAATCGCCTTATCTGCACTATCTATCGCGTTCTCTACCGGAGCAAAAAACTTTTCAACCACATTATCAACTTTAGCTTTTATTGTGTCATTTAAGTTTTCAATAGCAGCTTCTGCAGCTTTTTGGGCCTCATCTATCCCATAATTGGCAACTTTTTTTGAATATTCCTGTACTCCTTCGGCTATAGTATTCTGTATCTCAGTCTGAAGTTTTGCAAGTCCTCCTTTAGCACTCAAAAGCCAGGTATCGCTTGTCTTATATATAGGCACTGATTTACCGCTCATGAGACATTTGACATCTAATACCGATTCGGCCATTGACCAGCTCAACATAATAAGCGTCTGAACGATCGGGACTCCAAACCCCGTCCATCCTGCAAGAATCTCTGCTGCTATTAATGCTTCCTTTGATTTCTCAGGATCGGTATATAGGTATACAGTGTTTAATACAAACCTGATGAGCAATATTTTAGCCATTACATTATACACATTGAGATTATCATCTGAGTGTCCGCCTAAAATATATTCAACCTCATTTTCAAAGTATAAATAGGGTTTGCGTCCACTTCTAGGCCTTCCTGTAAGATCAGTCTTGCTTATCTTATTACCGTCTTCCTGTTTTAAATCTTTATTTGTAAGGTAATTATTAAACGTGCCTAAAGCATATTCACCCACATACATTTCATCCCTTAACCCTTCAAAACCTTTTTCAAGGACACTTATAAGGTTTGATACCAAGGCAAAACCTTCATCGGGTCTTTCATTATTACTATTATTAAAATCCAGGCCATTTACTACATCACCGGCTTCTTTATCTTTGTCTTCTGTTAAATCTATATCAGTTTCACTTTTTAATGCTCCTGAAACAAAATCGTAGTCTTCACCTAGGAAAGACTTTAATATATCTTCACTGCTTATTTTCCCTTCACCTGAAGGTAGATTCTTAAGCTTTTCTTTATAGTCTTTATGCTCTTTTGGTTCACTGAGCTCCTTTAACGGATTTTCCGAACCGTCAATCACCTTCTTTGTATCTTTTCGTGGGTCTTCGATTTTTTTGTCGGTGCTAACTTTTTTGTCTGTTTCAAACTCTTTCGGACTTATTGTTTTATACTTTTTGACATAATTCTTAATCAAGGTATCAATATTTACGATATCTTTTTTGATATATTTAATTATTTTTTCGGTATCCTCTTTGTTAAATCCACTAAGTTCTTTATAATTGCCATCTATTTTATCAAATTTTATATCCTTCAATTTTTGTAAAAGGTTATTATCTCCATCCTCCAGTATATTTTTATTTGAATCGAATTTTGTTTTCAGTGCCAAAATACTGTCTACAGATACCAATTTTTCTACTTTGGCAATTTCAAGCCTCATCTTTTCTGCAAATTCACTTGTATCACCTTCGAGTTTTTCTTTTACCTTTTTTATATCATTACTTTTAATACTTTCACACTTATTTTTTACATTTTCTGCATAATCACTGGCATCTTTATTGTAATCATAAAACTTATCAGCATAATCAAATAGGTCATCCATAAATAATTTTACTGATTTCTCTAAATCTCTCAGGATATCCCTAGCTGCCTTATAGTTGTCCTCCGCTTCTTCTATTTCATCGTCATAGGCTTTGGTCAGGTTTTTTATTTCCTCTCTGATGCTATCTTTTTCGCCCTCTTCAGTTGCAGCTTTAAGTTTTGCAGACAGGCTTTCCAGTTCTTTTTTGTAACCGTCTGATTTTATGTAATCTTCTTTTTCTTCCTTTTCTTCAGATACCTTTTCCTTTAAATATTCACATTCCTTATCCTTAGCTACTTTCTGTGCAACTATTTCACAAATAACCGTAATCTTTTCCTCAATAACTTTTGCATCATAGGTGTTTACCAGTTCAATCTTTTTTGAAAGTTGTTCAAGCTGCTTCTTGATTTTATCTAGATTACGATCGATATCAAGCTTTGCAGATAATACTTCAGACTGCTTTTTAAAACTTTTAATAGCGTTAATTTTCTCTAAAAATTCTTCACCTAAAGCAACAGGTGCTCTGTATTTCATATACTCCACTATCTGCGATCTCAAAACTCCACTTTCAGAAAGGTTATATAGGGGAACTACGCTTACTTCCTCAAGAAGATAATCATACATATCAAGGAAATCTACGTTCTTGTACTCGTTGTTTGAATTCAGGAATTTCTTTGCATAGTTCCATGATTGGTCACTTAAGCTTGCTTTTTCTGCCCCAAGTTCAGTCATAAGGTTTCTGTTCAAGTAATACCTCAGTTCCTCTTCCAAAACACCAGGGTTATTTTCTGACATAGCCATAAGGCCGAACCATTCTTTTAATATATTATTGTAATTTGCGATCAATGAATTAGCTGCAGCTTCAGCTGCACTTTGAACCTGTGCTTGTGCTACACGGGCTCTTGCACCATCTACCAATACTCCTGTAAGGATTAACATAACGGAAAGTATAATAGCCATATAGACTGTAATTGCTCCGTCATTCTTTTTGAATAAATCCATACTTACACCTCGGTTTTATTTTGTATTTTTAACCTATTTCAAAAAAGAGGTAACTTTTTTCCCAATGCCCTCAAGAAAACTCAGCACTTTGTTACGAATTTTTTCAAAATTGTTTCCTGTTGCATCATCCACACGTTCTCCCATATCTATAACAAAATCAGTAGTCCTTATAAATTCTGCCGGCTCATATATTAATGCTTCAGACTTTGCAGATATACTGACAGTTCTTTCAATACCGAAAATGCTTAGAGCATTGCCTAAAGGTAAGTCAAAAGATTTTATTACGTTTACCGTAAGCTTTTTATACACTATATAGTTTTTAACTTCTGCATTAACTGTTATACCAGTAACCTTACCGGCGGAATCCTTGTTTTTTAGAATACTGTACTCCGCAAGCAAATTAGTTATATACGCCTCTATACTATTTTCTTTTGCTGCAATATTTCCGTCATAAAGCCTCCAGTAGGGGTCATTTTCCTGAAAGTCTTCGAGTTTAACCATGCCTATTTGCATATCGCTTTCAGGATTCTTCCATATAGCTGCTCCCCTTTCTGATGCCCGGTCTGCAAGAGACTTAACATATGCTTGCTCATAGAGAAAAACAGTAATATAAATCAACCCGACTACAATTAGAAAAATGACAGGAAAAATTAATGATGCCTCAACAGTCATACTACCCTTGTTATTCTTTAAATTATTCATTCTATCACAACCTTAAGTAAAAATCGTATCATACATCAGCTGCAATAAGGATAATGCAATTCCTATTTGAGGTATACAAAAAACCCTTAATTCTTATGTACTGAATTTGGGATATACATGGCAATAATCAGAAAACTATTATTAGAAATTTAGAACATGATACATAATTGATCTGTAAGTACGTATCAGTATATAAAAATTATATCATACTTTTTCCAAAATTTCGATATTTATTGATAATTTTGACCACAAAAAAACATTTATGCATAAACAAAACCGCAAAGCGGCTTTTGTTACCTTGAAAGTCTGTCAGGAAATTATGGCATCTGGATCTTATATCCACTGATACTGCTACATTACAAGTATTAATTAACACCATAATTTCTTTAAGATCAAAAAAATCCCGGGAGCATTTAGTCACCGGGATTTGCCATCACTTACTGTATTTATTGTTCAAACATATAAATTAAATGCTCATATATACTCCCACAAATATATTTACTCAATTACAACTTTAAGCTCATCACCTGCCATAATACCGCTGTCACTAAGGTTATTAATTTTTTTAAGCTCATAAATATATTCTCTAATGTCACCTTGTTTATTGTACTTTTTAGCAATGTCCCATAAGGTATCTCCACTCTTTATAGTGATCATTTCGAATTCACGTTCCTTATACCCATAGGCTTTTGTAAATGAAAATACTGTAAGTATGCTAATTGCCATAACAGTAACAAATATGTAGAATCTTGCTTTATTTTTTAGTACATACCTCTTTTTCATAATATACCTCCCCAATCACTACCCGAACTAACGTTCTTTAATTGTATTATATTAGAACATCTGTTCGTTGTCAATACATATTATAAAAATATCGAACATAAGTTTGATTTTTTTATAGTATAGTGTTATAATACAGGTAATTTGATAGAATTTTCTTGGCATCATGCCAAATACTTATATGGGGTGAATTTAATGCAAAAAAAGAATGATGAAAAACAACAAAAAATTCTTGATTTTTTAAACGAACAAGTCAGATTAAAAGGATATCCTCCTTCTGTACGTGAAATATGTACCGCTGTTGGTTTCAAATCTACGTCTACTGTACACAGCTATCTCGAAAAACTTAAAAAAGAAGGCTATATTCAAAAGGATGCCACAAAGCCAAGAGCTCTTAAAATTGTAAGAAATGATAATGATCAAAAAGAATCAAAAGAAGTTTATTCGAGAAGAGAAATGATTGATGTACCTATTATAGGAAAGGTTACAGCAGGACAGCCCATTCTTGCAGTAGAAAACATTGAAGATACCTTTCCTCTCCCCCTCGATTTTGTCCAGGGCTCAACTGCTTTTATGCTTAGAGTACAGGGAGATAGTATGATTGAAGCCGGAATTTTTGACAGGGATTTTATACTTGTGAAACAGCAGTCCACAGCCACAAACGGAGACATCGTAGTTGCACTTATTGGTGACGAAGCTACAGTAAAAACCTTTTATAGGGAAAATGGCTATGTCAGGCTTCAGCCCGAAAACAGATACCTTGAGCCTATAATTGTGAGAGAAAACCTTTCTATTTTGGGAAAGGTTATTGGAGTTTTCAGAAAACTTTAGTTCTATTTGACTCCAAGCAAGTCGTAAAGCCTGTTAATACGACGAGGAAAGGGAGAGCATTGTCCTTCGCGAAGCGAGTTTTGCTCGACCCTGGGGAGTATTTACAGGCTCTAGGCTGCGAAACTTAAGTTTCTGGAATATTTTTCTTCACATTTGTTAAATGCACTCTTTCCTTGAATATATAAATAAGCTACGGATAATATCCGTAGCTTATTTATATATTCTTATCTTATTTTTATTACTAAAACCCGTTAGGCTAATACTACTCTTGTTGGAATATGTAGGTTAACCATAACTTACAATAATATTAATTACTCATTTCTTGGATCATTAAAAATCAAATTAACGATCTTCATAGGACTTATAGTTGAAATAGCATGCTTATAAATCAGCTGCTGTCTACCTTCGCTATCCAACACAACAGTAAAATTATCGAAACCTTTTACCATTCCCTTTAATTGAAATCCATTTGTAAGATAAACAGTAACAGCAATATGCTCTTTTCTAACCTGGTTTAGAAAAACATCCTGTAAGTTGATATTATTCTTGTTCACGGGTAATCCTCCTCTAATAGACATATTTTTCTCTCTTTCTTTTTTATATAAAAGAACTCTTAATTACTAATTTTTATACTTATTGCTTTAACTTATATTCTACAAGATAATTCCAGACGTTGCAATAACATCTTTGATATTTTTTAATATTTCATCTAGGTTGCAAAACTTATCCATATTCATCCATGTAACATCTTTCATTCTGTTAAACCATGTAAGTTGTCTTTTTGCATAGTGTCTCGTATCCCTTTTTAACACATAAACTGCTTCATCTAATGTTATCTCCCCTCTTAAATAAGATAAAATCTCCTTATAACCTAAACCTTGCATCGCAATGGTACTCTTATCGTACCCCATTTCTATAAGTTTTTTAACTTCTTCAACCAACCCCTTTTCCATCATCAGATCTACTCTTTGGTTTATCCTGTCATACAGCTTCTCTCTGTCCATAGTTAATCCAAAGACTATAAAATTATATTTTGGAGGATTCTTTTTAGACTCCTCCTGATGCAAGGATATGGGTTTTTGTGTATAAGTATATACCTCAATAGCCCGTATTACCCTTTTAACATTATTCATATGAATCTTATCTGCTGCTTCGGGATCAATTTCTCTGAGTTTGTTATGAAGATACTCATTACCCTTTTCTGAAGCTTCCTGCTTTAATCTCTCACGAAGCTCCCAGTCACAAATAGTATCACCAAACTCAATATTATATATAAGAGAATCAATATATAATCCTGTTCCACCTGAAACGATGGGTATCTTACACTTACTTAATATATTACCAATATATTGTATAGCAAGTTGTTGAAATCTTGCAACACTGAACTCTTCGTTAGGAGCCACTTCATCTATAAGATAATGCCTGATTCCCTGTTTTTCTTCTTCATCCGGCTTTGCAGTACCTATATCCATATACTTGTATATTTGCATGGAATCTGCAGACACTACTTCACCATTGATATTTTTTGCAAGTTCTACTGATAATTTAGTTTTTCCTGAAGCCGTCGGCCCCATTATTACAATTACACTATTCAATTTTATCCTCCCAAAGGAATAATTCAAAACTACTTCCTTATACTCTCCTAATCCTGACAAATTGAATATTTGTACAGGGAATACGCCAAAGCTGATATAAATGTCATTTAGAATCACACTATTCTCTTAAACATTTTTTCAAACTCATATTTTGTTATTTTTATCAACGTAGGCCTTCCGTGTGGGCAGGTGTACGGATTTCCAATACTGTTCAGATCCTTAATTATTTTTTTTATTTCAAGTTCATCAAGCTTTTTATTAGCCTTAATTGCAGACTTACATGCTACTCTGTATAATGCTTCTTCTACAATTAAAATATTCTCTTTTTTCATATCTGACATAAGAAAATCAAGTATATCAACGAACGTTTCTCGTACACTTGCATTATCCGTTAAAGAAACTGGTATTGAACGCAGTATAATTGAATTATTTCCGAAATTTTCGAATATAAAACCCAGCTTATTCAACTTTTCTTTGTTTTCTTCGATTATTTTCACTTCCTGGTTGGTAAGTTCAATTACGATCGACGAAAGCAAATATTGTGCTAAGTTTTCGTTTTCCTTGTACTTCTTCTTTAATTCTTCAAACTTTATTCTCTCGTGAGCGGCATGTTGATCAATTAGTATCAAACTTTCACCTTCCTCAAGAAGTATATACGTTGAAAAAACCTGCCCGATAATTCTTGCATTAAGAAGCTCATTTACTTCCTTTTTTCTGTATTCAGAATTTACAATGTTACCACTATAATTTGAAGTACTCTCTATAAAGTCATTATTTAACTCTTCCTTACCTTCTAATACCTTATTATTACTTTCTTTATATAGTATTTTGCCATTTATTTCCTCGGCCGTATCTTTTTCCGCTTCTTTAAATTCACTATCTTTCTGTTTTTCACTTAAATCAAACGCAAGTACATCCTTTAATAAAGGTTTGACCTCTTCAACTTTAATACCTTCTCTAACTTTATCATCGGTCTTGTAATTGATTACAATACCTGATTCAGTTTTATTATCAGTTTTCTTTTCTTCATCAACGCTCTCTGTTACATCCTTACCAAACTTTAACTCTTTTTTATTATCGGATATTGCAAAAGAAACATTAGTATTAAAATCATGGTCTGATTTTAAGTTTTCCTGTACAAAATCCTTTGCTAAAACTTTATTTTCCTCAAACTTAAAGAAATTTTTTTTGTTTTCGCTCATCTCTACACTTCTAATAAGTGATTTACTTAAGAGTGCATTATTTATAGCATGATACACTGCTTTAAATATTGACTGCTCATCTGAAAACCGGATTTCCATCTTGGTGGGATGTACATTAACATCTACAAATAACGGATTAATCTTTATATGCAACACAACAAATGCAAATTTGTTTTTTAACAGGTAAGTCTTATAGGCCTCATCTATTGCTGAGGATATGGTCTTGTTTTTTATATACCTTCCGTTTATATAAATTGATTGATAATTCCTGTTAGACCTTGCAATTTCAGGCTTGCCTGCGTAACCGCAGATTTCAACTTTTTCATCCTTATAGCTTACCTCAATTACTTCCCTTGCTGTCTCTTTTCCGTACAAACTGAAGATAGTGCTTAAAAGGTCATTATTGCCCGGAGTATGTACAACGGTGTTTCTGTTATTAATGAGCTTCATAGATATGTGCTGATTTCCTAATGCTACACGGCTGACTATATCGGAAATATATCCGGCTTCCGTTGCATCCTTCTTAAGAAATTTAAACCTTGCTGGAGTATTATAAAACAAGTCTCTTACAACAAAAGTGGTCCCGACAGGACAACCCGTCTGCCTGCTCTCTTTTATTACTCCACCCTGAATCTTAATATATTTTCCATACTGCTTATCATTTACTCTTGTAGTGAGCTCTATTGAAGATACTGACGCTATACTTGCCAGTGCCTCACCTCTGAAACCTAAAGTGTTAATGGTCTCCAAATCGTCCGCTCTTCTTATTTTGCTGGTAGAGTGCCTCTCAAAGGCAATTTCAACATCGTCCTCATCAATTCCTTTTCCGTTGTCTACTACCTTTATAAAAGAGATACCTCCGTTATTTATCTCAACGATAATACTTGAGCTTCCGGCATCAATAGAGTTCTCCACAAGCTCTTTTACAACCGATGCAGGCCTTTCAACAACTTCCCCTGCTGCTATTTGATTTGAAGTATTTTCATCTAGTATAACGATTTTGCCCATTCCACGAACCTGCCATTTATCAAATTTATGTAACAATATAAAAATTCAAATTTAATTTTTTGTTATTCCTAAGTATTGGCTTTTTTCTGCAGATTAAACAACATATTTAAAGCATCTATAGGTGTAAGTTTACTTACGTCAATGGTTTTCAGTTCATTTAACACTTCATCGCAATTTCTTTGCTGCGTATTGAAGGAGAATACATCAATCTGTCCTTCAAGGGGCTTCTTTGCTCTTTTAAACCGCACTTCCCTTTTGTTTATATCTGCATCCTCAAGTTCCTTTAATATATCCTTGGCCCGGTTAATAACAGGCACAGGAACTCCGGCAAGCCTTGCAACCTGAATACCATAACTATTATCAGCCCCACCTCTTATAATCTTTCTCAAGAAAATTATGTCCTCACCTTTTTCCTCAACCGAGATGCAGTAATTCTTAACTCCCTCTATACAACCCTCAAGCTCTGTAAGTTCATGATAATGGGTAGCAAAGAGAGTTCTTGCACCAATCCTCTTTCTATCGCTAATATGTTCAATTACCGACCATGCAATGCTAAGTCCATCGTACGTGCTTGTACCCCTTCCAATCTCATCGAGTATCAAAAGGCTTCTAGATGTAGCATTGGCAAGTATATTTGCCACTTCACTCATTTCAACCATAAATGTACTCTGCCCCGCTGCCAGATCGTCCGAGGCTCCAACCCTTGTAAATATCCTGTCGGCAATACCTATAACAGCACTTTTTGCAGGCACAAAGCTTCCTATCTGAGCCATTAGCACAATCAAAGCAACCTGACGCATATAAGTAGACTTTCCAGCCATATTAGGTCCAGTAATTATCGCAACCTGATCTTCACTCATGTTGAGGTAAGTATCATTTGGCACAAATGCTCCCTGGTCAATCATCTTCTCAACTACAGGATGCCTTCCGTCATTTATATGAATTACATCATCATTATTGATCTCCGGCATAGTGTAACACTCACGGTCTGCTACCTCCGCCAAAGAACAGAGAACATCTACCTGTGCTAAAGCCTTAGCAGTCCTTTTTATCCTGGATATCTCACCTGCCACTTTGTTTCTGACTTCCACGAATATAAGGTACTCAAGTTCAACCAACTTGTCCTGTGCTCCTAGAACCGTTTCTTCAATCTGTTTAAGTTCTTCTGTAATGTATCTTTCGCAATTGGCTAAAGTCTGTTTCCTGATATAATTAGGAGGCACAAGGGAAAAATAAGATTTTGTAACTTCAAGATAGTAACCAAATACTTTATTGAATCCCACTTTCAGATTTTTTATGCCCGTTTTCTCCCTCTCTGAGTTTTCAAGTTCCACAAGCCATGTCTTACCATCTGTTGATGCACTTTTCAACCTGTCTACCTCTTCATTGTAACCTTCTTTTATAATTCCGCCTTCCTTCACAGAAACAGGCGGTTCATCACAGATTGCTTTTTCAATAATTTCAAAAACATCATAGAGGGCATCAATATTGTGGTTGCATTCCTTACAAAGGCTTTCATTCAAATCCTTCAAAAGGTCCTTTATAAAAGGTATCTGACCTATGGAATTTTTTAATGCAACCAGATCACGGCAGTTTGCACTACCTAAAACTATCTTTCCCATTAGCCTTTCAATGTCATAAACCCTTTTTAGAAGCTCACGGGTTTCCATCCGCATCATAAACTTTTCCTTGAACTCGTTTACAGCAAGGTGCCTGTCCTTTATATCATAGATGTTTATAAGCGGTTGTTCTACCCATTTTCTTAAGGTTCTACCTCCCATAGAGGTCATAGTTCTGTCTAAAACCCAAAGAAGTGAACCTTTTCTATTCTTTTCCCTCATGGTTTCAGTGAGCTCGAGATTTCTTCTTGTCGCAACATCTAATACCATAAATTCTTCAATACGGTACTTATTAAAGCTTTGAATATGGTCAAGATTAACCTTCTGTGTCTGCTCAATGTATTCAAGCAGTGCTCCGGAAGCATTAATATAAAAATCAAATTCATTATCACAAAACTCTTGATCTCCAAAATAGGCTTTCAGCTTATCTTTTGAGTATGCCAATTCAAAATATTTATCCTCAATAGTTGAAATATATAATTTAAATCGCTTCTTTAAAGTCTTGACCAGATTTTCATCCTCAAAAAAAACACTGTTTACTACCATCTCGGAAGGAGAAAACCTGGCAATCTCGTCGATAAGTTTACTCTCGGTATTTCCAAGTACAACAGATGTGGATGTAAAATCTCCAGTGGTTATGTCTACAAAAGCTATACCAAAACAGGTTTTATCCCTGTATAAAGACATGAGATAGTTGTTTTTTTTATCATCGAGCATAGCCGAATCAGTAATAGTTCCTGGCGTCACAACTCTTACAACATCTCTTTTTACTATTCCTTTTGCCATCGCAGGATCTTCAACCTGCTCACAAATAGCAACCTTATAACCTTTATTTATCAGTTTGCATATATAGGAATCGGCAGAATGAAAAGGCACTCCACACATAGGTGCCCTTTCATCTAGACCACAATCTTTACCTGTTAATGTTATTTCAAGCTCTTTTGACGCTGTTTGTGCATCACTGAAAAACATTTCATAAAAGTCACCCAGTCTGAAAAAAAGGATGCAGTCATTGTACTGCCCCTTTATATCCATATACTGCTGCATCATAGGTGTCAATACTGCCATTTTCCATACCTCACGTACTTAATTATTTTATATCTCTTACTTACTGCATCCGCCTCCGCAGGAACTGCAACTATGAGAAGAACATTGTTCCTCTCCTGTTATTGAATATACAAGAACATCGTTAACCTTCTTAATAAGCTGATCCAATTTCTCTTTAGCGTCAATATAGTTTTTTGTTATATCGCAATCATTAACTCTATCATACTTTTCCAACAGCCTTTGCTTCAAATCGTCAAGAATATCTTTTTCTGAATTTCCATGAACCGCCATAACCATTTCACCTTGTATCTCCTGATATTCCTTCAAAATTGCTCTGGCCTTGTGATCCCTTGCAAGACTGTCTTCCCATCTTTTATAATTAGTCATCTCCTCTGAAGAACCTATTAAGTTTCCAAGTTCTTTAGCTTTTGATATAATATCCATACTCTTTTCCTCCTTGACTTTGTTTTAGGTGATTCCAAAAAAAACACCTTTATACTCCCAAAAAAACAAGTAAGAATTTATAATAATCTCTCTATATATAAATCTTGAAAACGATTTTACAAGGATAATTTAAATTTTCACGAAAGTAAATCAAGAAAATTGAAACACGATGTAAAATCTTTATCACGTTCATTATAATTCCATCATAACAATTATTTATTGTATCATAAAATTATCTCTTTGAAAATAATTATAATAATGAATGTCTAAAGATTAAGTCCTATATTGAACGTGTTTATTAAGGAAAACCTTCTTTTTTGTTTAGTTGTTTCCGGTGTAAAAATTCTGTGTATAATATATTTTATTTCCGCTACCTATATAAACTCCGATTCCAAGGTTTGCACAGTTACCCAGTATATTTGACCTGTGACCTGATGAATTCATCCATGTCTCATGGGCATATATACCGCTCATCTGCCCCATTGCTATATTTTCAGAGGCCATAACATATTTGATACCTTCATCCTTCATCCTGTCAAAGGGGCTTTTTCCTTTAGTATTTGTGTGGGAAAAGTAATTATTCATCGCCATATCTTCACTATGCTTTCTTGCACAACTTGCAGCCTTGTCATCCCATTTGAAAAGTTTCATTCCAAGTCTTGCTCTGACTGAATTTGCAAGGTCAAATATTTCTCTCTCATAACTTTGTCTTAGCTTTTCACTTGGTTTACCATAATACCCTGCAAGGGACATTTCCTCTTCCCGGTCAATTAGAAGTACTGCCGATACCTTATTATTATTTTGTGTATCATAAAATACGGTAGCAAAGTATTTTCCGTCGACATCAAAAACTTCCTGTCCACCTGAGCTATTTATGGTATAACGCACTCTTCCTTTTTGGATATAAGTTAATGGAGTCCCCAATAAATCATTTACGGAACTTTTTCCAGATAATACCTTGATACCATCCCAAACACTATAGTGTATTGAATTTGTGTATACACCAACCACTACACCATTCTTTATACCAATCTGTATATATTTTGTGTAATCGCTATTATATATATACCAGTCAAAGCCATATCTGCTCAGGTCGATACGGTCAGGTTGTCCAAAGATATCGGTTATGTCACTTAGCGACACACCCATCAAACGGTCTATATTACCATTAAAATTTGCAGCTTTGATAGAGGTTGGAGTACTTTCAGGTGTTGGTACAGTCTTAAAAGTTGGATTAGTTCTAATTGTCGGCGTGAAATCCTTGGAATTAATACTCACAGTTCTTGTTGAACCATCCCATTGAACTCCATACCCAAAACTCTCCGAAATAAACCTCACCGGAACCAGAGTTCTCCCCTCATAAATAACCGCAGGAACATCAAGGTCAATAACCTCATAATTCAGGTAAGCTTTTTTGCTTCCAATCTTTATGGTAATGACATCAGACCCATGTTTTGCTATAACTGTTTTCGTCCTGTCATTCCAGTTTACATCAGCACCAAGTGCTTCAAATATAGCTCTTAAGGGCACAATTGTACGTCCATTGACCACCTTTGGTTCAACATCAAAACTTATGTGCTTTCCCTCAACTAAAACCCTGATAGCGTCATTGCTGTCTGAACCAAGGACATTAGCATTTGATATAATGGAAAAAATCAAAAATATCAACACAGAAGCAAATACAACTTTTTTCATAAAACAAATCACCCCAATACTGTTCCTTCCAAGGACCAGGTTTTAATTGTATCTATCCTCACCGTTAGAAGTTTCCCAATCATTTCGGCATTTCCATCAAAATTTACTATTTTATTTTCTCTGGTTCTGCCTGTATATATTTTATCGTTAGTTTTGCTCTCTCCCTCAACAAGAACTTCTAATTTTTTATTTAAAAATCCTTCGTTAATTTCTTTACTTATTCTGTTCTGAACCTCCAATAATCTTTGGAACCTTTCTTTTTTTACTTCCTCAGGTATTTGTTCAAGGCTTTTTGCTGCCGGTGTGCCCGTTCTTTTTGAATAGAGGAAGGTATATACCTGATCAAAGCGTACTTTTTCAAGCACATCCAAGGTCTCCTGAAAATCCTCCTCATTCTCACCCGGGAACCCAACAATAATGTCAGTAGTCAAAGAAATTCCGGGTATATTTTGCTTAACCTTTTCAACAAGCTTAAGATAATCTTCTTTGGAGTATTTTCTGTTCATTTCCTTTAGTATCCTGGTACTTCCTGACTGAAAAGGCAGATGTAAATGTTCACACAACTTGCCTGAATCTCTCATTTCAAAAATCAGTTCATCGGAAAGATCTTTAGGGTGCGAGGTCATAAACCTTATTCTCTCTATCCCTTCAACTTTGTCTAGTTCAGCAAGCAGCTTTGCAAAGGTAATATCAGCACCAAGATCTTTTCCATAGGAATTAACGTTCTGTCCAAGTAGTGTTATCTCCTTTAAACCCTGATGTCCTAACATCCTTACCTCATTAACTATATTGTCAATAGACCTGCTTCTCTCTCTTCCCCTTACATAAGGCACAATACAATAGGAACAAAAGTTATTGCAACCATACATCACAGTAACCCATGCTTTAACCCGATCCTTTCTCTCTATTGGCATATCTTCAGCTATCAGACCAGTAGAATCCATTATTTCGATGACAGTTTTGTCGGAAATTATTGTATTATACAGAAGTTCCGGAAATTTGTATAAATTATGAGTACCAAATATCAGGTCAACTTGCCTGTAAACTTTTTTAATATGTGCTACAACTTCAGGCTGCTGCATCATACAGCCACAAATGGCAATTATAAGGTCGGGCTTCTTTTTTTTCAGATGTTTCATAGGCCCAAGATGCCCATAAACCTTTAGTTCAGCATTTTCTCTAACACAGCAGGTATTGTATATAATCAGGTCACTATCTTCCATGTTCTCACATTCTAAATAACCCATATCACCAAGCATGCCAGCTAATTTTTCAGTATCATGCTCATTCATCTGGCAACCAAAGGATTGCAAAAACACGCTTTTTTTCTTTCCAGTTTTTAATTCATGTTGATAATTAATTTGCTTTATTTCTTCTATAAATTGAATTTGTCTTGTTATTTCATTTGTCGAAACCTGTATATTTTTTCTTTCATTTGTATTTTTAATCATTCCATTCCTCCAAATCTAAATCATTACGTAGTTACTTTATATCGTCAATCGGCCATTTTTTTCTATTATATCACAGTGATATTCTTTGTCCATTAATTCAATAAAATTCGCTTTGCTCATGAATTTTATTATCTGTAACAAGAAATATTCTAAATTATTACAAATTTATAAACTTTGATAAAAACATATTGAAAAACCTTTCTTAATGCTGTAATATTAATTAATCTATTGGTAGCATTTGTAAATATTATTAATATTAAAAAGCACTAGTGCCTCGTAACAGAATTAATTTTTAGAGCATGCGAGGCACAAACAGATGAAGTGCATTTTTAACATTATGAAAGACTAGAAATTAGTAATGTTAAAAAGCACTAGGGGGTGATATTGCTATTTGGAATTTCAGAAATTTTGGATCAAGTCAACAAATATAAACTTATTAAAGGGGGTTCCATTATGTTAAAAAAAGCAATATCTGTAGTAACAATGGCCTGCGTGATATCATCAGCTTTAACTTTTAATGTATTCGCCAAAGATGTACCGTCAGTCCAGACCAGCAAAAGATTTGATAAAACAATCAGTATGAACACAAGCCCCAGAAAACCGGGACAGTTGATTGTAAAGTACAAAAACAATACATCACTAAAAGCCAATAAAAGCAATATAATTAAAAATGATGGTAAAATCCTGAAATCAGATGATACAGGCTTAGCTTTGGTGCAAGTTGATGAAAATAAACTTGCTGAAAAAATAGAGATTTTTGAAAAGAACAGCAATGTTGAATATGTTGCTCCAAACTATATCAGAAAGGCTTTAGATTTTCCTGAAGATGCTCCTAATGACCCTTTATATGAAAGTCAATGGGGACTTCAGAATATCAATGCTCCTTCTGCATGGGCTACCTTAGGCGATACTTCTGACTTAGACGAAGTAGTGGTGGCAGTTATCGATACGGGACTTGATATTGCACATGAAGACCTGAAGGACAGAGTTGTTGAAGGTTATGACTTTGTTGATATGGATGAAGATCCTTCACCAGGGCCTTTTAACGAAGAACACGCTACCCATGTCGCAGGAATAATTGCAGCTTCTACAGATAACGAAATCGGAGTTGCAGGTACTGCCGGAAAAGCACCTGTAAAAATTATGCCTTTGAGAGTTTTAGAAGCAGGCTCAGGCGATGACTATACCATTTCACAGGCAATCTTTTATGCTGCTGACAATGGAGCAAAAGTAATCAATATGAGTCTTGGTGGATATGGAGACAGCCTTGCACTCACCGAAGCTTGCAATTATGCTTTCTCAAAAAATGTTGTTGTTGTTGCTTCTGCCGGAAACAGCTCAATGGACGCAGAAAACTTTTCTCCTGCATCCATACCAGGTGTTATAACGGTTGCAGCTACAGATGTCGAAAACTCACTTGCTTTCTTCTCAAATTACGGTTCCACCGTTGAAATTTCCGCACCTGGTGTAAATGTTATGAGTTCACTCCCAGGAGATATATACGAAGCTTACGACGGAACCTCAATGGCAGCACCATTTGTAGCTGCAGCTTGTGCTCTCGTAATTTCGAAAAATCCTTCTCTTTCAATCATAGAAGTTGAGCAGTACCTCACCGACTCAGCTCTTGATTTAGGAAATAAAGGAAAAGACAGTCAATTCGGCTATGGTCTTCTGGATCTAAACGCGGCACTTAACACAACTGAAATCAAACCAAGATTAGAAATAATGAATCTTGACGATAACTCTACTGTATTTGACGTTTTCAGCTTACAGACAAGATTTACTTACCCTGAAAAAGTTGTTACTACAGATTTATACATTGATGAAACTGTTGTTGAATCAGTATATAACGATTCAAATAATATGTTCACCAACTTTGAAATTGACACCAACAAATTTAGAGACGGTAAACATACTTTAAAAGTTGTCGCAAATGATATTGAAGATCAAACCTATTCAAAAGAAATAAACATTAATATCAGAAACACTGTTTATACAGGACTTAGAATAAAATTGACGCATGACGATGTACCTGTTACTGCCGGTTTCGTTGAAGTGTGGAATAAATACACTCTTAATGGAGAAACCTATTATGATTATGTTTATTCGGGAATAACGTCAAAAACAGGAGTTGCAGTAATTCCGGGAAGTTGTGCACCAAACGGTAACAATTACATTATCATAGCAAACTACGCTATTGACAATGGTAATGAAGAATATTCATATGCTTCACTCATTGAAGAAGCTACTGCACCTGGGATAATTGAAATAGACGGAAGGGATCTTGTTCCTGTTTCTATTGATACTGGGATTACCAGTGATGTTCAAAATGTTTTTGCAAACTATTCATTCCCAGGATCAAATCAGACCTTTAGCTTCTCTTTGCCTCAAAACTCTGAAGATGGATCCTTCGAAGCCTTCTTAGAGCCCGGAACTTATTCGTTTTCAGCAATTGCAGCAGGTATTGATGAAGAAACATATGAAATATCTTCAGAAGAACCTGTATACTTAGTCAATTCAGAAGAAGTTGAAATAGATTCCGGAAACTTTTACGTAACTATGGACAGTGATATCACAAACCTTGCAAAAGTTGATCTGAACTATGAAAGGATCCATGGCTTTACACCTGAGCAATCAGTTATTTCAGTTTCCTCTATAAACTCAAATTTCTCCTTTGGTTTTATGCTTGAGGATATTTCCAGAATACCAGATATATACATAACACCTGACCATTATTCATATTTCTTCGACATTATGGGGCAAAAAGATGATCAGATGGCATACATAGGTCTAGAAGGCACTATTAATGATTTAGAAGCTGACTGTGAAACATCTGTATCAATGGGTGGAACCTTTACAGGAAAAATTGGACTGGACAAGACTAAATTCCTTCCAGGAGAAGCTTTAAACGTTAATTCTTCTGTAACAGACAGTTATGGCAACAAACTTATTTACATGGATTATATATATGAAGATCTGTTTGGAGCTATGTCTGGTAAAAATATCCTTTCTTACAGAACCGGGTCCAAGAAGGTTGAATTCAAGGCTGCAGACACATCCATTAAAGCTATGGAAGATCCAACAGAACCTGTAGACCCAGAAGAGCCAATCGAGATAGAATACAAAATCCCTGTTTCTATTGAGCTTGTTGACAGCAAAAACAATATACTAAAATTTGAACCTCAATTTATGCTTGACTGGATGAATTTTGAATTGCCACAGAATTTAACTTCAGGTAATTACAAATTAAGATTAGTTGTAGAACTTCCTTATCTGATTCAAGCCGAAACAACTCTAAGTGCCAGCAGAGTAATCAAGAATAATGCAGTTAAATTTACAGTTGAACTTCCCGATAAAACTAAAGCATCTATGGCTTCGGTAGAAGCAATTAACTCTACAACAGGCGAGTTCTTCTATTCTTCCGGCGAACTATTAGATGGTGAGTTGTATCTTGCATTACCAAAAGGAAACTATAACTTTGTTGTTTCGACTACTACTGATGACGGAAAACCTGTAATGTATTTCAAAAGCGGAAAGTCTCCTGCAAATTATTCATTATCATCAACAACATTACAAAACGTTGATTTTACAGCTAAAGACGAAGCTGGAGAAATTCTTGACAATCCGGGTGTTTATTACTTTACACTTCCAGGTTCAACTAATCAATTCTTACTTGGTATTAACGATGTAGATTTACCTATGAGTGATGTATACCTTTCAAAGGGTACTTATAACTTTGTAACAGCACTCTACAATCCGAAAAATTACACTATGGAACGTGTTTTATCAAAACCTAACACTACCATCGGATTAAAAACCAAAGCCACACAGACAGTGGAATTTACTTCCGACAACCTTACTGAGGTAACTCTTGGCAAAAACACAAACTTCGATAGCATTATTGCTTATATTGCTGATACAAAAACAGGATTTGCTTCAGGGTTGGAGCTTTCAAAGGACTATTCTATTAAAATACCAAAGGGTTTATATACCTTAGAAGCAATGTGTGAAAAGACCCAATATGATAATACATATATTTATAACATGACTACACAAAAGGATTTCTCCGGTGATTCTACTACTTTGAATTTTTCAAACGACTTCAGTATAACATTAAATCCAAGCAAAGCAATATACAAAACCGGCGAAACCCTGAAAACAACGAATGTTATATCCGATAGATACGGAAATCGTGTAACAAGCTTTTGGGGCACCGATTCACTCGGTTTCTTCTCTGAGAAAATTAAATCCGGTAAAGGAAAAGTAATCTTAAGAAAAGTTCAGTGTCAGATAAAGCTGTTTGATCTTGAAACAGAAGAATATATAGATATTCCATACTATGATATCAGTGCACCGTTTATATCTATAAAAGATTCCTTTGGTGATGTGATTTTCTCTGCAAAATCTCCTGATTTCTATACACAATCGCAAATCAAGCTTTCTTCAGATTGGATAGAAAGTGGAAGTTACAAAATAGTTATGACTGTGGATATAGATGCGGACGGAAATCAGTCTGCTGAAACTTCCTTTAACGTCAAGTAGAAAAGGTAACAGATTTCATTTATAGGATGGGACAAGGGGACAGGGACAGGTACCTTGTCCCACTTTTTATTAATACTGCTAGTGCTGATAACTCTAATCTGGCAGTATTATTTTCTGCACGATTACATTGGATATTAAATTGTTAATTCTTCGCCGCGTCTATGGGACTTCCTGTCCCAAGACACTAAAACAGGTTCAAAACGTAATTAGGTAGGACTAAAATAAATTTTCCAATTCTGGATAACGAAAAAACTTGATTTGATGATGTTTTCAAAATATGAGAATAAAATGTATTTTTTCGTTATCCCTTAGCATTGAAGCCAAATACTATAAGTGGGAATTTCGGGTTATAATCCATATGGATTCTTTTCCATCATTAGTCTTGCTCTCTCTTTTGTTTTATCATCAGAATTCAGTGCCTGCTCTAAAAATTCAGGATTTTCCTTCAAAAATTTTGCCATTGAATCTTTTGGATTTTTCATATACTCATCTATCATTTCAAATTGCTTTTCGCTTATCATACCCATACGTAAAACGCTTGCAAACAGGTTCATATCTATGCCTACCATAGCAAAAGATTTAACATTATAGTTATTTAACACCTTTTCCCCACCCTGTTTTCTATCAACAACTACCACACTCCACTTTAAGTTTCCGCCCTTATTGGAGATTGCAGGTATCCATGCTCTTTCATAACTAGAAGCTTCAGTTATAAGATCAGCAATATGAAGAACATTTTTTCCTTCAAAGATATTGACTTCCTCTACTTTATTACCTAGTGATATTACTGAAGTCATGTCCTTATATATTGTAACATGAGGTTTATCAAGCAGTTTTGCCAGAACAAGAGAAAAAAACCAGTCTCTTCGTTCCCCTCCAGAAATATAGTCAATCTCGCTTATATCAATATTGGATTTGATAAAATCTGCCATTTGGTCGATTAATGCTCTGTAAATTTTATCGCTTTCGTAGTTTTTTAGTGTCTCCTCCAATACTTTTACAGGACAGCTGAAAATATTTTCCTTTTGAGCATCAATAAGTTTTAAGAGCTTGTTGGCCTTTTCTTCATTTCCATAAAGGAAATGAGTATTAATAAAATAAGGTCCGATTGTGCCTGAAGTATACCAAAATGGTTTATTCTGAGGGCAAACCCTTATAGCATTCGTTTCAAAAAGCCATTTTATAAGATTTTCTGAATTCGTATCCATCTAAAATCCTCCTTTTTCTTATATTGTTCTTCTCAATGCCAAAAATCTTGCATCTATATTGAACGCGATAAAGATTTTACATCACGCTTCAATTTCCCTAATACAATATCACGAAAATCAAATTTTCCTATGTATAATCATTTTCGTGATTTATCAATATACATAGAAATATTATAAATATTTCTATGTATGCATTCATCGTTATGGTATAATATAATTAAGAAGCATTATATTACCTATTAATACTATACTAGTTTTTTAGGAAAGTGCAATAATTATTTTCCTTAAACTTTATTAAGACCACTTAGACTATTTACAGCTAATTAAACAAATAATTTTTCTTGGTTTTTACATTTTGATTCCTGCATAAGGGATAACGAAAAAACAACTTCCTATTCTTAAATTTTGAAAACGTTATTAAACCAAGTTTTTTCGTTATCGAGAGTAGGAACTTATATTTTAGACATTCCTAATCATACCATGAATAAATATAAAGAGATAGCAAGAGACAAAGATATAGATATAGAAAACGAGGCAAATTCATTGAATTATTTTTTATACTGGGAAGGAAGTGATTAGCATGAAAACCAGGCTTGTTTCATGTGACAGAGAATGGACATCACTTACTATTATTGACAAAAGGGGTAAGCCAATAATTTTGGGTTATGGCGAAATTGAGAAGATCAAACTTGGCTATTACACCGAAAAGAAGCTTTTTAGCAAAAAAACCACTGAAAAAATTGAATTTGTATTGAAAAAAAACAATCAGTCAATTATTCTAACAAAAGTTATGGATTGGGATTACTTCGATCAATACAAAAAAGAAGTTATTAGATTCGCTAAGGATAATAAAATAACTCTAATCGAATAACGCATATTTATTTTTTTCGTAGTAGCTTTGGCTTTTAGCCATGGCTTTTTATTTGTGTCATTTTCGGTATTTTATATAGATGAAAAACTCTAAAACTAAAATTAAAGGATGTTTTTCATCTAAATTAGATAACGTTTGGGTGCTATATAGATTTAACTTCAGTGTACGTTATCTATAGTTAATTTCTTCTCTTTTCAAGCCAGTCTTTAATTTTTGTCTCGTATCCGTTAGCAGTAGGAGCATAGTATATAGTACCCTTCATTTCACTAGGCAGATATTCTTGGTCTACAATATTACCTGGGAAATCATGTGCATATTTATAACCTTTACCATATCCTAAATTACCCATTCCGGTAGTTACTGCATTTCTAAGATGCATTGGTACTTCACCTGTATTTTTACTTTCAACATCACTAAGTGCTTTATTAATTGCCATATAACAGGAATTTGACTTAGGGCTTGTAGCAACAGTTATAGCAGCATGGGAAAGAATTATACGGGCTTCCGGCATTCCCACCATATGTACTGCCTGTGCAGCTGCTACTGCAACCTGAAGTGCAGTCGGATTGGCTGTACCTACATCCTCTGATGCACAAATTATTATCCTTCTTGCCAAAAACATTGGGTCTTCTCCCGCGTATAGTGCTCTCGCAAGATATAAAACTGCGGCGTCAGGGTCACTTCCCCTCATGGATTTAATAAATGCACTTATATTGTCATAGTGTCCTTCACCTGTCTTATCAAACTTCAAAACCCTCTTCTGCATACATTCTTCAATAATATTTAAGTCAATTAATATATTCCCATCTTTTTCCATTGTCGAAGTCAAAACTGCGAGCTCAATCGCATTTAATGCTATTCGGGCATCACCATTGCAAAACTCGGAAACGAAATTCAGAGTTTCATTGTCAATCTTTATATCATAGTTACCAAGTCCACGTTCCTTATCATTTAGGGCGTTTTTTACTATTGAAATGATTGCAGCACTACTTAGGGGCTTTAGCATAAATACCGAAGATCTCGAAATCAAAGCCTTGTTAACCTCAAAGTAAGGGTTTTCCGTTGTAGCCCCCACCAAAATTATTGTTCCATCCTCGACATAAGGCAACAAAGCATCCTGTTGTGCTTTGTTGAAACGATGTATTTCATCAACAAAAAGCACAGTTTTTAAGCCAGGGTTAAGAATCTGATTGCGAGTGTCTGCTACAATTCTCTTTATGTCTGCAACCCCAGCTGTAACAGCGTTCAACTTTTCAAAATTAGCCTTTGTGGTATTGGCAATAATCCTTGCTAAAGATGTTTTACCAGTGCCAGGAGGTCCATAAAGTATAACCGATGTTATTCTGTCAGCTTTAATCATTCTGTAAAGAAGTTTTCCGTTTCCAACAATATCCTCTTGTCCAAAAAACTCTTCTAGCGTTTTAGGACGCATTCTATATGCCAAAGGCTCCTTTTTTATCTCCATACAACCATCCCTCTATGTTCTTAAAAAGCCTCGTGAAATTATATTTCACAAGGCTTATATAAACTTTAATACATTCTAAACTTACAATTTATATACACTTTCAGATGATAACACCTTTATACCGCCCTTATCTAAAACACCTATCGCCTTATCAGCTTCATCAACTCTTATAATAACAAGTGCTTCATCAGAGGACTTTCCTACAAACGCATACATATACTCTATTCCTATTCCTTGCTTTTCTAATAGTGTCAAGGCTTTTGAGAGTCCTCCAGGTTTGTCTTCAACTGCAATGCCAATTACATTTGTGGAGCTCACAGTAAACTCATTATCCTTCAATACTTTTTCTGCCTTATCAGGATTGTTGACAATAAGCCTCAAAATCCCAAAATCAGTAGTATCAGCTACTGATAAAGCACTGATATCAATAGCGTTTTGTCCTAAAATCTGTGTTACTTCAGCCAACCTTCCTGACTTATTTTCAATGAATACAGATATTTGTTTTATAAGCATTACTATTCCCTCCTAATGTTTAAGTCCATTTGTGCTTGTAAAATCATTTTCACATCTTATACCAGCTTGCGTTTATCAATAACTCGTTTTGCTTTTCCTTCGCTTCTTTCAATTGTCTTTGGTTCAACGAGTTTAACTTTTGCATTGATACCAATAGCACTATCTAATTCTTTTCTGATTTTGCGCTCAACTTCTTCAATTCTTTTTACTTCATCAGAAAACATATTCTGGTTCATTTCCACCCAAACTTCAAGTAAATCAAGATTATCCACTCTATCTACGATCAACAGATAATGCGGTGCAACTTCTGATACTTCGAGAAGCACACTCTCAATTTGTGACGGGAATACGTTTACTCCCCTTATAATGAGCATATCATCGGTTCTTCCTGATACTTTTGACATTCTGACAGCTGTTCTTCCACATTCACACTTTTCATAGTTTAAGGTAGATATATCTCTTGTCCTGTATCTTATGAGCGGCAAACCTTCTTTTGTTACGGTAGTGAATACAAGTTCACCCTTGCTTCCAAAGGGAAGTACCTCTTCGGTCACAGGGTCTATTATTTCCGGAATAAAATGATCTTCCGCTATATGCATTCCACATCTTAAACTGCATTCTGTTGCAACACCCGGTCCAATAATCTCACTTAAACCGTAAATATCTATCGCCATAATTCCAAGTCTGTCTTCAATTTCTTTTCTCATATTCTCAGTCCAAGGCTCTGCTCCAAATACCCCGGCTTTTAACTTTAACTCTTCCTTTTTAAGTCCCATTTCTTCCATTTCCTCCGCCATAAAAAGGGCATACGAAGGGGTACATGCAAGAATAGTTGTTCCGAAGTCCTTCATCAATTGAAGCTGTCTTTTTGTATTACCACCTGAAATAGGTATAACCGATGCTCCTACTCTTTCAGCTCCATAGTGGGCACCTAGTCCTCCTGTAAACAGGCCATAACCGTAAGCTACCTGAATTATTGATTCCTTATTTGCTTGGGCACAGGTAAAAGTTCTCGCCATTACTTCAGACCATGTATCAAGGTCCTTTCTTGTATAACCAACAACAGTCTGCTTACCGGTCGTTCCAGAAGAAGCATGGATCCTTACTATTTCACTTAAAGGTGCTGCAAACAGCCCATAAGGATAATTATCCCTCAAATCCTGCTTGTACGTGAAAGGTAAATTCTTCAAGTCATCTACAGATTTTATATCTCCAGGTTCCAAACCTTTTTTCTGCATTTTCTCCCTATAAAAAGGAACATTGTGATAAATTCTTTTGACGGTATTAATCAGCCTCTCTGACTGGACTTTCTTCATTTCTTCTCTTGGCATACATTCAAACGTAGGATTCCAGTACTGCATACATTTCTACCCCCTGTATTAATAATTAAATTTACATATACCCGGTTTCAAAAGCTTTTAGATTTACATCAAGAGCCTTTGAAGGAACATTTTCTTTTAGTGATTCAATCCAGACTTGTTTGTCTATATCTGTAGACTTTGCTAAAAGCCCCAATAAAACAGTATTTACAGCCTTTATATTTCCACATTGCTTAGCAATTCCAAGTGCATCAATTGTTATCACTTTATTATAATGCTGCTTGATTTTTTCTACTATACTTTCCGGATACTTTGCATTACCGGTTATTACAGGCATTGGATCAATTCTCTGATCATTTAGTATAAGAGTTCCATCCTGCTTTAAATAACTTATCCACCTTATAGCTTCCAATCTCTCAAACGCTATGATAATATCGGCTTCACCCTTCTCAATTATCGGTGAGTAAACCTTATTACCCATTTTAACATAGGTAATAACACTTCCTCCACGCTGAGCCATACCATGAACTTCAGATACTTTTACATCATAGTTCATTTTCATAGCCACATTTCCTAAAACCCTGCTTGCAAGCAGCGTTCCTTGTCCACCAACTCCAACTATAATTATATTAAGCTTTTCCATAATTTATTCACCAGCCTTTTCAAAAGCATCAAAATTACATACCTTGGTGCAAAGAGTACAGCCCACACATAGAGCCTCATTTACCTCTATATGATCACCTTTGTCAACAATAGCAGGACATCCAACCGACATACAGAGCTTACAATTCTTGCACTTATCCTGATTTATTCTGAGTGCTCCCTGAAACTTAACATGCTTTAAGAGTGCACACGGTCTTTGGGATATAATAACCGACGGTTCCTCCGCCTGTATTTCTTCCTTTACTACCTTTTCAAACTCTTTGAGATTGAACGGATCTGCAATCCTTACTCTTTCTATACCAACTGCATTGCACAATTTTTCAAGATCTACCTGTTTTGCCGGCTCTCCCTTGATAGTAAACCCTGTTGTAGGATTGTGCTGATGACCGGTCATACCGGTAATTGAGTTATCAAGAATTATTACAGTTGAATTTCCTTTATTGTATACTATATCAATCAACCCTGTTATACCTGAGTGAATAAATGTAGAATCACCTAAAATAGCAACCGTTTTCTTTCCAAACTCAGCTCCTCTTGCCTTTTCCATACCATGTGCCGCACCAATGCTTGCACCCATACAAATACATGTATCCATGCTCTGTGTCGGAGGAAGAGCTCCAAGAGTATAACAGCCTATATCACCGCTGACTGTCAACTTCAGTTTTTTCAGTACATAATACATTCCACGGTGAGGACATCCCGGACACATAACAGGAGGTCTTACAGGTATTTCTTCGTTAGTTAGGGCTACAGCTTCCTGCTTTTTACCAAAAACTTTTTCACTTAAGAAGCTTGCACTGTACTCACCCATGACTGTCAGTATATCTTTTCCTATTGGTTTGATACCAATTGTCTTAACAAAATCTTCTATGAAAGGTTCAAGCTCTTCAATTATATAAAGCGTCTTGACCTGGCTTGCAAACTCTTTGATTAGTTTGTCAGGAAGAGGGTAAACCATCCCAAGTTTCAGATAAGACACATCTCCGAAAGCTTCTCTTGAGTACTGATAAGCAACACCGCTGGTTATAACTCCTATATCCTTGCTTCCCCACTCAATTTTGTTAAGCTCTTCTGTATTTGAAAACTCTTTCAAATCTACCATTCTCTTTTCAACTTCTACATGTCTCTTTCTAGCCATTGCAGGCATCATTACAAACTTTGCGGGATTCTTTACATAATCTTTAAGCTTAAAATCAACTCTATCGGATGTTTCTACCACACTCTGTGAATGTGATATTCTTGTTGACAACCTGACAATAACCGGAGTATCATACTTTTCGCTTATTTCAAACGCTTTTATTACATAATCCTTACATTCCTGGCTATCTGAAGGTTCAAGCATCGGGACCTTAGAACCCCTTGCATAATATCTGCTGTCCTGCTCATTCTGTGAACTGTGCATACCTGGATCATCAGCCACCATTATTACCAAACCGCCGTTTACACCTGTGTAAGATGCTGTGAATAATGGATCGGCAGCAACATTAAGACCTACATGCTTCATTGAACAAATGGATCTGGCACCTGCTATAGATGCCCCAACAGCGACTTCAAGAGCAACCTTTTCGTTTGGTGACCATTCAGCATAAATCTCATCGTACTTTGCTATATGCTCTGTTATTTCCGTACTTGGTGTGCCAGGATAAGCAGCAGCAACAGTTACGCCGGCCTCAAAAGCTCCTCTGGCGACAGCCTCATTACCAAGCATTAGTTTCTTCATTGACATATCCCCCATTAATATATATTTATAAACTATAAGTCAAGTTAATAAAGTGTTATAACTATTATCAAATATAAAACAACTGTTGTCAATTGCAAATTGTTCTTAGGGTGCATATTTTAATAGTGCACCATATTATGGAAAGGACATTGCGTAGAGACTATAGAGAATGTGAACGAAGCGAAGGAAAAGTCGAATCACTTTTCTTCGCGAAGCGAGTTTGATTCGACCCATAGCGAGTTTTACATTCTCTTAGGCTCGAAGCTTAAGTCCTTGGAATAATATGGTGCACGAAAAATAAATGAACCCGTGTCCTTTTCTATTATGTAAACTTACAATTAAGATTATCTTTAATCATAAAAAATGCCCGTCCTATTGTCGGGCATTCTCACCTATTCTATCTGCTGTACTCAATTACACATGGAAATTATTTACTACAGCTTCAATTTCATGTGAAGTATAAAGAAGTTGTTCAGATTTTTCAACTAATTGCTCGACCATTCTGAATTGCTCGTTAGTAGTAGTATTTATATCGTCTATATGATCGATATCTGATTCTATACTTCCACTTATACTTTCAATTATCATTATAATATCATTCCCTGAGCTTTCAATCGAGTTTATTGATTCTTTTATATTCTCTATCTGACTGACAATTGTATTTAAGAAGCTCAGATTATTATCAAAACTGTCTACAACACTTGTAATAGTATGTTCGCTTTCATTTACAACTCCATTTAAGGATGTTACTGAAGTCCCGGCTTTTTCAATCTTTCCAACAATATTTCTAACCTTATTATCAATACTTGATACAAACTCCTTTGATTGTATTGACAGTTTCTTTATTTCTTCTGCTACAAGTGCAAAGCTTCTACCATAAACACCAGCTTTTGCAGATTCAATTGTTGCATTTAGGGCTAAAAGCCTGGTCTGGTCTGAAATTCTTGTTATGGCCTGCGTTATTTTTCCAATCTCAGAAGATGCTATAATAAGCTCTCTGAATTCAGCACTTATGTTATTCATGGCTTTTTTGATATTGTCAGACATATTGTATAGCAAAGAGACAGAGTTTTTGTTTAAATCACTTAACTGCCTTGATTTTAAAACAATCTCATCAGTAACTTCTATGTTACCTTTCGCCCTGTTGATCCTGTCTTTAATTTCGTCAACTTCTTTCTTTCCTAAAACTATGTTGCCGGACTGTTTATGGAAATCATCTGTAAGCATCTTCAAAAGTGAATTAAGTTCTTCAATAGATGCATAATTTTCTTCACACGAAGCAGAAAGTGTCTGTGATGAATCAATGGAAACAAAAGATGCACTTCTTACTTTGACAACAAGTTCTTTCAGACTTCGAACCATATTTTCAAAGCTTTTTTCAAGGTAACCAATCTCATCTTTTCTGTCGAATTTGAACTCAATGTTAAGGTTTCCCTTCTTGACTTCATCCATTTTTCCCATTAGTTTTCCAAAGGCCTTCGTAATGTCTCTGGTTATAAGAATTGAAAGTAACAGCCCAATAGCCATAAACACTATACTTAAAATTATAACCCGGAACATTATTTTATTAATGTTTTCAAAAATATCATTAATTTCAGTTACAGATATCAATGTCCACCCTAGTGGTGTTTGAGCTATACTTTCTATTGTTTCATGTGTAATTACAGACTTTTCACCATTTACCGATTCGGTAAATATGTTTTCCACCGGAACATCCTGCGTTCCGGGCTTAATTCTTTTAAAAATATCTTCGGAAATATACCTTAAATCTTTGTTTTCGGCAGTGTTGATATCTTTTAGCAGAAATCCTTCATGCTCCATTTTATTCATGTTATATACCAGATTCCCATTTGCACCTACTATATAAAACAGTCCATTATTTGTAAGGTTAACATCTTTAACGACTTCAGTTATTGTTGATTCTTTAATAAACAAATACAAAGTACCGACACTTTTTAAACTCGTTGTTGCATAGATACTCTTTGCAAGTGAAATTATCCTGCCTCCTTTAGGAACAGCACTTCCGTTAAAGTCGATATCCTGTGCATAGGTATCAAACCACATTGATTTTGCTTTACTGTCAATATAAGTTTTTACCGTAGATGACTTATCCATACCATATCCGCTTGTCACAGCTTTCTGCCCGGAGGTAACCGTTTTATATTTTGGTGTAACAACAAGAGCCAGATCAATATCTATGTTTGTGTCCACATAATCGCTCAATAGAGCTTTTAATTCAGACTGATATCTATTTGCCTCTGCTTCATCCTTTGCATTATCCATATTTAATACTCTTTGTGCCACCTCATCATCTCTGCTTATCTCCATTGCAAGGTTATCTATAACTTCGAGAATTATCTGCAGATTATTAGTCGTCTGATTTATTACTTCATAAGTTCCTTTTGAGTTCTGATCCAATAAAGTGTCCTGAATGATATTCAAAGCCATAATAAATGCAATTGACAGAGAAACAATAATTATAACAGTAAGTGCAGTAATTTTAAGACTTATTTTCATATTCTTAAGCAATTAATTTCCTCCTCCATTGGAGCAACGTTTGTATCCCCCCATAAAACAGGGCCATATGATATATCAGGTTACAATATTATTACGATTGGAAGTTATTCACTATCTGCTCAAGATCTTGTGCGAAGCAAAGCATTTCTTCAAATTTTCCACCAACGGTTCAATCATCCTTAAAGCAAATCTTCATATCGATTTACATTTATATCCATTCTAACCAGAGCTTATTTATAAAGTTTATTTCAACGTATCTGCTATTGACTTTTCCACATTTTTAAGTCTGGCCCTGATTTCATCCACTTCAACGTCCGACTTGTCATTTTTCAGATCCTTCATGAGAATATAGGAGAGTTCATCAATTTCTTCCTTCAAGGTCTCAAGTGTATCGATAACAGCGAGGCGTTTAAAGGAAATTGCAGACTTAACCTTATCCGTAGTCATAAGCAATTTATCGGCACTGATTATAAAGCTTTCACCTTTCTCAGGAATTATTGTTTCAATGCCGAATTTATTATTGATTTCACTTGAAAACTCAGTCATAGACTCTTCTTCACCATGCACTATAAAAACTTTTAGCGGTTTATGGTTGAATGCACCTAGCCACTCCAATAATCCGTTTTTATCAGCATGTCCTGAAAATCCCTCTATTACTTCAATACGTGCATTAACAGTTATATCCTCTCCAAAAATCTTAACCCTTTTTACACCATCGACAAGTTTTCTCCCTAAAGTTCCCTGAGCCTGATAACCTACAAACAAAACAGTGGATTCTCTTCTCCACAAATTATGTTTCAGATGATGCTTAATTCTTCCGGCTTCGCACATACCGCTTGCCGAAATGATTATAGAACTGTCAGTCCTTTCATTTAATGCTCTTGATTCCTCAGATGACCTGGTGAACTTTAACCCTGGGAAGTCCAACGGATTGTCACCATTGTTTATATATTCACGTGCTTCTTCGTCATAACAATCTAGATTGTTTCTAAACACTTCGGTAGCTGATATGGCTAAAGGACTATCAACAAAAACAGGCGTTCTGAATAATTTTTTCAGCTTCTTGTCATATTTTTCCTTTTCCTTGTTGAGTTCATATATTACTTCCTGTGTTCTACCCACTGAAAAGGAAGGAATCACCACATTACCGCCGCTATTTATAGTTTCATTAATTATATCAACAAAATGTTCAAACCTATTAGTTTTATCTTTATGTAACCTATTTCCATAGGTCGACTCAATTACCAGGTAGTCTGCACCATCAATAATGGACGGATCTCTAAGTATAGGCAGACCTTTATTCCCAAGATCACCGGAAAATACAATCTTGGTTTCCTTGCCTTTTTCCTCAATCCAGAATTCAATAATGGCAGAACCCAGAATATGCCCTGCATCATTAAAACGGACTTTTATTTCATCATTAATCTTCAATGCCTCACCATAACTTACTTTTTTAAAAAGCTTCATGCAATCGAGTGCATCCTGATAAGTATAAATGGGTTCAATGGGAGGTTTACCAGCTCTTAACCTCTTTTTGTTCTGCCATTCGTTTTCAAATTCCTGTATATGTCCAGAATCCGGAAGCATTATTGCACACAATTCGACAGTTGATTTTGTTGCAAATATTTCTCCTTTAAAGCCGTCATTATATATTTTAGGAATTCTGCCGCTATGGTCAATATGAGCATGAGTTAGAAATATGTAATCCAATTCAGACGGATTGAACGGAAAATCTTCTGAATTTAATGCATCTTCTTTTACATGACCTTGAAACAAACCACAGTCCACTAAAAACTTTGTGTTCTGGGTTTCAACCAAATAACATGAACCTGTAACAGTTTTTGCTGCCCCTAAAAATGTTATTTTCATACTAAGCACCTCTTTTTTCTTTTTTTAATTATTTCGACAATTAATCTGAATTTCCTTCTTTTTAACTTAGTCATTAGTCACTACTAACCAAACTGACTTTTGATCAATAAAAAATGTTTTAGCGTATTAAATTTCTATTAAATATTCTTTCTTTTTACTTTCATAATCTTTATAATAAGTTATAATTATTATTAAGAAGTCTCCAAATTAATTATTAAGGGGTATAAATCATTTATGAGGCATGTATTAGACAGGTTACTAATATGTATTTGTTTTATTATAGGTATTGCAGGTGTAGTGGATGCCATTATCTTACTAGCAACAGGATCTGTTATTAATTTTGGTATAATATTTCCTTTATTGTCAGGAATTGTTCTTATTGTTTACAACTCACTAAAAATAAAGGGCGTATTCAGTATAACAAAAATAAAAAATGTTTTTTTGAGAAGGTCAATAAAAATAATTCTTTGGGGCTTTATAGTTTCCTTTGTTTTAATCGAAGGTCTTATATTCTCCACACTAAAAGCTGACAGTTATACTGATGTGGACTATGTGGTAATTCTCGGCGGTGGCGTAAAAGGAGGAGAGCTGACTAAGACCCTGCAATTCAGGTTGGACAAAGGGATTGAATTCCTAAACAATCATCCTGATCTGGAAGTTATAGTAACTGGTGGAAAAGGCTTTGGTGAAACTATTTCCGAAGGTGAAGCCATGAAAAACTACCTTATTGCAAATGGAATACCCAAAGAAAAAATAATTGTAGAATCAGAAGCAACAAGCACAATGGAAAACTTTAAATATTCAAAACAGCTTTTAGAAAAACAAACAGGAAAAAGTGATTATGAAATCATGGTAATCACAAGCGATTTCCATATGTTGAGATCAAAAGTCCTGGCATCGGTTAATGGTTTCACGCCTTATGGAATACCTGCCAACACGTGGATAGGAGTTTTCCCTAATTGTATAATAAGGGAATATTTCGCAGTATTCAAATCCATTTTAGTCGATATAATTCTTGGGATATAAATTCTTACACTCAAAGAAATTTATATTTTACCAATTAATTCGATATAGCTTTTTACAGAAGCATCTTCATAAGGAAACCCATAATACCATGATCCGCCCATTTCAAATTCCTCAACAAAATACCTTGACTTAATGACTATTTCCGGTCTGTACTCAAAATGCAGAATATCAAAGTGTGCCCACTTTCCTCCCCATATGAAATTCATATCTTCCATGATTTTTACAACTTCTTTAGGATACTCATTTATCCTCTGCTGACCTAATTCCCTTGTTGCCCATTTCCAGTAATCTCTCTTGTCACTTTTAAAGTCAATAGCTATGCCAAAGGCATGGGGGCTTAATTGATCAGTACCCGCAATAACTCTATAGTTGTAGGTACCGTTTACCGGAAAAACATTTGAGTATATCTTATTTTCCCTTTTCACTAAGGCTATGATTTCTTTTATTGCCCGCTCCAGAGCTTCAGCTGCACCATTACTTTTGTTAAAAGAGCAAATCTTACCATTTATACTGACGCCCTTCAGGTTTTTCTCAATTTGCTGTCTCGACGCACCATAAACTTCCTTTAGCAAGGCATACGACCTTATTCTGCCCGGATCATAGTTTCCTTCCATCAAATTAGTAAGGTCAGAAAGCGGATAAAGCTGTTCCAAAGTGTCCTGCAGATCAGCATTTGCCAATTTTTGTTCATACGATTTCTGCTTTTTATCATCGTACAAAATCTTGTTTCCTGAATTCATTACAACATAAACTTCTCCGTTGCTAACTCTTTCAACCTCAGAAATAATTTCCGGATAGGCCATCATAAGACACAATAAATCTCTTCTCATTGTTATATCATACATATCTATTTCGACAACCTGCGAAGCATCATCTGTCTTATTTTTCTCTTCGCAATCTGGCCTATCACCTTCGTTTGTATGTCCGATCGGGTATTGTTCCTCCTCATCAACTGACTTTATGCCGTTACACCCTGAAAGTATAAGTAATATAAAAATCACACAGATCAAACGTCTCACCTTATTACCCCCACACATTGCCTTGATATCAAAAATGACTTATACTTTTTATTTTATTCCGGTTTTTCCTATTTTATTGCTTCAACTAATAATTTTACTGCATTTTCAATATCTTGCAAACTCGCCGCCTCCACAGGGCTGTGAACATATCTGCAGGGTATTGATATTGCACCCGATGGAACTCCTCCTGCAGATATGTGAATGGCACCCGGATCGCTGCCGCCAAACTCGAGCACTTCAAATTGATAAGGAATATTTATTCTTTGAGCCGATTCTTCCAATAGCTTTTTGACTTCAGGATGACTAATTATAGAACGGTCTTTAATCTTAATAGCTGGTCCGTTGCCACACTTTACTTCCATAAGGTTTGATTCGGGAGTATCACCAGTAGCTGTCACATCCACCGCAATTGCGATATCCGGTTTAAGCTGATATGCGGCAGTCTTTGCACCTCTTAAGCCTAATTCTTCCTGTACTGTAAATACAAAGTAAATCTCATTATCGGTCTCAGGCAATTCCTTTATTGCTTTTATTAGTACAGCACAACCACTCCTGTTATCTACGGCCTTTGAAATTAACATATCCCCCTGTTTTACAGCATCACCAACAAAGCATGCAACATCTCCGATTCTGACAAATTTCTCTGCTTCCTTCCGGTCCTTTGCACCAATATCAATATACATCTTTGAAAGTTTAAGACTTTTCATATCTTCAAGTTTATCCTCGTAAAATACAGCTCCTTTTGTTCCGTTTTTAAATTTTACCATCTGGCCTATAGACACAAATTGAGAAACCCCTCCCATATTTGAAAACCTTATAAAACCGTTTTCATCAATATATGTAGCCATAACACCTATTTCGTCCATATGTGCGGCAAGCATTATTTTTTTTCCTTTTCCCCTTTTTACCGCAATAAGATTACCAAGTGTATCCACATTTATTTCCTTAACATCATTTTTGATTTCGTTTATAATAGTCTCTCTTATTCCTTCTTCATTTCCGGAAACACCAAAAGAGTCAGTCAACTTTTTTATCAAATCAAACATAAACCATTCCTCCTGTTTTATCTACTTATAAAATTTTCAAGCACTTGTTGATTTTTCCCAAGGTCTTCTAGCACTGCAATTACAATATCTTTACAGCTGTTAAAATCTTTATTACTCATAACAGATACAGGTGAATGTATATACCTGCACGGAACCGATATAGAGGCAGTCACAACTCCTGCCTTACTAGTCTGTATTTTCCCAGCGTCATTGCCTCCAGAATTAGTCTGCTTGAACTGAACAGGTATCTGGTTTTTCTTCGCAATATCGTAAATATAATTAACAAACCCTTTGTTCGGGTACGATGTACGATCCATTATTGTAAGAGCGGCTCCCTGACCAAGAATTGTAGAATACTCATATTTTTCTACTCCCGGTACGTCTGAACAAGTAGTCCCTTCCACCACTAATGCAATATCAGGATTAACAGTATATGCTGCCACCTCTGAACCCCTTAGCCCAACCTCCTCCTGTACGGTAAAACAAGCATACAAGTCAAATTCATTGCTTTTCTTCAGTGCTTCAATCAATATGGCACAACCGACCCTGTCATCGAGAGCTTTTGCTTTTATAAGACCTTCTCCGAATTCAGTATACGGACTATAAAACGCTACGTAATCCCCTATTGAAACCATCTTTTCGGCTTCATCCTTCTTGTCGGTACCAATATCTATATACAGCTTTTTCAATTTTATATTCGTACTTCTTTCATCTCTTTCCTGCATGTGTATTGGCTTTGAACCAATTACTCCCGGGATATTTTTATCTCCAACCAGTACCCTTTTTCCAGGTAATATTCTTTCGTCAATTCCTCCCACGGTAGTAAACTTAAGTACGCCATTCTCACCAAATCCGGTAATCATAAAACCCACTTCATCCATATGAGCGGATAACATTACCTTGTATCTGCTGTTTTTTCCCTTTTTTAATCCAATTATGTTACCCATTGAATCAACACTAATCTCATCAGCCAATTCTTCGATTTGTTTTTTTATATAATCTCTTACTCCGTCCTCATTACCCGAAACCCCATTTATTTCAGTAAGTTCTTTTATATACACCTTGCTTCCTCCATTCCAACAATTAATAAACCCAGGTATTGCTTACAGCAATTCTATTACAAAATACCCTCCGAAACAAACCTTGAAATCAGTTTTCCGGCATTCTTGATATCATTAATATTTATTGTCTCAATTGTCGTATGCATGTACTTTAAAGGCACAGACACCAGCAAGGTAGGAATTCCATTTCTTGAAACTTGCGTTGCCCAGGCTTCTGTCCCTGTATTCCCCGGTTCTACATCAATCTGGTGAGGTATATTTTCTTCCTTTGCGAGGTCAATTATTTTTTTTGTATTTAACCTGTGTAGATTAGGTCCAATTGCAATTGCCGGTCCCTTACCTAAAGGATATGTTTCATCTTTTGGTGCATCCGGTATGTCTCCATGACACGCATCAACAACAATTGCAAGATCAGGACTTATATTATAAGCGGCTATCTTCGCACCACTGAGCCCCAATTCTTCCTGTGAAGTAGCAACAAATACCACATCATCATGGTGTTTAAGTTTAAGGAGCTGTTCCATAATATCAAGCAGTACAGCCACTCCTGCCCTGTTATCAAGGCATTTTGAACTTAGTTTGTTACCCTTCAACTCAAAAGGATATGTTTTTAGTGTTATAATATCCCCTATTGAAACGAATTTTGATATACTCTCCTTATTAAAGCCTGTATCAATGTATAAATCATCCATTTTAACTGCCTTTTTTGCCTCCTCCGGCTTTAAAAGATGAGGCGGCTTAGCTCCAACAACTCCATAAATTTCTTTTCTTCCATGTAGAACAACCTCTTGTGCAAGAAGTATCTTACTGTCTACCCCTCCAATATTGGTAAACTTTACAAAGCCGTTTTCATCAATGCTTTTAACCATCAAGCCAATCTCATCATGGTGAGCCATAATCATAATCTTTTTTCCAGCTTCACCAGAGCCCTTTTTATATCCAATGACATTATAAAACTTATCTATCTCAACATTATTACAGTGTTTCCTAAAAAACCCCGCAATATAGTCAGATATCCCTTCTTCTCTGCCCGATACCCCGGTAAAAGAGCTAAGATCTTTTAAAACTCCTATGTAGTCCATTTTTCACCTCATAAACTATGACTTTTTTGTACTTACTTAATCATGATTAAATATAAGTTCCTGCTTTGGATAATGAAAAAATCCGAGTTAATGCTAATTGCTATGTTAAGCAAATAAAAAGATATTTTTTCATTATCCCTTAGTATTGTTCAAAAAACATATTTTTTAGTAAACTTTTTTTAAGCTTTAAAACAGATTACTTCATTGTCAATTATATAATAAGTGTATACTGATATGCAAATATTGGCTTTGGAATTGTATATAATCCCTAAAGCATGCTTATATTTAAAAATTCCCATTTTTCATTGAAGAATTTGGTGGATTTTACTTTTGCAATTAAAGGCTTAAAATTTATTTAATTATTCTTTAAAAATACTCTTGACTAAATATGACTTTTCATTTATACTATCACTTGTCGTCTTTGCAAGGGCCTTTAGCTCAGTTGGTTAGAGCAACCGGCTCATAACCGGTTGGTCCGGGGTTCGAGTCCCTGAAGGCCCACCAAAGCAACTTGTAAGACGCCCAGATAGCTCAGTCGGTAGAGCAGAGGACTGAAAATCCTCGTGTCGCTGGTTCGATTCCGGCTCTGGGCACCAATTTAATACGGGAGGGTTCCCGAGTGGCCAAAGGGGGCAGACTGTAAATCTGTTGTCTCTGACTTCGATGGTTCGAATCCATCTCCTCCCACCAAAAAAAGATAGACTTTCAAAGTCTATCTTTTTTTATTTAAACCTTAATTCCAAGGTACGCCTAAAGGTCATTTACAAATTCCTTAAACTGCTTTCCTCTTTCCTCAAAGTTTTTAAACATGTCAAAACTTGCACTTGCTGGCGACAAAGTTATTATATCCCCCGACTTTGCAAATTTATATGACTTTTCAACTGCCTCTTTCATAGTATTACACTTAATAATGGTTACATCCTTTCCATTCCCCGTTTTTTGGGCTTCATCCAATAACGCTTTTTCAATTTTAGGAGCAGTTTGACCTATAAGCACAAGGCATTTTACTTTGTTTGCAATGACTTCACCCATTACATCGTAAGGTATCTTTTTGTCATAGCCTCCTGCGATAAGGATAACCTTTTGTTTGAAAGAGTTTAGACCTGCAATTGTTCTTGAAGGGCTGCTGGCAATAGAATCGTTATAAAATTTAATTCCATCGAGTTCCCTTACAAGTTCTATTCTGTGCTCGACCCCTTTGAAAGTAGTAGCTACTCTTTTTATTATATCAACACCTACGTAATCAATTACAGCGGCTATAGCAGCCAGATAGTTCTCAATATTATGTACTCCGGGAATAACTATATCAGAAATATTTACAATTTCTCTTACACCATTTCCATCACTATATACAAGCATTTCCCCGTTGATTGTTGCTCCAGAATCAATCTTGTTTACTCTGCTGAAATACACAACATTGCCTTCTGTTTCCTTAGAAAACTCGCGTGTTATATCATTATCAAAATTCAAAATCACTTTATCTCCCGGTAATTGGTGCAAGAATATATTTTTCTTGGCTTCAACGTACTCCTCCATTGATTTGTGCATATCCAGATGATTTGGAGCAAGATTTGTTACAACAGCAACCTTAGGACTTAAGGTCATAGTATGAAGTTGGAAGCTACTAAGCTCCAATATCACCTTGTCAGTTTCGTTTATCTCATCAATTCTGTCTAGCAAGGGTGTCCCAATATTCCCACCAAGCCAGCAACTGTAGCCCTGCTCTTTGAGCATATTATATATCAGAGTTGTAGTAGTTGTCTTACCGTCACTACCGGTTACTGCAAATATTTGTGCCGGGCACAACTCAAAAAAGACTTCCATTTCTGAAGTTATTTGTGCTCCTCTTCTTTGTGCTTCCAATATTTCAGGTACGTCAAATCTCATACCAGGAGTTTTAAAAACCACATCAAATCCTTTTAAATTCTTTAAGTAATCTTCACCAATACTATACTTTATGTCCAATCCACAAAAATCATCAAATACTTCTTTAAGTTTACCTTCATCTGATTTATCAAATGCTGTAACATCAACTCCAATACCAGCCAAATATTTGATCAACGGTATATGGCTGACACCAATACCTAGGACAGCTACCTTTTTCTCTTTTATGCTTTCTTTAAATTCAATCAACTTTCTATTCAAAGCAGTTTCCTCCTAATTTTTATCTTCTGTATTATTATATGGCAAAAAAAAATTATAAGAGAATATAATTTTTCTGATACGGTACGTCTAAAATATAAGTTCCTGCTCTGGATAAAGAAAAAACTTGATTTGATAATGTTTTCAAAATAAAAGAATTAAGTGTTGTTTTTTCATTATCCCTACACAATTCATAATGTATTCATTTGTGCATTTTGCATAATTCATTTCTAGAAATGAATTATGTTCAAAAGCACTAACTATTAATATTGAATATAGCCTATATTATGAATTTCTATACTATAACACATATTGCAGTTGTTGTTGCATCAATATGCACTTCTTCTTCTCTTTTGGTATCTGACCTGCAAGAGTGTTCTATCCCACTTGCGTTCCCACTTTTCAGAGCCCATTTGTCTGGAAAAATCAACGCATTGCTCTAAAAATACTTCTTCACTCTTTCTATTGTTATTAATATTTGTCAAACGTTCTTTAATAGACATAAATGTACCTTTCCTGTCGTACAAAGGTATATTATCCCTGCAAATCATATACAAAAAAGTCCCAACCAGCTTGTCTCTATAAAGAATTTCTTCAAAAATTTCCGATGTATACAATAAGGTTTTTACATTCATACATTTCTGTATCAAAAGTTCATACTTTAACGTGTCATTTAGTAATATAAATTTCTCCAGTGCTGTATTTTCTTCAACAAGAATCAAAAATTCATAGTCACTCTGTGAACTATAATCCCCTCTAGCCCTTGATCCATAAAGCACTATACTGATAATTCCAACTCCAACCTGTTCTGAACATCTCTCAAAAATATCTATGACACGATTTAAAACCCTGTCATTAGCAAGGCTCACCATTCTCAACTTCATACCCTCCCCAATTTATATTTTTGCCCATGTTCTCTCTCTAAAATTACTCTAGTGCTTTTTAACATTACTAATTTCTAGTCTTTTATAATGTTAAAAATGCACTTCATCTGTTTGTGCCTCGCACTCTCTAGAAATTAATTCTGTTACGAGGCACTAGCCTTTCTATTTGAACCTTTAAAATGGAACTTTTATACTTATAACGGTTAAATATTAACATATTTTTTTTAAAATTCCTAGTAAATTTAATAAGAATTTAATAAAAAATTAAAAAATATATATTTTACCACTTGAAATATGTGAGATTTTCTAGTAAAATAATCTAGTCAAAAAATATGCGAGGGTGGCGGAACTGGCAGACGCGCTAGATTCAGGTTCTAGTGATCGCAAGGTTGTGAGGGTTCAAATCCCTTCTCTCGCACCAAAAACAATCTGCTTTTGATTAAGCTTTATCAAAAGCAGATTGTTTTTTATCCGCAAGTTATCTCCAATAACCGATTGCTTCATTTTATTATAGCTAATTTTCCTTTAATTTTTTATATAAATTTATGGCTACTGCACAAACAAACCATATTGTAGAAGTTTCCTCTGCCTTACCTATCCATTCTTTATTATTTATAAGGCCTAACCCAAAAGCCTCCTCAACAATTTTTTGCTTCCAGTTCAATTCACTCTCCCCCTTACCCGGTACTCCAAAGAATTCAGAAATTACTTTAGCCTGTGCCTTGGCAATAGCAGCCCTCATTGCAGGATCTTTTAACAATGCCTCATCTTCTTCATTATCATGAAAAGCATTCTCTATCAAAAGAACATGCGGTACTCCTCCATCCTGAGCTGAATCAATCACTCCATAAAAGTCTTCTCCCTCATATTTGTTGCTTTCACGCTTTTTAGCTCCGCGGTCTATCGTTCCAATAGCTTCGGCTATAGCCTTTGACATTTTTGCTGCAAGAGCATCATCATTCAAATCTACACTGCTATAAACCTCCGTACCTCTAATTGTTGTATTCTTAGCTAATCCGGAGGCATTTGTGTGTTGAGATATAAACATATCTGCCCCCCAGGAGGCAGCCATTTGTCCACGTGCTCTTACGCCTACGGAAACATCGGTTTCCCTTGTGAGTTTTACTTCAAATCCACCTGTAGCAAGCAATTCATCCCTAATCCTAAGTGATATATCCAAAACACCGTCAGCCTCAACGTACCCTGTAGGTCCCTTATTTGCCCTATCTTTTCCACCGTGGCCTGGATCAATCATAACCTTATACATTAATAACTCACCACCCTAAACCATTCCTTTTTTATACATTCCCAGCCGATATAATATATAAACATTTAATTGAAAAGATTATTAATATTAACATTATTATTTCTTATATCCCATTTTTACACACGTTGCATGTTAATCTTCACATTAACATAAAATTATATATATTGAGACATGGTTTTTTATTATTAAAAAACCCGCAAATCCAATAAGATTTTCTACGGGTTATAATGTAATTAAAATTCCTAAAACACTCTGTTCTTAAATTGAAACAGTACTAAAAACTTAGAAATTTCAGCTTTATCACAAAACGTGCTCAAGTAAAATTTTCGAGCCTATGCCTATCAGAATTAAGCCTCCGAATATATCTATGTATTTTTTAAATTTTGTGTTGCATCCAATCATTTTTCCTAAGAATACACCAAAAAACGATAGTATAAAAGTTATAAGGCCAATCATGACTGCCGGTAAGATTATATCCATTTTAAGTGCTGAAAAGCTAATGCCTACTGCAAGAGCATCTATACTCGTAGCAATTGCCAAAGTAATGAGAACTTTGTAACTTGTAAGTGCAATGCACTCATTTGATTCTTCGATAGCTTCCCATATCATTTTAGATCCTATAATTCCTAGCAATCCAAAAGCAACCCAATGATCTATATTTTCAATCCATGCCCTGAATGTACAGCCTGCCAACCAACCAATTGCCGTCATACCGCCTTGAAAAAGTCCAAATGCAACTCCTGCATTAAGCGCATTGCGTGATGTGTTTTTTGCACCTGCAAGCCCGCACGAAATGGAAACCGCAAAAGCATCCATAGCTAAGCCTATAGCTGTTAATATTATAGTTATTAAGTCCAATTTCTCCCCTCCATTTCAAGAATAGGCTGCCTAAATCCACTTTAGTAATATAGATAACGTACATTAAAGTTAAATCTACATTGCACCCAAACGTTATCTAATTTAGATGAAAAACGTCCTTTAATTTTAGTTTTAAAGTTTTTCATCTATAGCATATGCATTTTATAATATAATTAGAAAAACAGCAACCAATTTATATTATTTTTATTTTAACCTTGTAAAATCCTTTTCACGATTTATACAAATGGAATAATTACTTCTATTAAGTAAAAAATATAAAGTAAATTTTATATTCGTATTCTATTTTAAAGGAGAAAGCTATAGATGAATACAGATGATCAAAAGAGGTTTAATAAGCCTCCTCAATCTTATTGGATGGCTTCCACACAGCAAGAGGAGTATCCGGTACTAAATAACGATTTAAAAGTAGATGTCGCTATAATTGGTGGTGGAATTTCCGGTATCGCAACAGCATATTTTCTTAACAAGCACGGAGTTAAGGCAACAATACTTGAAGCCGATCACATTCTACAGGGCACAACCGGGCATACTACTGCAAAAATAACCTCACAACATGAATTGATTTACAGCAAGATAAAAAGCCAAATGGGTGAAGAATTTGCAAAACAATACGCCGATGCTAATGAATCAGCTATACGCATGATTGAACAGATAGCCATTGAGAATAATATTGATTGTGATTTTGTCCCCCAGTCGGCCTATGCTTATACACAGGATAGTAAGTACGTGAAAAAAATAAGTGATGAAGTCAATGCTGCGTCAGCACTAGGTATAAAAGCAGAATATGTTGATAAAATACCATTTTCACTCCCTATCAAAGCAGCAATACGTTTTGATAACCAAGCCCAATTTCATCCACGTAAGTTTCTAATTTCTCTAGCAAAAAAAATATCAGATGATGGCATTCAAATATATGAACAAACCAGAGTTGTAGATATTGAAGAGGCAGAGAATTATGTTTTGGTAACAAATAAGGGCAATAAAGTTACCGCATCCAAAGTAATAATTGCCTCTCATTACCCATTCTATAACAAACACGGATTATATTTCAGCAGGATATACTCTGAACGTTCATATGTTGTTGCAATTAAGGCCAAAGAAAAATATCCTGGTGGAATGTATATTAATCTTGAAGAACCTACACGCTCACTCCGAAGTCAAATATCTGAGTTAGGTGAATTAATACTTGTCGGAGGTGACCACCATAAAACCGGACAGGGTGAGGACACTGTTTTACACTATAATGCACTAATCGAATTTTTCAACCAAATATTTACTGTAGAAGACATCCCGTATCGCTGGTCTACCCAGGATTGCATGACTTTGGACAAACTGCCTTATGTAGGCCATTTTACCTCAAAAACACCCAATATGTATATTACTACAGGTTATGGAAAATGGGGTATGACCAACAGTATAGCATCGGCTATGATATTAAGCGATTTGATTACAAAGGGAAACAGCCCATGGCAGGATGTTTATAACCCATCAAGACATACAATAGCTTCATCGGCTAAAAACTTTGTTGTTGAAAACTTCAATGTGGCTAAAGAACTGATAGAAGGAAAACTAACTTCTGCGCCTATACATGAAAATATAAAGCCGGGGGAAGGAAAAATTATTGAAGTAAACGGACAAAAAGCTGGGGCTTACAGGGATGAACAGGGAACACTACATATAGTGGATGCTACATGCACACATATGGGGTGTGAGCTAAGCTGGAACTCAGCGGAAAAAACCTGGGATTGTCCTTGCCATGCTTCAAGATTCACTTATAAAGGAGATGTTGTTGAGGGACCAGCAAACAGGCCCTTAAGTGTTCATAAGGATGTGAACACAATTGAAAAACTAATTAAGGATAATTTTTAATAGGCTAAACCTATTTTACACGCACCTCAATTAAAGAAAATAAAGAAAACAAGTTGATAATCACTTATCAACCTGTTTTCTTTTATTATTATTAAAGAAGAGCAGCCTTTATTTAGAAACTAGTGCTTTTGAACATAATAATTGTAATATTATATTTTTATTTTGTACTATTATAATCAAATTTTACATCATAATGAATGTTAGTGTCAACCGATTTTTAACTTATAATAACAGCAAATCAAATAATGCTTTATTCTTGCATTTATTCCTTAACACCAAAAAAGCACCCCATAAAGGAGTGCTTTTTTGGGAACTATTATTTATTAAAAATTAAATCTAATTCCTAATAATACCTGTCTCATCAATCCAAAGTCAAGGGAATTAATTGAACCGCTTCTATCAACATCAGCTGCTAGATTACCGTTTCTACCAGGGAAATTTTGAAGCGAACCCAATAAGTACTGTCTCATGTATCCAAAGTCTATAGAATTGAAGCTACCGCTTCCATCAACATCACCAAGTACGTAATTTCCGTTTGGAGTTGGTGTAGGTGTAACTATTTTTGTTGGAGTTGCGGGAACTGATCCTTTTAACAAATTAGGGAAATTACCAGTTATGTATAACAAAACCATCATTCTTAAAGAATTCCCAAAATAATGAGAATCTCCACCATCTTTTACCTTCACACACTCATCATAAAATGATCTTGCAGTAGAAAGATCTGATGTCATAGCACCTGCGGCTGCACATGATGTAAAGGTTGCAGTATGCCACTGCCCTATAGTATTACCAGTTATTGTATATCCATCTTTTATTTGGGATATACCTACCCTTTTAAAGAAATTTGTAAGAGTATCACAATTTGATTTTGCTGCTGCTGTTCCATACCAACTGTAATCAATTGCTGTTCTCCATCCATAACGGGCAGCGTCATATCTATAATCATATCCCATACCTGAAGCACGTGCACCTTGTGCAGAACACCAGTCAGGAACCAATCCGGTATTATTGTTATATCTCTTAATGTTATTTACAACTTCATAACATTTGTCAGCTACCTTTATCCAATCCTGATTTCCTGTAAATTCTGCAAAAACTCTGTACCAAGCCGGAGCATAGTAAGAGGGATTAGTTATATCAGAACCACCCCAACCATCCCCATTCTTTAATACATATGTACCTCTTTCTACCATATGGTTGAATATATTACTAATAAGCTTCTTCGCTTCCATCTCATAATTTACCGATCCATTTGATCCCCATTTTTTATGAGCAAATACCAAGGCTAATGCTATATCTTCATCAGCATCTGTTGCTGCTCCTGAACCACCGTCATGAGTGGTATAATTTCCATTTGCATCAATATGCCATCCCATAAGTCCATTGCCATTAAAATATTTCTTTACATAACCATACAAATCATTGAAAAGTGACTGCTCATTAAAAGACACAGCAAGGATTAACCCATACCCCAAACCTTCAGATACAGTATCAAAGTTTGTACTTCCGTCTCTCTGTATTCTTTTAAAACCACCTGCTCCATTTGAAGTTACATAAGTACTTTTCCATGATTGCCACTCTGTTGCAAGCAATCGATCTGCTGCTGATTGATCACTTGCTGCTGAGCTTATTCCGTATGGATACACGGAAGCCGCAAAGCTTGTGTTGACTGTGCAGATTGAAGTTACACAAAACACGCTTAGAACTAAAACCATTGCACAGACTAATGAAATAATTTTCTTCATCACTATCTCTCCTTTATAATAATTTTTCTATATTATTACTCCACCACAAGATGGAATACTAATATTACTATAATTGTTTTATTTTTCAAGTGATTTTAGGATTCAAAATAATTTATAGAGCTTTCACTTTATTATAACATCTTATATGCTTATTTTGGATAAAATTTGTGCATATACACGAAAAATACAGAATTGAAAATTGTATAGAAGATTATATACAAATAAGAATTGTTGTTTTGAAGATAGTTATAAAGATAGTTAAATCAGAAAATATTTAGCTTTATTGAATACTATAAAAATAAATACTATCATACATTATTAATTTATCAATTCACATTTCCCTTAGATTTTACCTTGAAGGCAACATCACTGTCAAGCAATCAATATTAATCTTAGCTGATTTTACATTCTCATTTTTTAATCCAATATTCCCCTGTTTTCTAGTTCTTCTTTCTGTGCTTTATACGCCTTAATAATATTTAAATCATTTATTTCAGGTACGCTCATTTCATTTCCACATTCTTTGCAATATGGAACATGTGCACCATAAGTAAAAGCTATATCCTCTAAATCAATTTTCACTATTTCATTACGAATTTCAAATTCAACATCTTTAAAGCAGTTTTCGCAAAAAGCAATTTTCTCCATTTCAATTTTCCTCCACTTATCCATATAAATCACGAAAATGATTATACATTGGAAAATTTGATTTTCGTGATATTGTATTAAGGAAATTGAAGCGCGATGTAAAATCTTTATCGCGTTCAATATAACAGTTCAACTATATATTCCCCAAAAGTGTCTTATAACGCTTATACTATAAGGCTTTTAATATAAAAGTTTGCTACAAAAAACAAACTTTTTGAGAAAAATAGCACAAGTATATTATAGCATAACGCTACAAAAGCTGCAATCAAAGCAGTAATAACAGACATATGTACCACTTAATCGAATGACTCATAACAGAATTAACTTCTAGAGCGTGCGAGTCAAAGACAGATGAAGTGCATTTTTAACATTATGAAGGACTAGAAATTAGTAATGTTAAAAACACTAGTTGCTGTTATAGAAAATTTGCCTTATTTATTATGCTTTATATTGTAAAGGAACTGCTTAATCACCTCAAGGCTAAATCCTCTATGCAGCAAAAAAGATATCACTTTCACCTCAACTTGTGGTTCTGATAAATCATACTTGCCGAATTTTTTTTTGATTAGTCTCTCCATAATTGTAACTTCGTCATATTCAAAATTGTCTAATACTTCATCTATAATATCTTCCGATATACCTTTGTTAATTAATTCAAATTTTAACATTTTCTTTGATTTTGGCTTAAGTTTGCTTCTCTCAAAAACAAACTTCTGAGCGTAAATTTTATCATTTATATAACCTATTGATTTAAGGTCGTCTAGTACATTTCTGATTATCTCCTCATCAAACCCTTTTGATTGTAGCTTCACAACAAGTTCTTTTTCACTTAATAGCCTGAACGAAACATACTTAATAGCTTTTGATCTGGCGTTTTTAAGTAACACTTCTTTTTTTATGTAAGATAATTCTTCGTCAGTAATTTCATTCTTGTCATATAGCCCGAGCCTTAAGTAATCTTCCTCCGGTATTGAAAATGCATATTGAGAATCAATAAATACCGACAACATCTCCTTATATTTTTTATTTTTTTCAAACGAAGTAATAAGCATAATTACCACCTAAATATTATAGAATTAATTCCTGTTTTTTATTAATAAATTTAGCTATATTGAACGCGATAAAGATTTTACATCGTGCTTCAATTTCCTTAATATAATATCACAAAATCAAATTTTACAATGTATAATCATTTTCGTGATCTTTATAAAACAATTTGATCTACTGTAAATATTGAAGAATTATGGTTTTTTCTTTCATTTTACTTCAAACTTACAAATAAATCAAATAATTTTGTTCAATATAAGAGTTTTCAAAAAACTTTTTGAGAAGAATAGTATCTCCACAAAATAAGGCACCTCTAAGGTGCCTGTTTAATTTGGTACTAGATTTTATTAATCCTCAACCTCTAAATCTATATCTTCATCATCATCTTTTTCGATATGGGCATCTATGCTTTTTAAAAAAGCCTGGTTATAATTTTCTCTTATCTTTGCCTCAAGCTCATTATATATTGCAACGTTTTCGACAAGGAATTGCTTGGCATTTTCCCTTCCCTGCCCAATCTTCTGATTATTGTAAGAGAACCATGCACCGCTTTTATTAACGATATCGAGGTTAACTGCAACATCTAAGATACTTCCTTCCTTTGATATACCTTTTCCGTAAATAATGTCAAATTCAGCTTCTTTAAAAGGAGGAGCAACCTTGTTCTTAACAACTTTAACTTTTGTCCTGTTACCAATAACCTCAGTACCTTGCTTGATGGCCTCAATCCTTCTGACATCAAGTCTCACTGATGAATAAAACTTTAGGGCTCGTCCACCTGGAGTAGTCTCGGGATTGCCGAACATAATACCTACTTTTTCTCTCAACTGGTTTATAAAAATAGCTGTTGTTTTTGATTTATTTATAACTCCGGATAATTTTCTTAATGCCTGGGACATGAGCCTTGCTTGAAGCCCTACGTGAGCATCTCCCATTTCGCCATCTATTTCCGCTTTAGGAACCAATGCTGCTACAGAGTCAATAACAATTACATCTATTGCTCCACTTCTTACCAAAGCCTCTGCAATCTCTAAAGCCTGCTCACCTGTATCGGGCTGAGATACAATCAAATTTTCTATATTTACACCAAGTTTTTTTGCATATACAGGATCTAATGCATGCTCGGCATCAATAAATGCTGCTTCTCCACCTGCTCTCTGTGCCTCCGCTACAATATGCAGTGCAACTGTTGTCTTACCGGAAGCTTCAGGTCCAAATATTTCAACTACTCTTCCCCTTGGAACTCCACCAACACCTAGTGCAATGTCAAGCCCCATAGCACCTGTAGGTATGGTCTCTATATTCATATGGGTGTTTTCACCCAACTTCATAACCGCACCCTTACCAAACTGCTTTTCAATCTGACCTAATGCCATTTCCAACGCTTTTTTCTTTTCAATCATCTTTTCATCCTCCTAAAGAAACATCGAACATGTGTTCTAAATTTATTATACACTAATCATTTTTTTGAGTCAACATCTTTTGTATTTTTTATTCAATAATTAATGGGAATACTGCTCTATTTTTTGAACCTGCCTGAGAGCCAATTTTTAATACTATTAGCCTCTTCAACTTTTAACAAAAAAACTACTGCAAAATAAACAACCACTCCAACTGATATTTCAATACTCAGGTTTATAAACTGCATTATTTTTGAGTCCACGTTTACCGGAATAACCAAATTCAACAAAAACAACACAATACCCATTATTAGTGATGAGGGAAGGATCTTTAAAAGGAAAACAAATAGTTTATCCAGGTAAATTCCCTTCATCTTTTTGTTTAACCTTGTCAGCAGCAAAACAGCATTGACAACACTTACCAGCGAATAAGAAAGAGCCATACCGCTTACTCCAAGGTTTGTAGTTTTTAAGAATATATTGCTCAATATCATATTGAGAACTATGGTGCTTATACCGATAAACAGAGGTGTTTTTGTGTCATTGTCTGCATAAAAGGCCCTGTTCAGAATGGTCACTATGGATTGACTTAGTAAGGCAATAGAAAAAAACATGAGAACACTACCGGCAATAATTACTGCTTCTTCATCAAACTTATTGGTAAACTTGAATATAGTTCTTATGATAGGTTCCCTTAACACTATAAATCCAACCCCAGCCGGGACAGTCATAAGAAGCACTGATTTTATGCCTTTCATAAGAGTATCCTTATACTCTTTAACTTTTCCGGTTGCAAGGTCTGAAGATAAGCTTGGAAGCATTGCAATACCCATTCCCTGAGCAAAAACTCCATAAGGCATTTGCCAGGTTCTGTCTGCAGCATTTAGTGCTGTAAGGCTCCCTGCTGAAAACTGAAGAGCAAAGGAAGAGGTTATCAGAGCATTTATCTGAACAACTGCTGAGGACATTATTGAAGGAACCGCTAACTTAAACAGTTTTATGAAGCCCTCGTGCTTTAAATAAAACTTAGGCTTATATAATTTGAAGTTTATTCTTGCAAAAGAAAACTGAAAAACAAAATACACAAATGCACTTGCCATAACTCCGTATGCAACACCTTTTATTCCCCATCTGCTTCTACTAAGACAAAAAATACTCAGTGCACTTCCTAAATTATAAATAGTTGGACCATAAGCTGCCGCAGCAAATCTCTGGTATGCGTTTAACACACCGTTTGATAGCCCTGCCAGCATCAGAAACGCAACCGAAGGAAACAATATTCTTGTAAGCTCTATAGCTAATTTCATATCAACTTTTGTATTATTCTGTGCCATTAAAGCTACAAGTTGGGGTGCAAACACAACCCCAGCCATGCATACAAAAACCATAGCTACCATCACTACATTAATAAAAGTTCCTACTGCTTTCCATCCATTCTTTTCATCTTTTTTTGCAATATAACCTGACAATATTGGAATTAGTGCTGCAGATATTGCACCTCCAACGAGAAGGTCATACATCAAACCAGTGACCTTAAATGCGAGATTGTAAGCATCGGCCACCTCATTAACTCCAATCAGGCTGGGTACAAGCACTTCTCTTAAAAAGCCGGTTAACCTGCTAAAAATTATAGAAGACATAACAATAGCCGCAGCTCCTGTCAGCTTCTTATTGTGTGTATTTTCCAAATGTAATTCCTCCACTACTGGTGCTTCTACTCATCATTAAGCTTATCTATAAGAAGTCTTCTTATCATATCAAAGGCATTTAGCACAGTCATATTCCTTATCTTCTTTCTTTTGCCGGCGAGTTTTAATACCTTGCAATAGGTTCCAGTTTTATGTGCTAGTGCAAGGTATACAAGCCCAACAGGTTTTTCTTCTGTACCTCCATCGGGTCCTGCAATTCCTGTAACCGAAAGTCCCAAATCAGTTCCAGATACTCTCCTTATACCTTCAGCCATTTCAATGGCAGTCTCTCTGCTTACAGCACCATATTTGTCAAGTGTTTCCTGCTTAACACCAAGATTCTCAACTTTTGAATTGCAGCTGTAGGATACTACTGCACGGTCAAAAACAGCTGAAATGCCTGGTATATCTGTAATAACCGAACTAATGAGCCCTCCGGTACATGATTCAGCAAAGGCAATTGACACCTTTTTATCCATTAGCAGTTGTGCAGCCACTTCATATAATTCCTTATCTTCAGTACTATACACCGAGTCACCTAATATTCTTACAATTTCATTCTCTACACAATCAAGATCCCTGAGAGCCTTTTCTTCATCCTTGCTCTTGATAGTAATTCTGACTGTTACCTCTCCCTCTTTTGCATAAGTAGCAACCGTAACATTAGTCTGATTATTTACAAGGTCTATTATTTTCTCTTCAAGTAAAGACTCCCCAACTCCAAATACTCTTATGTATTTTGAAACAATTTTTTCAGGTGATTTTTCCTGTAAAAATGGTATTACTGTGTCATCGAGCATAGGTCTCATCTCTGAAGGAGGTCCGGGAAGCATGACAATCAGCTTGCTTTCGTTTTCTAAAATGCATCCGGGAGCGGTACCATTGTTATTTATTATTACTGTTGAGTCTTCAGGTAAATAAGCTTGCTTTATGTTGTTCTTTACTAATGGACGATTTATTCTCTTAAAATATTCTTCTATCTTTCTAAGGCTCTCATCATGTAATATGAGCTTCTTGCCCAATAATTGTGCAACGGTTTCCTTTGTCAAATCATCCTGTGTAGGACCTAACCCTCCCGTCATTATCACAACATCCGACCGGTTCAAAGCTAACTCAAGAGATGATTTAAGCCTAGCAGGGTTATCACCTACAACACTATGATAATATACATTTACACCAATACTATTTAGTTTCTGTGATATGTACTGGGCATTGGTATTGGCAATCTGCCCCATTAAAAGCTCGGTTCCTACTGCTAAGATTTCAGCATTCATAACAATTCTCCTATATTCATAAAATTAATTATCAATTCAGTGCTTTTTAACCTTACTAATTTCTACTCTTTCACAATGCTAAATATGCACTTCATCTGCTCTAAGCCTCACATGCTCTAGATACCAAATTCTATTATGAGGTACTAGAGTTCAATTTTAATAGTATATCAATTTTATCGTTAAAATAAAAGCACCGTTTGTATAATTTTATGCAAAAATATATGTAATTTGTTTTACATTTTGCATTATGAGGTATAATATAATAATTGGTAGATTAATAAATGCAATCAATATTTTTACTGCATTGAACGCGATAAAGATTTTACATCGAGCTTCAATTTCCTTAATTTATTATCGTGAAAATTCAAATTGTCGTTTTAATCATTTTCACGATTTATGATTTATATAGAACTAATGATAAAAGGAGGACAATAATTATGGAAGATAAAATAATCAAAAAAATAACTGTAATCGGAGCAGGTTTCGTTGGTTCAACAACGGCTTACACATTAATGGTAAGCGGTCTTGTGTCTGAAATTGTGTTAATTGATATAAACAAAGACAAGGCTGAAGGTGAAGTAATGGATATGAACCACGGAATGCCGTTTGTCAGACCTGTCAAAATATACAACGGTGACTACAGTGACTGTAAAGGTTCTGATATTGTTGTCATTACTGCCGGTGCCAATCAAAAGGAAGGGGAAACCCGTATTGACCTTGTCAAAAAAAACACTCAAGTTTTCAAGAGCATTATAGGAGAAGTTGTAAAATATAACAAAGACTGTATTCTTCTAGTGGTTACCAATCCTGTTGACATACTCACATATGTTACTTACAAAATTTCAGGATTTCCAAAGAATAAGGTTATCGGTTCAGGTACGGTTCTTGACAGTGCCAGATTCAGATATCTCCTTGGGGATCATACAGGTATTGATCCAAGAAATGTTCATGCCTACATATTAGGTGAGCATGGAGATACAGAAGTAGCCACCTGGAGCCTTGCCAACATAGCAGGTATTCCTGTGAGCAAGTATTGTGAAGATTGTCATGGCTGTAAAGATAGCTTATCTATGAACGAAATATATCAAAATGTTAAGAACGCAGCTTACGAGATCATAAAGAAAAAGGGAGCAACCTACTATGCAGTTGCACTAGCGGTAAGAAGAATTGTTGAAGCCATTGTTAGGGATGAAAATTCTATTCTGACTGTATCAAGCCTTTTAGATGGTCAATATGAGCTTGATGATGTGTGTCTGAGTGTACCTACAGTAGTAAACAGGAATGGAATTGAAAGAATACTTAATGTGGATTTAAGTGATGAAGAAATTGATTTGCTTAAAAAGTCAGGAGAGTCACTAAAAAGTGTCCTTCAATCTCTTGATATTTAAGCCCGAACTTTCCCTCATAGGAATAACTAAAAACAACTTAAATCTGGAACTTTTTTGTTTATTTTAAGTCAAATAAATGGGATAATTCGCTATTGATTTATAGACTGATTATTTTATAATATAAGGGGGCAAGTTATGAACAATTCAGTAAAGCTACTGAAAAAAATTGTAAATAATATTGAAAACGTTATTATAGGAAAGAAAAATTCTATTGAATTAATACTAATGTCACTTATTTGTGATGGACATGTTCTGATAGAAGATGTTCCCGGTGTCGGCAAAACAACTCTTGTGTCATCACTTTCCAAGTCAATTGATGCTTCGTTTAAGAGAATCCAATTTACACCAGACATTTTGCCGTCGGATATAACGGGATTTACCATGTATAACCAGAAGGAAGGTAAATTCGAGTTTCATCCTGGCAGTATCATGAGCAATATGATACTTGCAGATGAGATAAACAGGACTTCTCCAAAGACACAGGCCAGCCTGCTTGAAGTCATGGAAGAAAAACAGGTCACTGTTGACGGTGAAACCTATTTTGTTCCAAAACCGTTTATGGTTTTAGCTACCCAAAACCCTGTTGAATATCTTGGAACCTATCCTCTCCCTGAAGCTCAACTTGACAGATTCTTTATGAAGGTATCCATAGGATACCCATCAAAAGAAGAAGAAAGTATGATTCTAACAAAATTTCAGCAAGCCAATCCCCTTTGCAATTTAGAGGTTGTTGCTTCGGGTGAAGATATACTTTCAATTCAGAACGAAGTAAAACAAGTCTTTGTGGACAGGACAATAAACGATTATATAGTAGAAATTGTGTCAAAAACAAGACTACATTCGGATATCAATCTCGGTGCAAGTCCTAGAGGCTCTCTTTCACTGTTTCGAGCTTCACAAGCCTGGGCTTTTTATAATGCAAGAGATTATGTTCTGCCTGAGGATGTTAAGTACATGGCCGTACCCGTGCTGTCCCACAGAATTGTATTAAAACAGGAAGCCAGACTTAAAAAGATATCTGGGGATGAAATTATACGGTCAATTGTTCAATCAGTCAAATTGTCAGTGGTGGAAAACTATGAAAAAAAATAGAATTTTGTATGCTTCACTATTTATTTTATCTCTTATATTTATATATTTCTTTGGGGGCAAGATACCTTACATGCTTTTTTACGTTATTATCATGCTCCCGGTTATTTCTATTGCCTTTACACTTATTGCTTACGCAAGGTTTAAATTCGTCGAAGAAATTGACAAACGAATTATTGTAAAGAATGATACAATAAACTATAAATTTAGCATATATAACAATGATCTATTTCTTTATCCATATATAAGCATTAACTTTTACGGTTGTGACACCTTGTTTTCAAAACAATTTCAAACCAAGAGCTTTTCACTGCTTCCACTAAAGAAAAAAACTTACTCGTTTAATCTGACTTGCAAATACCGCGGTGATTACATGGTTGGTGTTAAAACAATTGAGTTTGAGGACTATTTAGGGATTTTTAAAATAGAGTACAAGCCGGAAATAACCAAAACCATAACGGTTAATCCCCAGTTGGTAAAACTTGACAGTCTTTATATCAGAACAAATTATTTATCAGAATCGCATTCTATACTAAATAATCAATATGAAGATATTACAACTGTTTCAGACACCAGAAAGTACGCCTATGGCGACAGCTTAAAAAAGATACACTGGAAACTATCGGCAAAAATGAATGACCTCATGGTTAAAAACTTCGAAGGGACTTCAAAAACTAACTGTGTTCTAATATTAGACTTAAGGAAAAACAGCTACAGTTATGAACAAAACCTGATACTTGAGGACAAGCTGATTGAAAGTACCGTTGCGATAGTCTACTATTGCCTTTGCAATTGGATTCCCATTAACCTGGTTTACCATTTCAAAGGTTTTACTGATATTGAAGCAAAAAACACAATGGAGTTTAAAAAAATATATGATGCCCTTGCGAAAGTCCGCTTTGATCAGGAAATTGAACTTAAAGATGTATTGAGTATTTATACCAGAGACAATATGAAAAAGACAGATCTTCTGATATTTACATCAAACCTTGACTATGACCTGTACGATGAGATATACAAGACAAAGGCATTAGGATATGATGTAAACCTTATTTACGTCTCTAGCGAAAATGTAACCGGAGTGTGTGAAAGTGCAGTTAACGACATCTTGCTGGATTTACCTGAAATAGGTGTGACTCCTTACAGAGTTAATGTTGATGATGATATCAAGTTAGTTTTTGAACATGCACAAAGATAATTTTATTATACCAATAAATTATGTGAGGTGGCTTAAAAAACAATGAATTTGAAAAAGCTTATTGACTTTATTTCAAAACTTCTTCTCATGCTTCTAATGAGTTTTAGTTTTGTTTATCCTCTTACAACTACTCTTTCTTTTAAATATACCCCTCTTCAGGTTTCAGGGATGATCCTTGTAACACTTGTACTCTTATCCGTGCTGCTTGTCAACAGAACAATGATCAGAATAACGGTAATTACAGTTATTTCAGGCAGTGTTATTTTTTTTGTATATTCTTTTTTCAGCGGATTGATTTTTCGTTTTGCAGAGCCCTTTATCCGTTTAAACAACTATATTCAAAGTACCGAAACCGCTAATGAGAGCTTTACTTTTGGATACACACTGGCTTTTAGTTTTATATTTTCATTGATCGTATATATTTTTACAGTCAAAAAGTTCAACTTTTATGTAATATTCCTTGCCGGTCTTTCTATATTTTGCTCACAATGGATACTCAAATATTTTGCTCCTGATGCCTATATTTCATTTTATACATTTGTAGTTTCTATTGTGATCTATTACTTTCTGCATGTATACAACAAAAAAGCCTTTCAGTCATCTAATGATTTTGCAAGTTTGTCCAGCTTTATACTACTCGCTTTACCTGTTTCTGTAATTATTCTCTTACTTACAGCATTTATTCCTGTCAGTCAGAGACCAATTGAATGGAAATGGCTTGATGAAAAGATAAACTATGCCTTTGGTTATTACACAAACAATACAGGAAAGTTTATGGGTTCGGATTATTTTTCAATATCGTCTTCAAGCTTTGGTGATAACAACAATAGATTAGGCGGAAATATAACCCCAAATAATACAAAAGTATTAAAAGTTAATTCACCAAAGGTAATATACCTCAAAGGTCGCTCTTGTGATCAATACACCGGCAATTCCTGGCTAAACACTACTATCTCCTACTCAGAACTTAATGATACTAATAACAAAATGCACTTTGACACCTTCGAATTTGAGCATGGCCGTTCCTTTCTCATAAACATATACCAAGCTCAATCAGGTCCATATTCGGATACTCCTTTTGTTGTACCCAATTACTCAGTTATAGCAAACGATTTCCTTAATTTATCAATTGACAAAATAAGTGTATCCTATCTCGACCTTACTACAAACTCAATTTTCGTACCGCTTAAGTCGTATGATTTCAAATTCTCAAAAATTAGTAATAGCGATGTATTTGTAAATGCTGAAGGTGTTTTACTCTCACGCAGATCTTTAGGAAAAGACTTTAACTATTCCTTTTACACATATAATATGAATTATGGCAGTAAAGATTTTGAAGAGTTTATGAGGTTAAGCGAAAGATATTTATACAATGGCTATTTAGAGGACAGTATTAATAAAGTTATTTCAATTATTTATAATAATGTGAAAAGTACTGTTGAAGATCACAGTAGCGTAAATACTGATATTGATATTGATATTGATATTGATATTGATATTGATGCGGTGTTTAGCGATTTATATGAACTTGAAATTCGTGAAATAATTCTTTATTCTCCAACCCTTGAAGCTATGAAGGATAATCTTAGAGGTTATCTTATTGAATACTTTTCGTCAATGCTTTACATGTCTGATGATGAAAGGCAAAATTTTAAAAACAACATCATTACCCAATGCTTTATTGATATTGAAATGCTGCAAAATTACGAAAATTCTCAAAATCTGTTTGAAAGAATAATGACTCTAAAACAATTATCAGAAAATTCCAAAACAACATATTCAAGATATCTTAATATACCTCAAACAGTGCCTGACAGGGTGAAAGATCTAGCAGTTTCAATAACCAAGAATGAACATAACAACTACGATAAAGTAAAGGCAATTGAACAGTATCTTTCAAGAAACTATACGTACAGTTATACGCCGGGTAATCTTCCTAAAGATCGTGATTTTGTGGACTACTTCCTTTTTGATAATAAGGAGGGATACTGCACTTATTATGCAACAGCTATGTCTATTCTAACGAGGTGCATTGGAATACCTTCAAGATATGTAGAAGGCTATCTTCTTCCCAACCAGCCGATAAAAAATGATCTTTATGAAGTCACAAACGAGCAGGCTCATGCCTGGGTTGAGGTATATTTTGAAGGTGTCGGCTGGATTCAGTTTGAACCAACCTCCTCATTTAGTGGCAATCTGTACCAACATGCCCAGTTCCCTCAGAGTACTCGGACTGCACAACCCTCTGGATATACTACACCTGTAAATACCAATAGTCCTTCTAATAATAACTTGCCAAATCAGCAAACAACAAATACTAAAGCCGATTACACTAAACTTTTAGTAATTCTTGCAGCAATTCTTTCAATAATATTAGTGCTCTTCTTGATAGTATTGGCCAATATCTTAAGAAGAAAGAAAGTAATTTCCAACATAACCAAACTTCCACCAAGGGAAGGTGTACTTGAATTATACAATTACTTTATGAAATATTTAGTGTACCAGAAAGCAGATTTTGTAGGCGGAGAAACACCTATGGAACACGCAGTAAGGCTTGACAACATAGGAAGGTTCTTCCCCTATAAACTACAGGAAATAGCCAAAATATTTGTTGATGCACGCTACACAAAAAAAGAGCTTTCGCAAAGCGATTTCAATAAGGTTCTAAGCTTTTTCCAGCCAGTACTGAAAGCTACCAGAGAGAATCTAGGAATAGTCCGGTACACTTTATACATGTATTTATTATTCAAATTATAAACTTAAATTTAAAGAAAAAAACACCCTCTGAAACTTTTTATCTTAGCTTCAGAGGGTGTTTAACTACCTTATTGAATATCTACCCCATAAATCACTATATCATCACTGCTGATAGCATCATCGAGAACTTTACTCCTTGTTGTAACTCTTACATTAATATCACCGTAGAAAGGAGCATTAATCGTGAGCTTAACTTTTATTTTTCCATTTTCGCTCTTGTGTTCTTCTATAATCATCGGTATCTTTACAACATCTGAATCTAATCCGATGAGGTTTTTATCAGAAACCAGGGAAGCTTCTTCTGCCAGTATATCAAACTTAATCACACTCCCTTTGTAAGGATCTCCTTTCTTCACTGTTTTAGCCATTTTGTTTTCATAAATCTCAATATAACTTCTTCCACCATTTTCCTCATCTGTATATTGCGGTATTTCAAAGAATACATCAATCGTGCGTGTCTTGTTATCATTTATTTTTACTAATTTATAGCTCAATTCTATACCTTCATACACTTTACCAAGAGGCAATTGTTCGTCGGATGGATCAGAATCTGATCTTTTTGCCAGTGTAACCGGGTCAAATGTATTATACTCTGCAATAACCGTATAGTTTTTATTTATAAGATTCTCAAGCGTTATTTTAAATTTCAGCTTTTGACTTGAATTTTCAAAAGCAACCTCATCAACTTTAATCTTGAGTACATTTGGATCAGTAGTATCCCATGTATAATCCAGGTCATCATCAGGTGCAATTGATTTGTCAAAATATATTGAATCAAGTATAGATTCAATATTTACATCATTACCCTCATGGTCTTCTATCTTAATACTCAGTTCATAATTAGCCGGTAGTGATGACACTTCCATCCCTTCAGAAGTATCAAATGGAGACAAAATATTTACGCTGAAATCATATCCGATATTAGGCTTTGTACAATTAAATGTAGGTTCTCCAACTACAATTTCAGGTTTTTGCACCTTTTCTGCTATAAGGGTAAACGTATCTTCATCATAATCTCTGGAGTTTAACACTCCTGCTTCATCGGCTTTTAATGCAAAGTCAAATGCATTGACAGTCCACCGTGTGACTTTTAAATTATAGTCTATTTCTGCTACAACATTTGATTCCAACTTAATTTTTGAAGGATATCCGTTGTCATCTTGTTCTACTACCCACGGACATTCTCCATATTTCTTTCTATCCTCTTTGCTAAGTGGTACTATTTCCCATTCTTTTGACAAGGTTGGAGTTAAATTATAGATTTGTGCTCTTGCACCATAGTTAATTACATTTGCTTTAACCGTAAAATAATCAGTTCCATCCCATGAATTAGCATCCGTATCATCAAAATTAACAGCTACTTTTGACATCCACCCAAAAAGATTATAGCAGAATTTGTAATCTTCGACAGCCTTTCCATGTGTCCGATCAAGATTTTTTGATATAGCACAGCCTAAGTCACTGGAAGTAGCAACAATTCTTCCATTTGGTTTTCTATAAGCTAAATTATTTATTTCCCTTACTATACAACTAGGTAAACTTTTCTCTTTAGCTGTACCTGGATAAGTAAGCAAATTCAAAACTATAGTATCAGATTCTGCAATACCTTCTAAATACCTGTTGTCGTCATTTGCCCACTCCTCTGTATCACCAAGCATGGAGAGTTCTGTATAGTATGGAGAACTTTTGTCACTATAACCTGGTGATGATACTCTTGTTGATGTTGTTTGACTTATTGTATATATACTATCGAGCAGAGGATGAACCTCTCCATCAGTTTTCTGTGCAACCTGTGGAAACTTTATATTACTACCTGGTCTTATATCTTTAAATTCAAGCTTTTCAGGATTATCAGTTTTATCCCGTTCATCAGGATCCGAAAAAATATCCGATTTTATTTTAAGACCTGAGCAGTTTTCCCACCATAATTGCCCACCATTAGCAAGAAATTCCCAAACTTTATCTTCAACATAATCACTATACTCTATACTACCATGAGAAGTCTGGAACAATATATCATAATTTTTAGCTATTGTTTCAGATTTGAGGCTTTCGTCTTGTATATCCACTTCCCAGTATTTGAAGAATTTAGACTTATTTCTATTTTTAGGGTCTCCAGTAACTCCATTGCGATGGATATCAGCTTCAAGATCTGTCTGAGCTTTTGCAAGCTCTTCCAAACTACTAATACTATTAAACTCTTCTTTTTTTAAATTTGTATAAGGGGCTTCCAGCAAGCCTTCAAATTCACTTTTATCAAATGCTGGTGGATGAGGATTGACTAAATCCCAATCCATTGGCTTGTTTATGTTTCTGTCTAAAAGCTCCATGATGGTAAAATCCGGGTTAGGATCTTCTCTGTCTGTACCTTCAATTGCTGCCGGTAAAATCAGTATACCAACATATATAGGTCTAGTCTGCTTGGTTATTCTTGGTGCAGGAATATAATCTTTATCTGGTTTTATGAAATTGTTTTCTGTCAAATTAAGTGCATTAAATATAAATTGTGCTGCCTGTGCACGAGTAACAAATTGAACAGGGTTCAATTTACCGCCTTCAACGCCCTGCATAAGACCCTTCTCAAGGGCTAGTTCAACAAAATATCTGAAGTTATCGGTAATCTCTTCTTTTCCCTTGCCTTTATAATTGTTTAGTTTTGACAATTCTGGTTCTCTATCCGGGTCATAAACAAAAACTTTCCCGCCTTCATTATAATCAAGCCTTCTTGCTCCTACCATTGCCATGGCAAACTCTTCACGTGACACTTTTATGTTTTCTTTCCACTCTTCAGTACTATACAATTTATCCTTACCATCCTTACCAGGTATTTTTTTCGACATCTTCTCTTTTAAGAAGTAATTATAGTAAGATCTTATGTAGTTGTATCCCCAAAAATTGGGTTTCAGATCTGATATTGACACGCTAGTGTCAAAATCAGGATCATTCTCGTTAATCGAAAGTTTCATAACATTGTAAAGCATATAAGCCACATGTTCGCCGATAATATTATCTTCTGGACGGAAGGTTCCATCTGTGTATCCGCTTATAATGCCTCTTGACCAAAGCTCCATTACCGGTATATAATACCACTTATTTATATTTATAAGCTCGTTTCCGGATGTATCCTTGTCTGTAAAAGGTGTCTTGTAGGTTACTTTATATACTTCTATTCCCGAAACACTGACATTATCTTTTGACGCTATGCACTTAATTTCTATTTTAGGATTTTCACCGACAGCTTTTACGGTATACGGTCCACCTTCAATATATTCTCCTACGTCGCCAGAGGCTATTGTATCCACCTTGCCTCCCTGTATATTTACGTCAAATACACGCTTACCCTTACTTTCATTTTCTATTGTATGCAGTATAACTTTGTAAACAGAAACATCCTTAACATCAATAGTCATTTCTAAGTTCTTGCCTCTTACTGATGTTCCAAGAACCGTTTTTAATTCATCTGATACCGGTGCTTTTATAATTGATGCAGGTGTTATTGTGACTGGTGAGGTGCCATCTGCCTGACCGTATACTTTAAACTCATGTATACTCCACCACTTCTCATCATCACTTCCTTTTTGGACAACCCTTATGTACTGGCCAATCTTCTCTGTAAAATCCACCACAATTTCAGCACAATAACCTTTTCCGCTAGCAACAGGAGAGCCCCAATCATCCTTTTTTTCTGATACATATACATCATATTCTCTGGCAAAGTCCATATTAGATGAGCCTGAGTCCATAATAATTCTGCTTATTGTTTTGGGAGATTTCATATCAATTTCTATCCATTGATTCGGAGCCATCTTAGTGCCGCCTGCCCATCTGGTATTCAAGTTGCCATCTAACATTATACTCGGATCGTCTGACTTATCAGACCCAAATGCAGTAGCAATCCAACCAGAACGGTTCAACTCTGTAAAAACAGGATCTATTTTACCGTTAAAACCCTTTCCTCTTATATTACGTCCTGAATCTGGAATGGCTTTTTTCCAATTCACTTCATCCGAAGAAGCTGGCACATTATCACCACCAAGATTAATACGCATAACAGGAGTTATCGTTGATCTAGACTCCCCTCCTTCTGCTTCAGCTGCCAATGACCTTGCATCGTTAATAAAACAGCAGGTGATAAGCAGTGCAAAACATAAGAACCCAGCACAAAATTTTCTTGCTAATCCTCGTCTCATATTCTCTTCCTCCCCAAATAAATCTTTTTTTATCTGAATATTATTAAAGCCTACTATATTTTACTTATATCTTTTTTATTTCGTGCCATAATCGGGAATATATTATTTTTAAGAGATTTGCTACGTATTTTGGAATAAATCTTGAAATGAATATTGCTGAAACGAATGTTATTATGCAATTAACGTAGAACAAACTAAGATACAAGCATATTATAACATATATTTCTATATCTATCCAGTCCTATATTAGATTTTTAGATTATATAAATCGCGAAATTCTCGCATTTTGAAAAATTATCAAATCAAGTTTTTTTCGTTATCTGGAGTAGGAACTTACATTTTAGATCACCTTACTATATAATTCGTAACACATATTACTTTTATGGGGTATGTATTCAAGCTTTTCTAAACACATAAAAAGAGCACCCTTGATGGATGCCCTTTAAAGCCTTCGGTTATTTATCTGTACAAAGGATATTTATCACACAATACTTTTACCCTGTCAATAATTGTTTGCTTGGAGTTTTCAAAATCAGTTATTGTAAGATTTATAAGGTCTGCAATTTCCAACATGTCATTTTCCTTCATACCTCTTGCCGTAACAGCCGGTGTTCCTATTCTGACACCGCTTGTAATGAAAGGACTTTGAGTATCAAAAGGAATACCGTTCTTGTTTACTGTGATATTAACTTCATCAAGCATAAATTGTGCTTCCTTCCCAGTAACACCTTTGTTTCTCAAATCCAGAAGCATCAGATGGTTGTCCGTACCTCCGGAAACAATATTTAAGCCCTTTTCAACCATAGCATTTGCCAACACGCTGGCATTCTTAATTATCTGGGTTTGATATTCCTTAAACTCATCCGTCATAACTTCTTTAAAGCTAACAGCCTTTGCCGCAATCACATGCATAAGAGGACCACCTTGAATGCCCGGAAATACAGCTTTATCAACAGCTTTCGCAAACTCATTGCTACACATGATCATACCGCCTCTAGGACCTCTTAAAGTCTTATGAGTTGTAGTAGTGACAAAATGAGCATAAGGTACGGGACTTGGATGTAAGCCTGCCGCAACAAGTCCGGCTATATGTGCTATATCCACCATCAGGTATGCTCCAACTTCATCAGCAATCTCCCTGAACGCCTTAAAGTCCAAGGTTCTAGGATATGCACTCGCTCCTGCAATAATCATTTTAGGCTTACACTCGTTAGCGATTTTTCTAACTTCTTCATAATCAATTCTAAAGGTGTCCTTGTTTACACCATAGGATACAATATTAAAATACTTTCCGGACATATTGACAGGGCTTCCATGACTTAAATGTCCTCCATGTGCAAGATCCATACCAAGTACTGTATCCCCCGGATTTAACACTGCAAAGAAAACAGCCATATTAGCCTGAGCACCTGAATGAGGTTGAACATTTACATGTTCAACACCAAAAATTTTCTTAGCTCTTTCGATAGCAAGATTTTCAACAACATCTACGAATTCGCATCCTCCATAATATCTCTTCCCCGGATATCCTTCGGCATACTTATTTGTCAAGGGAGTTCCCATAGCTTCAATAACTGCATCACTAACAAAGTTTTCTGATGCAATCAACTCAATTTTGTTTCCCTGACGATAAATTTCATCCTTTATGGCACTTGCAACCTCGGGATCAAATTTATGCACTTTCTCTAAACTATACATGAAAAAACCTCCTATTATATTAAAGCAATTAATGTTTATCTGTATAAATTGTAAAAATGATTTTGCAAGGACAAATTAAAGCACGATTTCTTTATCGCATTCAATTTAAGTCCAACATTAGGATTATAATAATAAATAAAACTTATGTCAATGAGCATTTGTCTTGTGCATCGCCATCTGACAGCTCAACACAATCAGTATCAACAATATTCTCTTCACTATTTGCTTCTGCAGTAATTTTATCTTCGACTTCATTTTTTAAACCATTTTTAAGCAGTCCAAGCAAGACAAAAAATATTGGCATAACACTAATAGCACCAAAATTGAAAGCCGCTTGCATAAGGTAAGCAGACAAACCCAGAAAAACCGCAAGCATCTCAGGTTTCATATCGCCTTTTTTCCTTAACCACGGTATAAAAATTGAAAGTATAAACCACAGATAAAATATAAGTGCCGGAATGCCCATCGTTGCAGCATATTCCAAATATTCACTATGAACCTTGTCAAAATACCCAACACCTTTTAAATCAGGGTGCTGCTCGTAATCTTCTTGTTCTAAAATCGTAACGAAAGCAAAACAGTCAGGACCCACCCCTACGATAGGATTTTTTGAGATCTCCTGTAGTGCCCTTCCATATATATAGAACCTTGAACTTCCTAACTGTCCAACATCTCCGCTACCTGCCTTTTCAAACTGACTTTTCATTGAATAGTAGCGACCGATTATTTGTCCACTTCCTGTAAAATCCAGAACTAATAAGACAATAACAAAAGTAACAGCAACTATTGCTAATTTCTTTACGTACTTTTTAATATCCTTTCTGAAAAACCAGATACTAAATACCATAGCACCTATAGTTCCCATCCATGCAACACGAGTTAGGGAAACTAACAGTCCTATAAAAGAAAAAACTGATGCTGCATAGTAAAATACATTTTTACGAGTACCTTTATTTCTTAAAAACATTATAAATGCAATGATGGTAGGAAATGCAAAAAAAGTACCTGCAGTATTTCTATTACCTAGTGTACTTCGTGAAATATCCGGAACTATTTGGGCATCGTAGAAATATTTCAAAACTGGATTTAACGGTTCATACCCATAATAATTTAATACGGAATGAATGGAACATATAAAAACAGGAATAAATAAAGCAACAATAATTTTATTCAGATATTTTGGTTTTACCATATTAGCCGTAAATGTAAAAACAACACCATAACAAAAATATGCCAAAAGACCTTGCCATCTCATTGGATAACCTGTAAAAGCAATTGCAGGATCCTGTGCAAAAAAAAGCGAAATTAATATCCATAAATTAAAAAGCACAAGCGGCAAACTTAGCTTTATGTGTTGCTTTCTTGCTAAAGCCTTAAAACCCATTATTGTAATCATAAACATTGATATAACAAGCAAAAACACCAGCTTATAATATCCGGTAAGGTCCAGGAAATACCATGTGTTTACAGGAGTGTTTATCACCTTTGGAATTATAATTAGAGGCAATACGGCAACTACCATAATTAACAAGATATAAGAAATGGAATCAATCTGCTGTTCTTCAGTTTTGGAAAATTCTATTTGTTTTGTCAATTTCTCTAAAATCTTAATAGTAAAACCCCCTCTTGTTTAATTATTTCTATCCAACCACTTTATACAACTCATCTGATAAAGGCTCAGTTATAGCAATATGTCCAGCTTCCGACACCAGTATTTTTTCTGAGGTATCGGTTATCTGTCCGATTATAGTAGCCTTTACTCCTTCACTTTCCAATTGTCTTACCACTTCTCTTCCATTCTTACAGGTAATAATCATACAACCGCTTGAAATAAGTTTTAAGGGATCAATATTATAGATTCTACAAAGCTTAAGAGTTTCCTCCTTGACAGGTATCCGGTTACTGTAAACCAATGCCCCTTTTCCGGATGCTTCTGTCACTTCCCAAATTGCACCAAGAACTCCTCCTTCCGTTATATCATGCATTGAATTTACCCCAAATCTTCCCGCTATGATTCCTTCCTTTACAACACTAATATTTTTTAATAAAGCTTTCGAGCTTTCAAGAACATCTTTTTCTACTTTATTACAGAGTTCTTCCTCTTTATCATGTGCAATAATTGCAGTTCCTTCAATACCGGCATATTTGGTAATAATGATATCATCACCTGCTTGAGCACCTGATGTTGTTACCAACTTGTCCTTTAATACATTCCCCACAGCAGTAGTAATTATTACAAAACGGTTGACAGCACTGGTAACCTCGGTGTGTCCTCCAATTATATCTACATTCAGAGAATTAGCAGTATCACATATCTGAGTCATTATCAACTCAAGTTCCTTTTCTGTCGCCCTGGGGGGCACAAGAATAGTAACAAGCAATCCTAGAGGCTCTGCACCACATGATGCAACATCATTACATGAAATATGTACAGCTAAACGTCCCACTTCGTTTATTGCACCAGTTATCGGGTCTGATGACAACACACACACATTATCCCCAAAATCAACTGCACAACAATCTTCACCCACTTTAGGCCTTACAAGTATTTCTTTTCTGTTGCCCTTTATTTTATCAAGAATAACCTCTTTTAAAACAGTATTCGGAATTTTTCCTATTTCCATATTGCCTCCACACTGATTTAATAAAACTGTCCAATAACAAAATCATATTTTATAATAACATATCGCAGCGGAAGCTGCAATCAAAGTAGTAGGTTCCTCTGCGATTAACAGATGAACTATATCTTCCAAAAAATTTGTTAAAAAACAACAAACTTTTTAAGAAGAATAGTATAAAAAATAGCTCATATTAAGAGCTAATTTTATTCTTTTTCAAGAAACAAATTTTTAAATAGCCTTTTTATTCTTTTCCCTCTGTTGCCTTACCAAATGATACTGTTCTCTTGCCATCTCAATAAGGACCTTGTTTGCTTTTGCAGCAGGTGAGCTCATGAGCTTATTAAACCATATAGTTGCACTCTCAAGATCACCAATTCTTCTGTTTAGCTCTGCCATTAAATACATGCATGTAGACTCATCAAGCTTATTTATAGGAAAGGTTTCCTTATCATATGCTTCATTATAAAATCTCAAGGCATGTTTTAAAAACTCATTTTCTTTTTCATCACTATTTAATCTATAAAGCCAGGCAATTCTAATGCAAACCTTTGCCAGGTCACTGGCTTTTGCATTAATCATCTGAAGATTGTACAGTGCCAGCTTAAAGGTCTCCATTGCACTTTCGACATTTCTCTCCCCACAAAACTTTCTGCTTTTCCAATAGGGCGAAATGTTTTTCATGACTTTCTTAGCTTCCTCGTCGGAAAGTTCTTCAAACCTTTCTCCCTGAGCTGCATATCCGCAATATTCACACACCCACACATCATATAGAATCGGGTTTATACCCTCGTAATATATGCAAAAATCCGTATCTTTTGATTTTATGGTACAAGCTTTAGACCTGACTTTTGTCACTTCAATTTTCATTTTGCATACGGGACAGAAAATTTCTTTACTATATAAGGAATCGCTCATTAAAACCCCTCATTTCCCACAAAATTCTGTGCCTTTGCTTATAACTGCTTAGATTGCAGCTTCCATGGTGATTTGTCTATAGTAATTAGGACTAACCCTTATCACTCCTCTTACAGCCTGATAAACATCTTCTGAAACTTTTTCACGTTCAATCAGCTTGTTATTCCCATCATAGGTTTCACGATACACAACTACCCTGCGACCTGTTACAGCATTCTTATCTACTACAACCTGACCATCTGGAACAGTCGGGTCTACTAAAACTATATCTTTTCCGGGTGAAATTTCTTTGACTACTACCGACTTAAGTCTGACACTTTGCAATTCCTCTTCCTTTTTCCCAACGATTTTTATAACAATTGAATTTCCGGACGCTTGAGCACTTATGAGTACAGGGTATTCTTTATTGTTTCTGAACTTAAAGTCTATATACCCTTCCGATATAGTTGCGTCCTGACCTGGTTGCACATAACCTAAAGGCATGGAGTGGGGTCTCCTCTCCACAACTTCAAGCTTAGTCTTCAATACAGCAACATAAAGAGTTGTTGTCACCTGACATACACCACCGCCAACTCCTTCTAAATAATTTCCTTTTATAATAACAGGTGCATTTCTGTACCCATTACTGATACTTCTTGTTCCTAATGCTTTATCCATTGAAAACTCATCACCAGGCAACAGAAGTGTATTGTTTATCCTGTCACATGCCAGCCTTATATTATAGCTTCTATCTGTTTTTTGTGTATTAAAAGATGTAGAAAAGGAAGATATAACCTTATCTATTACGGAAAGCTGATGGTATTGAATTCTTGGCAGTATATCATCTACCTTTAATTCAATTGGAGAAAAATTTCTCTCCATTAGTATATTTTCTATCATATCCAAGTTTTTGTCAACGTCGAAACTTTTCCCTATTACTTCCTTATTGAGGTTTACTTTACCGTTTTTAAATATAGCAGAAGCATTTGCTTCTTTTTGGTCAATTTCATTTTTTATGCCTTCTAATATATTTCTTAGCTTTTTTACATTAAATTTATTGGCAATATGTATATTTACATTATCCCCTCTGACTTTGTAAATAGCCATAAGACGACTGAAAATGTTTCCTTCACGTCCAATTCTATAAGCCATCTCAATAGCACCATCTGTTAAGAAACTATAGGATATATCATTTAAGTCAACTATCCATTCTTTATTTTCATGCCTTAGTACTATATTGTTTCCATTAACAGTCCTGTTGAGTTCTTCCTGAAGCATCTGTTTCGCCTTTGCTTTATTTATTCCTGCTACATTAATATTTTCAATTCTTACACCTTTATAAAACGTCTTCTGATTCAGAACCCATGCGGAAAAAAGTATAATTACCATATTGATTAACAATATAGTGCTGATTATTAATATTATAGTTTTCTTTTTGAATGCCAAATTCTGTAACATATGAATACCTTCTATTTAGAATAATGTATGGATATCAAATATTAGTGCTTTTGAACATAATTCATTTCTAGAAATGAATTCTACAAAATGCACATCCTATGTTTTTTGCTGATTACCAAAATTAAATTCTAGAATTTTATTTTGTTAATCAGCATTATAGATAACGTACACTAAAGTTAAATTTATATAGCACCCAAACGTTATCTAATTTAGATGAAAAACATCCTTTAATTTTAACTTTAGAGTTTTTCATCTATAGTATTCTCAAAAATCCTGTTAAAAAAACAAAACCCATGACTTTTTTACTCTTAAAGATATCCACATATTATATAAATACTGCACTACATACCCATTATATTACACTTATCCAACATTTTAATTATGGTACGCCTAAAATATAAGTTACTATTCTGGATAACGAAAAAACTTGATCTGTCGTTGTAAAATCATTTTCACGATTTATATAGCTACTTAAGCGTTATAACTTCGGTGTTTTCAATAGCTTTATCAATTAAGCCTTCAAGGTCAGCCCTTTTTTCAAATTGGAGTATTTTTTCAAGTATCGGTTTTGTGTTAGGATGTTTGGCAACAAAAACCGTGCAGCAATCTTCATAAGGAAGAATAGAGGTTTCAAATGTACCTATCTTTCTAGCAATATCTATGACTTCATTTTTGTCCATTCCAATTAACGGTCTGAAAACCGGCATTTTCACGACAGCATTTGTTACATACAAACTTTGTATTGTCTGGCTCGCCACCTGACCAACACTTTCTCCTGTCACAAGTGCTAAAGCTCCAACTTTTTCTGCTATTCTTTCTGCTATCGTCATCATTACTCTTCTCATAATTATTGTTAGTTGATCCTGTGGACACTTTTCGTTTATCTCAAGCTGGATATCAGTAAATGGTACTATATGGAGATTTATTTTGATGCCATATGATGTAAGAATTTTAGCAAGCTCAATAACTTTTTCCTTTGCCCTTTCACTTGTATAAGGGTAACTATAGAAATGCACAGCATCAATCTCTACGCCTCTTTTAGCAATCATCCAACCTGCAACCGGACTATCTATTCCCCCTGACAAAAGCAACAAAGCCTTTCCGTTTGTACCTGTAGGCATACCGCAAGACGCCTGAATGATCTCCGAATATATATATGTGAATTCTCTTACCTCTACATAAAAAATAAATTCCGGATTCTTAACATCTACGACTAATTCGGGGAAATTCTCAAGAATGTGTCCGCCAAGCTCTTTGCTGATTTCAGGAGAGTCCATAGGAAAACTTTTATTTCCCCTTTTTGTCTCCACCTTAAAGGTTTTATATCCTTTTCTGGATATCAAATCTTTTACCATAATAACCGACTTCTCTTTCATAACTTCATAGTCAGTTTCAATTTTCCAAACCGGACTTACGGAAACTATACCAAAAACCTTTGTTAAAAGATTTATCGCTTCATCAAAATCGTAATCCAAAGCCTCAGGCTCTATATATATTCTTGCCTGGGATTTAAACACAGTGGCTTTTCCTAAATGGTGAATTGCTTTTTTTATATTGTCAATCAATTTTCTTTCAAAGGTCGGTCTATTTAAACCTTTAAGCAGAATCTCACCATATCTGACCAAAATAACTCTTTTCATCTCTTTCCTCCACGTCTTATATTAATTTGGGGCAAAATAACTTTTAAAGCATTAATTGTCTCATCAACATCTTCAATTGTATTAAAAGCAGAAAAACTAAACCTGACAGCACCATCAATTTTATCAGGTTTCAAACCTAATGCTTTTAGTACATGGCTGTGTATGTTCTTCCTTGAAGAGCATGCAGAACCTGTAGAAACAAATATATTTTTCATCTCAAGATGATGCAGAAGAACTTCTGAACGAATATTGGCAAATGCCACGTTCAAGATATATGGCGAAGAACCTTCAGGAGAAATAATAAATGTATCTTCAGCAAGTTCTTTTCTTAATTTCTCTATAAAATAGCCCTTTAGTATATTGCATTTTTCATAGTTCTCTTCCAGTTTTTTATGAGTAATATCAGCTGCCATTCCAAAACCACAAATACCCGAAACGTTTTCAGTGCCTGACCTCATAGAAAACTCCTGACCTCCACCGGAGAATATAGGATGAACCTTTATTCCCTTCTTTATGTATAAAGCACCTGTACCCTTTGGACCGTGAATCTTATGGGAACTCATCGACATTAAATCTATACCAAGCTTTTTAGGTACTATTCTTATCTTCCCAAAAGCCTGTATAGCGTCCACATGTATTGCAGTTTCCCTGTTTATGCTGTTTTTTATTTCCACTATATCATTTAAGGGCTGCAAAGTCCCTATCTCATTATTAACATAAATTACACTGATTAAAGCAGTATCAGCATTTATAGAGCCTCTCAAACTTTCAAGATTAATTATCCCTTTATTATCTACGTCAAGGAAATCTACTGTGTAGCCTCTCTCCACTAAATGCTTGTACACTTCCAATACTGAAGGATGCTCAATCTTTGTGGCTATAATATGCTTACCCCTTCTTGGGTTTGCTTCCAGATAACCAAGTATGGCAAGATTGTTGGCTTCTGTACCGCCTGAAGTAAAATAAATTTCCTGACTATCTGCTCCTAAGGATTTGGCAATTGCTTCCCTTGCACTTTTTACATGTTTCTCTGCTTCCAAACCTTTAGAGTGCATTGATGACGGGTTACCATATACATTTTTATTTATTTTATAAATATAATCAATAACCTCATCATATGGCCTTGTTGTTGCACTATTATCAAGGTATATCTCCCTCATTCTCTCTCCCTCTTTGCATTATTATACTTAGATAAACCTGCCTGATTTTATTACTAAAACATTCTAACATATCACAGCGGTAGCTGCAATTAAAGAGTATATAGAATAAAAAATGCTTTACTTTAGGTTATATCCCAGTAAAGCATTTTATACCTGTTTGCTCTGTAATGTTAAAAAGCACTAGTACCTCGTATAAGAATTAATTTCTAGAGCGTGCGAGGCACAATCAGATGAAGTGCATTTTTAACATTATGAAAAACTAGAAATCTGTAATGTTAAAAAGCACTAGGAATCAAAGTTTAGCCAATTAAGGTAGTGATGGAGACATTTTAGATTTGATTCCGATATTCCATTTATTTCAATACCATATTCGTAATAACCGTTACCTTTATTCCTTCTTACAATTCCGCCTGTAAATGTCAGTTTGTTTGTCCTGTCAAGTACAACCTCGACCATCAAATTCTCCTCTGTTGACAAATATTCTGAACAGTTTACCTTTATTCCGCCCGTACTCATATTCTTTACAACTGCAAACACCCGATTCACAAACCCTGGTAAAGTTATGTTTGCCATCAGGCTTACATAATATCTCTCATACTTTCTTAAATCCTTCAATTTTTCAATGTAATTTGTAGTAATAGTCATCTCAAGTGGGCTTATAGCGTGTACATTATTTATTTCTCCGCTGATCACATACAATTCTTTATTATTGGAATAATTTATTACTACAGGATCCCTCGGAAAGAAAAAAGTCTCCTGTAATTCTTCCTTAGTAACCAGTCTTAATGTATTATCACTTTTATCTGCAACATATGCATTTATGTATTCAAACATTTTAAAGTGCTTAATTTCAAGACTCGTACCAACCTTCACCATTTTATTGAGGTTTTTTCCGGAGAACAAAGAAGAAATTCCTGTTTTTTCGTCCAAATTATATTTAGACATGACCCCACTCCTCTCAAAGGTATACTTGTATGTGCAACAAACACATCATATTATTTATATATAGTTTTATTGCAAAATATGGAGAATGCTTTAAAAACAAATTTTTCGTAATGTAAATCAGGAACTTTTTAGTGCTGATTTACATAATTAAATTCTGTTAATCAGCAAAAACATAGGATGTGCATTTTGCATAATTCATTTCTAGAAATGAATTATGTTCAAGAGCACTAGTTATAGCATATTTTAAACTCTGCCAAACTTAAGAAATGCACTAACAGTTTATGCCTTCTAAACTTTAGAAATTAATTCTATTACAGGTCATCAGACTTTTGTATTGCATGAAATAATTCAAACTTAATTATACCATATTTCTACACAAATTAACATATGTTTTGAGAATTTTTTTCTAGATAAGATTTTACAAGGACAAATTGAATTTTGATGATAATAAACGAATAATAATTTTTTACTCTAAAATATTAAAAAAACACTTTATTTTTTTCTACCTCTATGATATAATAAATAATGTAATACAATATTTCCTCCCGATCACGGTATAAGGAGATATAAATAGTGACTTATGAAACAGGGCAAAGTCGTTGAAAGGCGACGACGCAAAGCTTTGGGTCTACGGTTTGAGGCAAAGCCCTTAAACTACGATTGCCAGGTTGCCATTAAAAGTTCTGTTTATACTCTTTTAAATAAAAAGGAAATAGGTCATTAATATTTCCTTATACCATTTTTTTAATATTGTTTACAATAATAAAGAGTTTATATATATTTTGCATAATTCATTTCTAGAAATGAATTATGTTCAAAAGCACTAGTTATTTTCATGAGTTCAGAGTTTTTAAGAAGTCCAGTTTATTGTACTCCCTGTCCAGCCTGTCTTTTAAATATCTCTTTGATACCTTTCCAAGCTCTTTAAGTACATTCTCTGAAACGTCAAAACTAAATATATTTTTGATATTACTGTGCACAATGAAATGGATTGCCCTTGCTGCACCTTCAGATAAACACAGTGCATATCTGTCCTCTTTAATACACTGTTTACATAAAAATCCACATTTCCCGAAGCTGAAAGAAAAATTTATAAACTCCTCGTTTCCACAATTTATGCACCCTCTTACCGAAGGTGCATATCCTAGAATTGACATTAGTCTTATTTCAAAAACTCTAGCAATCTGCTCCGGTGCTTTGTCAGTTTTAGCCAACAAATAGAGAGAGTTCAAAAAGAGCTGTAATACTCTTGTTGACGGTTGCTCTTCTTGAACAGTATCCAATATAATTTCATTTATATAGGCTGCATAGGTAAGCTTTACAAGATCATTCCTAATCTCATAAAAAGATTCAATTACATCACAGCTATTAATAGAATACATATCTTTTCCCTTAAATAGCACAAGATCGCTGTAACAGAAAAGCTGAGTACCTGCAACAAGAGTGCTCTTAGGTCTTCTGGCTCCTTTTGCTGATCCTGATATCTTACCTTTATTTTTTGAAAAGATAGTTAAAATTTTATCTGCCTCTCCAACATTTACTTCTTTAAGAACTACACCTTTTGTTTTTATATAACTCATTCTAAACCTCATAAGGCTAATGGAACTTAGCAATACATATTATTTTTGCATATTAATTACCGCTTATTGCTGTTTCATCCCTGGTTACAGCAGTTTCTTCAAATATCCTGTTCTTTTCTTCTATTTCCTTCAAAAAAATATAAGTATCAATATTTCCGGTATTCTCAAAAGCTTTCCAGGCAAATTCTTTTAACATAAATGCATTCCCCCTCAAGTCTTTTTTACAGCTGCATCTGTTACATTACGAGACACCAATGCAGTTTACTTAATAAAAACAAGTAAAACACATCTTAGGAACTTGAATAGTAAAACTTTGGTCAGATGCTTACTCTATTAGGTTACACTAAATTTTCTTTTGTATACTTGAAAATTTCTGCTATCTTTTTAAATATTTCGTGTACGTTATCTATATATACCAACAGAATGCATTTAAATAAAAGTTTTTAATATTATTTTTTATAGCCCAAGACCTTTAACATCTGTTCACTATTTCTCCAGTCAGGCTTTACCTTTACCCACAACTCCAAAAACACCTGTGTTCCCAACAGATTTTCTATATCTGTACGGGAAAGACTACCTATACGTTTTAGCATGCTTCCGCCCTTACCAATTAGAATTCCCTTGTGAGTGTCTTTTTCACAGTAAATATTTGCCTGAATATTGATTATATCCTTATCGTCCCGCTGCTTGAAGGATATCACTTCAACTCCCACACCATGTGGTACCTCTTCACTGACAAGTTGAAGTATTTTCTCCCTTATCATTTCTGCTGCAATTAGTTTTTCAGGCTGGTCAGTCAGCATGTCTTCCGGAAAATATTTAGGACCTTCGGGTAAAACCTTCAAAATTTCATTTATCAGTGAATTCTGCTTTTCATCATTAAGTGCAGATATAGGTAAAACAGCCTCAAAATCCATAAGCTCCTTATAAGCCGAAATCATCGGTAATAACTGGGACTTTTCTATTAAATCAATTTTATTAATGATAAGAAATACTTTTGATTTGACCTCCTTCAATTGATCAATAATGAATAGGTCACCCGGACCCGGTTTAGCATTCTGTGCTTCTACAAGAAACAGCACAACATCAACTTCATTTAGAGTTTCAACAGCGATATTCACCATGAAATCACCAAGTTTGTTTTTAGGCTTGTGAATTCCAGGTGTGTCAATAAATACCACCTGGTGATCCTCACCTGTAATTACAGCTTTGATAGTATTTCTTGTGGTTTGGGGCTTGTCGGACATTATTGCTATCTTCTCACCTGTAATACTGTTTAAAAGGGTTGATTTCCCCACATTGGGTCTTCCGACAATTGATATAAAACCTGATTTAAAAACCATCTGATTAATTCCTCCTCATAAAAATGTCTGAAAAAGCATTAGTGTTATTAGAAAGCCGATAACCGCTCCTATAAAAACCTCAATAAGATTATGTATTTTCGCTTCCAGCCTGCTCTGAATAACAAGCAGGCTCAATACAATACACAAAAGAGTAATCTTTGTATTAAATGACCATAATGCAACTGCGGTTGTAATAGCAGCTGAAATTGCAGCATGCCCGCTAGGCATACCACCTTTTAGGGGTGTACCCTTCCTGGAAAAAGCTTTAAGAATCAGCACCAATGATACTGTTATGCAAAGTGTAATTACTGTTATATGCATCGGGTACTGCCTTATTCTTTCAACTCCACTCTCAAGCCCGGTACTTACATGTTCAAAAAAAACAAAGTATCCGACTATAACAGCAAAGAAAGCAGAAACCAACACCGCTCCAGCCGATACATCCTTTATTATCTTGACCTTCGGATGATAACCCGTGGTTATCATATCTACAATTTCCTCAATAGCAGTATTAAAAAGTTCGCTTACAATCACCATTGAAACCACAATACAAATAATCATGAATTCAGATTTGCTAATGTCAAAAAACATGCTCATTATGAACACAACAATAGCTGCACAAATATGAATTTTCATATTCCGTTCCGATTTAATGGCTGATATTATTCCATTAATTGCGTTGTTAAAGCTATCAATCAAATTCCTGTTTTTCATAAGATACCTAAATTTAAAATTTCAAGTACACTATACTGTTTTGAAATCATCTTTTCTTCCCTCTCGGGTGAATCATGATCATAACCAAGCAGGTGGAAAACTCCATGAGTTATAAGAAATGCAAGTTCACGTTCAAAAGAGTGTCCATACTCCTCCGCCTGTAATTTTGTCATTTCAAGTGAAATTATTATATCCCCAAGCAATAGGACTTCTTCGTCAAGGTCAAAATCTCCCTCATCCGAGTTTATAACACCTTCATACATATCTACAATAGGGAAAGAAAGTACATCGGTCGGTTTGTCGATATTTCTATGCTCCCTGTTAATCTCTCTTATTCTTTCATTGTCTACAAACATAATACCGATTTCCGAAGGCATATCGAACTTTTCGAATTCAAGACTGCTATCTACAGCTCTTTTAACAAGTTCAAGCATATCCTCACCGACTTTTATCTTCTCCTGTAAATTTTCAATTAATACAGTCATCAGAGTTTCTCCTTTTTAGCCTGCCGAGCCGTATCAACTGCTACCTGTTCATTCGTCTCGTCTATATTGTCTATTAACACTTTTTCTTTATGGTTATCATCTAATTTATCTTGATCTTTTAGATTATTTGCTTCCTTCTTAATTTCGGGATATTCTTCTCTCGCATGGAAATACCCACCAAATACCTTCATAAAAGCCTTTGCTATATTATCAAGATCTTTTAAGGTCAGATTACAATGATCAAGCTGACCGTCATCAAGCTTGTCCTTTATAATTTTCCTTACAAGCCCTTCTATTTTTCCCTCAGTCTTATCGGTCATTGACCTTACTGCTGCCTCTACAGAATCTGCAAGCATTACAACTGCTGCTTCCTTGGTTGAAGGTTTCTCTCCATCATATCTGAAATTTGCTTCATCAACACCCTCTTCCTTTTCCACATTTTTTGCCTTATGGTAAAAATACGCTACCAAGGTTGTGCCGTGGTGCTGGATTATTATATCCCTTATTACAAGTGGTATTCTAAACTTCTTTGCAATTTCCACCCCATCATGTACATGGGAGGTAATCACAAGGGTGCTTAAATTTGCAGTCATTTTGTCATGGGGGTTTCCATCCATCTGATTTTCCATAAAAAAGCTGGGTCTCTTAAGCTTCCCTATATCATGAAAATACGCTGCAACTCTTGCTAAAAGTGCATTTCCGCCAACAGCCTCCGTTCCGACCTCTGCCAGATTTCCAACCATCAAACTATGATGATACGTACCCGGAGCTTCCATAAGCAATCGTTTCAACAAGGGTTGATTAGGATTGCCAAGCTCAAGGAGCCTGATTGGAGTAACGATATTGAATGCAGTTTCCAGATAAGGCAGCAAGCCAATTGTGATAACCATTGAAAGCAAGCCGTTGATAAAAACTATAACTACATCTCGAATTATTGTATTTAATTGGTACTTTGCAATCATGTCAACCGACAGTATTGTAAATACGTTGATAAACCCGATAATGAACCCTGCGATAGAAAGAGAGTTCCGTTGATTGGTTCTAGACACTATGAAAGCAGCAAAAGCACCACTTATTGCACCTAAGAAAATAAATTTCATTTCACCATTGGTCATAAGTGAAATTGCCAGTGTCAATATAAAGTTTACAATTACTGCAAGCCTCAAATCAAGCAAAATTGATATCAATGCTGTCGCAATAAAAATCGGTATTGCAAGAGTTGATATTTCAAAAATAAATCTTGCTGCCACAAGAGTAAATAATATTACAAGTGACAAGAGAATCAGGTCGTTCCTATTGTAAAATACCTTCTTACAGAAATTATTCATGTAAAGTATTAGAAGGAGCGAAAGCATAAGTATAATTATTAGTATTCCAGACGAAAAAGCAAAATCAAACCTTCCAGATGTTTCAACAAGATTTAGCTCTTCAAGAATTTTGAGCTTGTCCTCTGTAACAGTATCCCCTTTACTTAAAATCCTGTCCCCTTTTTTTATAATCTCAATATTCTCAGGATTATTTAGTGCAATTTCATAAGCCAACTCCTTCTTTGCCCTTGTAGTCTCTGCATTTATAGTCCTGTTTGGCTTTAAAATGTATTTGGACAAAATCATTCCGGCATTCTTTATTTCCTGCCTCAAGTCAGCATACAAGATACTGTTTTGCAACTGGACAATCTTTTGTGAAATATTGTCGTCTGTAACATCCTGCTCCATAATATCTGCCACAAGATTTCTAAGCACCGATTCAAATTTCTGAATGTCATCGTCAGTTGCTTGTGAAATAAAAAACAGAACCTGATCAAAGGATAATATTATTTTAAGTTTTTCAATCTCCTTATTCAGCTTTGCTGCCTCTTCTTCCTGAATATCTAAAACCTTTTCATTGTATTCCTCATCATTCCTGTTTAAAGTCTGGTCAATCCTCTTTTCAACATTTTTTCTTGACCTTTCGATAAGACCAATAAAGTCTACCGTAGTATTAATAACCTCTATGGAAGCATTTCTGTTCTCTGTCATATCGGCAGGTTCTGCATCTGCAACCGCTCTAGCATTCTTTTCAGTTATAATTGTATTTACTATATCTCTAGGTGCCGTAATGTCATAATCAGACTTTCCATTGAGTACTAGTTTATATTTCTTGGGTGTTGCCCCATTTAACACAACTGCACAGGCAAGAACTATAGTCAATGCTGCTATAATTATCCTTTGTAAACGCTTGTCCTTTATATATGTTTTTATGTTGCTATGAATATCCACATTTTTGTCCTTTGTCATGCAGTATTCGCCTCCATTAAGAAGTTATTTTTTGAAATACACTTCCTACCTTATGCCTAATACTTTCTAATTTGCCCTTGTAAAATCATTTTTACAATTTATATAATCACTTGCTATAATTCTGCTGAGGTATACGTGCCTTATCATAGCGATCATAGGCCTGAATTATTTTTTGGACAAGTTGGTGCCTGACAACATCTCTGTCGGATAAATGTATAAACGATATTTCTTTTACATCTTTAAGGATTTTTATTACTTCTTTTAGACCCGACTTTTTATCCCCTGGAAGGTCAATCTGTGTTATATCACCTGTAACGACAACCTTCGATCCAAACCCGATACGTGTCAGAAACATTTTCATCTGCTCCGGCGTAGTATTCTGGGCTTCATCTAGAATTATAAACGAATCATCTAAAGTTCTTCCTCTCATGTAAGCAAGTGGTGCAACTTCAATCATACCTTTTTCCAGATACTTCTGATAAGTTTCAAACCCCATCATTTCATAAAGTGCATCGTATAACGGCCTTAAATACGGATCAACTTTGTTCTGCAAGTCCCCGGGTAAAAATCCCAGCTTTTCTCCCGCCTCAACAGCAGGTCTTGTAAGTACAATTCTATTGACTTCCTTATTTCTGAAAGAGGTTACAGCCATTGCTACGGCAAGAAAAGTTTTTCCAGTGCCGGCAGGCCCTATGCCAAAAACTATATCACTGCTTTTTATTGCCTCCACGTATAGTTTCTGTCCATGAGTTTTTGACTTTATCTGTTTTCCTCTTGCCGTAAGACAAATATAATCGGCACGAAAATCATCAACCTTGTCCATTTGGTTTTCATTAGCAAGCTGAACAAGGTAGCTCACACTTTGCTTTGTTATAACATCTCCCTGTGAGGCAAGATTTATTAACCTCTGAAGAACTGTTTCTGCCTTATGTACTCCTTCGCTGTATCCAACAACTCTGATATCCTTATCTCTTGAAATAACTTTCACATTAAACGAATCCTCAATCAAACGCAAATTTTCGTCAAAATTACCAAAAAGATTCATAGCATGTTCAATTCTATCAAACTCCAATGAAACCTCAACAAGACTCTCCAATCAGTTTCCTCCAATCTCTCTTTCGTATCCTATATTCTCCAGGCACTCTATAACTACTTCTGCTATAAGAAGCCCATCTTCCTTCTCGATAAAGTTTATATTTGAATTAACTATTTGTGCTTCCTTAGGTACGCTCTCATAAGCCTGTTTGTAAGCACTGTCTGCTGCAATTTTTTTCGCCTCGTCCAATTCAATTTCTTTTTCCAGTACACTGTTTTCATAATACCTTTGAATAACCATACCAAACGGTAAAACAAGATCCTCACTTATTGAAAGTGATTTCTCAATATCCACCCTGTCATAATCTTCAAAGGGATCCTTTTTATGAAACAGATCTATTTTTTTAGAAAACAGCACCAGGGATATATTGTCTTTCGTATTCCCAGTTCTGGTCTTTTCTATAATTTTTGTCTCAACTGTCTGCCTTCCATCATACCATGTTCTTGCAATTACATCGCCTATGGCATGTAATATTCTGGCATTACCCTCCTGATTTTTGATCGGAACGGTTCCTGTAATGAGCACCTGATCCTTTTTAACAGTATCCCCAACTTTAACCCCCTCCAATCCAGCTTTGACAAATAAAGACTTTATAACCCCATCCTTTGTTGCCACAATATCGCAGGGAATTTCCTTCGGAACTATTTTAGGCTTACCGACAGCTTCAGCCACTTCAATCTTTGCCTTTGTGCCCTTAATTACAACACTTACCCACGACAACTCATCAAGGTCTAACATAAGGCTGTTTGCCACATCTTGAGGATTCACCCTGTACTTAAATACTCCAGGCTTAATTCCAAATTCCGATACCTTGTCAATTATAAACTTAGCATCAAGCTTTTCGTTTCCAGTAACTTCAACGGTCCAAACAAAAGAAGTCATAAAATAAAAAAGAAAAACAAATAATACACCGCCTGCTATAAAAGTTTTTCGCTTTTTATAACGGCTCAGAACAAAAGGGATTCCCCGCTTTTTTATTATTCTAACCCTGCAACCTGTTTTTTTTGCAATGGGCCTTAGCATTGTAAACCCTTTTATGCTAACCTTCATTGCCATAGTACTATTTTTCTTCTTTTTAATGTCCCAAAGAAAAATCTGCCTTCTGGTGCATATGTTGACAAATTTCTCTAAAAAATATCCTTCAACAAATATAATAACATATCCTCTGATATAATTCCACAACCTCAATAACATTTAAATTCCCCTCTACAGACCGCTTGTGATTTTTACCAACAAACCTTATAGATAACGAAAAAACAACTTCCTATTCTCATATTATATTCTAGCCATACCTTACTTTAGAAACTCAAGGCTCGATATTTCACCGTTAACCATTAAATCCTCCGATGTAATCTCTTTTATACCCAATCTTGATCCGCAGATTTTTATTATTCCGCTGTTGGTATTTATTCTTATCCTGTCATCATCATACTCAATAATGCCTTTAAAATTTTCTATAAGCAAATCTCCGTTTCCGACCATTGTCAATTTGGGTACATTCAAAACAACGTCTTTAGGAAGTTCAAGGAGTTCTGACATTTTTTCCCTTAGACTGATTTTAGGAATTTCCGATTTATTTCTTTTTCTTATAATCTTCTTTTTTCGAGGCATAAAGCAACTCCCCCTGCCAAGGTATGATTAAAATATTAGTTCCTACTTTGGATAATGAAAAAATTTGATTTTACGGTATTCTCAGATTATTAGAAAATGTTATTTTTTCATTATCCCTAAACAATTGTTGTATATGTATTAATTACCAATCAGTTGCATAGGATCCCCAAATTCGAACCCCTTTTCCCTTGCTCCTTTAATTATCATATCAAGAGCATCGGCATTATCCTTTGATACAGCATGCAACAAGATAACTTCGCCATTGTGGAGATTGTTCATAACTTTTTCATAAGCATATTGATATCCACGCACTTTGTCCTTATACCAGTCATCGTAGGCAAAACTCCAAAATAGATTTGTGTAGCCAAGTTTTTGAGTTATCGCCAGCGTCCGCTCACTATATTCACCTTTTGGAGGTCTTAAGAATTTCATGTGCTGTCCGAACTTTTCAAAAAAAGCTCTGTCAAGACCAAGAATTTCCTCCTCAAGTGTTTTATCGTCAACAGTGGGCAAGCTTGGATGATGTATGGAATGATTTCCTACAATATGACCTTCTTCAAGCATTCTCCTAACCAAATCCTGATGTTCAGCCAAATAAGGTCCTGTAATAAAGAATACTGCCTTTACATTATTTTCCCTTAAGGCATCGAGAATCTTTGGAGTGTAACCATTTTCATACCCTTCATCAAAGGTTAGATAGATATCATTCTTTTCTGTATCGCCAAGATATACGCTTCCGTATTTTTTTAGCAGTGCCGGAGCCCCTGGATCTGCATCCGGTGTCTTTCCAAAGCCCTTCCTCAGTATTCCCCATCTTAGCAGACGATTGCTAAATTCACTGCTTGTATTCTCTCCTACAAAGACTTCCTCACTGATTACTTCCTCAATAACTCCTTCACTGAGCATTCCGGTAATCTCTGTGCTAAAATCTATGTCCTCCAGGCTTGCAGAATACACACCTCCTAAATCCGGCAAACTTAGAAAATTTCCCTTTTCACGGCTCAGGAAGTTTATTGTAAGTAATAAAAATATTAACAGGCATAAAACCACCACTTTTTTCTTCATAGCAAGCTCTCTCCTCCTAAATACGATAATAAAAACCTTAAATGATGTATTAATACATTATTTAAGGCCTATATTATTTATATAAGTATTTAGTCAAGAAAATTCGCTTAGCTGATGAATTTTATTGTTTGTTAAACAAATTCCAGTCTTCCTAGTGCTTTTGAACATAATTCATTTCTAGAAATGAATTATGCAAAATGCACATCCTACGTTTTTTGCTGATTAACAAAATTAAATTCAAGAATTTAATTTTGTTAATCAGCACTAGATAAGATATTATTCAGTTATAAGCAAGTCATTGTCTAAAGAAGGTCTGTTGGTTTTTATCTTGGGTATTGTTATATTATCTGCTTTTTCAGCATTTACTTCTATATTTTTTTCTCTAAATTCACTCATAATATAACCTAACGTTTTTATAGCATTATCCTGTTTTTGTTTCTCAATTATGGCTTTTATTTTGATAGGTTCACTAGTATTAAGAGGCATTCCATTGACAATTATAACATTTCCAATGTCAGAAATCTCTGTCATAGGTATTAAACGTTCCTCATTAACAGCGATAGCTCTGGCCTCAGTCGCCTTAAGTGTATTAACTATCTGTAACAGGTGCTGGGATTGAAGAACCATACCAAAATCAGCATCACTGATATTAATAATAATTCCAGAGCCCTTAACAGTAATCAAACCAGCAACTATACGAGCTTTTTCTATCTCTTCATTAAGGTTTTTCTTATAAAGATCTATATTTCCTTTTGCAGCTTCAAACCCACTTAGTTCTTTTTCGAGCTCTTTATACCTAACACTTAATTCTTCATTGCTTTTCTTCTCAAGAATCAACTTATCCTTTAAATCTTCGAGCGTGAAAGTTTGAATACTTGCAGTCTTTTTATTGTTGTAGACACTTTTATACTGCCATGCAACAGAAACTCCCATTATCAGGCATATTAGTGTTATTGATATATTCATATTATGTTTCACTGGTCAACTACCTCCAGTCCGTTAATTAAATTACCTACATTCCCGTTATATTTTGGTATTTTAATTCCTTTTGCTTCTTTTATATCAATTCTTATGTTAACCCACTTCAGAATGGTATAAATTTCACTCTCTTCAAAAATAGAAATCATCCGTTTAGGATCTCCAATGGCCTTAATCTCATAGGGTACTGCATACCTGTTTCTGTTAACACGAATTGTAGGTCCTGCACACGTAATCTCTGTGGATGAAATAATCCGCTCATCATTTATTGAAATTGCCTGAGCTCCTCCTCTTTTCAATTCATTAACCACCCTGTCAATATCTCCATCATGCAATAAACTTAATTCTGCCATAATGGGGTTTTTTTCAGTTGCGTCATTTAAAGTCAAAATAATGCCATCGCCTTTTACATCTGTAAGGCCTGCATAAAGTTTTGCTTCCTCCCACTGTGTAGTCAATTCACCGTCATCATTGTCATCGGAAAAATTCTTAAAAATACTTTCCTTCTTTTTCAAAGAAAAGTCAATTGCTTCTTTAAGTTCCTTTCCTGTGGCTTTTTCAGCCTCAAGCTCTTTCATAAGACTTTCAATTTCATATGCAATTGAAGGTTTATCCTTAGTGTTATTGAGTATACTTTTAAACTGTACTGTAGATATAATCCCTAGAAATATAAATATAAACATAAATATATACTTCTTATCTTTGTTGTTCATATGGATACACCCTTTCCTAGACCTTATTTCTAATTCTACTATAAAATTTCACTATTTCAAGTACTTGAATGTAATATTTTGAACACTACTTTCAGTATACTAATCTTAGATATCTTTATCTCGGTGTGTGTATAATGAAAAAAATTCGCATTGTCTATTTTAAAAAATCACAAATTGTCAATTCTTTAGCTGTTGTTTCCTTATTGACGCTTATCGTACTTATTAGCGTCTTTTGTCTCACAAATTTTTCTGATCAAACTGTACTAAACGCATATAACGGAGCTCATCTGTCCGAAACTGATAAGTCAGGGCTGGACGTTCCTCTACCACTTCACGGCTCTTCTGTAAATCCTGGAGGAAAGCTTGCAATAGTTATTGATGATTTTGGTCAGGACAGAAAGGGCGTAAGCGAGATGATGAATATAAACAGGCACTTAACATTTGCCGTAATGCCTTTTCTGCCGTACTCCCAAGCAGATGCTTTAGCTGCTCACGAAAAAGGTTTTGAAATTATTGTCCATTTACCCATGGAACCTGTTAAGGGAAAAATAAGTTGGCTCGGCCCAAAACCCATACTTTCAACACTAAGTGATAACGAGGTATATCAGATAACCACTGAAGCTTTTGCCGATGTTCCCCATGCAGTTGGTGCAAACATGCATATGGGTTCAAAAATCAGTGCAGACTCCCGTATCATGTCAGATGTACTCGATATAATAAAAGAAAATAATGTTTACTTTCTAGACAGTAAAACAAGCCCAAAATCCGTTGCAAAAAAAATTGCTGAAGAAAAAGCTGTTCCATTTTACGAACGCAATGTATTTTTAGACGGCCAGGTCTCGAAAGAGCATGTAAAGGGACAATTAAGAAAAGCCGGTGAAATGGCATTAAAGGAAGGAAAATCAATAGCTATAGGTCATGTAGGCATTGAGGGCGGCAAGATAACTGCTCAGGCAATTGTAGAAATGCTGCCTGAATTTGATGAAAAAAATATCCAACTTGTATTTGTCTCAGAATTGGAGAATTAATTAAAAGTATGGATATAATAAATATATATGTAGTGATATCTCTAAATATCGGGGTGACAAATCATGGAAAGTGATATACTTATGAAAAAACTTATTGAAAGGCACACAACCGTATCCTTTGAAAACGTACTTGACAACTCAAGAGCTGACAGTGGAGGAGACGTAGATGTAAATTTCCTTTATGTCCTTCTTGATAACAATCTGCTATTAAAGGAAGAAGTAATTTTAAAAAGAACAATTACTGATTTTAAGGAGGAAGTTATTGCAACAAGATATAAGAAACAAAATCATGAGAGCATAAGGCATTTCTTATGCAGAGCACTTATACAGGACGAATTGATGCATTTAGGAATAAAGACCTCTGCTTCTGTTGAAGTCGGAAATATGAATATTCTACGTTCAAATTCAAACTACGATATAGCAGCCGACGATTTAAGTTTTATAGCCGACATAGGATTGACTCCTGCAAGGAATTTTTTCAGGGGTTTAACAGACCCTAGAGTAAAATATTACCTGATCACTACCTACTTTGATGATTATATGGACGAAGTAATATTCACCAAGTTTAAAAGAAGTGATGACAATTTATTCCTGGATGCAGTCAGAAATCATGAGGAAGCTTACAAAATTTATCCAACTGTTTTACAAGAGAATTTGCTGAACTTATAATCCTCTTAATAACAAAAAATTGTGATGGTGCAAAATCCATCACAATTTTTTTATCTCATATACTATTGTGCTACGAGGCACTAGCTTCTGCTTATTTCTGAAACCTTATTTGCATATATGTTTGTCAATTCCTGAGCAATTTCAGCAGAGTAACTTTCACTCTTAATCCTGCAGACGGGTTGTTCTGAATCTGGAAGTATCAATACCCAACCCCCATCTTTAAAAATCTTCACACCTTCCAAAGTCTCTATACTGTTATTATCACTTTCCTGAATAATCTGCCTCATTACCTTACCCTTTGCATTCCAGGAACATTCAACTTCTTTCTCATCGGTATGGAAATCAGGTATCATAGAGATCAAATCCACCAGCTTATAATTATTGGATTTCATAAAATCCATTATTTTTACAAGACCGGCAATAGCGTCGAAATGGAGATCAAACTGGTCAATAGACCCTGATTTTATCTCATTTCCAAGTATTTTATTCATAATATCCTGCGGAGAAGTTTTTGTCCTGATTACTTTGCCATGATTTTCCTCTGCCAGTTTTTCCACAACATGAGTTGTAGACAAAGGTACTACTACGGTTCCACCTTCAATAGTTTTAAATAGTATCAATGACACCAACGCCGTAAACATATCTTCATTCACTATACGTCCTTTATTGTCAACCAACATCATTCTCTCCGACGTATCCTCTATAGATATCCCAAAATCGAATTCGCCCAACTTAACCATACTCGTAAAATATGTCAACTCGTTTGATTCATTTTTATCATTCATTCTTCTTATATTATCCAAATTAAAATTAGTTGCTTCCACTGTACATCCGAAACCTCTTAAGAGCCCCGAAACAGTATTAAGTATAAATTTAGAAGGCGAATTTAGTGCAATTTTATATTCAAACTTCTTAGATTTTGCGTTGTTAATAATATTTCTTAAATAAAAGGAAGTAAAGTCTGGTATCACTTCTAATTCTTTTATTAATTCTCCTTCGCACCTTGTAAAATCTTCTCTTGCAAAAGCGTTTTCAATTTTTCTTTCCATAGCTCTTTCTATATTGCTGCCGTTTTTGTCCAGAAAGTCAACATGCAATCTTCCTGCATTTATGCTTGAAGTACTTATATGAATACCTCCATCGACTCCATAAAATCTGACAGCAGCTCTTGATACCGGAAGATGGAGTACTCCTAAATCCATAACCTTCAACCCTGCTGACATTAACCCTGATATAAAAGATATCTTAAGCATTTTAGCCGCACCTGATTCTTCGCAGCTTACACCTACAGTTCCCTTGCCTTTTAGTGTTGCACCATAAGCAGCACCTAGCTTTGAAGCATATTCCGGAGTTATATCAACATTAATTTCACCTGCAAGTCCTCTTCGCCCGAAAATTGATCTTATAGATTTAGAACCCCATACAAGGTTTGAGTTTACTTCCGTTCCCTCTTCGACCATTTTATTGGGCCAGATTTTTATATTAGGCTTTATTATAGCATTTTCTTTAACTATTGTATCGCAGCCTATAACTGAATTTTCAAAAGCTGAGGAATGCTCTTTCAGATTTACTTTATTGCATATTACCGTTCCCCTGATTTCAACGTCTTTGTCAATTATACAGCCTTTCCATAATACACTTTTCTTTATGCTGCTTCTTTCAGATAAAAGATTGTTATCACCTATTACACAATAACTATCCAAAATAGCATTTCTTTTTATTTTTGTATTTGCACCTATCACACATGGAGCTTGAATTGCAGCACCATCTTCTATACTTGTTCCATCTCCAATCCAAACTTTTTCTCTGATCTGATTACCAGGTATATCCACATTTGCTTTTCCATCAAGTACATCCATGTTTGCCTGCCAGTAAGCTCTCAGATCACCGATATCACACCAGTATTCGTCCGTAACAAAGCCATACATGGGTTTATTGTCCTTAAGTAAAATCGGGAAAAGGTCTTTACTGAAATCAAACACTTCGTTTTTATTAAACAACTTCAACGTTTCAGGAGAAAGTATATAAATTCCTGTATTAACAGTATCACTGAATACCTCTCCCCAACTCGGCTTTTCCAAAAACCTGATAATTCTGCCTTCATCATTGGTTACAACCACTCCATATTCTAAAGGAATGTCAACCTTCTTTAAGACTAAAGTTGCCATAGATTGTTTATTTACATGATAATCTATGGCCTTGCTTAAATCAATATCTGTTAGTGCATCACCGCTAATTACAATAAATGTATCATCCAGGAATTCTTCTGCGTTTTTGACGCTCCCTGCAGTGCCCATTGGAGTATCTTCTACATAATACTTAAGATTTACTCCATACTCAGAACCATCACCAAAATGTTCCTTTATAATATCCGGTAGATACTGCAACGTAACAGCGATATCCGTTATATTGTATTTTTTCAACAGCTCAATAATGTGTTCCATTACAGGCTTGTTTACTATGGGCACCATCGGCTTCGGCCTGTTACAGGTAAGAGGCCTTAATCGAGTACCTTCTCCTCCTGCCATTATAACCGCTTTCATTCTATTCATCCTTTCGTTTTCATACAATTATTTATAAAAAAGCAAAAATAATCTATCTTATATTTCCCAATTCAGATAGAAGTAATTCCTACCATTAGGCGATTCCTTTTTAAAACTTAGTTGTCTCCTTTTATTACTTTGGCTTACCTATAGAATATCTGAAATACTATTTCGGATTTTCAAAGTACCTATTTGTGCCAAATTAGGCCTCAAGTGAAATCATAGCCGAAGTTATATTTTCAGAATTCCTAAATAAAGCATTTGTATTATTTACAACTTTAATTCACTTAAATTTACTCAGCTTTGTTATTTTCTTCTTTTTTTAGAGTAAACCAATACTTTTTATCCTATACATAACCATTATATCCATAAAACACTAAAATTATCTTAAGGCATGATTAAAATATAAGTACCTGCTTTGGATAACGAAAAAACCTGATTTAATAACGTTTTCGAAATTTAAGAATAGGAAGATATTTTTTCGTTATCCATTAGGAATGTCTAAAATATAAGTTCCTACCCTGGATAACGAAAAAACTTGATTTAATAACATTTTCGAAATGTAAGAATAGGAAGATATTTTTTCGTTATCCATTAGTAATTTAATTTTTTATGCAGATAATAAGTAATGAAGCATTTATAATCCTAACGATTGGAGGTTTTTTATATGCCCAGGACAAGTAAAAGCAATAATAAAGATTATATGTCCAATGGTGTAACAATAAAACCAGCGATACCTACCGCAGGAGAAAAAATTACCGTTATGTATGACGGACTTTTGTCTAAAAGCGGTGCTACACATGTATTCGCTCGCATAGGGTTCGGTAACCATTGGGAAAACGAGTCCGACTATCCTATGTTAAGAAGCGAAACAGGTTTTGAAACAACAGTCCCTGTTTTAAGGGCCGACACTCTAAACATTTGTTTTAAAGACTGTGCTGATAACTGGGATAACAACTCAGGAATGAATTACTCATTCGATGTAACAAAGTAACGTTTATAGCAATATCTTCAAGTGTCTAGGGGTATATTACCCCTGACACTTTTCTGCACACAATCAATACAAATTAATATAATAAGAATAAAGGAGGTTTTTTCGATGTATTCATATAATAGAAGACAGTACATAAACAGAGAACCTGAAAACAAGATTGAAAAAAACATACCTGAGGCAAATGAAAATTCCGATGCAGCTTTAAAAGCATTGGCTTTGGAAAGCTTAAAATTATTATCGGAAAATATCGAAGAAATTAAAAATTCTATAAACAAACTTGATAACCGCATGGTAGATCTTTCACATAGGATATCAAACCTCGAAACCCACTTTGACAACAATAACGACATTAAAAGAATACAAACACAGCCTATGTTTGATGAAATAAAAACTAAATTTGAGACTGAAAAAAACAAGGTCGAAAATAAACATGAGGAATATCAACCTGATTATGAAAATAGTGCTCCAATGATGCCAGGCTCAGGTTTTGCCAATATTACTGTCGATTATTTGCGAAATCTTAATAAGAAACGATAAGTACCAGGTATTACAAAATCACTACAGGTATATATTATTTTAGTAAAAAGTATAAATGGGGATAAGGAAACACCTGCTTACAGCAAAAATCAGAAGAGATATTTCATTTATCCCTATTATACTATTCCTTAGTACGCAGAAGATCATACTTTAGAACGGAACCATCATCCCTGACCTTTGGAATAGTTATATTGTTATTCTTCTCTATAGTAACCTTCATCTCATAAAACTCAAGTTCCTCAACAATTCCACCGAGCATTGTCAATGAATTTTCCAGCTTCTCAGGATCTGCTATTGCCTTTATTGTAAAGGGACTGAGCATCTGTTTACCATTAACCATGATATAATCCCCAGCTTTTTTTATTTCGCTCATAGCTACAATCCTCTCATTCTCAATTGATATAGCTTGAGCTTCCGCTGCTTTAAGCTCGTTAATCAAACGCAAAATAGCATTTTCCCTGACTGCATCGTCCCCTACATATTTCATCGTTATAATTATCCCTGCTCCCTGGACATCGCTTAAACCCGCTATCAGCCTAACTCTTTCAAGTTCAGTCTCTAAATTTTTCTCTACTTGGTTTAAATTCCCCTGAGAGTTTTCATATTCTTTAATCTGTTTCTGAAGCTCTTCATTTCTCTTTCTTAAATCCTCATTATTTTCCTTTTGAGCTATTAGTTCATCTTTAACAGACTCCAATCTGAGGTTCTGGTAACTTTCCTTCTTACTGTTATTTAAAATGCTCCTATATTGCCAAGCAAGCATAGTACCAAGAATAATACAGATTAATGTTATGGATAGATTTCTTGCAAATTTCATTGCTGATTACCTCCAAAAATATTAGAGAATGAGTTAATTCTTATTCTACTATAAAATTATACTATTTCAAGTATATTTGAAACAAAAAATTACAATAATAGATTCCTTTGCAACCTTTTTCTTAATCACTATTTCAATTATATCGAATATAATAAAGTAAGTATACATAATTAAAGATGTGATGAACATAACAACCAAACTATCTCTTTAATTTTTAGGAGCAGCACCAGGGAAGTGATTTATGTGAAAGTGTTACTGGTAACAGGTGGAGCAGGCTTCATCGGAAGTAATTTTATCAACTACTTTTTAAGACGAAACAAAAGTTATATTATTGTTAACTACGACAATCTGACTTGTGCGGGAAATATAAATAACCTCAGGGAAATTGAAAGGTCCCCAAGATACCATTTTGTCAAAGGGAGCATTTGCAACCAGGACCTTGTTAATTATGTAATTAAAAGGCATCGTCCAGATTACATAATAAATTTTGCCGCTGAGACAAGTACTCAAAAAAGCATTATAAACCCAACACCATTTTTTGAAACTAACGTTATGGGAACCCTTACACTCTTAGATAGCTCACGTTATTTCTGGAGTAAGCACAATTACGAAGGTAACTGTTTTATTCAGGTATCTACTGATGAAGTGTACGGTTCCAACTCCAACGGCAATTATTTCACCGAAGATTCAACTTTAATGCCCGAAAATCCATTTACCGTATCTAAAGCAAGTGCTGATCTGCTTGTTAAATCGTTTTACGACAATTATGGTTTTCCGGCAGTTATAAGCAGATGTTGTAATAATTATGGCCCCTATCAGCACATTTCTAACTTTATACCCTCATGTATCAAGAATGCAATACAGAATAACCCTATCTCTATAAATAATGACAAAAGCAATATACGTCAGGAGTGGATACATGTTTTAGATCATTGCACAGCTTTGATAAAAATCTTATTTTACGGTAAAAACGGCGAAACCTACAATATAAGTTCCGGAACAGATGCTTCTAATATTGAACTAGCAAGAAAAATTCTAAGAATTCTTGGGAAACCGGAGAAGGAAATTAATACTAATTTTAAAAGCGATACACAGGTACAACAACATGCTGTAAACAGTTACAAAATCAGAAACAATCTTAACTGGGGTCACAAGTACAACCTTGATGATGGAATATTAGAGACAATCCGTTGGTACAAGGAAAACAGAAGCTGGTGGAATAGCAACACAGTCTAGATTTAATAGTTACGGGACTAAAACAAATTCCTTTGATTTAGTCCCTGCTTAACAACATAAAATTCATATCTGTATTTCATAATAATAAAAACCTTCCGGTTTTACAATCTCCTTATAAAGCCTGCACCCTGGCAAACCGCACCGCCTAAGTAAACTTATCGCTTCAGGAAGTAAACTTTCATTAAATCGTACCCCCATATTACATAAATCATTCATTACTTCTCTGGGTACAAAAGTAATTTCACATTCAATGCCTTCATTTTTCATCCTTCGTTCAAGTAGAAATGCATGTGATCTTGAATCCAGCCCAACATAATAGTTTGTCATACTTTTCACTCCAGTAAACGTAACTCTATTCTTTTAGTCCGTTTGGTACTTGACACTTTTGTTCAAAATCTCCTTAAACTTAACATGCAGAACTGCTAAATAGCAGCTCTGCATGTTTTAACTTTTATCTAATCGTTTCTATCAAGAGGATTCCACTTTTGATCCGGGAAGAATTTAGTTGGGAAAGGAGTTCTTGTTCTATCATTAAATGTTCTGCAGTTCTGTGCAGCAGGGTTAAGCTGTTCCGGTGGAACCGGGCAATATCCATAAGCAGGTATTAACAACTGAACTACACATTCACACTTAACTATAAAGAATGCACCTATATCAAAGGACAACACTCCAGTTTCCTGGTGTACTACATCATTAAATGCTTCAGCAAGCGCTTCTACTTTAATAAGTGTACCGTCAACATCAAGAGTATCATCATGTTTTGATCCGCGTTCTTCATGACAACCTTTTGCCTTTATTACTCCAATTTGTGCTACGCAGCTTGGGCAGTATATTTCATTTACTGTCAGGTTAAATGCTGCTTCATCATACTCTACTTCGTGATTGTCACCTATGCTGTAATGAATCTTGTAACCTATTTTGACAAACACTTTTAATTTCTTAAACCCAGGTCTTGTTAAAGAATCAGTTTTTGATATAACCCTGACTTCAACTATATCAAAATCAGTTACACCTTCAAACTCGATTGGTGGCGGACAGTGTCCAGAACCCATTGCTTCAGGTCCGCATCTTTTAATTTTAATACATCTTGTTACGCATTCTCTCAATGACACTTGGTCAAATACTTTTGGCACTTGTATACAAACCAATTCATTTGGTGGTGGAAAACAGTCAGGATTTAAAATCTGACCTGCTTCAATCCTAGGTCCATGTTCGTGTTCATGACCAGACATAATTAAAACCTCCTTTTATACTCTAACCTCAATAAAATATTTATATTCCCGTGTGAATCACCCATTTTTTATCTTTTGATTGCTTATAGTACATTATATTAAGGATAAAAAAAATGGTTACACAAATTAAGCTTTATGGTCAAAAAATTTACATAAAGTTAATGTGTCCCCATTTTTATTTAGGAATGGTTTTAAATCAATTTGAACGTTATGGAAAATTGAAACTATTATTTTATTCTTCATCCTAGTACATTTCTGGTCTGCCATATTTGGCATTTGACTGTAACATAAATACGCTATTCATATTCTCCATTATTGCAACTTTCAGTATGATTTTAATTGGTATATGTTATTTACCACCTTTAATTACTTTGATTTCTACTTCTTGTTTTTCTACTTTGGATGAGAGTTCATTTACTGCTTTTTCTACAGCTACAACTTTTTCATATGTTTGATTATATCCGTCAAATAAGGCTTTTGAATTGGTATCAAGTTTGTTTTCAATCCTGACAATATCATTTTCAATTCTATCAAATCTTTCATTAGTTTCAGTTCGAAACTCTGTTAACTCACCATAAATCTTGCTCATTAAATCAAACATTTTTTCTTCCATTTTAAACACGTCCTTTTTAATTCATGCTCCCATTATATCATCTTTCCATTTATTAAGAAATATTATCCTTAGATTTTGTTTCTTAATGAGTCGACAATAACATTAAGACCCGTATTTCTTTTTTTAAGTTCATCTGTTATAAAAGCAGTAATTTCAATTCTATGAACCACATTTGTAAACTTGTCCCCCACCATTTACAGCTTTTCTCCCTTAATCTGTTCACCGAGAAATTTAATTATCAGACTTCTTCCTTTAATCTCTTAACAAGTTCATCTAGCCCAGTAATCTTTATTACAAAGTCTATATCTGATGAATCTCTTACTAATGCGTGAAATCTTTTTTCGTGGCACAAAGGCCGGGATCTGCTTCCGACCTTATTCCTTATTCATATCTTCTAACCTTAAAGGTTTTAATTACTGCACTAATGTATTGACTTTGTGTTGTCCATCATTTGTTTTTGTCCTTCTCTTCTTGACATTTGCTTGCAAAACCTCTGTCATTATATCAAAGGAGGACTTTTAATATCACACTTATAATTACTCCTTTTTGAATACTCCTAATCCCAGCATGGGGGGGGAATGTCATTAATTAAATGTGATCTAAATTGTTGGTGTACTTTCTTGTTCTTTGATCTGACCACGTCCATAATAAAATAAATATTTACCGTTACCAGGTCGTGTTATTTCGTACAGCGTATTGTTTGGAGATGCACACCAATTTTTGCTATACGTATTTTTTATACCAGCATCATTTAAAGCATCTACAGCAAAATCAACACAGTTTATATTTAATGCCCCCCATTTTTTATTCTCGTATTCTTTAAATGTCTTTTCTTTGATATTTAAAGCTTGCTCATTAGATATTTTATATACTTTAGCTGCATCCCAATCTTTTGTGTAATTACTATCGTCAGCTAATACTCCTTTACCTCCAAAAAGCAAACCAAATGGATTTCCATCTGCTGGATATAAACCCCTATAATCAACTTTCCTTTTTGTTTTACCAGTTTCATCTTTCTCATATGATTCAAGTCTAATAAACACATGTCCCATACCACCATCTCGAAAAGATCCTCTTGCAATAATTGTAATATTAGCTTCTCCAGAATATTCATCTATCATATATTCTTCTAAATCTCTTATAGATTGCGAAAAGTATTTAGAAAAATATTGACTTTTATATCCCCCTTCCTTTCTATACTTTGCATATTCTTTATCTTGTTTTGCAATCTTATTTCTAATTTCATTAGCTGATTTTGCAATGCTTTCTCTTTCTTTATCTGATTTAGCATTCAACCATTGTTTTGAATAATCAGCTATAAGCTTGTAGTCTTCGATATAGTAATCTAATAAGTACTCATCACTACGATTTGCCGCATAGTGCCCTGTCGGGTCCCAATAAATCACCGGATTATTAACACAATAAGTATACAAATTCAAACTAAGCGGATCCCCTGCATCACCCAAATATGTATCCTCCTGCAAAAACCTTGCAACCTTCGGATCATACATTCTGGCATTTAGGTAATACAATTCAGTTTCGCTATCGTACTGGTAGCCGGCATAGAGTATGGAGTTCTTATCCTTCATCTCTCCGCTGGATTCAAGCAGGTTGCCCCATGCGTCATAATAATAGGAACCTACTAAATTACCTTCTGTATCCAACAATGCCGTTACATCAGCGTGACCGTTGTACATGTAATACAGCGTCGTTCCGTCTTCTATCATCCTCTTTACAAGGTTTGTGCCGTATACATTCTTTGCAAGCATATTTCCATCTGCATCTAGCTCCATGACAACCTTATTTCCCTCATACAGATAAACTGTTTTACCTACTTCATCGGTTTTACCTACCCTTAACCCCTCAGCATTGTATAAATTCTTGTACTCTTTCCCGTCCTTGGTGGTCTTGGTTAAACGGTTAAGGTTATCGTACTGGTAAGTCACTGTAGCAACACCATCAATCAGCATTCCTGTCTGGTTACCATTTTTGTCATAATTGTAAGTATAAATTGATGCCTTTTCTCCACCTTCAGTATACTCTACCTTTGTAACTGTTTGGTTGATACGGAAGCAATATGCCATTTTCATCTTTTCATCATATATGTAAGATGCCAAGCCAAAAAGCCAAAAAGAAAAAGAAATTCCCCGGCTGTTTACCGAAAAATCTCTCTGTTATTTTAATTATCAGACTTCTTCCTTTAATCTCTTAACTAGTTCAGCATCTAGCCCAGTAATCTTTATTACAAAGTCTATATCTGCACCTTTTTCCAATGCCGATTTTGCAACTTCAATTTTTCCTTTCTCTATACCCTTCTCTATGCCCTTCTCTATACCTTTCTCTATACCCTTTTCTACGCCCTTACTCTCTGCCTTTTTCTGTAACTCTTCAATGGTATTCGCTAAATTGTAAACCATATTTTCCACCTCCATTGACTGTGTCTTTTCCAATATTTCATCTATTTTAGGCTGTAATTCTTGTGATATCCTCGGCTTTATTATCCATTTGAACCAACCCTTAAACAAGCCTATTTCTTCCTCGGTCAACCCTTTTAATACTCCTGCCAGTTTAACCAGTCTATCCTTTAATTGCTCAGAGTCAATTTTCTGGTCAAGCAAAAATACACTCGATATCAAATTAGTAAAACCCAGTAATTCTTTTTCACTATACCTGTTTACATCAAACAGTATGTAATTAAAATCCAGCACATGATTTGAAAACATTTCATTTCCACTCAATGTTTCTCTAAAGCTGCGACATGCTGTCCATTCAGATGCTCCATTGTATAAAACTATTGGTATTATTGACGGTAATCTGAAATCCTTTCTTTTTGACTCATTCTTCTTTGTGTTCTTTAGTATATCCCGCCATATTTCTACCATATACAACAATAACCTTAACGGCATTTGGTAATCTACTGATGACTGTAATTCCAACAAACAGTAAAATATAATGTCCCTATCTTTTACTGTTAACCTATATACTATATCTGACTCTTTTTCTTTAAAATCCTGCAGCACATAACTTTTATTTATCAGTACCGCCTGGCTTTCATCTAATTCACTTGCCCAACTTTCCCTTACAAAGCTTTTCAAAAGTTCTACAAAAGTCTTTTTGTGTGTCAATAAATGTTTATATCCCAAATCATGTTCATTATTTACTTTTCTTTTCGGCATTTCCTACCTCTTTTATCCTTCTTGTTTCCTTTGCCATTTTTAGGCTGTTTCTACTACCATTATTATATCAAAATCACGTGTTCTTTACAACCAGCAACAACCCAGAATAACCCAGAATATCGTTAAGCATCAAATCACTAAAGCTTGAGGTATCTCTTGCTAATGCGTGAAATCTTTTTTCGTGGCATAAAGGCCGGGATCTGCTTCCGACCTTATTCCTTATTCATTATTGGTGGGACAACGTACCTGTCACCTCGTCTCTTTATTATCAGAATTATCTGATTGATTATTCCTATTACTAAATTAACTATATGGCTAATATAAAAGCCACCTAAATAAAGCATTCCACCATTTATCTCTTGTCTTTTATCATATCCAATGAGTATTCTTTTATTGTTATAGGACAACCTGTTTTTCAGTAAACTAACGAAAATTGGACAAGAAAAATTTCAGTGTGTGGAAGAAAAGGGCGAAGAACCACCAACGCCCTTTTTAAATTTGATACAATATCAAATTAT
>JAEWSG010000120.1 GCA_023398495.1 Bacillota bacterium
AAGGTTTCAACATGTCGGAGAAGGTCCTCTTCGGGAGCAGGAGCAAATGCAACAGCAAGTATTCCCTGCTGCAGGTGCTCGAGTTGCTGATTATGTTCCCCTGTTTCATGATCAAGAATCCTTACAAATATTGTCGATCATCCCTAAGCGGCTTCTTTGGCTGCGAAAAGGATGTTTTCTACCGTCTTGTTAACAACGAAATTTATGATTGGCGCAAGATACTCTACCACTTCACCATTCAAATATGGAACAAGGTTCGCGTGAGAAGTGACCACAAGCATCAAACTGTGTGCCTGATGGTGGACGATACCGACTTTCCCAAGACGGGAAGGCGTATTGAAAACATCGGCAGGGTCTATTCCCACCTGGGACACAAGGCGATCCTTGGTTTCAAATCTCTCTTTCTGGGCATCACGGATGGCAAGAGCCAGTTCATACTCGACTTCGCCATACTCGGGGAGAAGGGCAGGAAGAACAACTTCAGTATGAGCGACAAGGAGCTCGAATCGCGGTTTACCAAGGATAGAGATGAAGCCTCCCCCGTTATAACGCGGGCAAAAGAGTACGGGGAGAGCAAGATCCAGTTGATGATGACCATGATAAAGCGAGCCATTAGAAAGGGCATCCGCTTTGACTACCTGCTTGTCGACAGCTGGTTCACCTGCTCGGAGGTGATTCGCTTCATACGTGCCCGGCACATCAAGTGCCATTACCTGGGTATGATCAAGATCGGGAAGAAGGGAGTTACAAAATACGGTTTTGAAGGGAAGGAACTCACCGCCCGGGCACTGATCAATCTGCTTGAAGCCAGGGGTGAAGCCAGAAGGAGCCGCAAGATTGGCTGTCAGTATATTACCGCTGACGTTCGCTTTGCGGGTACAGATGTACGTCTCTATTTTGTGAAGAGAAAAAAGGAGTCCTGGAATGGAATAATGACGACCAACCTCTCCCTGGAGTTCCTGGAAGCCTATCGGATCTATGCCATGCGCCGGTCCCTCGAGGTCTTCTTCAAGGAAACCAAGGGATTGCTGGGTATGGGCAAGTGCCAGTCCCGGAACTTCGCGGCGCAGCTTGCCGCAACCACGATCACGGCATTGCAATACAATTTGCTTTCCCTGGCCAAAAGGTTCATCAGTTATGAGACCATTGGCGGAATCTTCAGGGATGTGCAACACTCTGGCATGGAGCTTTCCGTAACAGAGAGGATATGGGGTATTATCCTCAAAATGGTGAAAATCATGACCGGGATCTTCTCCATTGAAGAGGAAGAGATCTTCGATGCAATCATTAATAAATCGGATAAACTGGCTCACTTTATCAACTTTTATGAACTAAAATCGGCAAGTTAGCAACTTGCGAAACTTGAATTAGATAATTAATATAATTAGGGATGATAAATATCCTCCATTGTCTTTTACATTTTTTAACTTATCACTATGTATCTATCTCTAAACTGAGATACTACTTCAAAGAAAGACAGCCATGCTATTTTTCACAAAACATTGACTAATACAATTAGAATAAATGAACGATTTGTGCCATAATAGTAGATTAATCTGATTCGATTTCCTTAATGAATTTTGCGGGTATGCCACCATAAATTGACTGAGGTTTATTTGATTTTAATTTCGATGTTAGTACCGAGTTTGCAGCAAGAATTGACTTTGGAGGTAACTCTGCACCACTTAACAAAGTACAATTTGCTGCAATCCATGACCCTTCACAGATTTTTATCCCTAATCCTTCTTCGGATTTATTACGGAACGACCCATGGTGGAGAATATGATTACTTGATGAAAGAACACAAGAAGGACCAATAAGAACATTATCTCCAATGTCAACACCTTTAGAAAGTATAACTGAATAATTTGCAATATAAACGTTGTCACCTACTGATAATCCTTCCAAAGTATTGATAATTGCACTATGTGCTACTTGAAAGTTACGTCCACAGCGTTTCATTCCCAGTCCATATAAAAAACCTCGAAGACGCATAAATAAGGGGTAATCTGGCATAAAAAAAAGAAACGTCTGTATAAGCCAAGCATACAATAAGAGAACTTTATGTTTCATAGCTGAAAAATAGAAGTTAAGAAATTTTCAACAGTATACTTTTCTTTTACTTTTTGATATGCTTTGTCTCGAGCATTTATAAAAGCAGTATTGTCTGATATATATGATTCAATTAGCTTTTTTATTGCTATAGGGTCATTGAAATCAAAAAAATGAATTTCATTAAGATTTTCAAAAGTTGTTGGCAAAGAGCCTACGGGAGTGCTCAGAACAGGTATTCCTTGTGACATAGCTTCAATAACGACACGTGGGGATCCTTCTGAAAGGGAAGGGAAAATGAATAGGTCTGACGATCTTAAAAGATTATTTAACTGGATTCTATCATCTATATGACCATGCAGAATTACTTTCTTTATAAGATTGTGCCTCTCAATAAATAACTTTATTTCTGTAAACATTTCTCCATCACCAACAATATGAAATAAATAGTTCAATTTGTTTTTTTCAAGTAATTTAATTGTAGAAATCAAAGTTCCTATTCCCTTTGCATTTCTCAAATAGCCTACATATATTAATGTCAAATTGTTTTGTGGTAAAACGGGAAGATTATCGTTAAAATCATTAGAAAAAAGTATGGATGATATTACAGGCGTTACATTAACTCCAAAGCGTGAAATTTTTCGTGATAAATTCTCGCCATTCGCAAATACTAAACTTCTTCTTGCTGCCAGCATTGTCATAAAATAATCGGGATAATAACCCAAAATCATCACAATTTTCTTTAGTTTCGACCATTTCTCGTTATTTAAGGTTGCATTTATTGCATCTCCAACAAAATGCATGATTATCTTTTTTTTGACAAAAAAAGCTGGCATCCAGGAATATGGTGAATGAGCTCTACAATACACTAAATCAACTTCCTTTTTTAATAATCTGGTTATTGAATAATATTTTAGAACATACTTTTGTGCGGATAAAAAACTATTAAAATAAGGTACAGTTATGACTATTACATTAGATAAATCAAGCAAGTGGAAACCTGAAGATATTGATTTACTAATTTCGACACTTACAACTACTAAAACTTTATCGAAATGAGTACTAGCAAATTTTGTATAAACATAATGCGTGTATGGAAAATAAAATTGACCCTTATCATCTAATTCTATTTTCCAACTAGTGTATAACGCAATTTTCATAATTACTTATATATTAAATAGTATATTTACTATTCTTTGACTTATGCATTTCAATTATTAACAACATAACTGTTATTGGATGCCAAAACAATCTTGTTTGTAAAAAAGATCCTTTTAATGTCTGCATAATGAAGAATATAAATAAAATACTCAAAGTGAGTTTAAAAAAACCTTTAGGCATTTTGAAAACCTCTTTTCCTATATAAATTAAGAACAAAATAAGAAGCAACAATCCAATAATATTCATTTGAATCAAGGTTGAAACATAAACACTATGAGCCTCTCGATATAATGATATTGTTTGCACATATGATTGAGCTTCATTATATGTACCTGCCCCAGATCCGGCAGGATTATCATTATACCACTTAAGTCCGTTTGTCCATAGAAATATTCTTGAATTTTCTGTCACAGCACTTTCATTTATAATTAGCAAACGGTCTGAGAGTCTTTCAGAAACGTTTTCAGAACTCAATATACTTTGAACTCCAAAATACAGTGTTATGATTGTTAAACCAAAAAGAACAATCTTTTTTAAAGAAATAATTCGAATTGAAATAATATAGGAAAGAATAAAACTTAAAAAAATACCCCATATAACTGATCGTGTACCAGTGCGGATTAACATTATAAACATAAGTGCCATACAAATAGCAACTGTCAATTTTCTAAACTTAGATTGATTTGGCCAAAACAAAAAAGCTAATCCCATTACAAATATGTATCCAACAGAAATCGCAATAGCATTTGTACCTACACCATCAAAAACCATTCTCGCATTATTCGTTTCAGCAGAAGAAAAGTATCCCATTATGGAAAGTAAGGATATTATACCTCCAACTAAAATTGAATAAAACAACAACTTTTCAAGGCTATCTGGAATTATTCTTAAATAGTATAATGTAGTAGCACTAAATGAAATTAAAATAAGCATTTGGAAAGAGTATGATAGTCCTGCTCTGAAATTAAAGGCCCAAAATGAGGTAACAAATGCCCAAAAAACAAATATAAAACCAATTTTGAATATTTTCTTAGTAAATAAATTTGATAATTTTACCTTAAATAAAAATACTAAAAGGAGAGCTGAAATTGCAATTTTAAAAGGAGAGGGTATTTGTGAGCTAGGGTACATTCCATTATATAACTGATCAAGTTGATAAGTTATTGTCAAAATAAAAACTAATTTAGCCCAAAGATTCCATCTTAATATACTTTTTTTCTTCATCTCTATATTTCAAGTAGGTCATTTAATATGAAATATTCTGGCATCCAATCTCCTTCATGAAAGTTCAAATCAATATCCCAATAACCTCCACAACTATTTATTGCATTGCTTTGATAACCATAACTAATCTCAACAATATAATAATTCCCACTTTCATCAGTAACAAAGTCAAAAGCTATACTTTGTGTTTGCAATTCTTTTGCTATTTTAATTGATTCTTTTACAATTGAAAGAGGAATATTTTCTCTAGAATAATCTATTAGTCCACTTCCTGATGCCCTAAAATCATTCTTTCTAACACTTCTTCTAAAAGCCCAAGCACGGCCACCAACAACAGAAATTCTTAGATCATGCGTATTACCTTTTATAAATTTTTGAAAATAAACATATCCCTTTTCTTTAGGGAATAACCTCCTTCCTAGTCTTATAAAACTGAAAAATCTTGGCGCTTTTTTTAAACGTTTGATTATCCCTTTAATATTTCCTGCAACTTTTAGTTTATTTTTAGTATCAGCGAGATAACCGGGTGTCGGCGATACCCCCGTTGCAAACATTTTCTTTGAGTATTTTTTTGCTTGTGAATAATTTTTGATTAAACGGACATTATATGAACCCGCTCCTCTCCGAAGTTTTGCAACTAGCGGATATTCGGCATCCTTTTTCAACCATGACAACGCCTGATCTAATTCAAAGAAAGCCCAGGAATCTACAATTGGAGCATTTATGCTCTCAAGCAAGTACTTTTGAGAAATTTTATCATCAAAATGCCAAGATGTTTTAAAATTAGGAAATACCCTAAGATTCATCTGTTCTGCTACAAACAAAATATTTCTTGCCATTAGTATATCTTTGGGAATGGCATGATGGAAATGCCAAAAAAAAGCATCAAAATTACTTAGTTTTTCAACTATGTCGTTTGAATATCCATCAACAAGCTCATAAACTATATTATTTTTTTCGCAGAAGTCAGCAACCGATTTATTCCATCCATCACCGTTATGTATAGCTATTTTCATATTTTCCGAAGTAATTTAAATTGTTTTATCCTGATACTAAGTATTGCTTTAATAACACCCCCATTTTTACTAACAAATGAGCGAAGAAGTGATTTTGTTCTCTCAAACTGGTACGATGTGTTTAGCCCCCTATCACTTTTCAATAACACTCTATTTAATCTTTTATGAAAATATTCAACACTTCCATCTTTATCTTCTTGTAACAACAAATCATATGATCCTTTTTTTAAATAATGCCACCTCAAGGTTATACTATCTTTTTGAATATCAAACTCAGGAATACCTATCCTTCTAGTATCTAATGGACGTAACGAATCGATGCGTCCGGGCAATACCAAATGTGGACTAAAAATAAAATTACCAATGGAGTAGCAAATAATTCCATTATTCCATTTCTCCCAGCCTTGTAAAGTATGAACGTGTGAGCCAACTATAATGTCTGCCCCCTCATCAATAAAAGCACGTGCCATTTGACGCTGTGCGGCATCAGGAATACGAACTAATTCTACACGCCCCCAATGCAAAAGAAGAAGTACTCTGTCAACCTTTTTCTTCAGTTCTCTTATTTCTGAAATAACACGATCATATTCTATGAAATTTAAATAAACAGGACAGTCATCAGGTAAGTTTGGATTTGTTTCATGACCCACATATGCTAATATGCCAATAGAAATTCCATTTTTTTCGAAAATGAAATTTTTATTAACCAATAGAGCATCATCATTTGCTCCAATATAATCAATCGAATTTCTTTCGAAAAAATCAACTGTATTGCGATATCCTGCTAGTCCATTGTCATAGATATGATTATTGGCCAGTATTGCAAGATTAAAATTTAACGGCATAATCGATGATGCAGCTTCAATTGAAGTGGTCAAGCGTGGATATTTAAGACTATTAATAGCTCCATTACCCCATAGTGGAGATTCCCATCCTCCAATACGTAAATCAGCCGTACCTATTTTTTTTGAAATAAACTCCATATTAGAACTTAGCAAACTGTGCTGCTGTGGATCGCAATAAAGTCCGTCAAGACTTATATCCCCAAAAATTTGAACTTTCATATCTATACTGATAAAAATATTTTATTAAGGAATGATTTTAATGAATAATCGCTCATATCAATCTTTGAAGATTTGCTGTTCAAAAAGTCCTTAGGAACAATTGGATTCTCACGACTAACTACCAGAATGTTATTATCATCATAAAAGGGCTCCTGAACAATACCTTCATTTGTTGTTATTAACTTGATACCTGAACCTAATACTTCCAACGTTCTCATAGTTAAACCCGCTTGATTTGGACTTGGAATATCGACAACCGCTTTTGAAGATAAAAATTCGTTGATGAATTTTACGTGTGGAATTGGCTTTCTTAGATATCTAAAATGGTTTTCTTTAGAAAAAAATGTCCTTAAATAATTTTTAAATGAAGGAAAATAAAATAAACATTTCAGTTCTGGGTCATTAAGATTCTTAACAAGTCGTTCAAGAAATGGTTTTCTGTATGACAATCCACCCCCAATAAAAAAAAGATCATTCCTTTTTTTTATATTATTCTGATTATCTTTAAATTGACTAATAAAAAATAAAGGTAAATATGTTACTGTATTTAGTTGTTTACAGTCATTCCTGTCAAACGAAAACACCTTGTCAAAAGAAGATATTTTATTGCTATAATCATAGTTTTTTAGAGAATCCCACAAGTACAATAAGAATTTTCCATTTGGGTTTAAGATTTTCAATTCTTTTAGGAATGCATTAGAAATATACGTGCCTTTTATAACAAAAATATAATCGTATTTGTTATATCGGATTTTGTCTAAGATGTATTTGTTATATTTTTTTATGATGTAATTTTTTACTTGAGAAGGCATTATTCTAAATAACTTATAATCCGGTGAGTCAGAGTAATATGTTACCAGAGCCCCCATTTCTTCTAATGAATCTATAATAAATTTATTATAACCTCTAAATGGATAACAAAAAAATAAAACTGATTTATTTCTCAGCGAATTATTACTTAAATAAGTTTCTTTTTTTGAGTTCAATAATTGATTCGTCATAATTGTCATTCAATATTTCTTGTTTTTTCACCCACTCACAGAAGATTGAAATACCGTCGTCAAAAGTGTACTTTGGTGAGTATTTAAGTATTTTTTTTGATCTTTCTAAGTCAGCATAATTGTGTCTTATGTCACCAATGCGATAATTGCCAGTGATGTTTATTTTTATTTCTCCGTTATAGTAATTGTTTAATGTTTTTGCGACAGTTAAAACGTCAATAGGTCTATCTGCACCAACATTAAATGCACCTACAATCGTATCATCATTTTCTAAAGCAAGAATAGTAGCATCTACAACATCATCGACAAAAACAAAATCTCTGCTTTCTTTGCCATCCTCAAAAATATTAATATCATTCCCATTTCTTATTTGGGTGCTAAAAATAGATAATATGCCTGTATAAGGATTTGACAAAGACTGTCCGGGGCCATATACATTTTGATATCTAAGGGCAAGTGCAGTAATACCTAATGAATTCCCAACCGTCAATACCAATTGTTCCTGAGTATGTTTAGTAATACCATAAACTGAAGTTGGATGTATTCTACTATCTTCGGATGTTGGTAAAAGTATAAGTGACTTACCACATATTGGACATTTACACTCAAAATCTCTCAGGACCATGTTTTCCTCAGTACGGGCTTCTGGATAAACATTACCGTGAGTGGTGCAATTATATTTTCCCTCACCATAAATAGCTCTTGATGAAGCTACAATTATTTTACTAGTTGATCGTTTTCCATTAACTAATAGATCCAAGAGCAATGCAGTCCCGCCAATATTTACATCAGAATATTTTTTTATTTCATACATTGATTGACCAGTGCCAGTTTCAGCCGCAAGGTGAATAATAGCTTCTTGTCCTTCTAAGGCTTTTTCCAAATCATCCCGACAGGTCACGTCTCCCTTGATAAACTCAACTTTATTTTTAATTGATTGAAAAAGAGGTGATGTTTTATCAGGATTTTCTCCATGAATTTGTTTGGATAAATTATCGATTACTCGCACCTGATAGCCTTTTGAAAGTAGTTTTAGCGCAAGATTAGAACCTATAAATCCAGCTCCTCCTGTTATTAGTATTTTTTTCATTGTTATGTATTTATAAATGAACCATCGGAATTCGTCTTTGTCCACTGGTGAGTATCAAAATTGTAACGTTTAACAATTTTAGCTGGAGCTCCTACAGCAACTGAATAATCTAAAATATTTTTTGTAACAACTGAATTAGCAGCTATAGTCACATGGTCACCTATTTCACAGCCAGGTAATATTACAGCATTATTATATATTTTACAATTTCTACCAATTTTCACAGCTTTTACTACGATATCTTGTCTCTCAATTGGTGTAAATATATCCTCATATGGATGATGTATATCTGTTATTGTTACATTTGCTGCAATAGCAGTATTTTCTCCAATTTTTATTAAATTTCCACATGTAAGATGTAGATTTTGTTGAATTGAAACATTGTCTTCGATAATTATTTCAGGGGAAAAGGATTTTGAATTATATCTATAAATACCCTGGATTCTACAATGTTTATAAATTGAAACATTTTTACCACAATCAATACAACTGGGAGTTATATTTAAAGGATTATAAATATAAGATTTTTCACCCAGTCTTTTGAACAAATTTTTATGTGAATACCACCATATTGATCTTTTTAGAAACCTGAGACTTCGTTTGAGGAAATATTGCATAATATGATATTATTGAGCCCACTCCGAAAAGTGGATGTTGGTAATTTTGTAGTTGCTAACTAATTAAATATAAATAGTTTACTTTTGAAAAAAATACATAGAAAGGGTTGTCGGAGTGGACTCATTATTAGTTTTTTCGAACTTAAGTAGCTTCATTCAATTTCTGTTTAATTTGAATCTGAATTTAATCTCTTGCATCTTTGACTCTGTTTTTGAGAGTCAACTTTTGTTTTGAGAGTCAACTTTTTTCAGGGTAAGACAGCTAGTGTTGTGTTAATATAAAATTGACGGATAAAGTCTTTTTAGCTTGATCCGTGCTTGGTCGTTTGTAAACTGCCAATTAATTTTAGCAGTTTTATTATTTCTGTGATTTACCCATGCTTCAACTTCCGAGGTTATTTTCCCTATTGAGTCGATATGTCGGTTTAAACATTGTCCATTCAGGACATGTAATTCGATTTCTGCCATATTTAGCCAGCTACCGTGCTTTGGGGTAAAAACAAACTCAAATCTGTCCCATAACCGTTTGGCTTCTTCAGGGACAAAGGTCTCGTAGAAAGCCGAGGCATCATGTGTTTTGAAATTATCCATGACCAGCCTTATTTTTTTTGCCGTTGGATGCATTTCATCAGCTATTCGCTTCATAAATTTCGCCCAGTCTTTTTTTGTTTTGTATTCCGTAATTTCAACCAACCTTTTACCCTTAAGTGGTTCATTTGCCATGAAAATATTGACCATCCCATGTCTTATATATTCGTAGTCCAGTCGGGCGTCCTGTCCGGGCATGATCGGGGTTGATGCCACTTCTTCGATCAATTGTTTGGGCGACTCGTCCATACATACAACCGGATAATCTTCATCGTACGGCAGCTTGTATATATCCAGCACATGCTCCATGTTGGCTACAAATTCGCTGCTTTTCTCCGGTGGGATAACCCACCCTTTTACTTTCCAAGGCTTAAGTTCGTTTTTTTTAAAACCTCTCTCACTGTTACATGAGAGATATAGTCGATATAATTCAACTCTACCATTTTATCAGCCAAGAGCCTGAGTGACCATTTGGCAAATCCTTCAGGTGGCTCACTGCAACAGAGTTTCACCAATTTTGCTTCCATATCTCCATCGACCTTTTTGGTATAATTCTGCGGCGATGCCCGTCGTTCCAGCACACTTTCAAATCCTTCCTCAATGAACTTTTTCTTTACCCGATCTATTGTCCTTTCACCTACTTTGAGAATCTTGCAGATTTCTGCATTCGTGATCTCTTTGTTCTCTGAAAATTCACCTTTATCGCAGTTTAGTAAAATATACGCTGTTCGAAAGGCTTGCGAGGTATGACGCCCTTTGTTAATAATATTGTTGAACTCCTCTACCTCATTTTTATTTAGCTTAATTGTGTAATGTGCCATTTGTCGTTTTTGACCCAAAGATATAAATAATATCCGTCATATCCATATTAACTTAACATTAGTTGAATATCTACCGAATCATGTCATTTTAAACGTAGAGCAAAGAAAATAGCAACAACTTGTTGAAATAATTTTCCAAGAATCATTCCTTGAGGGAATACTAAAAGATTGAACTCTGAGGAACTAAGCCTGTAAACAATATATAATGTTCCAATTATGGCTCCTGTTATCAATGCAATAAAGTAGTATTTTTGTTGTTTCGTAACATTAAATATATTATTCATGGCTCCGAATGATAATACCACCGGTACAAACATGATCCATTGGGCAGCTTCTATACCTGCTGTGTATTTGGGTAATAAGAACGGAATTATCAAAGGAAGTATCACTACTCCAACAAGAGCCACAGCCAGTATAACAAAAAACTGAAAAAATAAAGGTTTTAAGTTAAGTAGGATAATTTCACGAGGCGTTTTGCCCTCACCGTACATAATGGACATACGAGGATAAATAACTTGGCTAAAAGACTGAGGAATTACCAGCATACTTGTTTGCACAATATTAGCTAGCGCATAAAGTCCGAAATATTTGGCTCCACCGAAAGCAAAAATAATATTATTTATAATATTTCCCCAAAGTGGATTTACCTGACCTACCATAAAAATTGGAAAGCCTATTTTGACTAAATGTACGATATCATCTTTAATTAATTGTAACTTTAATGGATATGGTTTTTTTCTGAAAAGCATCCATGCTTGAAGTAATGCTAAAAATGCTCCTCGAATAAGCAATCCCCAAAACCCAAATAACCAGACAAATCCAACCGATAATAAATTCCACACACCTATAACCATATTGATTTTAGATAGTTTCCCGAAATCAAGATTGGTACGGTATAGAGCTGGCAAGAAAGCTGTATTAAATAGATTTAATCCTCCAATAAAAACGTAGGTCAAAAACACAATTCCCTGAAGTGAGTTTCCATTAACAAGATTATAAACAGCCAACACAAGGAAAAAAACAGATGTCAGCACTGCAACTATTGCAGTAACTCCAAAAGTGGAATTGGACAACTGTTTTCCGTATTCTTCGTTGCCTTTCCCTAAGTGAAAAGGGAATTCTCTACCTAAACCGTTAATTACTCCGACATGACCCAAAGCAAAATATCCCAGATAAATACCTACACCTGTAAACAAACCAAACTGTTCTGGATCGAGCATTCGTACGACCAGAAATCCTGAAATAATACGTAGGAAATTGGAAATTACTTGTGAAGAGGCAAAACGGATCAGGGTTTTACCGAAAATGCTTACACTCTGTTTAATGAACATCATTCAATAATAAATTATCCTTTTTAAGAGCAGTCCCTCATTTGAAGTCCTTGAGCGCATAGTTTCCCAATATTTCTTTCAAATATTTCGGATGCATCCCATAGCCAGGTCTAATGCTTCTTATATTTTTCTCTGAAAATTTTTGTCCGGTTTTTATCTTCAACTACATAAAGTGATCTTGAAAAATCATGACTTTTTAGCTGTTACTTTGTCAGTGAATAATCTACTTTTCCTATAGATCTTTCAGCTTCGCGTACAGCCTTTACATTTCAGTAAATTCCTCTTCATTCATCGAAAAACTTACATCTGGTTCACCAATTGCACGATCTATTATAAAATGCTTCTCGATTATAGTAGCTCCTAATGCTGTGACAACAATAGGTGCTGTACTTCTCATTGTATGATCAGACAATCCTGACGTAACATCAAAACGATTCACTAAATCAGGAATCATGGATAATTTTGCCTCTTCAATATGAGCCGGATAAGATGAAGTACATTTGAGTAATGTAATATCATTATTCCCTTCCTAGTGACATGTGTCTACTGCAAGTTGAATATCTTCTTCAGTGGCAATACCAGCTGAAATAATCATAGGCTTACCTTGGGAAACTTAACGCAGATATTGGGATGAGAAACGTATTTATTGCGCTAACGTATCCGAAAATACCATAATCTTCGCCATCCATGTACAATGTAAAATAGCGAAGCATTATGAAACTGAAGAATGCTCCTATTAAAGATGCTGCTAAGTAAATTATTGAAGGTGAATAAAACTTCTTTACAAGCGAGTAGAAAAATTGACTACCTCGATGCATTCTTAACATCTAATGAATTAAGAAACAAATCTTTGTTGAATGGAGTAAAGAAAGTATCGGAACCAATTGTGTCAGGTACCGCTTTCAATGCATCCTCAAAGTCCTGTATTGTATCAATCACAAAAACACCGGGAAAATTAAGTACATTTTGTAGTATTAAGTAGTTCATTCTTTTCAATATAAAAACCTTAACACCGGCGTTTAAAGCCTCAAATACAGCAGTTGAAACGATTGTAATTAGGACTTCCGTTTTTGACAAGAGCTGTGCTACTGAAAATTGATCTGTAATTACTGTAATGTTTGAAAATGAGCTAAAAAAGGCTATAGTATCGTTAAATTGAGAAAATTGGTTCGTGTGAAGCTTATAGTAAATAGGAATTTCGCTATACTCCCTTCCTATTATCTTAACAAAATGACGCAACTCTATTTCATATGGTAATGATGATATCACTGTAATTCCTTTTTTTGTGCTCTCTACTGGAAGTTTAGTAGAAAAATGATCATTACCAATATCTACAAATCTGGAGAAAGGATTATATAACAAATCATTCCAGTATTTTCCCAAAGTAAAAAGAACATCGGGCAAAATAGTATCAGACAACGAATAATTTATTTGATCACTATAGCTATAAGCCATATGTGTTCGATCTATAATACCATGCTGAAATTCGAAGATGGATATATTATTCTGCTTGGCCGCAAAAAAAAGTCCCTTCTGAATCCTATTTTGAGTAACAAATAATCGTTTTAGTTTTTTATTGCGCTTAAAAAAAGAACTGTAATAAAGATATCTCTTATAAAAAGTATTTAACTCTTCGTTCAAAATAGAAGGGGATAGATCTTTATCCGGGTAAAAGACACTAATAGCATTTATAATGGATTGTTCAGAAATTTTATCCAAAAAAATATTTCTTTTGAATGAAGTCATAATCTTCTCAATGATAACAAATTGAATTGGCATGTATTCATTGTATTTATATTTTCCCTCTATTGGATAAGATTCAATTATGGAAATATTCTTTTTCGGAAAAAAGTCTATGGCTGAATTTGCTACCTGGTCGAAATAATTATTGTCAACTGTTTTATTTCTTGAAGCGACAAAAAACAAGTTTTCTTTCAAAGGTATAATCATAAACCTTATCAATGAAATAAAATAGCATAAAATTCTTTTGAGTGCTCCTTTTTTAGGAATAAATCTTGCTTTAACAATTACAGGTTCTGCCGTTAATTCGTGGAACACTCTATATCGTATAATATCCCAGATTGGGAATCCTTCTCTATTTCTAATTTTAAAGAGGTTGAATTCTTTCTCCATTCTGAAGAAAGAGTCAACGTTTTGTAAAAAATAAAATGATTTATTCATATTTTAAAATCCAATAAAATGCTCTATTAACAATAAACTATAATCTTAGAACTCATAATTATTGTTTATCAACTTTAAGTCTTTTTAGTAGTTTCTACTATAAAAATATATCTATCAATACTATATCGCCGTCCAGCCTCCATCTACCATCAAGTTATGACCAGTTATAAAGGATGCTTCTTCGGATAGTAAAAAAGTAATTGCCGGTGCAATTTCTTCGGGATTGCCTAATCTTTTCAGAGGTGATTTATTACTATATCTTTTGATAAATGAGGGATGTTGATTTTTCTCATCTATAATACCTCCTGGCGAAACACAATTTACGCGAATATTATACTTCCCATAATAGGATGCAAGGTATCTACTGAAATTAACAATTCCACCTTTAATTGCAGAATAAGCTGCTGGAGATGTACCTTCATATTCTTCATAAATAGTGAAATCATTCCCTACAACACCGTAAATAGAGGCAATATTTACAATAGCCCCACTATATTGTTTCTTCATAATCTCTAACACCTGTTGACAAAGGTAGAATACACTGTTTAACTGCATATCTACATTTTCTCTCCAGGATGTCAAAGAAATGTCTTCAAATTTCAAGCCCCAGTCTTTTGTACGTGGATAGGCCAGATTTACAAGTCCATCTATTCTTCCCTGATTATTCATTACCTCTTGAACCAATAAATCAATATCATTCTCGTTGGTAATATCATATTTATAGGACATCTGCTCAGGAAAATGACTTATGTTCTTATCAACCAAAACAACTTTAGCACCGTTCGAAAGCAAATTATCATGCGTTGCTTTGCCGATTAAACCGGAAGAACCCGTTAATATGATTACCTTGTCTTTTAATCTGTCAGACATAATTGCATTATTTTATACGCTTGATCAATTGAATTAAATTTATCGTTGTACTTAATGACTTTATTGATAAAAAAGATTAATTGACTTTTGTAAGTTTCAATCATTTTCTGTTTAGATTCAAACACTACCTGATTGTTGTAATAGATTTTATTCTGCAGTAAATTTACACAATATGTACCTGATTCACAAACAATTTCCAAACTTCTTTTGACATCTTTTCTAAAATAATTTAACACAACATTCACAACAAATGCATCATAAAACCAAAGATAATTTGCATAATCATACGATGTAATTTCCAATGATGATTTGCTTCTAAATGTTGATTTCGTAAGTTCTGGTTTACCAAATATCCAGTAAATATAATCGAGCTCATGGATAAGATCTAGATGTACACCACCTCCCATTTCTTTATTGGCACTATAGATAGTTTTATAATCTGCGCCAGACCGCCAGTCAGGTAAATAGGAGCCACAATAAACATTCACTTCATTTACTCTTTCTAATTGCACCATCTCCCTGATTTTTATGATAGCATCGAGAAAACGCAGATTACACGCTACATAAGTTGGTATATTACTTGTAGCGATGTCTTGTACAAGTTTTTCTTCTGCTGCACCCGTAGTATCAAATAGGGGCTTTTCAATAAATAAAGGTGTACTTATTTTTTCTAATTCTTTGAGATATTGAAGGTGATATCCGGTAGGATTGGATAAAATCACAAAATCGATATTCAGATCATTGATTTCCTCAAATGAATAAATATTGATAATGTCTTCTATATGTTCTACATTCCGATTGGAACGTAGGGCGTAAATCATTATTGATGTATCTATGCTTTTTAGTGCATGGATATGTTTTCTCGCAATCGATCCCAATCCGATAATCAATACCCTCATAAAGAAAAATCCAGCTTATTGTTTCCCATCAAAAATGAAATTATTTCAAAATCGATTGGATGATCCAAATCAAAGCAGATATGAGGCATTTTATAAATCAGGGATCGGTCAGTGATAGCACCTTTGTAACCCAGATCAAAAAAAACTCTCCTGTAAATATAGAACGAAGCATTCATATCGTACACTTGGGGAGCAGACTGACGCGTAAATACATCTCCTTGAATCTTCTTTACCTGCGCATAGTACCCATTTTCCTTTTGTTCTACCATGTTGAAATAAGGGCTTCTCCCAGCATTACTGACTGAAAACAGATTCACGGCATTGGAATCTGATTCAAAAATTGAGAAAGCACTTTCAATATCTTTCAGGTTTCTTAATGGTGAAGTGACATCCAGATCAAGGATATATTCATATTGAATCTGCTCTTTATTCTCAGCATACAGTAAAATATCCTTGATGGCATCTATCTTGCCCACAGTATCACTTGCCAGATAATCGGGGCGTTTGTAATCGGTGTATATTCCAAATGTTCCTGCTACTTCAATAATATCTTCAGAATCGGTAGAAAGCGCGATGGTTACATTATCATACTTCGATTTTACTTGTTTTGCGATTTCTATTGAATAGCCAATTAATGGCTTTCCATTCAATATTTTTATGTTTTTACCCGGAATACCCTTTGAACCACCTCGGGCACATATTGTAATCAATAAATTTTTCATCTTACGCTTAAAAATGTTTTACTAGTTCCTGTGCTTTCTGATAATCTTCCGGTTTGCCAATATCAATCCAGTATCCTGTTAACGGGTATCTTATTACCTTCCTATCAATGGAGATAAGCATATTAATCAAGTCAGTGGCATTATAAGAAACATTGTTTGGGATAAGATCCAATAATTCTTTCTTAATTAAATATATCCCCGCATTGGCATAATAATTGTAGGTAGGCTTTTCTTTTACTCCCTGGATATCTCTACCTGTCAATTCAAAAATGCCATAGGGTACATTTACGGAATATGGGACTGCCGCCACAGACATATCTGCATTGTTTTCCAAAAAATGCAGATAAAAATCCTCATAATCAATATTCGTGAATAAGTCAGAATTCATCACCAACACAGTGTCATTGACAAATGAATCTACAAACTTTACAGATCCCATTGTGCCAAGGAAATTTGGTTCCCGAACACACTTGACCTGAATGTTATTCCTTTTTTCTTTATAATGATCAACCAATTGTTCACCCAAATAATTCACAGTCACACTGATATTCTCCATACCATAACTGATCAATGCATCTACATTGTAATCAATAATGCATTTATCGCCTACTTTCAGTAATGGTTTTGGTGTAGTCAATGTTAAGGGGCGCAAACGTTCACCTTTGCCGCCCGCCATGATAACGGCATCAATGGGGAGTATAGATGAAATCTTGTTCAGAGCATATACTTTCTCAATTCTACCATCTTTGGAAAGACATGGAAGTAACTTGATCCCTCTTTCCTTATATTCTTTGATAATTTTTACGTCTTTTCTATTTTCACTGATAAACCTAAAAGAAGTATGCATAATAACTTTGATGTTATCAGCCAGATCTTTTCCCTGTATCAGACCACGCCGTACATCTCCGTCGGTAAGCGTTCCCAGCATTTTGCCAACTTTGTCTACAATAAATAAAGTAAGCACATCATCGGAGTTTTTATCCAATGCAACCAGTGCATCTTTGATCGTTGCCGTTTCAGGCAAAATATACCGTTCAAAATCGCTCATTATCGAATATCGTAAAATGTTTTTTGGCTGAGTTTGTCAACTGATATTGTTTTGAAAATACCGATGATCTTATTAGAAGCATTCCCATTTCCGTAAGGATTGGTGATGCCATTGAGTTTGTTTCTGAACTCCTCACTTTGAACTTTCCGGAATGCTTGTAGAATATCCTCCTTTTTGGTGCTGCAATTCACAATGCTTTCTGCCTGAATACGTCCTTTTTGCCGGTCACCGATATTAATGGTGGCGGTGTTTGCTGAGGGTGCTTCCAAAATACCGCTCGAACTATTACCTACGACTGCGGTTACTTGTTTCATTACGGACAAATAACGCAAAGAACCCAATGACGCAAACAATGCAGATTTCTCAGGATTTTTCTTTATATATGCTTCCATCATCTGATTGATGATCCGTCCGTTTGTGTCAGCATTGGCCTTCGTAAAAATAAAAAAGCTATCGGTTTGCATATCGATAACCTGAAGCAATGCATCAAATTGTTCTTCAACAGATTGATTTGATAATGTTTCAGGATGAAACCCTACCAGATAATTGTACCGATGAAACGTGATGTGCAAATCTTCTTCTAATTCTTGTTTAGAAAGAAGTTGAAACGATTGAAAATTATCCAATCCAATGGCACCCACATTAAAGACTCTCTCAGGATGTTCTCCCAGCTGTATCACACGCTGTCTGTATGCCTCTGTAGAGGTGAAATGCAATGCACTCATTTTAGTGATGGCGTGACGAATGGGGTCATCGTACGCACCTTCTGTGAGTTCACCACCATGAATATGGGCAATGGGTATACGAAAAATAAGTGCTGTGGATGCGATAGACAACATCTCATATCTGTCTCCAAGTATAACCAATAAGTCCGGAGATAATCTTTTAAAGGCATCGGCATAACCAATCATTCCCAATCCCATCGATTTGGTAATACCCTCTGCAGTATCCGAAGAAAGAAGCATCTCAACTTTTGCATCAATCTCGTACCCGTCGGCTTCTATCTGTCGATACGTAAGCCCGAATTCAGGTGATAAATGAGCACCGGTAACAAGTAGTTGCAAGGTGAATTCATTGTCTGCACTGATCTTCTCGATCAGCGGTTTCAATAATCCATATTCAGCCCTGGTGCCGGTTGCGATACAAATCTTCATTACGATATTGTTATCAGTTCGTCTTCTGCAAAATCCTGTTGGGATACCTTCCCGATCACTTCATCCCACTTCATGGGAGAGATGCCTGTACCGGGTCTTTTCACGCCAATATTCTTTTCTGTGAAAAGTTCACCTTTATGTATTTCCTTTGTTGCCACAATGCTTTTACGGGCAATGGCCATATTTTTTTGTTCTGATGGCGAGACTTCTTTCATTCCGCTTCCCGATAAAGCTTTTTCAAGATTCCGTATTGCAGAAACCATAGCCTTCAATTCATCAGGCTCTAACGATGCACTGTGATCGGGACCGTTCATTTTCTTGTCGAGCGTGAAATGCTTCTCTACAATAGATGCTCCCAGGGCAACAGCAGCAATGGGGACTTCAATACCCAATGTATGATCAGAATAACCAACTTCTGTTGCAAAAACCTCCTGTATATGAAGCATTGCCTTTAAATTGACATCATCCATAGGTGTCGGATACTCCGTGTTGCAATGGAGAATGGTGATATTCTCTTTAGGTATGCCCGCATCAGTGAAAACTGATACAGCATCTTTTATTTCAGATATAGTCGTCATTCCGGTAGATAGTATCACTTGCCGGAAAAGACAGGCAGCTTTTCGAAGATAGGGTAAATTTGTAATCTCTCCGGATGGAATTTTCACCATCTTGAGACCAACCTCATAAAGATATTCCAGCGAATCTAGATCGAATGCTGTAGAAAAGAATTGAATACTTTTTTTTCGACAGTATGCGATGAGTTGTGCATGCTGCTCCTGAGACAATTCCAGTTTCTGCAACATCTGGAGCTGCGTTTCTTCAGAGTTCCGGGTATTCTGAATTTGATAATCGGCTTTCTTTGCAGAACCGGAAACAAGCTTTTCGGCTTTGAATGTCTGGAACTTAATGTAATCGACCCCTGCGTCGGCAGCTGCATCAACAAGTCGGAATGCATTTTCCATGCTTCCATTATGATTTACACCTGCCTCGGCAATGATCATTACATGTTTTGCCTTCATCTGCTTACTGCAATTTAATTTTAAGTATCGCCGGATTTCCCGAATAAATCCCTTTTTGCTTGGCATTTTTTCGAACCAGAGAACCTGCACCGATGACACAACCGGAAGTAATCTCTAACCCATTGACCATAACAGACTGGCTGCCAAAAAAGGTTTCATTTCCAACCACGCAATTGCCATTGATCATTGCTCCGGTGGAAATATGGCAATAATCGCCAATTTTTGCATCGTGTTCAATATTTGCGAATGTATTGATAATACATCCCTTGCCAATTTCAGCATCGGCATTCACAACGGCTTGGTGCATAATTACACTTCCCTCTCCTATTTGTGCATACTTCGAAACATGTGCCGTGGAAGCTACAATTGTTGCAAGTGTCCCTCCTGCCTCAAAGATTTTCTGGTGCAATTTGATCCGTAGGGCAGCGTCTTTGATATGACCGACTGTTACTATAAATACAGCGTCGTTCGCATAATTCGGTATCTGATCGTCGGTCCCGATAATCAAATAACCCAAAACCTTTTTTCCTACGTTTTCAGGGATATCCAAAATACCCTGGATCTGGAAACCGGCGCTCTCTGCAACATCTATCACCGATTTACAGTGACCGCCTCCACCAACAAGTATGAGTTTTTTGTGCTCCATATTACCGCACACTACTCGGTATATTCACAACCCTGTTAGCAAACCATACCGTGTTCTCTAATCCATCTGTTTCGCAATCCTTAAACATGGGAAGCCTGTTCATCAACTCCCAAACAGGTCGGGTCATGACTGCATGATCGTTGGTATACTCCAGAAATTTAAGTTGTGCTTCTTTATCGTTCAATAGGACCGCATTCAACCAGTAATTTGATTTTGACCCTTCCGGTTCGGTAAAGAATTGTATATTTTCTTTGTCTGAGAAAAACTGTTCATATTTCTCTGCTGTTTCACGCTTGTTGGCTAATATATGATCGATCTCTTCTAACTGGGCACATCCCAATGCCGCGTTGATATTGGGCATCCTGTAATTGTACCCGATATGGTCATGCACAAATTCCCAACGGTGTGGCACTTTCGCTTGTGTGGTCAGATGTTTGGCATAGTTACCCAGCGTTTCATCCTGAAACAGCAACATTCCTCCTCCACCCGTTGTAATCGTTTTATTCCCGTTGAAACTGATGACACCAATCTTTCCGAATGTACCGGTATGTTTCCCTTTGTAAAAGCTACCAAGACTTTCGGCAGCATCTTCGATTAATTCTATATGATAGCGATTGCAGACTTCAACCAATTTATCGAGATGAACCGGATGTCCGAATGTGTGCATCGGCACACAGGCCTTAATCCTTCTGCCGGTTCTTCTGTTGTAACAGCTTTCTCCCTTTATTTCTGCGTTTTCCTTTAACCAGGCTTCCATCGCATCGGGCGACAAACCCATGGTGTCTTTATCCACGTCGATAAAAACAGGGTGTGCACCAATGTAACTGATGGCATTACATGTGGCAATAAAGGTCAGAGCTTGGGTAATGACTTCGTCTTCTCTTTCCACACCGACCAAAAGCATAGCCATATGGAGTGCATTGGTACCGTTCACACAAACTACCGCTTTTTGTGTGCCGGTGTATTCTACCATCATCTCTTCAAAGCGGTCGACGAACTTACCCACACTGGATACGAATGTAGTGTCGATACATTCGTTCAGATATTTTTTTTCATTTCCCCTGAAAGTGGGAACATGAAGCGGAACCATACCTTCGGTTCCGTATAACTCATGAACAAAACTGACTACGTCGTGATACATTTCCTAAATCCCAATTACATTTTTGCATCCAGATATTTTCCCTTTTCGATATAATCGAAATTGGGAATCATTTCAAAAAACAGTTTGACCAACTGTTCCTTGGTCCAGCTTCTATTTTGTTTAAACGATGTGATTGTATCCGTGAAATGCTGTATCAGCTTCTGGTCATACAATGCTTCATTTTTTACAATACCCAGATTTTGGAACCTGTCCAGATCAATGACTTCATTCTCGGTGAAGAATTCTTCAAAGTCTTTTTCACCGGTCGTATCACTTTGTGTGAAGAGACAGGGCCATTGCCCTTTCTCGGGAAGTGTGTGAGCCAGTTCTCTGGCTTCTTCTTCACTCTCACACAAATAGGGTTCGTATCCAATGTGTTTGAGGTACCTTACAGCAATATCTGAGAATGTAATCAAATGAAGACTCTCACTTAATTTGGGAAAGAAAATATCCCTGTTTTCTCCGAAGATGGTTGACATCAAACAAAGTTCACCCGATTCCTTGGGAATCACGAAATATCTTTTTACGTCGTTGGGTGCCACAATAGGCTGACGTTTCTGTATCCTTTGGTTGAAGCCATGAAGCAGGGAGCCGTCGGAAAATGCCACGTTGGCAAAACGGGCTGTGGAAATGGTTATCTGTTCACTGTACTTCATCAGGAACATCTCCATGATCCGCTTCGAAGCACCCATCATATTGGCAGGATTGGCTGCCTTGTCGGTGGAAACACAGAAATATTTCTTGACACCCTTTTCGATGGACTGACGGATTGTTTTTTCTGTATTGAAGATATTGACGTCGATCATCCGCATCATGGTGAAGGGATCTTTTTCACTACGCACATGCTTTAATGCAGACAGGTTGAGTACGTAATCATACGCACCATCATTGTTCCAGAATGCATCGTATTCAGCAGACCCAATATCCAGCGCGAATGTTTGAAAATCGCCATCGATATACCCAAATGAACTGCGGATATCACGCACCAGCTCTACCATGTTGTTTTCACTGATATCAACCACGTGGAGTTTTTTTGGTTTGCGCTTGAAAATCTCTTTCGTTACCGCCTGACCTATAGAACCGGCTCCTCCTATAACTATAAAACGCGAAGAACTAACTATATCAGTCAGCTGTTTCTCATGTTCTGCAACATCCTCTGTAAAAAGTTCTTTATGTCGACCTATTAGTTTTAGAATATCCATTTCGTTTTCTATAATAATTCAGAATTATTTTTCCTCATTATAAAAATATGACTTAATCTGAGTTATAATAATTCTTTGATGCAATTTTGTACTGAAACTTTCCAATATGGAATTTGAAGCCTCAAGTTATTCTTTATTTTTGATTTATCTAAAACTGAAAAACTTGGCCTTCTTACTTTACTTGGAAATTCAATTGAATGGCAAGGTTTGATATTACAATCATGTCCAGATGCTTCATTTATAGCTACAGCAAAATCATACCATGAACATACACCTTCATTTGAAAAATGATAGATCTGATTCCTAATATCAGCTTCATCTCTTTGAATAATTGTATAAATCACATTTGCCAAATCACCGGCATATGTTGGAGTACCCACTTGATCAAAGACAACCTTTAAACTTTCTTTTTCTGCAGTAAGTCGTTGCATTGTCTTAAGAAAGTTTTTTCCAAAGGAAGAGTAGAGCCACGAAGTACGAATAATCACATATTCACAACCGGAATTTATAATCGCATTTTCTCCTCTGAGTTTTGTCTCACCGTAAACACCCAATGGTTTGGTTTCGTCAGTCTCAGTGTAGGGAGTGTTCTTGGTTCCGTCAAAAACATAATCCGTTGAAATATGAATCAGAAAACCATCTCTCTCCTTACAGGATTCCGCCAAATTCTTGACCCCGATGTGATTTATAAGATCTGCTATTTCTTTTTCATCTTCAGCTTTATCAACATTGGTATATGCTGCACAATTCACAACAATATTAATATCATTTGTATGAAGGAATTGTGACACATCACTTTTATTGGTGATATCCAACTCTTCAACATCCGTGAAAAAGTAATTGTTGACTTTGTCATTTTCTTCAACTACGAGCCGAAGTTCATTTCCCAATTGTCCATTGGAACCGGTTACAAGTATATTATGCATATAGATCTTCCGAAAAATCGAATAAATAATCTGACGCTGATAACAAAGGATTGATTTTATCTTTACCGGAAAGAATAACATCTTCCAAAGGAATCTGCCAATCAATGTTTAAAGCCGGGTCGTTCCACATTATTCCTCCCTCCGATTGAGGTACGTAGTAATTATCGCATTTGTATTGAAAAATGGCTTCCTCACTTAACACAACAAACCCATGAGCAAAACCACGGGGAACAAAAAACTGGAGTTTATTATCCTCCGAAAGTTCTACGGCTACATGCTTTCCAAACGTAGGAGATCCCTTTCTGATATCAACTGCTACATCCAATACTTTACCTTTTACCACTCGCACAAGTTTTGATTGTGCATAGGGCATCTTTTGAAAATGCAATCCCCTTAAAACACCATATGTTGACTTTGATTCATTGTCCTGCACGAAAACTGTTTTGCAAACTTTCTCCTCAAATTCTTTCTGTGAAAAGGATTCAAAAAAATATCCCCTGTCATCCGAAAATACTTTCGGTTCAATGATGATCGCTCCCTCTATCGCTGTCTCAATTACTCTCATTCTCAACTATTATCTCTCCTTATACATTTCAACATAATAGCTCTGATATTCCCCACTGGTCACACTATTCAACCATGATTCGTTATCAAGATACCATTTCACTGTTTTTTCTATTCCTTCTTCAAATTGCAATGAGGGTTCCCAACCCAATTCATTCTTGATTTTGGCGGCATCAATCGCATAACGCAGGTCGTGCCCTGCACGATCTGTCACGTAAGTGATTAAGTCATCAGAAGCACCTTCCGGTCTTCCCAATTGCTTGTCAACTACTTTAATGATGACCTTTATCAGATCAATGTTGGTCCATTCATTGAAGCCGCCAATGTTGTAGGTATCACCAACTTTACCCTGATGAAAAATCATATCGATTGCCCGTGCATGATCTACCACATAAAGCCAGTCGCGAACATTTTCTCCCTTTCCGTATACAGGCAGGGGTTTGTTGTTGCGGATATTGTGGATAAAAAGGGGTATCAGTTTCTCCGGAAACTGATATGGACCGTAATTATTGGAGCAGTTTGATATAACAACGGGCAATCCATAGGTATCGTGATAGGCTCTTACGAAATGATCGGATGCAGCTTTTGATGCTGAATAGGGACTATGGGGGTCGTAACTGGTCTCTTCTGTGAACAGTGAATCGTCAAATTCCAAAGCTCCGTAAACTTCGTCTGTGGATACATGATAGAACAGTTTGTTGCTATAATCATCTTTCCAATATTCTTTTGCAGCTTGTAATAAATTCAATGTACCCAACACATTGGTCTTTGCAAAAAGAAAGGGATCCTTAATGCTTCTGTCGACATGACTCTCCGCAGCCAGGTGAATCACACCATCCACTTTTTTTTCAGCAAAAATTTCCTTTACAAGTGACTCATCACAGATATCCCCTTTTACAAAAAAATAGTTTGGTTTGTCTTCAATATCTGTCAAGTTGGCCAGATTACCGGCGTATGTAAGCTTGTCAAGATTGATAATCTTGTAGTCGGGATATTTATGTACAAAGAGCCGCACCACGTGCGACCCAATGAATCCTGCCCCCCCAGTTATAACGATGGTTCTTTTAAATGTTCCGTTCGGCATGTCTGTTATCCTTTTTTGTCTACAAGTTTTTGCAAATACTGACCATAACTATTCTTTTTCATCGTTTCAACAATCTCAAGCAATTGTTCATCACTGATCCAGCCATTTCTCCAGGCAATCTCTTCAAGACAAGAGATTTTCAATCCTTGTCTTTTCTCAAGGACTTCTACAAATACTGAAGCTTCCGAAAGTGAATCATGGGTGCCGGTGTCCAACCAAGCAAATCCACGGCCGAAGATTTGAACCTTCAACTCTTCGTTTTTAAGGTATACCTGGTTTACAGTAGTGATTTCAAGCTCTCCCCTTGCGGATGGTTTGATGTTCTTTGCAATCTCAACCACACTATTCGGGTAGAAATACAAACCGACAACTGCATAGTTGGACTTGGGGTTTGCTGGCTTTTCTTCAATGCTGAGGACTTTTCCATCTTTGTCAAAATCTGCCACACCATAACGTTCCGGATCATTCACGTAATAACCAAAGACCGTTGCTTTGTTGTTGTTCTCAGCATCTTTCACTGCATTACGCAACATGTTGGGGAATCCCTGTCCGTAGAAGATATTGTCACCCAAAACCAGACATACACTGTCATCACCAATGAATTCTTCCCCGATGATAAAAGCCTGTGCAAGTCCATCGGGACTCGGTTGTTCTGCGTACTGAAAATTGACGCCATAATCACTGCCGTCACCCAGCAACCTTTCGAAACCGGGCAGGTCTTGTGGGGTGGAGATAATCAGAATCTCTCTTATCCCAGCCAGCATCAATGCTGAAATGGGATAGTAAACCATCGGCTTGTCGTAGATGGGCAACAATTGCTTGCTTACTCCCTTTGTGATGGGATACAACCGGGTACCGGACCCTCCGGCAAGGACGATTCCTTTCATGCTCTTATATTAAAAAATTACTATGTTCAACGTCACAACTTCCCATCAATCACCTCTTCACTCAATATACCCTTCACATCATATACAACGCTCACACCGTTGGTAATCTTCTTCAAATCAAGACTCTTAAACTCGTTGTGCGCCACGGCTAAAATTACCGCATCAAACACTTCATCTGGAAGCTCGTTCTGCAGCACTACCCCATACTCATGTTTTGCTATGGCTGGATTTGCCCAGGGATCATAAATGGTGACATTGGCATTGTACTCTTCCAGCGTTTTGATGATATCAATCACCTTGGTGTTGCGTACGTCGGGACAATTCTCCTTAAATGTAAAGCCTAAAACCAATACATTTGAGCCAAGCACCTGAATCCCTTTCTTGAGCATCAACTTCACCATCTGATCGGCCACATACTCTCCCATGCCATCGTTCATGCGTCTACCGGCAAGAATGATCTCGGGATTATACCCATACCGTTGTGATGCTTGGGCCAGGTAATAGGGATCTACACCAATGCAGTGACCGCCTACCAACCCCGGTTTAAAGGGGAGAAAGTTCCACTTGGTGCCGGCAGCTTCCAGCACATCCTGAGTATCAATGCCCATCTTGTTGAATATCTTGGCCAGCTCGTTCACGAAGGCGATGTTGATATCCCTTTGTGAGTTCTCGATCACCTTGGCGGCTTCAGCTACCTTGATGGTGGGGGCCAGGTGGGTGCCGGCGGTGATGACTGAAGAATATACCTCATCCACAATCTTACCAATTTCAGGGGTGCTGCCTGAGGTGACTTTCAATATCTTCTCTACGGTATGTTCTTTGTCACCTGGGTTGATCCGCTCGGGACTGTATCCGGCAAAGAAATCATCGTTGTATTTCAATCCGCTCACCTTCTCAACCACGGGAATACATTCATCTTCGGTTACACCGGGATAGACTGTGGACTCATAGACAACGATGTCTCCTTTGGAGATGACCTTGCCCACGGTCTCACTGGCACCGTATAGCGGGCGCAGATCAGGATTGTTGTTCCTGTCCACCGGGGTGGGTACTGCTACTACGTAGAAGTTGCAATCACGTATCGCTTCAATATCGGTGGTGCAGCTGAATCCGTTTGCCAAAGCAGACTGCAACAATTCATCTTCCACCTCGAGGGTACTGTCGTGACCGCTCATCAGTTCATCCACACGCGACTGGCTCAATTCGAACCCCACGGTCTTGTATTTCGTACTGAAAAGCCGTGCCAGCGGCAGGCCCACATATCCGAGGCCGATTACGCAAATACGTGGATTGA
>JAEWSG010000173.1 GCA_023398495.1 Bacillota bacterium
AGGTCGTTGAAGCTAGGTGTGATATAAGCCACTTGATACTAAAGGGTTTCATGTGGTAGAGTTTATGATAGCGATAATTTAGAATTCTTGGTTTTTAGGTGGTAGGCTATAAACATAGCGTATCCAGTTTATAGATTCAAATGGAAGAACACAAACACCAGCTAGATTCATAGGTGAAGAACTTGGTGCAACAGTAGCGTGGGATGGAACAGCACAAAAAGCAACTTTTGTGAAGGACAATAAAAAGTTGATTCTTTACATAGGAAAGAAAGAGTATGAACTTGACGGTAAGACGCTACAGATGGATACGGCTGCTCTGCTACAAGAGGGAAGGACATTTGTGCCGGCTAGATATGTGGCTGAAGCATTTGGTGCGACTGTAAGATGGGACAGCACAGTTAGAACGGTTTATGTTGATATGGTGAAAGTTGTTAGTACACCAGAACCTATAATTACACCACAACCTACACTTAAACCTGCTGAGGGACTTACTGAGGTAGATAAGAAAGCTATAGCTGATAGATTTAGAAAGTGGCATGATTTTGACTTGAAGAGCGATAAGAAAAATATATTTAACTATCTTTCGTCTGAATATAAAGCTAAGAAAAATATAGAAGCTTATGAAGATATTGTTTTTCCTTTATATAAAGAAGGTGAACTTTTTCCGTATAATAACCCAAATTATATGTACATAAGTAGTGCTGTTAAATTTGCAAAAGAAGAAATTGGATATTCTAATGATGACTTTAAGGTTTTGTGTTTTATTACTGATTATGACAAAACACACTATAAAGTATTTTATGGGTTGTTCGATAACAATAAGTATCCTAGTAAAAAAGTTGCATATGCCTATGGTTATGAATTAGTTGTAAAAGAGAAAGGTAATTGGTATTTTGATAATGTTGGTGGATATGTTGAAATAAGCGAACATTTTTATAGAAATGAAGCTTATTAATTAATTAAATAGAGAGGGGTTATCATTTAAATATGAGTAAAATATGGAATTTAATAATTTTTACATTTATACTGAGCTACATATATTCATGTTTATCCTACTCGCTAACTTATGCTAGGTATGTAGAAGATGCGGAGCCAGATAAACCTAAAATATTTGAAGGAAGTGACGATAGTATTAAAATTATCACATCTGAAAATGAAATAGAGAAATATATAAAAGATCCAATTGGAACACAAAAAATTATTAGAATAAATGAGGATTATGCTGTTGTACATAGATTTTATAAACTATGGGAAGGTACTTGCCAGCATGTAGCACATGATGAATGGAATGAGTACAAAATATATAATAATGGTGATGAAGTTGAAAAAGGAAGCTCGTGCATTACATACCACCAATTTCCCGAAGACTCCTACGACCCAAATAATCACACATGGGGAGAATGGAAACTGATAGAAACAAAGGAGCCGACTGCTACTGAGGAAGGGTTTAAAAAATATGAAAGGTCATGTGTTAAAGGAAAAGGATATTGGGCTAGCAGGGGAGAGTGTGGTGCCAAAGAGTATAAAATAGAACCTATAAATAACAACGATATCAGTGTCCAACTTGAAGAACCGATATCAAGTGTTGCAGAGGGTGATAAGGTTTTAGTAGGAGTGAATATTAAGTCAAGCTATGATACAGAACTGACAAATATACCTTTTAAATGGGAAATTACAAAGAAAGATGGAGAGGCTGTAGTTGTTAGTTTTACAGGACATGCAGATATAGCTGAAGGTAATATACAAAAAATATCAGCAAAAGGCGAACTAATTCTCTATGCAGCCTTCAATATGCCTGATAGTGATGTGAATGTAAAGTTTAAGATAAACAAAGACGGAACAAATCCCATAGAGTCAAAACTTGAAAATAATGTGCTCGAGACTGTCATAACCTCTGCCATTTCAATCAATACAGCGGGTGATTTTAATCTCGACTATAATGTATTGAGCAAAAAAGTCAGTTTTCCGTTGGCTGGTGGTAAGAACATAACTGCAAGATTATCGGCACCAAGAGGAAGTTTGTCTGGAAATGCATGGGGAGCTTTAAATATTTACAACAAATCTACTGATTTATTTAGAGGGCTTAATGATAAAGCTCTTAATGTAAATGAACCGGCAGGTACAATTGTAAAAAATCCTGTAATCAATACAACAATATATAGAAAGGATGCAACTTACGATTCAACTACCAATCGCTACGACAATCCTTTAGAAAGCAAATGGCTGGATGGACCGGTTTCAAAAACAGCCAGTGGTAAAATTCGCTTTAGTGGTACTGCTTATGCTGATTACAAATACAATGTTACCAAATTCAATGAGGATGGAAGCACATATACTGAAAATAGAACAAGGACTACAAGTGCTGCATTTAATTCCGGAACAGATACAAGGACTATAACAACTAAGATATACAATGGCAAACCAACAATACTGGCAAAGACTTTTGAAAATAAGATAGGCTATAATACAGTAAACTATTTACAGAAAGACTTGTTTTGGACAAGTGAGCCATATAAGTTTGATGTAGTTCGCTGGATGTGTCACCAGGACGTGGATGATTC
>JAEWSG010000068.1 GCA_023398495.1 Bacillota bacterium
CTGCACTGGTTTTATTTGATTTAGCTTCAGTGTATGTACTTCCGTCCTCATTAATTCGGGTAACAGTGTATTTATAATATGCATAGGCAGTACCACCAAAGGTAATTTTACCACTTGCCGTTTTTGATACTGGTCCATCCAACCATTTGCTATCTATAGGATTGTCATAGCGACTGGTGGTTGAATCATATGTTGCATCTTTTCTATATACTGTTGTGTTGATTACAGGATGTTTTACTATTGTACCTGCCACCTCATCTACACCTTGAGTTGCTGGGCTGAAATTTCTAAACAAATCAGCAGTTTTATTATTTATACTCAAATCTCCCCATGCCTTACCATATAAGCTTCCCCTTGGTGCTGTCAATTTTGCAGATATATCCTTACCATCAGCAAGAGGAAATTTGACTTTTCTGCTCAATACGTTATAGTCGAGGTCAAACTTTCTTGATGTGTTAATTCATCAACCTTTACAAATTTAGGCAATACCATTACTAGCGTGAGTATGAAAATCATTATTCTTTTCATTCAATCACTACTCCTTCTTTCCAAACCTGCACCATTATACCAATACCACCAGCTTTAGCGGTAACAGTTTTGTTTCCCATAGCAAATTTCTTTAATGGTACCACATCAGATACTGTTTGCTTCTGTCGAACATATTGGAAAACTTCTTTTGCAATATCTACACCATAAACTTCAGCAAACATCTTTTCAGCTACATCAAATCTTGCTTTTAATGTTTCCTGATCTGATGTAAACGTAATAGATATCTCATACTCAACATATGTTTCATTAGTTTCAACCTTAATCCAGCCTGTTATCGGATCCTTTGTAGCCTGTGGCGTAGGCACTACACTTACATTCGTGTCAATGTACACTGTCCTGATTACACTATCCCATCTCACAGTTGCTCCAAACGCTTCAGCTACATATCTGGCAGGCACAAAAGTTCTTCCCTCTTGTAGCAACGCAGCCGTATCCATTTGGAGCTTCTTACCATCTAGTTCATATTCTTTCTTTCCTATGTATAGAATCAACTTATTACCGCCCTTTACAAAAGTCGCTTTCTGTGCAGAGCCATCCCATGTCACTGTTGCACCTAGCTCCTCGCCAATAAACCTTGCTGGTGTCTGGGTTCTTCCATTTGCATCTATGAATGGCTGTGCATCAGGAAAAAACAATCTATCACCGTTTACCACTATACGAAGCGGCATTTCACCTAAAACGTTCAATACTGAAAATATTGTTGTCATAACAAGAACAACTGTAATAACCAGAGCAATCTTTTTCATAATACAAAAATCCTCCTTGTTTTGGGTTTAATATAGTACTATTATCACTTAAATCCATTATGCTCATTTAACCAAGAATATTATCAGACTTAACTTCCTACTTTGACTTTCAGAATTTGCAGAAATTGAAATGTATCAGATAAACGTAATCATTTTTTGCAACAAACAAAATCTTCATTACTATTTTACCATAATCTCCTATAGAGATAAACATTTCCAGAACACAATTTCAAAAAATATCAAATTCATAAAATCCCTGAGCAATAAAAAAACACACATACAATTTATTAAGTCTTTAAAAATCCAAATTTTGTATTGAAATAGCAAGCTAATTATGGTAGAATCATTAATTCATTAAGTGATAGTCAAGTTATTTTACCTGTGCCGTCATATATTGGAGGGAGAGAATCGTGATTGAGCTACAAAATGTATGCAAAACTTTTAAGGTTGCAAGGAAAAACGCAGGTTTCATAGAAGCTGTTCGAGCAATGTTTCATAAGGAATACGAGTACATAAAGGCTCTTGATAATGTCTCTTTCAAAATAAATAAAGGTGAAATGGTAGGTTATATTGGACCAAATGGAGCAGGTAAAAGTAGTACTGTAAAAATCATGTGTGGCATTTTATCACCAGAAAGTGGATTGTGTACAATAAATGGCCTGACCCCTTGGAAAGATAGAATACGACACGTTAGAGACATAGGCGTTGTTTTTGGTCAACGGTCTCAACTGTGGTGGGATGTGCCAGTTGTGGACAGCTTTGAATTACTGCGGGATATATATAAAATTGAAGAGAAAACATACAAATCAAATCTGAATAAGCTTTCTACCTTACTTGATATTGAAACAATTATTAAAACTCCTGCAAGACAATTATCTCTTGGTCAACGTATGCGTTGTGAAATTGCGGCTTCACTTTTACATAATCCTAAAATTCTATTCTTGGATGAACCCACCATTGGACTTGATGCTGTTTCTAAAATTGCAGTGCGCAATTTTATTACCAATATAAATAGGGAAGAAAAAACCACTGTCATATTGACAACCCATGATATGCAAGATATTGAAGCTTTAACAAAGAGAATTATTTTAATTGGAAAAGGTAAAATTCTGCTTGACGGGGACTTGGGTACATTAAAAAAGCAATACACCGAACAAAAGAAAATAACGGTTGAATATGCAGAAGGAACCCTCTCCTTATGTGATGGATTGACCCTGTTAGAAAGCATCCATGGTAGGGCAATTATTGCATTAGACACAAATAAAATTTCAATATCAAATGCAATTGCAGAGCTTTCAAAAAACCTTGAAGTTCTGGATATTTCAGTAGCAGGGACAACTACCGAAGAAATCGTGGTCTCTCTTTACAAGGAGTACCAAATATGAGGAAATATATTTCATTTTTCCGGATACGATTTGTTAATGGTCTTCAATATCGTTCAGCTGCATATGCAGGTATAGTAACGCAATTTGCATGGGGTTTTATGACCCTTTTAATGTTTTGGGCATTTTATAAAAGTGATATTAATTCATTTCCGATGACTTTTGAACAGTTAAGTTCATATATTTGGTTGCAACAAGCCTTCCTATCTTTGTTTATGGCATGGTTCTTTGAAAATGAAATTTTTGCTGCTATTACTAGTGGAAATATAGCTTATGAACTATGCAGACCAATAAATGTTTATAATATGTGGTTTACAAGAAATGTAGCGAGCAGGCTATCAAAAGTTGTATTACGTTCTATTCCAATTTTGGTAATCGGTGCATTTCTACCGTCACCGTTTGGGATTTCTCTACCAGTTAATTGGCTCTCAGCATTTTTCTTTATAATTTCTTTAAATATAGGATTTCTAGTTTTGGTTGCCTTTAATATGCTTATTTATATTTCAGCATTTTATACCGTTTCACCTATGGGAATACGCATATTATCGGTTTCTTTGGTGGAGTTATTTTCAGGGGCAGTTATTCCGATACCATTTTTGCCCAATGGTATAAAAGAAATATTTGAACTTCTGCCGTTTGCCTCTATGCAAAACGCACCTTTCTTAATTTATATCGGAAATTCAGATTATAAAAATGCAATTTTTAGTATATTGTTGCAAATGTTCTGGCTTGTCTCGTTAATAATAATCGGAAAGTTCCTTATGAAAAAAGCATTGAAAAAAGTAGTTGTACAAGGAGGTTGAAAATGAAACTATATCTTAGATATTGTTCTATTATTCTGCGTTCACAAATGCAATATAAGTCATCGTTTTTTATGACTGTTATTGGTCAATTTTTAATCTCATTTTCTATGTTTGTTGGTATTTATTTTATGTTTCAGCGGTTTAATAGAGTTGAAGGTTTTTCGTACAGTGAAGTTTTACTTTGTTTCGCTATAGTGCTGACGTCTTTTTCAATTGCAGAATGTTTTGTCCGTGGATTTGATGCATTTAGCGGAATAATTTCAAACGGGGAATTTGACAGAATTATGGTTCGCCCAAGAAATGAAATTTTTCAAGTGTTATGCTCAAAGATTGAATTTACAAGAATCGGACGCTTTTTGCAGGCTGTTATTATTTTTTTCTATGCAATACCTGCAAGCCAAGTAATATGGACATTTGATAAAATTGCAACACTTATTTTCATGATTGCCGGTGGTGTTTGCCTTTTTTCCGGACTTTTTATTATTTATGCAAGTCTTTGCTTTTTTACAACTGAGGGATTGGAATTTATAAATATATTTACAGACGGCGGGCGAGAATTCGGTAAATATCCCCTCTTAATATATGGCGATGGTGTATTGAAATTTTTTACTTTTATTATTCCTCTTGCTCTTGTTCAATACTATCCACTTACATATTTGATTGGCAGAACAAGCACTAAACTATATATTTTTTCACCGCTTTCTGGGATATTATTTCTTATTCCCTGCTATATTCTTTGGAGAATTGGATTAAGGCACTATAAATCCACCGGTTCATAAGTTACGGATGCCTGGAATTTATTGATTATATCTGAACACCAATCAAAACCCGCTACATTTTTATATGTAACGGGCTTTGTACTTTTTATCTAATTCTTTTAGTTTTATTTTAATAGTCCTTAGCAACATTTAATACTTTATGAATTTATCTCCTGGAACCCCGCAAATACTACATTTCTCAGGAACAAACTTTTCTATATTGCCACAAACCGGACACAAATAGTAGAAAACTTCTTCCGTTTTATCGAGGTTATCCAATGCTTCCTTATACAATTTAGCATGAACTTCTTCAGCCTTCATCGCTAATGTAAAGGCTCCAATTGCAGATTTTTCTCCTTCTTCTTTTGCAATTTCAATAAATTCCGGGTACATTTCTTTATATTCATGAGTTTCTCCAGCCATTGCATCCTTTAAGTTTTCAATAGTTGAATTTATTTTGCCGGCTAATTCCAATTCCTTCATTGCATGCAACGTTTCTGCATCGGCGGCAGCTCTGAATAACTTCGCAGCATTCAAATTTCCTTCTGCCTCAGCTTTTTTTGAAAATGCCAAATACTTTCTGTTTGCCTGAGATTCTCCCGCAAATGCTTCCATTAAATTTTTAAAAGTCTTTTTTTCACTCATTTTCGTTTCCTCCGTTTTATCTTGAATTAGTTTATTAATTATATCATCATTTTTGAGTATCAACTCCAAACAATGCTGCAATATCTCCATCCTCAAGGATACGTCTGCTCTTTGCATCAGCTTTAGAAAGCATAGCTTTAGTTTTTCCTTGTATCGCCTTTGATATTAGGTCTTCAATATTTACATCCCTTAGAGAAAAAAACATTTCCGGGTTGTCATCGAGACGAGATCCTATACCGTACAAAACTGACGCCACATGCTTACACATTGAAGCCCAATCGGGGCAAGAGCAATCAAAAGAAATTTCTTTTGGTGAAGGAAACAATCCACTTCCCTTTGCAGTAAATAATTCGGAAAGTGCCTTAGGGAATTTGCCGTCTATCAATTCCTGAAGGGATTCTATTTTGCCTTCACAGGACTTAATTATTTTCTTCCACAAGTCATCATTAATTCTTTGAATTCTTACGTCAACCTCATACGGTTTTGCCCTGCTTCCCTGTACAAGAGCTCTTACAATCCCTTTATCTATCTTAAGGTCAAGAACCGAACCATTTCGCACATAGGTTCTACCCCTTTCTATGCGGTTTGAATAGTCCGAATAGCTCTCTAGATTATTATTCCAGGCTTTACCCCACCATGTCTTTGCAATAGACCTGCCTTCAATAACAATCGGGCTTATATCCTTATTCTTCTTTTTAAGCTTCTCTACAGCTTTCATGGCTTTGTTTTTACGTTCTTCAGCTGTAACATATTTTCCATATCCGTAAAAAGACATTAACACTTCACCTCTTTATACATTAAGAAAGCTTGAACAAATTCATCAACTGTTTGTTATCCATTTCGGTAATCCAGCTTTCATTCATATCGGGCATAATTTCCTTTGTCATTTTTATCTTATCCTCAATCATTTTGTCAATCTTCTCTTCTACAGTTCCCTTTGTAATAAACTTGTGAACAATAACATTTTTCTTTTGGCCTATTCTGAAAGCCCTGTCGGTAGCTTGATTTTCAACCGCAGGATTCCACCACCTGTCAAAGTGAATTACATGATTTGCAGCTGTGAGGTTTAGCCCCACTCCGCCTGCCTTTATTGATAGCACCATGAACGGTACATATTCATGTCCTTGAAACTTTGCAACAATGTCCTTACGTTTTGCAACAAGTGTTTCACCATGAAGAACAAGCCCTTCGTGCTCAAAAACAGTTTTTAAAAATTCTGCCAAAGGCGCAGTAATTTCCTTAAACTGAGTAAAGACTATAACTCTTTCTCTTTTTTCATATATTGTTTCACATATTTCACGAAGTCTTTCATATTTACCGCTTTCACGTTCTGAATACTCATTATTTCCAAGATATTGTGAAGGATGATTGCATATTTGTTTAAATTTCATAAGTGCTCCAAGTACAATACCTTTTCTTTCAATGCCTTCAGCTGCAAATAACTTATGTTCAAGTTCGTTGACAAGCGAACTATACAATGCAGCCTGCTTTTTACTGAGAGTGGAATAGGTTTTCATCTCTATTTTCTCCGGCAAATCTGCAATTATGCTTTTGTCAGTTTTAAGTCTTCTTAGTATAAATGGAGATACCACCTCTTTTAGTCTTCCATAACCGCTATTACTTTCTTTTAGTTTCTTCGCAAATTCTGTAAACTCTTTTGAGCTGCCTAATAGGCCCTTGTTCAAAAAGTCAAATAATGACCAAAGATCGGAAAGCTTATTTTCAACAGGCGTACCGGTCATGGCTATTCGACTTCTGGCTTTTAACTGTTTTACAGTTTTTGTCTGTTTCGTCCCCGGATTCTTAATAGCCTGTGCCTCGTCAAGTATTACCATATCCCATTGTTCTTGTAGCATACTCTCAATTCTTGCAAGCATTCCATAGGTAGTTATATATATGCCACCTTCAATAGGTTCGTCTGCTGATTTTTTCTCCTGGGGATGTATCACTTTATAATTAAGTTCCGGAGCAAACTTTGATATTTCAGAAGTCCAGTTTCCAATAAGAGACGCTGGTACAACCAAAAGTACTTTCTCGTCTTTGGTCATACGTATACTATTTAGCAAGGCTATCACCTGTATTGTTTTTCCCAGACCCATGTCATCGGCAAGACATGCACCAAGACCAAGTTCTTTCATAGTATGAAGCCAACCCACTCCTCTTTGCTGGTATTCCCTCAAAACTGCATTAAAGTTCTGACCACAAGAACCCGGCATAGCTTTTTCCGGTATTCTAAGCTGCTTCAAAGTATTCTCCAGCCACGCTCCGTTATTTACTTCGATTTCGCAAATTTGCTCTTTTACATTGAGAACTTTTGATGCTGAAAGCTTCATCCTCATAGCTTCCATCATTGTAAGCTCTCCTCTCTCAGTTTCCCTTTTAGCTTGTTCATAAGCTAAAAGTGTCTCCTTGAGTTTGTCAGGATCTACCTCAATCCATTTTCCCTTTATAAATGCCAGTCCATCTGATTGGGAAATAAGTCTTTCCAATTCTTCTTTTGTTATAGCTTCTCCACCTAAAGACAGCTCTATATTAAAATCCACAAGGGCATCAAGACCAATTCTGGATGGCTCCTTTGAACCTATGTTAACAGACATTTTCAAGGCTTCGGACTTTTTTCTCCACCAATTAGGAATTCTGCACAGAACCCCTGCCTCCTCATACAACGGTACTTCTTTTAGAAAAGTATATGTTTCGTCAGCACTTAAACCTATTGGATGAAATATTTCTCCCGTTTCAATCAGCTCCGACAATAACTTGCTCTGTTGAGCAGCCTTGTTGACTGTAGATAAAAGTCCCAACAGCTTCTTGCTGTTTTGGCCATACTCCATAAGTGCATTCTTAAGGGGAAGATGTTTAGCTTTCCCAGTGGCAGAAAGCTCTACGGCATAGGTTGCAAGAAATGCAAAAGGGTATTCTTCTTTCTTGCTCTCTACAAGATGAAAATACACCTTACCTGCCAAGTGAATATCCGGATTTTTCGAAACAAAGTATTCTGCCACAGTACCTTTATGTTCTTTCATTTCTTTTGAAAATGCTTTGTTCAGCCTGTCCCAAACGCACTCAAGCCAGTGTGCATTCAGGTATTCCAACCCATTTATATAGGGTACATCCAATAACAACTCTTCCTTTTCTTCCTCCTCTAAAACTGCCTTAGCCTTATGCCGTAAAGTTTCCAAATCCGGATTTTTGGAAAGACACTTAATATATGCTGTTGATACCTTATGCATATATTCCAGTGATTGAGAAAACACCTTACTTTTTGGTGCGGTCCCCAAGATAAATAAAGCTCTGTCGGCATCATTTATATATATGTCATATAAGCTTTCTTGAAATACTATATCATTTTCCTCTAAATCACCCTTCACATACTCCCAATCCAACCCATAATCACCATCAGACATAATTATGGCAATCAGATCTTTATGTGACGAATTGCTGTTTTTCATATACTTTCCTCGTTTCTTATACTATTCAAATGCATTATCACCATAAGTTTATTCAAACCCTATGGGAATTACAAGGTTATTATATATAATTCTTCACCTATTTTATATCAATTATAGAACCACTTTATTGCATTTACCTTTCAGCTTCTTACAATCATTCAAATGAACAATTTGATGACGTGTAATTGGCATCATAAGTATTCCGGCCACATTCTTTTTACTCCAAAAATCCAGCAGCCATATGGATTGTGGATGCTCAACAACCCCACCTTCATTTAATATTTTATTTTTATGCTTCTGGCTAAATCTGCGTTTCAAATCTTCTTTATTCATATTCTCAATAATCTGTTTGGTTCGGGCACCAACAGCATTACGGTAATTTCGCAGCCCATCTATATTTATATCACTACTAAAATTTAAGATCTCATCACTGCTCATTGCATTACCTGTATCTTTCACACTGGTATTTAAGCTTGCAAGCCAATTGTCATCCAATACTTGCTCCCCATTGGCAATAAGAATATTTGCAGTTATGTCTTCAATGCGTGTTATATGCCATAAATTCCATATAATTGTATTATCGCCCACTGATGGAATAATACGAAAGGCTTTGTCACTCAAATCTTCTAAAATTTCATCAAGATAAGAATAATACTGCCCTCCATAAACTTTTGTCGAATGCACGAAAGCATGTAATTCATATAATATCGTTTTAGCTTCTTCTATATTTCCCTCTTTTAACATCTGTTTTAATGCTGCCTGTCTGGGATTCCAGTATTGCCCAACACTATACATCCACATCCTCCTTTAGATGCTCTTATTCATACTCTAAAACAAAGGTATGGTTGATTTATATAGAAATAATATATTTTCGTCAAATTGCAGTCAATAAAAATTATGGGATTTTCAAACTTAAACTTTTCTTACATCAGTTTAATGAATCTACTAACCTTACAATAAACCTCTCTGCTTTTTTTAGATCTTTGTCATTCGGGTGCCCCTGTGATAATCTGCCAATAATATCAAAGATCTTAATGTTGGTAAATTCCTTAGCTACAAAGCTACCCTTACATGCAAAACTTCCTTTATTTGTAGCTCCTTTTGACACTAATAGTTTAATTAGCCTATTGTTATAGTACTTCATCCCAACCCCACTGGTTGAAAACACAAAAACATTCTTACCTTTAAGACTCAACTGATCAGCCAGTTTAAAAACCTTTGGCGACAAGCTTTCCCGGTACACTCCGGAACCAAATCCAATTAAATTGTAATTATCAATGTTTATAGCATTGACATCGCTTATATTTATTAGCTCACAATCAGTTTTTTCAGCAAATATCCGTGCAATTTTTTCAGTGTTGTTTTTGTAGTCAGAACAGTAAAAAATCAAAGTTCCCATAAGTCATTTCTCCTTACTTATTTTATAGCCATATTATACCATATAAATATTCAATTCTTTCTCTGTCAATATTTCGATAAATATTCAATCCATATCTTTGGTTCATTTCATAACCGCTCTTTGTCAACCATATTGTAAATACCCCTTGAAAAGCAATAAAAATATCTTGTATTAATCCATTGAATTGGTAAACGGCAATCTTTCACTACTCCGCTTTTTATGATGATTTATTTATCCATTGATGTAATACTGCTAACTGTTCGCAAGTATGAAACCAATGCTCTCCATCCTCCATTACCTCGAGTTTACAATGAAATTTTTCTACAAATGCATTAACGGTGTCCTTTTCAGTAAGATTGTCCTTGCCTGCATACAAAATTGCTGTTGGAGTATTCCATATATTTATAGGATGTTCTTTTACATACATCAGATATTTCCACGATAGAGTTTCACCAAACCCTGTTTCTATTTCTTTTTCCTGCTCAAGTCTTTCCTCTGAAACACATTCCCATTGCATCATATTTTGAATCAGCCGTTTCATATCAAGAATTGGTGAAACAAACAGACATTTTTCAAGTTTCTCATCAGCAAAGCTGAGCATACTGAACCATGCTCCGATACTGTTTGCACAAAGTGCAATTTTACTCCATTGTTGCTTTATATACCCCATGACCGATGTAAGTTCCGGCACAACGTGCCAAGGGTCAAAACTATCTTTTTCTTCTTTTCGTTCACCATGCTCCGGTAAATCGATGCTCACCACTTGCCATCCTTTTAGACTTACAATTTCAGCAAATGCTTTTGCATCTTCTTTACAGCCGAATTTTCCGTGGATGAAAAGATATACTTTATCCGTTTTATCTCCCCACACCACCGTAGGGATACTCTCTATTTTTATATATGATTCTCTCATACATTTATCACCTTCAAATCAGTAAATTTAACACCTAACCTATCTACATAACCTGCTGCCAAAAACACCAATATTTCTTTTATTCTCTAATCCAGGTGAAAGCATACTCAACGTTTTTAGGTGGTATTATTCCAGGATCGAATTCGGTTCTAAAATGCCCCTTTATACCTTTTTCTTTAGCAGAAAAATCAAAGTGAGCTGCGGCTATTCCCATATCTACTCTTTGAATATCATATGGAAAATTCGCACTATATCTAGGCTCCTTGTACTCATAAAAATGCCAGGCTCCATCCTTGACCAGAATTCTCCATGGCTGCTTGTTTGACGCTGACGGTCCAAGTCGGACCATTTCCAATGCAAACGCAAAATCTCCGGCTTCTTCCTTATGTAAAGGTGTATTGAAATCATTCATATAAAACAATTCGTCCCAATTCTTTCGCTGGTCAGCCTTTATTATTTTCCTCATCGCAATTTCCTTAATATGCTTTTTTTCAGCTGCATATCCATAAGGTGTTATGATGGGAAAAAGTTCTCCTTCATCTATCTTCATTGCATCAGCAAATCCTTTACGGTCAAAAGTACCTCCAAGCCAGCAAGTTCCAAGGCCCAGATATGCCAAATAAAGAACAACTGCCTCGAATTCATAACCAAGTGCCTCCAATGCCATTGGTTCTGACTTTATGGTCGTTCCAAGATAATTCTTTGCACCCTTTATAACACCGTAGGTTCCAAGCCTCTGTTTTTCGTCAGAATCCTCCCTGTCAAAATAGTGAAAATTCACTTTCTTTCCAAACGGATTGTCCAAAGAATCTATGAATACCTCTATCGCCTTTCTCTTATCCTTTTCTATCTTCTGGTCTGTATAATTTCTAACACTATAGCGTTTTGTTACTGCTTCTTCCATTGAAAAATCAATATTCATCAAAATCCTTCCTTCCACCACGTAATTTCCTTCTTAAAATTTTGGCTCGGCCAATTTTTACTGGGTTTATCTCGTTCTCCACAGCAACGTCACTCAGGGCGGCTTCAATACGCCCGAATTTTTCTTGCTTTTGGCATCCCTAATACAGAATACAATCTGGTAAAGCGTCATTCTCCTGTATATACTTATATGTCTTCTTCAGGGCTTCTCTTGGATTTATTTCGTTTTGCATCGCCCTTTCATACTCTCTCAACCAATATTCCTTTAGATTAAATTCATGAAGCAGACTTAGCAACATAAATAGAGATACTTCAAGATTACGTTCGATATAATTTTTACTAAAGCAATTAATAGCTTCTTCATACTCACATAATGATAAATTTAGCTTTACGGCCATTTCAACCAGTTCATTAGTCTTTTCTTTTTTCTCATAATCGAAAGAACTTGAACTCCTTGATTTATTAGATTTGTTTTGTATTAACTTGTTTAATTCTACTTTTAAAGCCATACTCTGTTCAATAGCAATCAATTTAGAATCTGGGGTTTTGAGATTTTCAATAAGAACATCTGTTAATGACGAACGCACCGTACTCATATCGACTCTGCTATAAATAACCAGTTCAATAGCAGACCTCACAGACTCTTTATTTATCCCACTTGCAAATTTTCTTGTAATTACAGTATCGAGCAATTTAGTTTGTGCGATTCCTACTGATCTGAAAGGATCATTCGTGTTAAAAATATAATAGCCACATGCGTAACTTAACATTTCATACAGTTTTTGCAACAGATTAGTTGCAATCAATCCCTTTTCGCCTTCACATGGAATACTCTGCAAATCATTAATATAACTTTTTACTATAAACCTCCATTTAGGCCTCTCTTTTTTATGAATAAAATTATTAGGAGCAAAATAATACTGATTATATGCGTAATCAATAAATAGTTCGATCTTTGGCTTCAAATTGTATACATCTATTTGCCTATCTTTTGTTTTCTCAACTTTTTCAATTTGCAGATATTTATGAACATCCTGCAATAGTACATCGATATCCTTAGATTCTCGAAGACTTTTAGGTATTGACTTATATATCTCGGCTATAATCAGCCTTAAATCTTCCTCTTTATATTTCTTCAACAATTCTCTTAATTCTGGTAATAACATCGCACTCAAAACTCCAATTCGTTAATTTTGTCATTATTTTTTTAAAAAACGTAAATACGCCTGTACCAGTTCTAATTCACCATTTATTACTTACTAAATCAGATGCCCATCAATTAGTTTGAATTATATGTTTACGTTCATTAATTGCTTCGGCTTGATGATTGTGCGTAGTAACTATTATATGTCTTTTAGTAATACAACATTTACTATTTCAGCTATCCTTTACTATTATGACATGATTTTATTAGTTTCTGTTGAATTAATCAAGGGTGATTTCCCGTTTCATAGCACCATTTCGCAATCTCTGCAATCAACTTTAATGGAAGCGGTTCATTGTACGGAAACTGCACGGCACCCTTACTTGTCTTGTACTCAGTCAAACGGTCGCCAAAATTCTCCATAGCTTTATATTAACAATGCTACCGTCATAGGGCTCTCCGTCAAATGTTGATTCCAATTTACCTAAAATTGACACGTCTTCCATATTAGTGATGTCCTCTCTTCGTCTCAGAATTTTTCTTATTTGGTATTATCCTTAGATTAAATTTCTGTGTTTTGTTTTTCACCACAATAGGGACAATACTTGTAATTCTTTCTGATATTTTTACCACAGTCTCTGCATGAGTTAGGTTTTGAAACAACTCGTGTTACAACAAGGTAAACAATAAGGTTTGACGGTATATTAAGAAGTCCAAATATTCCCCATAACCATTTATTCTCTCCTCTTTTAGAGGCATCCCAGAATATCCAGCACCCTTGTATTAGTAATGCACATATTAAAATAATCCACAAATATAGCGGTATATCATATAAGTCATTCATTAACACTCCTCCTTCATAAGTCTTTGTCTTATCATAAACGGAACCGATAAAGGCACACAAATCATAAGAATAATCTGCACCACTATAATGCTCTTAGCATAACCCATATATATAAGCAATCCCACTATACCTAACATTACAATTGCTATAATAGCAAAGACAACTAAATCCCGTATATTTTTACTTCTTTCCACCAGAACATCGGCTTCCCTAAACGCCCCGCCAATTATCCTCTCATCAATTTCAATATCCACATCAAAAGCTGGCAGCTCCTTTTTTAATAATTCCAGCTTATTCCAATACGCAGCACACTCACTGCAATTACCAATATGAATTTTAATTTCTTCCGTCATCGGCTTTTCTCCATAATACACGTCCAAAAGTTCTTCCTGTATTTTTTCATGACTAAAAGACATATAAAAACTCCCTTCAAATTAAACTCTTTAGCTTTTCTATGCAATAGTGAAGTCTTGACCTTACAGTTCCAATCGGGCACTTCAGTATTGTACTGATTTCTTCATATGAGTAATCGTAATAATTCTTCAATACAAAAACCATTCTTTTTTCATAGGGAAAGTCCTTTAGCAGGTTCCCTATTCTTCTGACAGTATCTTTATTAATAACAGCATCCTCAAGATTTTGCGAATCCTTTACCGCTAAATCCTCAATGCTTAAACTACTCGTTTGTTTATTTTTTCTTATGTTATCCTTATACAAATTAGACGCAATAGAAATAAGCCAGGTTGAAAATTTGGAATCTCCTTTAAACTTTTTTATATTCACAATAGCCTTAACCATTACTTCCTGTGTTATGTCCTTTGTAACATCTTCGTTCATAGTGAGTTTCAGAAGATATCCGTATATAATCTTATAATTGTCACGAAGCAGTAATTCAAGTGACATCCTGTCTCCTGACCTTGCTTTTTCAAGTAAAGCCTTTTCATCCAAAAACATTCTCCTTCCCTGCTATTTTAATTTAGTGCTGATTAAAATATAAGTTCCTGCTTTGGATAAGAACAAAACCGCCCTTCGGGCGACTACTTGGTTCTGTGACTTTTTGAACTGTCAAAGTAATCTTTATCAATCATAACACCATCACACTTAATACACATAATTATTGGGCATCCAGTTTCTTTA
>JAEWSG010000177.1 GCA_023398495.1 Bacillota bacterium
TACACATATATCTCCAGCGTTTTATTATCATCCGTCGGCACCATCTTCTTGGCCACAATTTTTAAGTATATATTATAGCTAGTAGTATTTTTGAAATAGATGAATTCCAGGGGATCATCATCTCCGTCTTGTACAAATTGACTCTGAGCAAGCAAATCATCGTTGGAGCGATCAAACAGATACAGATCATAATCGTTCCCTGAGTCCCCAAACGGATCATTCCATTCCATCACAGCCCTAATATTTTCTCCTGGGTACAGCGTCGCATATAAATATGGAAATTCCATAGTTGAACCGTTCCTAAAATCGGCAGTTCCATCGCCGTAGTCAACAAACGGCCCTTGATAATGCGCGTCCCCAGCGTTCCCCGCTGACGACACATATAAAATATCTGTTGATGAAATAAGGTCTTCTATATGCTGCGCCACAATACCGTCCTCAAAAAACGGCTCCGTGATCCAACCAATATCGTCACAGATAATATCGCATCCGGCATTTTTAAGCGCATCAATCGCATCATTAAACGCTAGCGCTGATGTTCCGCAATCGTGAAAATACAGCTTCGCTGATGGCGCCAGATCATGGACAATCTCCAGCATGGCTGTTCCTTCATCTCCTCCGACTTTATTGCTGAGAACGGTCAGGTCTGACGGAATGTCGCCGCTTGCCATAGCCGATGCACGGTTATTTACACCGTCAGAAATAATCCCGACTTTTATTCCTGTACCGTCTGCACCCATCGCCCGCGTGACATCCGCCTTTAGCAGCGAATCTCCTTCACTGGTAAAAGAACCGGCATAAACGACAGGTGGGATCACCTCTTGTATGTTTTTAACGGCATCCAGCGCAGCAAGGCTTTTCAGCGAGTTAACATCCACCCAAGCTGTAACGAGATTGTAATCTATGTCTTGATCTTCTATTTTGGATACATATTTTGATAGTATACCTAGGGTGCTGCCTTCTTTCAGCTTGATGTACACATATACGTTTAAACCCGAAGAAAGGCCATTCGCACTATTCAATGCAGGTGCTTCAACAATCTGCCGCTGTTCTTTCATTTGGCTGATCAGCTCGTTTCGCGACATATCAGAAAGCAGATATTGACTGTCTGTGAGCTGCAGCAGCTGATATGAGAGTTTTTTCTCAACGCTGTCCATGGCGTCTTTTTTTTCATTTATTTCAGACATATCCGGATTAAAATCGGATTCACCTTGAAATGCGCCAAGATTCTGGTCAGGAGGTGAAAACGCTGGCGTATCGTTTGCAAGTGAAAGACGCGGAAATAAAGATAGACAAATTGCGACAAGAGCGACCAATAAAATGCTTTTTTTCATTAAGAATCTCCAAGAAGCGTAATAATTTGTATACTAAGCTATTCTTATGTTTATGGATATATAAACCAATACGATGTATGTATAACATAAATATTTGAATCTGGAATTAAACTCGGTGAAAAAAGGCCGTCTTATACCACGTACAAGACAGCCATTTCATTGTTCTTATAGAGTTAAGAAATCGTTTTGCGGATCCGCCAAACGCTCACCACCTATCTTCGCTTAAGCACTGACAAACGGTCTTGCCGTCGAACCGGGCGCCGAACCGCCTTTGGGTACTAATTTTATCTGAATGGCCTCTAGCCGATATGAGAGTCCTGCTGTACCGGCAGACTGCCCATTCTTCGCCCAATCCATCCAGCCAATGTTCTGGGCATGGACGCGGTAATAGATATCATAATTCGCGGCCATATCTCCCTTCAGCCGGATTTCAATAGCTTCCAGTCTCAAAGAGCGTCCGCTCGTTCCCGTCATATCCCCTTCGTTAACCCAACCCTGCCAACCAATGTTCTGCACATGCGTGCGGTACTCAACAGCGTTGTCTACTCCTTCCACATCGATATACATACCTTCGAGCCGCAGCGACTGTCCGCTTGTACCAGCCACTTCACCGTTTGTTTTCCAGCCCTGCCAACCGACATCTTGCACGTGCGTTTGATATTTGACTGATACGCCAGTAGACCCGTTTGCGTCTCTGAACGGCACAGACGTTGAACCGGGTGCAGCGCCACCTTTCAACACGAATTTTATCTGTATGGCCTCCAACCGATATGACAGACCTGCCGTTCCGGCAGACTGTCCGTTCTTCGCCCAGTCCATCCAGCCGATGTTCTGCGCATGAACGCGATAGTAAACATCATAAAGCGATTCCAAAGCACCTTTCAACCGGATTTCAATCGCTTCCAGCCTCAGAGAGCGTCCGCTCGTTCCCGTCATCTCACCTTCGTTGACCCAATTCTGCCAGCCGATGTTCTGCACATGTGTGCGATATTCAATAGCGTTGTCAACTCCTTCAACATCGATATACATGCCTTCGAGCCGCAGCGACTGTCCGCTCGTACCGGCCACTTCGCCGCTTGTTTTCCAGCCCTGCCAGCCGATATCTTGAACATGGGTTTGGTATCTAATGGATTTCGCACGACTTAAAGCGGCTGCATGCGCGTCGGCTTTTCCATAACCGAATGTATTATCATATCCGGCATCGCCCAAATCAACAGCGTTATTCAATATGAGCTGCTTGATTTGTGATGCAGGAAGGGATGGAAACCACGA
>JAEWSG010000186.1 GCA_023398495.1 Bacillota bacterium
GTGGCAGATATCTTAAGAATTTAACGGTAAAACCGAATGGTAAATTACCAGCCTTTTATTCAGGTCAACATGCGGTCACGAAATGTTGTAGCGGAATGGTCAAAGAGCGTGAGCAACAACAGTAATAGCTATAAAGCTGCATATAAACTTATAAACAGCCAGTTTGACATTACAAGAGCCGAAAAGGATTTAAATCAGATAAAAGTTAAAAAAGGTGCAAAATTTGATATTGAAGATGTAAAGGAGGTATTCTCAAAGATAAAAGCAATTATTAGTTATTGTAATGAACCTAACTCAAAAAAATATCTGGCTGGGAAAAACGTAATATATACAATAATTAAAAATGCATGGAATGGTGTGGCATTTTTAAATGCTCAAACAAAGATACCAGATATGTACATTGATTATAAAGAGTATTTTGCTGATAAAGCCTTAGATTACATTAGACAAGATACATCTAAATTCAAATATGATTGCTTTGTATGTAAGAATAAAATTAAAGATATGAGCAATGATTTGAGTTTCCTAAATATGACGGGTTTTGATACAAGTAGGAAGCCATCACATGTATGGAACTTTGTCAATGATGTAATGGTGTGTCCTGTTTGTAAACTGGTTTATTCGTGTGTTCCAGCGGGTTTTTCATACGTTTATGGTAATGGGATATTTGTTAATGATAATCATAGTGTAAAGAGTGCTACAGGTATAAATTATAAAATTAAACATGACATTCTTCATAATGATGAATCTAAAGGTATCTTTAATGCTTTTGGAACAATGATAAAAGCTTTGCATGAGAGCATTAACGATAGTGAGAAATATGAGTTAGCAGACATGCAAATAGTACGGTATGAAGATGAAAAATATAGGTTTAATCTTTTGTCAAAAAATGTTCTTAATGTTTTATATAATTCTAAAGATGAATTAAATAGTTTGATAAAAACTGGTTTTCAAGAAATAAATACGTTTTTTAGGTTGTATGATGAAGTTATGAAAAATCTGTTGAATAATGAAAATCTTTTTATTCTGATTCATAAAGCCATAGTTATAAAGATATCTAAGCCTCAAGATGCAAAGTATAACGAAAACCATATAAGAAACCTGATTAAAATTAATTTGAAATTCATAAAAGGAGTTGGGTGTATGGAAGGGTCAGAAAAGGATATTGTGAAAATATCTAGCAGTTCAGGTTACTATTTAAGAGAAGCTTACAAAGCCAAGAATTCGGAAAACAAGTTGAATGGAATATCGTATAGGCTTCTGAATTCATTGAAAACAAACAACAAAAACATGTTTATGGACACAATACTCAATTGCTACTTATATACAAATAAGCCAGTACCAACCTTTATTACAGAATGCTTAAAAGATGATAATGTTTTTAAAACGATAGGATATGCTTTTGTTACTGGATTAATAGACGGCAAAAAAAATGAGAATGTAGATGGAGGAGATAAATAATGGAAAAATCAATGAAGCCCAAAGGATTAGTACTATCAATGATATTTGAAGCGGAAAGTGCTAATTATGGAGAAGGAATTGGAAATGTAGCATCTTTGAAGAAAATGGCGAGAGGAAATGGAGAACAGTATACATATATATCAAGGCAAGCATTAAGGTTTAATATAATTGAACAAATGGGAGAGCCATTAGCAAAAATAGAACCCTGTAAGGATGTTTTACAATTTGCATCTGATGCGACTATAGAGGAATATACTGAAATAGATTTGTTTGGGTACATGAAAACTCATACTCAACCCACAAAGACAAGATCGGCAATTGTAAGGTTAAGCAATGCAATAGCATTAGAAACATTTAAAGGAGATTTGGACTTTCTTACAAATAAAGGCATGTTTGATAGGTATGAAAAAGCAGACGAAAAAAACAGAGGTATTGCTCAATCAGAAATTCATCATTCATATTATAGATATACAATTGTGATTGATCTTGAAAAGATAGGAATAGACAAGAACGATGATATAGAAATAGCAAATAGTGAAAAGGCTAGAAGAATAAATAATTTGCTAGATACGGTTTCGCTATTATATAGAGATATAAGGGGGAGAAGAGAAGATTTAAAGCCACTATTTGCTATAGGTGGAGTATATGATGTGAAAAACCCAGTTTTTCAAAATGTTCTTGAAGTTAAAGACAATAAGCTACTAGTTTCAACAATTAAGGGAGTCATGTTTGATTTTATTAAAAAGGATACTTATTGTGGACTTATTGAAGGAAAGTTTAGTAATGATAAGGAAATAAAAGAAAGTTTGGATACCGTGTCAATGCCTGATTTCTTCAGTAATATTAAAGGAAAGGTTAGAGAGTATTATGAAGGCTATTAGGTTAAAACTTGAACAAGAACTTGTTAATTATAAAATTCCTACAAGTTTTCAGTTAAAAGAAACTTATCCTCTTCCGCCGTATTCCACTATAAGCGGTATGGTTCATTCCTTATGCAATTTTGAAGAGTATAAATCTATGAAGATTAGTGTGCAGGGAAGGTATTTATCTAAGGTTAATGATTTGTTTACTAGATATGAGTTTGGAGAAAAATTTGAAGAAAACGACATGAGAAGGAAAAAAAGGTGCAAAATGTGTGGTAGCCTGACTGATAAAAACTGTAAAAGCTGTACAGTATGCTTTTCAGATGACTTAGAAGTGATTAAAACTACCCGAGGGACTCACGAATTCAAGAAGATTACTTTCCCCGGTATAACTAAATATGACAAAATAGGAAGAGAGGCAGAATATTATGGAGAAAGAAAGTTTTCAGAAGTAAAAGAGAATTATATAAGTGTAACTAAAGGTGTATCAACCTCAGAACTATTAACTGAAGTAGAACTTTTGATTCATATAATACCTGAAGATCAATCCTTAGTTGAGGATATTGAGAGAGCGTTTTTGTTTCCTATTGAATTCCCTTCATTAGGAAGGAGGGAGGATCTTGCAGTAATCAAGGAAGTCAAAGCGGTTAATGTCATTAATAAGGTTTTAGAAGAGGATATTGAACTTGAGAAAAATTATACTGCTTATATTCCTGAAAAAATGCTTGAAAATAAAACAATCAAACTTATTGGAAGTCCTTCAGGGGTTGAACAAAGAGGGACAAGATACAATATCAATAAGTATTATGAGAAAGTAAATTATGGCACAGAGAAAAGTCCTAAAATATTTAGAAGGTGGGAAAAAGTCCCAGTTGTATATTCTTCGAAAATATCTGCAATTGAGGATGGAAGTTTACTTGTTGATGAAGACGAAAACATTGTTTTTGTAATTTGAAAGTGAGGGGGACAATGAATAATTTTCTTGCAAAATCAAATCCAATAGAAACTATACAGATGCATACAGATAATTTGCTAAAAAATTTAGACTTAATCAAAAACTTTTATCCTAATTTAGATATAAGTTGGCAACTCTTAAGAGTTGCCAGTTTATATCATGATTTAGGTAAGATGAATTTAAAGTTTCAAAGTAAAATTGAAGGAAGAAAAAAGTATTCTGACGAAATAGCCCACAACTTATTAAGCTTGGCGTTCTTGGACAAAAATGAATTGAAAAAACAATTCAGTGACCAGGAAATTGAGATTCTTGCTAATGCAATTGCTTACCATCACGAAAGGGGTGATTATGAAGCTTCTAATTACAAAGAGGAAGTAGAAGCACTAAAGATTGAAGCAGCAAACTTTATATATGAAAAAGTTAATATAACTTCAGTTAAAAAGATTAGTAACAAATATTTTTCAAATAATAGGTTTTACGCTGATTCAGATTACTTTTTCGAATACGTAAAAGTAAAAGGTTTGCTTAATAAATTAGATTATGCGGCAAGTTCAAATGTTAATGTAGAAGAAAAGAATGACTTTCTTCTTAATAAGCTTGAAGATCTTGATTATCAATGGAACGAATTACAAGAGTATATGCTGGCAAATAGCGACAAAAATGTTGTTGTTGTTGCACAAACGGGTATGGGAAAAACTGAAGCTGGCCTATTGTGGATTGGAGACAATAAAGGTTTTTTTACTTTGCCATTGAAAGCAGCTATAAATGAAATCTATAAAAGAATTACAAAAAATATTGTTGGTATGCAATATAAAGAATCAATAGGACTACTACATTCTGATACTTACAGCAAATATATTGAAAACAATTCTGAAGATGAGGACATTGATGAATATTTCAATAAAACTAAACAGCTATCGTTGCCGGTTACAGTATGTACATTAGATCAAATGTTTGACTTTGTATTTAGATATAAAGGTTTTGAATTGAAACTTGCAACCTTATGTTATTCAAAGATTATTATTGATGAAGTACAAATGTATTCGCCGGATTTGCTTGCGTATTTGATTATAGGGATATCATATATAGCAAAAATCGGCGGTAAATTTGCAATTCTCACAGCTACTTTGCCAGGAATAGTAACGGATCTGTTGAGAGAAGAGCTGAAAGATACCGGAGTTAATTTTGAGCAGCCAAGGCCGTTTATAAAAGATGAATTAGTTAGACATAGTTTGAAAATTATAAATGAGGCTATAGATACTTCTTTAATTACCGAAAAATATGATAACAACAAAATGTTGGTTATCTGCAATACGGTAAAAACAGCACAGAGAATCTATGATGAATTGAAAAGCAATCAGGAATTTTGTCATATATGCAAAAACATTAATTTGTTTCACAGCAAATTTATAAAGAAAGACAGAAAAGAAAAAGAAGATGAGATAGTCAGGTTTGGTAAAGCAGACTGTGATGAATCTGGAATCTGGATTGCAACACAAGTAGTTGAGGCATCGCTTGACATCGATTTTGATCTTCTATTTACTGAATTATCAGACGTAAATGGACTTTTTCAAAGGATGGGAAGATGTTTCAGAAATAGGATATGGGATAAGGACGGTTATAATTGTTTTGTATTTGATGGTGGGGATAAAAAATGCAGTGGAGTTGGGAGGTTCATTGATGAACAATTGTTTCAGTTTTCAAAGAGCGAACTTAAATCCATTGATGGAGTGATAACCGAATCAAAGAAACAGGCAATCATAGAAAGTGTCTATAGTACAGCAAGATTGTGTGAAACTGATTACTATAAGGAGGTCTTAGGTAATATAAAATATGTTCAGTCCATAAAGGAATATGAACTTGACAAGAAAGAAGTAAAAAGAAGATTCAGAAATATTGATAAAGTAACAATAATGCCTTCAATTGTTTACAATACGAATAGAAGCGAAATAGATAATCTCATAGCCCAAATTCAGGTTGAGGAAGATAAAAAAGAGAGAAGAAAATTGATTGATCAATTAAATGATTTTACACTAGACGTTAACCATTATGAAATTGAAAAGCAGGAATATATAGTACTCAAAATAACGAAATATATGGAAATTCACGTATATGACGGATTTGAGTATGACAAGTTTGTTGGACTTAAGCCTAATAAAGATGGAGCAGGAAACCTAGAGGTGAGCAGCAGGATATTGTGAAAACAAAGTTAAAAATGTTGAAAAGAATTACAAGGTGATAGCTATGAGTTTTGATTTTAATGATTATAAAACCCAAGGTGTAAAAGTTAATTACTACTACATATGCAAAAGAAAGCTATGGCTTTATTCCAAGGGGATAACCATGGAGCACTTAAGTGACAGAGTGCTTAGCGGAAAAGTGCTCCATGAGACTGCATATTCAAGACAAAAATCCAGAGAAATTGTGGTAGACGATTTATTAAAACTGGATATTGTGGATGGTGATTTTGTTAGAGAGATAAAGCTAACTAGTAGAATGGCAAACTCAGACAAAATGCAGTTGTTGTATTACCTTTATTATTTGAGAAAGAAGGGTATTGAGAAAAAAGGTATTTTAAACTATGTTAAAGAAAAGAGACAGGAATTTATAGAATTGAGCAAAGAGGATGAATTAGAAATTGAAAAAGCACTTGTAGGAATTAAAAGTATATGTAATATGGAAAAGCCTCCTTCGCTTGAAAAAAAGACTATATGCAAAAAATGTTCCTATTATGAATTTTGCTACGCAAAGGAGGTAGATATAGATGGGTAGGGAGTATTATATTTTAAACAATGGCAGGCTTAAGAGAAAAGAAAATACCATCTATTTTGTAGATAGTGAAGAGTCAAGAAGAGCTCTTCCAATTGAACAAATTGACTGTCTTCATGTATTTGGTGAGGTGGATTTAAATACAAAATTTATTAATTACATGTCTGAGTATTCATTAATGCTACATTTCTATAATTATTATGGTTTTTATACTGGTTCATTTTATCCAAGAAAGAGAAATGTATCTGGGTTTTTAACAGTTAAGCAATCACAACATTATGTTGATAAAGAAAGAAGACTTTATCTGGCAAAGTGTTTTATTGATAGTGCAAAATTTCATATAAAAAGAAATCTTAAAAATTATAAAGAAGTTCCGGAAGAAGTGTTTGGGAAACTGGAAAAGGAAATTATAGACAGTGCCAAAGAAATTGACGAACTTATGGGGATAGAAGGTAGGATAAGGAATATTTACTACAAGTGTTTTAATTTGTTTTTGAGAGATGGGTTTCATATGGATAAAAGAGAGAAACGCCCGCCCATTGATCCTATAAATACTTTAATATCATTTGGAAACAGTCTCATGTACACGACTGTGCTTGGACAAATTTACCGTACACAGCTAGATCCTTGTATAAGCTATCTACATGAGCCATCAACTAGGCGGTTTTCTCTTAGTTTAGATATAGCAGAAATATTTAAACCGCTAATTGTTGATCCAGTTATTTTTAATCTTGTTAACAACCGGATAATTAATAAAGATGATTTTAGTATGAAGGATGGCATTTGTATGTTAAATGATTCAGGTAGACGCAAGTTTATATCTGAGTATGATAATAAACTTGCAGTAACTATAAGGCATAGGAAACTCAATAGAAATGTATCTTATAAGGGGTTTATAAGAATCGAGTGTTATAAGCTCATTAAGTATCTGATTGATGACGAAATATATAAACCTTTGAAAGCGTGGTGGTAGATATATTTGTTGTTTTAACTTATGATATTGAGGTTAAAAAAATCAATAAGGTGAGAAAATTATTAAAGAAATATTTAGTTTGGACTCAGAATTCTGTTTTTGAGGGTGAAATTACAGAGGGCAAGCTACAAAAATGCATAGGGCAGATTGGCAAAATAATTGACAAGGATGAAGATTCAGTGTATATCTATACAATAGATAATCCAAAAAATATTGTGAAAAATAAGATTGGAAAAGAAAAAGCTATGGATGAACTGATTTTGTGATTTTGCAGCAAAGCGGTTTTTTCAATTGAGTTTTACAACACCTTAAAGAACAAGCTTCTGGTGGCATTTGGAGAATTCAACCAAAACATAACTGGAGGTTTACTGCAGATAAACATCGTTTGGAGAATCAAGTAAACCTTGAAAGCGGCTCAGATAGAGCTTTTTAAAATTCGAAAAAAATGGGTACTGCCTTAACTATGCGGGATGTAAAGACTTTTTTCAGATAGTGGCATGGCAAAAGACAGCGGGTACTGCCTTAACTATGCGGGATGTAAAGGACAAAGACGAAAAAGACAGCTATGCAATTGGTGAACATGGTAGTACTGCCTTAACTATGCGGGATGTAAAGGTTGAATCACAAGAAAAAGTTGTTGAAACTGTTATGGTACTGCCTTAACTATGCGGGATGTAAAGAGGTACCTACTTACAAATTGACACGAAAGCTATAACGTACTGCCTTAACTATGCGGGATGTAAAGAGTAACTATAAAAGCAATGGCTGAATATATAGGTAGTACTGCCTTAACTATGCGGGATGTAAAGTGTGTTGCAGCACAAAAAAAGAGCTTTTCAGCTCTCGTACTGCCTTAACTATGCGGGATGTAAAGTTCTTTAGTGCGTCCGTAATTGGCAATCCCATAAGGTACTGCCTTAACTATGCGGGATGTAAAGTAGATTGCAAAGTACCTGTTACTGTCTTATCAGAATGTACTGCCTTAACTATGCGGGATGTAAAGTTCAGCGCCTGTAGATTGCCTGTAGGGATATCCTAGTACTGCCTTAACTATGCGGGATGTAAAGGTCAGTAAATGTAATGTTTCCTCTTGGTAATTTGGTGTACTGCCTTAACTATGCGGGATGTAAAGCTATACATTTCATCCTTGATTACTTTGCTGCTGACATCAGCAACGGGTACTGCCTTAACTATGCGGGATGTAAAGATAGCTAACGGGAATCCTTCTACCGGATATATAGCGTACTGCCTTAACTATGCGGGATGTAAAGTTGATTTTAAGTTTTTTGGGCTGATAAACTGCATATAGTACTGCCTTAACTATGCGGGATGTAAAGGGAATGATTCAGGAATTACAACCTGGCGAGCAAGTAGTACTGCCTTAACTATGCGGGATGTAAAGTAATAAGTCCTTTCGAGCGAAATGTTGTTGGCACTGTACTGCCTTAACTATGCGGGATGTAAAGTAGAGATATAGCCATTGATTGTGCTCAAAGATCAGGAAGTACTGCCTTAACTATGCGGGATGTAAAGGGTTATGAATTTGCATTAAGATATTATTCTAGTAAGTACTGCCTTAACTATGCGGGATGTAAAGATTTACATCACCTAACACAGCTGCGGTTCCTATTGTTGGTACTGCCTTAACTATGCGGGATGTAAAGCGACATCAAACTTGAACCGCAAGAAGTTGCAGGGCATGTACTGCCTTAACTATGCGGGATGTAAAGGAGCAGCAAGTTGCAGCCGCAAAAACAGATGTACAGCGTACTGCCTTAACTATGCGGGATGTAAAGGGATGAAAGAAAAAGGTTATGACAAGTGGCAGGACTGTACTGCCTTAACTATGCGGGATGTAAAGTTCAAAGCTTTTTCTACTAACTTACTTCCAATCTCATGTACTGCCTTAACTATGCGGGATGTAAAGGGTCAAAAAACTGGTCAATATTCAATGTATTACACGTACTGCCTTAACTATGCGGGATGTAAAGGGTAAAACCTCTTCCCAATTACTTACCGCATAGTTAAGGCAGTACGTGTAATACATTGAATAT
>JAEWSG010000205.1 GCA_023398495.1 Bacillota bacterium
AAAAGTATCTTTTGACACCTACTGATGCACGAATTGCTCCGTTGCTATGCAACTCCCGCAATTCTATAAACATTCGCAATCCGCGCCATAGCGCTACTTGCTCATGTTTAGCGGGTCAACAAGTCATACTCGCTTTCGTGCAAGCACAAAGCGAAATGACCTTTTGACCCTTGCATCCTATATAACAAAAAGCTGCCGCAGCGGCAAGGAAGCTCTTGCGGCTGCGACAGTCATTTTTAATGAAATAATGTTTAAAGCTTATCGATCCATTCGGTCATGTTGCCCTTATAGAATACATAAGGAACGCCTGCAAGAACGGCTGTGCCGCCGTCGCCATTGTCATAGGCCGTATAGGTCTCCGGCGCATAATCCCTGAACTGTGCCATTTCAAATGAGGAGTCGACCTTGCCGTCAAACTTGCCGTCGATCGTCGCAAGCGTCGAAGCCGCAGACACCGCGCCCAAATGAATAACATCCCAAAGCATCATGTAAGGGCAGGGATAAGAGAATGCATCGTCCGAAGCAGCAGCCGGCATGAAGGACTGCATTTCCGAAGGCAAGCCAAGACCGGTCAGTCTGATTTCCGAGCTGGAGGTCTTTAAGCACTGGCCTGCTGCCGCAATACCTACCGTCGTCGGGGAAATGATGCAGTCGACTTTATTTTCCGCGATAAATGCCTGCGCCTGTGTCGTGGACTCCGTCAGGTCATCGTTGCCGTACTTTTTATCCAGCGTCGCGCTGACCTTGCCCGTATAACAGCTGTCCTTCAATTCCTCTTCCATAGCGGCGATCCAGCTGTTCTGCACCGGCGTATCGATCGAAGCGGAAAGCACGCCGAGCACGATCTCATCGCCCGCATAGCTGCCAAGCTCCTTTTCTACCGCCGCTTTCATGTCGCCATCCTCGGGATAGTCAACGCCAAGCGTGATCAGCACCGCTGCCTGCACGAGATAAGCGCCGATATCGGCTACCTCTGCCTGATTGACATGCGTTACACGGAAATCAGCGTTGGCTGCGGAATCGATCGATGTGATCGGAATGCCTGCTTCCTGCGCTTTTTTGAACACCTCGTCATAGCCTGCGTCGCCGTTCGTGGAAATTGTGATCGAAGCGACCTTCTGCGTAATCAACTCGTCCAGAAGCTGCACCTGCGCCGCAACGGTCGTTTCCGCCGGACTCTTGTAAACGGCCTTTTGTCCCTGTGACTCCATGTACTCATTAAAACCTTCAAACATCAAATCGCCGAATGAGTTTCCGGTCGACTTGAACATAAACACATGCTTTCCCTCAAGGGAATCTCCCGCAGCCGCGCTGCCGGTGTCTGCCGCTGCCGTATCCGCAGCTCCATCAGCCGCCGGCGTTGTCGTCGTAACCGCTCCGCAGCCCGTTAAGGAACCCGCAAGCATTGTCAGGCTAAGTCCAATTGCTACCAGTCTTTTAAATCTTGTCATACCCTTTCTACCTCCATAATGAATGATTTTTTATTTTTATATAATCAGCACAGCCCCCGAAAACGGGGCGCGCCGTTTATAACTTTTGGTCGAAGCGCTCTTTCGCCTTTTTGGCGTCGGCCTTCCATTCCCGTTTCAACGCCGCCGTATGCTCTTTGCATCTGGTCTTGACGGTCATAATTTTTTCCTGATATTTTGCTGTTTTTGCCGCCTTTTCTGCGCCCGACAGGGAAGCATCCTTTTGCACGGCCGTGATCATCTGCTTTAATGTCTTGATCTCCTCGAGCGCCTTGTGGTTTACCGCCTCGATATTTTTATTGTCCGCATAGAGCAACTTCAGCTTGATCCTGTCAAAGAGCTGCTTATTCACGCTCGGAATCAGCACCGCGATGATCAAAATAAAGCCTGTCAGGATTTTTCTCGAATTCGCGTCAACGCCCATTAAGCCAAGCGTATAGATCAGAAAGGCCATGATAAAGGTAGAAATGACCGGCCCGTACACCTTTCCTTTTCCGCCGTTTGTCGAAATGCCGCCGAGCACGCAGATCGCGATCGCATCCAATTCATAGCCGGTTCCCATCGAGGAGCTGACGCCGCCGCCCATACGGCCGACAAAGAAAATCGACCCGATTCCGGCCATGATACACATTAAAATGAACACGGCCATTTTCGTTTTTTCCACACTGACGCCCGAATAAGAAGCGCAGGTCGGATTGCTTCCGATCATGTACAGCCTCCTGCCGAACACCGTCCTGTGCAGTACGACCATGAACACGACTGACATCAGCAAAAAGCACAGCATCGCGATCGGAATTCCAAACAGATTCGCCCAGGCAAGCATCGTGTAAAATGCCGGGAAATTTTTTAACACATTGACGTCCAGAATGATTTCCACGATGCCGCGAAACAGCAGCGACGTGGAAATTGTAACGATGACCGCCGGCATTTTTATATAAGCGACTAAAAATCCGTTAAAGGCGCCGCAGACGCCGCCTGCCGCAATGCCGAGCAGCACGCAGAGCGCGGCTGGTATCCCATGATCCATACAAAGTCCCGTCACCATCGAGGACAAAATCATGATCGAGGCGACCGACACATCGATGTCGCCGAGCATCAGCACAAAGATCATGCCGAGCACGAGCGGGGATAAATCCATGCCTGACTGAATGATGGATTGGATCGTTCCCGGCGCGAAATATAAATTTGGCTTTGTCGTCAGCAGTACAAGATTGATCGCGAGCAGAAGATATACGAGTATCATTTCCCAGCGAACCAAAAACCGCGACAGTTGAAAGCCGTCCTTTACCGTCAGGTCTCTGACAGGCGCTTTTATTTCACCGTTCATATCAAAGCACCCCTCTCTTTTAAAACTCTTCGTTCAGAAGATTTCACCGTATAAATATTGATCGCCACCGCAACTAAAATGATCGCGCCGCGGATGGCGTCCTGCCATACGCTCAAGCCCGGAAGAAGGCTGATGAAATAAGAAATTACGCTCATCATCAGCACGCCGATGATCACACCGTCGATTTTGCCGCGGCCTCCCGTTATGCTGACGCCGCCCAGAATGCAGATCGCAATCGCCTGCATTTCATAGCCGTCTCCCATTCCGTAATTGCAGATCGCGTAGTTGGCCGTGTAAAGCA
>JAEWSG010000218.1 GCA_023398495.1 Bacillota bacterium
TGAAAAGAGAATTTTATATCGCTATGAGCGTTAGTGAACATTGGAGCTTCAGGACATTGAATGAACGGATTAACTCGATGCTGTACGAACGAACTCAAATTTCAAAATTACCAGAAGAAACTATTAAAAATGATTTGATGGCATTGACGAATGAAAATAAAATGTCAACAGATTTGTTTTTTCGGGATCCTTATGTCCTTGATTTTCTAGGGTTAAAGGATACCTATAGTGAAAAGGACTTAGAGAAAGCAATTTTAATGGAACTTGAGAAATTCATTCTTGAAATGGGTCGAGATTTTGCATTTTTAGGAAGGCAAGTCCGTATAACAGTCGGAAATAAGGACTATTACATCGATTATTCCGATTCCCGATTTATTCCGATTTTATCATAACCCGGCTCAAAATACATCTGTTTATCAGCATTTTGAGCCGGATTTAGCAAGAATAGTAGGAATAATCTTTTAATACCCCTTGCAAAGTCTACCGATGATATCATCATCACCTTCCCAAATAGCTCTTTCCCCATTTCCTTCTAATATCACATTCTTTTCTGATGCTTTTTCAATGGCTACTCTTTTCATTTCTGTATCAGCATACGAGTAGATTTTATGACAAGCTTGTCATAAAATCTACGCAAGGGCAACAGATGAAATGAAGCGTCAGGCGCAAAGAAAGCTTGAGGAAAATGGAGATTCCGTTTTCAAGGATGATATTACATTTAAATATGCAGATGATGAAGAAACATTAAGAAGGCTGAGTGGGCTAAAATAATAATGCCGATATTTGCCGTAAAGATATCATATTTTTACGGCAAATACCATCCTGTAATCAAGCTTATTGCATATGTAAGTTCTGGTAAGAACTTTTAACTATCAGGTTACTTAATTAAATCATTAAATTAGGAACATACTTTTCTTTAATATACTCCGGTGAAAAGGCTCCTTTTCTTAGCACTCTTGGAGGATCCTCCACAAACGATATTATAGTTGAATGCGTATTAAATTCTAACATTGCATCATTGTTTACAATTATGTCCACATGATTTTTGAAGTATTTTATAGCATCAGAACACTTAATAATCTCAGACTCACCTGATAGATTACAAGTAGTACCACATATAGGGCCTTTAACATTCTTAACAATATAATCTACAACAGGACTTTTTAAGTTTATAAAAGCAGCACTATTAAGACCGCCTGTTATATCATCCGAAATAGAAGGCTTTTTATCCAAGACAACAACCAAAGAGGACGGCCAGCAATTATCTATAATTTCCTTAACAATCGGAGACAGAAACGCAAACTGCTCTATAGTCTCTTTTGTAACAGATATGACAAATCCTTTGTTGTGAGGTCTTCTCTTTAGTTCATATACTCTTTCCAATGTTTGAGTGTAATTTCCAGAAAAAATAAAACCATAGACATTTTCAGTAGGTACAACTACAATACCACCATTTTCAACACATTTTGATATATCCTTTAGGTTATTATCTGTAAAATCTAGAATTCTTGTGTTAATATTTCCTTCCATGTTTTTCCCTTTCTGATTTTATCTTTACATATTTTTACAACCACTATTGTTAACATATATATGTTATAGCAAAATTTTGCTACTGTCAATAAAAAAAGCATCCACAATTGTAACAATACACCCTTTAATACTTAATATATCTAGTAATTCAGGGATCGCTTTTATTTCATTGCTTTTTTCTCTTGTTTGTACTTGTCCTAGAACCATACCTGTTTTCGCTAAACCAAGCGCTTACAATATGAAGAGCCTTCTTATTTGTATCAAATGTGCGTCTCATAGTTTTCCCATCAAGTGCAACGATACCACCTTCTGTAACCATTGATACCATACTTGTCCATTCCATAAAGCATTGTAAAAATATTTTTGGTTCAATGGCTCTAAAAGCTCTTTCAAAAGTATCGTGAGAAGGGATTCCATGAGGAAGCGACAAACGCTTTTCAAACCATTCTTTCTTTTCATTAGCAAACTCTTCTATCTCTACCCAATCGTCTGCTCCTGCTACAGTAGAGACAATAGCGATATAAATAATTTCAATTAGTTGATGACGTACTTTAGACATCTGACGAACATCTGGTATTTTTTCGAAAAATTCAATAAAATTCATATATATTATTCCTTTTTTGTTATAAATTATATTATTTATATAAATTTTAACATATCTTCAAAAAGAAAAAAAACAGTTAAAACGCTTTTATTTTAAGCTTTTTAACTGTTTTCAATATATATATTCCATATAATTACACACATGCGTTAGCCGTGGCGCATCCAGCACATCCAAAATGTTACATTGTTTGAGATTATAAGTTAAATTATTATTTAATAAATTTCATATTTAACAAATCGCCCTGCGTTAGTGAATTAGACAAGATTATGTATTGATGCATCTTGAAGCCAAGGTATGGCAACAAAATTATCAGTACTTATTTCTCTCACTTTTTCAAGCCATTGTATTTCAGCTTCAGCTCGTGCCATTAGCATGAGACTTTTTGTATCGGTCATTGAAAGGCACTGATTAACCACCCACCATTTATTATTTATGCCAGCTCTACTTAAATCATCATGGAGTCTCATAGCTTCAAAGACAGGTGTTGCCTCAGGCAAAGTAACAATAACCACTTCAGTTTGTTTGTCATCTCTAAGTCTTGGTAGTAATCTCTGAACTGACACAGGAGTTTCGCCCTTTGTTCTTTGAACCTCTCTGTGATAGCTTTGTGTGGAATCAAGTAGCAAAAGGGTATGCCCGGTCGGTGCTGTATCGATAACTACAACCTCTTTCTCAGCCTTATCAACTATTTCAGCAAATGCTCTGAATACAGCAATCTCTTGAGTGCAAGGAGATCTCAAATCCTCTTCGACATATGCAATGTCATCCTCGCCCATGGTTTCACGTGCCTTGCTTAGCACCTCATTTTGATATTTTAGCAACTCTTGCTTTTCATCAATTTTGCTGATGATTATATTTTCAGCACCTTCAATGACATATTTAAGATGGTCTGCCGGGTCAGTAGAAGTTAAGTGCACCTTAACACCCTTTTTAGCCAGAGCAATAGCTATTGTCGCTGCAATAGTTGTCTTTCCAACCCCACCCTTGCCCATGGTGAAAACAACCTTTTTCCCAGTTGTATAAATATCATCAATTAAAGCATTGATATGATTTAATTCATTTGATTTTATTTCCATGTTAATGTTTTTATAGCTGTCATTGTTTAAAAATGCTCTTATTCTATCCAGCCCCAAAATATTGTAGGAACGAAGTGGAATTATATATGTCTTAAATTTCTTTAGTCCTTTAGGAATATTACTTATAGCATTTTGCTGTTTGCCAAATATTTTATTTGATAATAGATCAGAAGCTTCACCCAAAACTCCATTTATAATTAGGAGCTGATTATTAATGCCTAAATCGCTAAGTTCATGACTTGAACGTTCAGCTTCAAGTAAAGGAGTTTCCTCAGGTCTCGAAACAAGAATCAAAGTTGTTTTATCCTTATCTGAAAGGTTTAATACAGCTTCCTTGTATATACCTTTTTTGGCTTCAAGCCCTGATAACTGACCTAAGCAAGATGAACCATGGGTACTTTCACTGATGAAATTACTCCAAGCTGAAGGCAACTGAAGCATACGAAGTGTATGTCCTGTTGGAGCAGTATCAAAAATGATATAATCATATTTATTCTCTGTTGACTTATCTGTTATAAAGTTTGAAAACTGGTCAAAAGCTGCTATCTCAACAGTGCATGAACCTGAAAGCTGCTCCTCCATATTTACGATAACACTATCCGGCAGTTTTCCCCTGTAAGGAGAAATAACCAACTCCCTATATTCTCTAGCTGCTTCCTCCGGATTGAGGTTAGCAACAGTAAGTCCGGGGACACCATCGATTGGAACTCCTTTACCATCAAGTTCTGTATTGAAAACATCCTGTAAGTTCGATGCCGGATCAGTACTAATAAGAAGAACCTGTTTTCCTTTATCCGCCAAATTTACAGCAACAGCGCATGCAGTTGAGGTTTTACCTACACCTCCTTTTCCAGTGAAAAACAAGTATTTTGTTAGATTTATTTTGTCTATATTAAATGCTTCAAACATGGTGCTCATACTAACAACACCCCTTAGATCCGCAACAGCAGCCTCCACTTTTCTTAGGCTTCTCTGTATTTATTTCTACATCTAGCCATTTTGAAAGCTCCTCATTAGTAGGATATTTTTTCATTTTAGCAATTTCACCATCTACAAGGGTAATAGGTAAAACGTCCGCTCCCTCTTTTTGAAGAATATCACTAATAACTTTGTTAGAAATAAAGTCTTGTGGCTCACTTGACAAGCCATGTCTTTTAATGATAATACCCTTATCCTTTAGCATATTAATTACAGTTGCCACCCGCATAAGTTCAGGATCTATAGATGGACCACAAACTCCAGTAGAACAACACATTGCAGGGTCAAAAATCTCGATTTTTTTCATAATAAAATCTCTCCTTTTTCATGACACAAAGGCTGGGATTGCTCCCAGCCTTATTCCTGATTCTTAGCAAGTGGGACAATGTACCTGTCCCTCTGTCCCATTCGACAGCATCCATAATACAATTGTCAAATTTGTATATTTATAGTATATTAGAATTATAGAGTACAAGTTATCTAAAGGGGGAGTTTTTATGAAAAGGTTTAAAGGTAGATTGATTTCGGTTATAATTGGCCTAATATTACTCCAGACAATGCTTGTAGTTCATGGTGAAGAATCACCTTCGCAAATGCCACAAATAAGTGTAACTACACCTGCTCCAACGATGCCTGAGGCTGTAATTGTAAATGGAACAATAAAGACAGAGTTTGATTACAGCAAGGAAGCAGAACCTCTAATAAAATCTGGTTTTATAATTAAAGGCGGATATGGTGCACAAACAGATGAAAACGGAGTATTCTTGATGTTAGCACCTAAACATCCCCCTGAAATTAATATTACTATTGAAAAGCCGGGATATTTAAAAAGGACCTTAAGGTGGATAAATATCGAAAGACATACTACAAGCCTTATTGATATACCTATATGGGCTGGAGATTTAAATGGAGATAATTCTATCGATTTGGCAGATGCTAAATGTCTTGCAGAAAGTTTTAACACCACCAAAGATGACAGCAGCTATATGCCTGATGCAGACTTTAACAAGGATGAAGTAATAAATTTGATGGACCTTATGATTCTGGCAAAACATTTAAATGCCAATTCTCAAAGCTACCCTGAATATGTGCAGTTATTTCCAACCCCAACACCTACCGTTACTCCTACACCAACACAGGCGGAAGGTATGGAAATTGAAAGAAAATTCCTATTAGATCCCCAAAAAATCCCTTATGATCTTAATACACTTGATAAATACGAAATTACTCAATCATATATAAATTTTTCTCCGGAAATCAGGCTTAGGAAAGTAGATTCTTCTATGTTTTTTCTCACTGTAAAAGCGGCTGTTGACAGTAAAGGTATGATCAGGGAGGAACGGAATTTCTGGATTAATGAAGAAGAATATAATACTTTAGTTAAAAAAGTTGAAGGTAATATTATTTACAAAACAAGATATCAGGGACCTGACGAACACGGAGACACTTTTGCAATTGATATTTTTAAAGACGATTTAGAGGGTCTGGCATACTTTGAAATGGAATTTAAGAACGAAGACCTTGCCAACAGCTATACCCCTCCCTCTTGGGTAGGAAAAGAGGTCACTAGCGATAAAAGATATAAAAACGGTAGCTTAGCACAATTTGGTATACCAAAAGATTATTAAGAACAAAGAAGCAGACTTGGTATATAAGGTTAATATAGATGGAAATAGTGTTTACTTTTATCTTCTTGAATTGCAATCAAGAGTTGATCATCAAATGCCATACAGATTGCTGCTCTATATGGT
>JAEWSG010000239.1 GCA_023398495.1 Bacillota bacterium
TTATTAATCGCTGGTCAGGCAGATTGAGAAGTCTTCCCTCTTATCACCTCTGCTGACTAAGACTATCATTTTTTATACGGTCATGCAATCTGATAAAAACACCCGCAGGTTATTAGAGCGAAAACAGTAATACTCTATTAATTGTTTTCTCCACTTTTACAAGTCTTTCATTAATAGAATTAAATTGGTGTAAAATCATAATCGTTGACAATGCTTGAAATGCTAATAATGGTGCCGCTACTGGCATTAATGCTCCAGCCACTGGAACAAAAGGTGCTTGAGCAATTATTCCTCCAGTACCCATAACAGCACTACCCACACCATTTCCTATCGCCATTAAAGTTGCAGGGTTAGCAGTAGCCATGAACAATGTTCCGGAAGTTGCAGCAGTAATCCCTAAAGCACCGCTCCCACTTGCAAGAAGTGTTGGTATACAAAGTTCTGAAGCTTTGCCCCCAGTAATTACATGATTGCCTTGGAACTTGAAAGATTCTTGGAACTTTTCTAACAGCTTATCTTTCATATCACCATTGATTGCAATAAGCCCAAATTTTTCACCACTCTCAGGACATTCATAAATCTTTGTATAATTTTTCGTATATTTCTTTTTCAGAAACATCTTATCCCTCCTAACCTATATTGAATTGTAGCTTCAGATATAATATTGATTTATTTTCTTTTTTTAATTTATTTTATCATATTCGACTACAATTTCCATCTAAAAATCTCTTTAATTCTTTAAAAACCTTAGGTCTTTTTATTTAGTATTACTAAAAACTCTTTAACTGCTTCAGGTGCGGTTTATGAATTGCAACATCATATCCCATATCCTCTACACTGATCTTGTTAAACTCGATAGATATAATCAAACGCAAACTGCTAGGATAGTTAAAGTTTTTGGGTTCAATATTATATGTTCAACCTACATTTGATTCCTTATAAAAATCATTAAATACAAATAAAGCATTAAATGATTATTTAATTCTTACTAACACTTTCAATTTTTTATTGACTCGAAACCACAGTTAAAATATACTTAAGTAGAAATTAATATTACGTACGTAGAGGAATATCATGACTTCAAAATTCACTTTTTCATTCCCTGCAATAAAAGGGATACAAGCAAAAAAAGAATATTATGTAGCAATGTGCCCTTTACGAGTTATTTCTAAAATATTTCAGACTTCTGAAATCGATTTACCTCCTGAATATAGGGCTCAAAGAATATTAAATACAACAAGAATTCCCGAAATAACTGATTACATTATTGATAACCAAGAAGACTATGTTTTCTCTTCCCTCACTGCATCGGTTGATGGAGAGATGTCCTTTGAATCATATATGGATATGGATTTGGGTAAACTTGATATTTCCATGGACGCTAAATTCCTTATAAATGACGGTCAACATCGAAGAGCAGCAATAGAAGAAGCTCTTAAATTAAATCCTGACCTTGAAAAGGAAACAATATCGGTTGTATTTTTTAAGGATAAAGGCCTAGTAAGAAGTCAACAAATGTTTGCTGACTTAAATAAGCATGCTAAAAACACCACAAAATCAATTGGTATTTTATACGACAGTAGAGACCAACTATCATTATTGGTTAAAAAGGTATTGGATGAAATCCCATTATTAAAGCAATTTACAGATAAAGAAGCCGATAATTTATCAAAGTTTTCACCTAAGCTTTTCACTTTAACAAACATTTATAGTTCTATAAGCTGTATTATAAGTAAAAAACGTGGAGATATTTTAAGTAAAAAGGATGAGAAGTTTGTTTTAGAGTATTGGAATTTACTGTGCAACACCATTTATGAATGGAATCAGGTAAAGTCTAAAAAGCTTAGTGCTTATGAATGCAGAAAGAACTTTATAAATGCTCATGGTGTAGTTTTAATTGCTTTAGGACATTTAGGAAATTACTTTTACCAAAATGGAATCAAGGATTATTCTAATAAAATCAGCTGTCTTAATAAAATTGACTGGAGTAGATCGAATGTTAAAGATTGGACAGGCAGAGTAATAACAACAACTGGCAAAATAAACAAAAATACAACAGCTATAAAGCTTACATATAACAAGATAAAAGAGTTATTAGGTTATGAATTGAATTCTGAAGAAAAAACACTGGAAGACACATTAATTTATTAGGTGGATAAAACAAATGAGAAATAGTTATTTTGAAGAAAATTCAATAAATGATATTTTGGATGAAATTGAATCTGTATATCTTCATGATCTAAAACCTTGGGTAATCGGCTTTAGTGGAGGCAAAGATTCAACAACCGTTTGTCAATTGGTATTTCAAATGATGCAAAGACTTCCTAGAGAAAAAAGGGTTAAACCCATTTATATTGTTTCATCTGACACAATGGTTGAAAATCCTATAGTGATAGACTATTTGCAGAAAATGTCTGATATGATTGAGCAAAGCTCTAGAAACCAGGACTTACCCATTTACGCAGAAATGGTACACCCAAAATTGGAAGATACATTTTGGTCACTGGTAATAGGACTTGGTTACCCTACCCCTGAACCACCAGGATTTAGATGGTGTACAGATAGATTAAAAATTAATCCATCAAATAGATTTATAAAAGAAAAAGTTGAATCCGATGGCGGAGTTGTAGTTCTTTTAGGTGTTAGAAAAGCTGAAAGTATTGCCAGGGCCAGAAGAATTGAAGGAAGAAAAATTGTTGGTAAACTTTTAAACAAGCACGAAGTTATTGAAGATGCTTATGTATATAATCCTATAACAGAATTAACAACTGAAGATGTATGGAATGTTTTATTAAACACTAATAACGGTATTTCCCCGTGGGGTTCAGATAATAATTACTTACTTTCATTGTACAAAAATGAAGACGGCGGGGAATGTCCATTTACTATCACTGATACAAAAAAAGACAAGGACATGCCTACGTGTGGTAATACGAGGTTTGGGTGTTGGGTTTGTACTATGGTTAAGGAAGATAAATCTCTAAAAGGATTTATTGAAAGTGGTGAAGATTGGCTTATACCATTACGTGAATTTAGGACTTGGTTACTTAGTGTAAGAAATGATTCAACCATGAGAGATACAAAACGCAGAGATGGTAGTGTTTATGAAAAAGGTGATGGAAGTAGAGGATTTGGTCCATTTACACTTTATGGTCGAAGAATAATTTTAAAAAAGCTTCTTGAAACAGAAAACATAGTTGAAAAAGAAGCAGGTATAAAACTAATAACTCTTGATGAACTAAAAAAAATAGATGAATTATGGGATAATGAAGGTGACCTTTCAAGAAGAATGCTTGTAGATACATATAAAGAAGTTAAAGGGATTGAACTTGATTGGGATAAATATAAAAATCCTATATATGATAACGATGTTATAGAAGAATTAAAACAGTATTGTCAGGAATATAACGTTGAGTTTGAATTAATGAGTAAACTCATTATATCAGTTAACAATAATAAGTTCATTACAAGGAAACCTGTTTTAAAAGAAAGCTTTGAAAAGATATTGAAAGAAAATTGGCTCCATTATAACAACGTAAAAGAAGGAATTAAAGATGATAATAAATAGAATTGGTCTTTGTAATTTTGGATCCTTTGATGGAGAAGTATTATTTGATATATCAATTAATGATACAAATAAAAATGTCATACTGGTTGGTGGAAAAAATGGTGCTGGAAAAACCACCTTATTTACTGCTATTAAAATTGGTTTATATGGTCCCTTGGCATTAGGTTATGACACCACAAGTTCCAGCTATTATAGAAGAGTTAAGAGACTAATAAACAAAAATTCATTAAGCAAAAAAAATGTAAATACATATGTTACACTTGAATTCATTTTAGAAGAAGAAAGAGAATTGTCCACCTATAAATTGATAAGAAAATGGAAATATGAAGATCAAAAGCTTGTTGAATCATTCAGCGTTACCAGAAACGAAATTATTCTATCTGAAGAAGACAATGATAGATTTGAAAACTACCTAAAAACATTAATACCACCACAGCTTTTTGATCTATTCTTCTTTGATGGTGAAAAAATCAGTGACTTCTTTCTAGATGGCAATTCTTCTAAAAATCTACGTGATGCACTTCTATTACTTTGCGGCTATGATACATTTGATATAATGCATAGCAACTTTAAAAGAATCCACAGCAAAGGAAGTTCAGTACATTTAGATGAGGATGAAAAAAATGTATCAACCTTCTCCGAAGAATTTGAAAAAAATAAAACATTGCTTGAAACCGAAAAGGAAAAACTTATATCTATAGAAAATGAAATTAAAAACCTCAATGAAAAACTTGCTCAACTGGAAAAGGAGTTTAGAAAAGCCGGGGGATTATTAGCTCAAGAAGTAGCAAAGTATAGAAACGATATTTCCAAGGAAGAAAAATTTAGAGAAGAGAAAAATGAATGGTTGAAGGATTATGCTAATAATCAATTGCCGTTTCTTTTGGTAAAAAACCTTGTTCAAGACGTACAATCTCAGATAGTAAAGGAAAATAAGTACCAAAAGTACATGGCTATAAAGGATTCCCTAAATGAAGACTTTTTAAAGCAAGTTATTATCGATGAAATAGCTAATTCTAAAATTAGAATAGTTGATGAACACGATAATAATACAACCGTCTCTTTCTCTTCAGTACTTGCAAAACACATAGATGATAAAATAAAACCTGATTTTGATTTAACTCAATTTAAGCCTATTCATTATCTATCTCATGATGATGAAAACGATACACTAACTTTAATCAAAGATTTAGAGGAGATTAATTCTGACCAGGTTAAAAATTGTAAAGCAGAAATAAAGAAATCCATCGTTAAAGCACAAAATCTAAGAAAGAAACTTGAAGCTTGCGAAAAAAATGATGAAATGATATTAAATTTCACAAAGGAAATAGATGTTACTAAAGCTCAATTAAACGATGCTTTTGTTGAAAAAGGGAAAACAGAAATACAAATTGAGAATCTAAATAAAAATGTTTCAGAACTTGAATTAAAACTAAAAAAAGCACGCGAAATCCTCGCAAATTCAAGAAAGGAAAAATCCATTATTGCTTTATGTGATAATGCAAGTAAGCTTTTAGCAAATTATATTCCGGTATTGGTTAGTAAAAAGCTGGATATCGTTAAGGAAAATTTCATGTTCATGTTTAAACAGCTAATTGCTAAAAAAGACTATATTCATAGCATTGATATAGACAGTAATTTTAATGTTACACTGTATAGAAGAAATGTCCAGTCAGTAAGCACTTTAGAAACAATGTTGACTAAGATTGGAATGGAAGCTTTTGAAGGTCAAATGGGTACTCAATGTGTTGATTCATTATTGAAAGCATTAAATATCAGTAAAAAGTCCGAATTAGAAAAGGTTCTTTCAAACCTCCCTGCTGATCAAATGTTTGAACTGCCAGTTAAAGTTGATATAAAAGGCTTTTCAAAAGGTGAACAGCAAATATATATAATGTCTTTGTACTGGGCATTGATAAAAATGTCAAATAATAAAATACCATTTGTCATTGATACTCCGTACGCTAGAATTGACAGCATTCATAGAGAGAGAATAACTACATCCTTCTTCCCTACTTTGAGCAGTCAGGTTATGATTCTTTCAACAGATGAAGAAATCAATAATGATTACTATGCCTTAATTAAGCCATATGTTTCAAAAGAATTTTTGATTACATATTCAGATTCAGAATATTGCACAAGTGTTGAAGAGAAATACTTTTTTGAGGTGGTATCATGATATTTAGATTAAAAACATCAAAAAGAACAATGGAAATTTACGACGACTTAGCTAAAAGAGTTAATTTGCAACCTTTTGCTCTTGCGAAGCTATCAATAGCTTTGTCTTTGAAAGGTGATGTAGAAAGCTTGAAATTTGATACCGATACCAATGGGTTAGACTTAAATAAACAAACTATAACCGGTAAATATGATGTTATGTTTAAATGCCTAATTGAGATGCACTGTGGCGATCATTTAAAAGATGAAGACTACTTCCCAAAATATGTTAAGGCTCATATAGATAGAGGTGCAAAAATGCTATATAATGAGTTTAGGTTCTCAAAAGATTTCATTTCTTATCTTGCAGGTTTGGAAGGTGAAGCGATATGATATATCTTGATAATAGTGCAACTACCCCTATTGATCCTGAAGTAAAAGATGCTATGATGCCTTACTTAACTGAGGAATATGGTAACCCATCCAGTAAGTATTATACCTTGGCTGAAAATGCAAAAAAAGCTGTTGAAGAAAGTCGTGAAAAGATTGCACGGCTTATAAACGCTGAGCCCGATGAAATTATTTTTACAAGCTGTGCTTCTGAAAGTAACAACATGATAATTAAAGGTGTTGCAGACTATAAGAAATATGTTGAGAATAAAGGAAATCATATTATAACTTCAGTTACAGAGCATAAATCGGTACTACAGCCATGTAAATTTTTAGCTGGATTTGAAGATGCTTTGACAAATAAGGAACGAAATAGGTTTAAGCCCGGGAAAAAAGTTGAGCGTAAAATAGATAGAGGTTATGAGGTTAGTTTTCTTCCTGTGAATAAATATGGGCAGGTTGAAGCTGCTGTTTTGAAAAATGCAATTAAAGATACAACCACCTTGGTGTCTTTAATCTGGGGCAATAATGAAATAGGAACGCTAAACCCAATTTTTGATTTAGCTTCGTTATGTAAATCAAAAGGAGTTCTATTTCATTCTGATGCAACTCAGATATTGGGGAAAGTTAGGATAGATGTAAAGGAAGTACCTGTTGATTTTCTATCCTTTTCCGCACATAAGCTATACGGTCCAAAAGGGATTGGGGCTTGCTTTATCAGGAAAAGTAATTATGGTTTGAAGCCTGCTATGACCGCTTTAATTCATGGAGGTAGTCAAGAAGACGGCTATAGAGCTGGTACTCATTGTGTTCATAATATTGTTGGATTTGGTAAGGCGGCTGAAATCGCTTTGAGGGATATGGATAGCTATTTACCTAAGATTATAGATTTGGAAAAACAACTGAAAGAGGAATTGAAAAGAGCAATTCCAAATTCAGAGTTTAATGGACACCCAGAACAAAAAATCCCTGGTGTGATTAGTGTCACTCTCCCAGGGATTAATAATGAGTTGCTTATTAAGAAATTAAAGGATACTGTTGCTATTTCAACCGGATCAGCTTGCTCAGCGGATGAGCCTTCTTATGTACTAGATGCGATTGGCAAAGGTAGTGCTACTAGAAATACGATTAGGTTGTCAGTTTCTAAAAATACCCTCTTGGAGAAGTTACTTATTTCAATCATGAACCTAAAAGCTCAATAGTATCAAGTACTTTTTACAATGCTGTAAACATTTTGCACGCCATATCAAGTAATAATTCAGTCCGGCTATTTATTGTATTGCTATTCCATGTTTGGTAATTAGCTTTAATTTCCCTATTCATTAAAACTGATGAGCTACCAAAATAAGTTACTTTATTTGAGTAACTTATATTTCCTAAATTGCTGTTTGTATAAGGATCCAAAATTGTCAAATTCCCTAGGGTGTTCTTTATTTCTTCCATTTTCAAATCAGAATCTGATCCATTTACGTTTTGAGAATAAATATGCTCTATTGTTGTATTAGAAAAGTCAAATATTCTTGATTTATCAAGACATACAGGTACACCGTTAGCACCATTAATATACCACTGTAAATAATACTCTGTGGTAATTAAGAAATATTTTAATAGTTTATTACTTGCTCTAGTCTGGTACTTAATATCTTTTAATAGGGCTCTAAATTTATCATCTTGAGCATTAGATTCTTGTAATAGTTTTAGTTTTTTTCGAAGATTTTCTATATTATAATTTATTGGGTCTTTCCTGATTTCTATAGCCTCTTCAAGATATACCTTACCAAGTGAACCAACATGATTATTACAAATGTATTTATACCTAAAAATAAACAATTCTAATAATTGAGTTAGTTTCGCAAATTTCTTATGATCAAGGCTACTTGCTGATAACAGCAAAGGTATACATAATGAATGATCTAGTTCAACTATTAAAATTCTTAATCGCTCACAATCCCATTGAGCAATAGGCTGGGCTATTGGATATAGCCACCTTCCTTCGATAATTGTTTTATAATTATCATATTCAGCTTTAATTTGATTAATAGTTTTCTTGATCTCTTCAGCATCTGAAAGTACAACTGATAACTTTTTGTGTTGAGGGAAAAATTTCTCTAATAAATCGTCAAACATAGTATTACTTCCTGGTCTAACACCATTACATGAAGCATAGTAACTCTTAAAAAATTCTTCTGTGATTTTTGCAGAATCTTTTAGAATGTAATCCCATGAACTTTCAACATCATTTTGAATAAGCTCAAATTCAACGTTATCAAGCAATTCTAGGGTTCTAGAACGTAAAAGGTCTCCATTTGTTAAATTAATACCACGATCATTTAAAACTTGGAATAATCTATATGCTTCGGTTTTTGTAGTTGTTTCAATATGAATCACAGTACAATCTTCATTTATTACATCTTCAAATATTTTTAATGAATCAGCTTTGTCATTGATACTAGGAATTTTATTTATTATAGCATTTAGAGCATGTCCGATCTTGTTAAATGAGTTTTTTAATCTTCTATGAGATTCAGTAGTTTCAGTAGGATTAGAACCATCAATTAAGCTTTTGAAAAAATAATGGTCTGATTTCGACATTGTTATTCTATCTACTAAAGTTGGCTTTCTATTAATTTCATCTCTATAAATCAGATACTTTTCCTTGAGTCTTAATATACGGCTATCAATTAGGTCTTTAAGTAAAGGATCCGCTTTAACTGTTGGATCATTTGAGAGACTAGTATAAATATTAATAATATTAGCAACTAACAGTATAAATGACGAAATCCTTTGCTGTCCATCAACAAGTTCCTGTTGTTGGCGACTAGAGCCAGGTATTTTCTCAAGAATACATACAACTCCTCCAAAAAAATGATGCATGGGAACATTATTTAATCTTTCCATATAGCATTTACTTATATCATTTATGAAATCACTAATCTGAGGATTTTCCCAAGCGTAACTTCTTTGATATTTAGGCACTCTAAATATATACTGTCTTTCCAAAAGACCTCCTACTGATATATGACTAGGTGTTATTGACATATAACTTCCTCCTATCTAGTTTCGATTTATTATTAGTTACCTCATAGACAAATTCACTGATATGTCATATGTCCATCATCATCTGCAATCATTCCAAACTACTTAATAAGCAATATTGATAAAAAATCTTTGATTAGGTTTATATTAGCTACTGTCATATTACTTGATAAAACAATTTGCTTTTTACTAAAATCAAAATAACTCATGTCCATTTTTTCAATTTTGCTTAATAGATCACTTGAAAAGTTATTACCTCTTTCAAAACGAAGTAATAAATCTTTATTCTTATCGTTAAATTCAAATCTTAATAAGAAGTCCTTCTCTATATCTAATTTTTCCAATGTTTTTCTATACAGATGAATATTTCTTTGAAGACCAATTATATATCTCTCATAATTAAATATCTCCTCAAAAAACCAAATAATAAAATTTTGAGCTATTTCATTTCCATTTAACCTATTAAGAAACGAAGAAAGCTTTTTGCTTGTTATTTCAGATTTTGTATCTCCGACAGTACCCCAATTATTCTCCTTATAAGCCTCTGAAGTGGTAATGTTGCTAACACTTATATAGATACTAATGTTTTGAAGTTTTTTTTCTAAAGATTCAAGAGACTTAATTTTTGTAACATCAAAGAATAATTTAAAATACTCATTTACAAATATATTCTGAAGATGCTTATCTTTTTGAACACTTTTGTCATCATCATTCTTGGCATTTGATGTATTATTTGCATACATATAATACTGATCTTTAAACACGCTTCTACACCTTTTACCTGAAAGAAATGTTTTATAATACTCCTGCTCCAAATCTCTTATAAATCCTAAAAAGCTTAAAATATCTATATCAATTGACTTATTAGTGTTATCAGCATTATTGAACTTGAATCGAATAAAAATATAGTTTAGAAAAATTAAATTTAAGATTCTTTTTATTCTTCTTGGATGGATACGCTACGAATTAACCCTACCAAAAACACGACCAATGATATGTGGAAAGTATACCAAAAAATATGGTATACTTTTTTAGCGTGCTACAAAAAAAGCAGTCCGCCACTAAAATGAAGAAGTC
>JAEWSG010000012.1 GCA_023398495.1 Bacillota bacterium
CAGATCATCAGTAGAATAATTTTCGGGATCATTAATCTGAGTTAACCACCCCCTGATGTTATAATTGTACTTAACTGAACGCTTGAGTACATTCTGACTATCATAAAATCGTCTTTTGATGATTTTATCTCCAAGGGTATTGAATTCATTTTCCACTTTATTAAGCAAGGCAGAGTTAAGATAATAGTCCCGCGATAGCAACCTTTTCTGGTTATCGTAGTGAAACACGTACTTTTCAACCGGGTAGTACAAAACTCCATTCGTTAGGCAATAATGTTTAGTTTCTACTATATTGTATTTATCAGTTAAATCCTTATAGTGATAACTCGAAACATCAACACCACCTAATTCATTTTTTACTAGTGATTGAATCATCCTTCCCCTTCTATCATAATAATTTGATATCTATTAATTGCCTTCCTCCTTTTTTTGATGACATGAGAGTTCTTTCTCTCGTTACAAGGTAAGCGTAGAAGTAACCGCCACGATCCATTGTAATATTAATCTGGCTCTAGGTCTTCAAGACATCGGGGTTGTTTGGTACAAATTCTTAATCCTACCAAATTCGGTGAAGTGTAAACATTAGACATCCATCCTGTAGAGGGTACATTTACTTTCTTACCATCTTTTATTACGACGAAAAGAATACTATGATTTGGTACTATATTATCTTTAAAATATGGGTATATTCTAATGGTGTATTTTTTACCAATTTCTATTTTCTCTCCTTTTTCACATCTCTTCTTAAAAGAAACAATGGCGATAAGACTAGAGTCTGTGTCAATCCGGGAATAAATTATGTAAGCATTTTTCTTTTTATGAATTTCTAAAACCTCTATTTTACAAAAACAACTATCAGCATCTTTATTTGGTTGAAAGAAAGAGTAAGCCTTAAAAAAAGAACAAAATAAGAACATAACTAAAATTATAGATCTAATCATCTGAACATCATTTTCGATATTGTTTCAATAAAATCTTGATTGTTCTGCAAAAATCTACGAGCATTTGCAATGTTATTGGCTTTAGATCTTGCATTTGATAAATCTTTTGGAGTAACCATTGGCTGTTTAAACGCTGCAATATGGGCTGCATCATAGATAGGATTGTCTTGCCCCTTGACTGCTGGTCCAGCAGCAACTCCTGTTGCTAATGAAATCTTGGCTCCTTCATACGCCTCTGTTACTTCATGCTTCATAAAAGTGCCACTTTTGACTCCGGTAGCATTATCATAATAGCCTAACATATTAGGGTTAACATCTTGCTGAGCTTCAACCCTTTGATTATGACTTGTGGATTCTGAATTTGCATCAATTATAGAATTTCCCATGAATGCACCACCAGAATAATTCGCACCAGTAGTAGTTTTTAAAGAATTAGTTGCCGTAACATTAACATCTATATTTAGGTCATTAATTGCTGCAAGCAATTGTTTATCGCTTTTAGTTTTTGCCTTACCTGTTGCTGATAATTCGCCTGTTTTAGAATCTCTAGTGATAGTCAATGATGATGAATTATCAAGTTGCCTTGTAGCTTCATTTGCTTCATCTCCATTAATAAATACTTTGTCAAGCATTCCATCTGGGTCAAGGAAAAGAATGGGATTATTCTTGCCGTATATGTAAGGACTCCATCTTCTGCTTACTTCAGCCAAAGGGTCAACACACCACCATCTCCCCACCACTCCATCATAAAACCGTGCGCCGTAATCGTACCACCCCAACCCAAGCTCATCCTGGTACATTTTACCGTTGTAAAGATACTCGTTTGTATTACTGGAACTTGACAGTGAGGGTGGGGTGTACATTTGCATCCCGAAAGGATAGTAATTGGTATGTTGTACCGGTTGGCCTGTAGTGTTATCAAACACTACTCTTACATTGCCCAAATGATCCTTCAGAAATACCTCCGTTCGATTAACAGTTAAACCTTTATTGCAAACCACTCTGCCTTCATCGTAGTTAATCCACATCAGAACACCGTTTTGATAAACGAAGTTACCAATAAAAGTGGTTGTGGTTGGTTTTTTGCCATGAAATACATCATATACCTCCTGTTTTCGTTTGTTGCCTTCCGCAAGTATCCATCCCCTGTTCATAGTTTCATCAATCGGGCACAAGAGAGTTTCTCAGTTTAGTCTAAATCTAAATATTTGCTCAATCTTACTTTTATCTATTGTGAATTCCTTAACATCAGTATAAAGGATATCTTTAGATGTGTACTCTCCACATTCCCTTTTAAAACTTATTAGATGGACTTTAAGCTTCTGTATATCAATTGAACCTAAAGAAGCTGATTCATATTCAAAACAATCAAAAAAGTAAATTTTATTCAAAAGGGGAGCGATTAAATAGAATCTTGAATTTCCTGTTGCTTCATTATAGTTATCAAAAATATAGAGTATATTATCTCCGTAATTTATTGATCCAATGTAATTAAAATCTTCCAAGTATTCGTCAATTTGCAACAAAGGCTTCAATATTTTTCCATCTAAAAAAATTTGGTGCCTGTGCATATACTGATCATCAGAATGTTTATAAGAAGTATCAATTCCATATACTAGTAAAGAACTTTGAGCAGAAATCCCACTAGATATTAAAACTAGAAATGTTATAATACTAATAATTGATTTATTTGCCATAGCTTTTGGGTTGCATTTTATTGATAACGGAATCTTCTCTAATAATCTTATTACTTCCATCAATGCTTTGATTTGTGGCTATAATTCCTGCCTTATTTTTTTCAATTTTAGTAACTCCTGTTTGTTGTTGTGTTAATTTAGGATTTTGAGATATAAAATCAGTATCAGTGATGGCATTTGGATTAATTCGGCCATTTAATCCTCGTCCTGGTGAAGGAACACTTCGAACCTCAAAATGGAGATGTGCATCATTTACATCTGCGTTTCCAGTAGCCCCTGTTGTGCCAATCATCTCACCTTCATTTACTTGCTGTCCTTCGGAAACGTTAATATCATCCATATGAGCGTAAAAAGCATATTCACAATTGCCTTCCTCATTCGTATATTCTAATGTAACATTTATTCCATAATCGGAATCATCAGAACAATCAATTGAATAGACAACAGCCTCTGATACAGCAACGGCCTCTGTACCAATATCTGCATGATAGTCAAATCCTTGATGATTCTTAGAATTGGCAATGTTATTCTTAGTTCTGACAGTTCCGAATAGGTTACTTGCTCTATTAGCTCTGATTGCCATATCTCTTAGCGGATCACCTACCATCATCCCATCCGGATCCACAAACCTCATAGGATTATCAACACAATAATTGTAAGGACTCCATCTTCTGCTTACTTCCGCCAAAGGATCCACACTCCACCATCTCCCCACAACTCCATCATAGAACCGTGCCCCGTAATCATACCATCCCAACCCAAGCTCATCCTGATACATTTTACCGTTGTAAAGATACTTGTTGGGATTACTGGAACTTGACAAGGAGGGAGGGGTGTACATCTGCATCCCGAAAGGATAATAGTTGGTATGTTGCACAGGTTCGCCTGTCGAATTATCATATACCACTCTCACATTTCCTAAGTGATCCTTCAGAAATATTTCCGTACGGCTGACA
>JAEWSG010000047.1 GCA_023398495.1 Bacillota bacterium
TATCCAGATTGTTGGCTGATGCAGTATTTATAATACTAAACACAAGTGCAGATGCTTCTGCACCCTCAACCGAATCTGAAAACAGTGAATTTTTTCTTGTTAGAGCCACCGGTTTCACTGCGATCTCCGACAAATTATTAGATAGTGGAATCCTTCCGTCAAGTAAGAAATTTGTAAAGTACTTCTTATGGTTTAATGTATATTTTAAGGCCTTTTTAAGGTCATCTTGATAAGTATTCCTTGTTTCTGCCCATGCGAAAAAGGCCTCCAACACTGGGACGCTATAAATAAGCCTGTTCTTTTTTCGTTCTTCAGGCGACAGCATCTTCCATTTCTTTTCCAACTTGAATAGCTTGTCACAATAGGCTCGACCTATTGCACCTCCTGAGCCCGGAATCTCCTTTTTACCCGAATCCAATGGAATGGCATTTATGTAATATCTCCTCAGATGACTGAAACATAGACAACGGGTAATACCTTCCACCTTCTCGTACCCATCGTAAGCATCTGAAACGTGAAAACCACTAAATCCTGAAAGGAAATTCTTTGCATGATCTCCTGAACGGGTTCGAGTATATTCATATAGTATAATAGGAGAACCTTCGCAACTACCACTCCGATGAATCCATATGTATGATTTGCTGGATGCTTTCTTGCCTTCCTCACGGAGAACCTGCCACGTAGTTTCATCACTCATGATGACATCACATTTTAAAAGCTGTTTGTGCATCCTGTCATACAAAGGTTTAAGCCAATATTCAGCACATCTTATTACCCAGTTTGCCATAGTATCTCTCTTTAATGGAGCACCCATCCTTTTAAAGTCACGTTCCTGGCGGTAGAATGGTACAGAAAGCATATATTTCTGATACATAATCCATGCTACGCTTGAAGGTGAGGCAATTGAATGCGTCAATACTGGTGCTGGCACAGGTGCGCTATATATTACATCTTCCAGATGTTCATCTGTTTTTCCGGAATTAATACATTTATAGACGAACTGGACATAATCTTTCATAACAAGCTTTGCAGGAATATATTCCATTACAGATCTTACTTTTTTCTTGCCTATTACCTTCATTTCGCTGTTGCATATATTACAAACAGCTTCCTCTGGGTTAAGAACACACTCAATGGTTTCATGTGGAAGTTCTGCAATCAGCTTTTCTCGATCTCCTTTTTTCCTAACGGGTCTTTTATGCTCTTTAATATTTATTACACGAGTATCAATTAAGTTTAAATCACTTGGAGATTCTTCACCAAAAATGGAGCACTGCCATTGTGTTTGAGGCGTTCTTTCACTTGATGCACCAAACTTTTTCTTCGCTGCATGCAGCACTGCTTGTGTGAGAACTTCAACATTATGCTCAAGTCGACTTATCTTTTCCAGCATTTCTTGTTTTTCATCTTCAAGTTGTTTGATACGCAAATCTTTTTCGTCGGCAGACTGCATGTACTAGCCTCCTTCCTAGTGAATTAAATCATTACAATTATACCAGAAAATCGGCATTTCCGCTAGTGTTTTACACTATTTTCAGTAAGTAATTCCATCTGTATTAACATTTTCAGGGTGTGCTTTTTTCTGATCAATCTGTAATCCTGAAAGAAGCCATTCTAATTGACGTGTTGTTATGTTACGCACCTCATCTTGGTTCTTTGGCCATTGGAATTTCATCTCATTAGTGAGTGATTTTGTAACAAGTATAAAGCCATTTCCATCCCATCTTAATGCACGTAATGAATTGTGCCGTTTATTACAGAAGAGGAATACACTTGAACCAGCATGCGGATCAAGCTTAAATTTAAGTGCAACTAGTGAGACAAGCCCGTTTTGCTGCTTGCGAAAATCTGTCGAACCTAGGGCAAGGTAAATATGATCTGTCCCTTCAGCTATATGTCTCATCATAATGTCTTCAGCACTTTCATTAGTCCTTCAAGTGCTATTGGACTAAAATCACCCGGAACTATCACTTTGATACTATTGATAAATACTTGAAATTCAGATGATTGAGTTTGCATGTCTTCTGTTGCTTCAGCTTTTGAAAAAACTTCACAGGTTGTGCTTGTATTTTTATTATTGGTACAGTTGGGTTCTAGCATAACTCTAGCAAACTCCGTATCTACTGGTGGAAACTCTTCTGATGAGGTAAACCTTTTTATCCAGTAACGAAATGTGGTATGTATAATGCCGTTGTTTTTGCACCACGCTTTAACACTTTGACCACTTTTCTTATACTCATCAAATTTTATTTTCCACTTTCTTTCAAGATCCAAATCCCTTTTAGCCGTAAGCGTCAAAGAATTAATGTATATAAATAATAACAAATCTCCTTTACAATTGAAATATCAAATTTGAGGAGGTTTTTAAATTGAAACCGATAGAAACAGATGAGTATTGGAAGTGCATTCTGGAAAAGTTCTCTAGGCATAAGGGAACCATAGCTAGTTTTTGTAAAGAGCATGATGTGAATATTCATAGGTTGTATAATCGAAGAATGAGATCAAAAAATAAGAACAAATCAACATTTCATGCTATTGATTTGAATAATATTTCTGATAAGGAAAACAAATTGTCCTGTGTTCATGATAATCAGACCCCATCTACTAAAATAAGAATAGACATCGGTAAGGCTAAAATATATATAGATAGCTCCGACCAAATAACATTGGCAAATATCTTAAAGGAAATAACAGCAAGTTGTTAAATATTCATAAAATAGATACAGTTTACTTAGCATGTGGGATAACTGATTTAAGGAAAAGTATAGATGGATTAATGGTAATTGTGAAAATGGAACTTAAACTAGATCCTTATGAAAAAGCACTATTTGTTTTCTGTAATAGGCAAATGAATAAATTAAAGGTGTTACATTTTGATGATGGGTTTTGGCTATTTTATCATCGTCTAGATGAAAGTAGTTTCAAATGGCCAATGACAAAAGATGAGGCTATTAAAGTAAATATAGATGAATTAAGTTGGTTACTAAAAGGATATGAAGTTAGAACAACATCAAAGTTCAAGTCAGTTAAAGGAAAAAAACATTTCTAAAATTAATAAAAAAAGACAAACCAAAACCCTCTTGACACTAGCATTCAAGAGGGTTTTGTGATATAATAATGCTTGTAAAAACAAAAGATTAGGAGCATAGAAAGTGTATAATTTAAACGAGGATGTTCAACTTGATGAAAATGTAAAAGCATTGATTTCAACCTTAGAAAATGAGCTGGATTCTAAGAACACAGAGTTAAAATCCAAAGATCAAGAAATAGATAAGCTTAAGAATGAGGTAGAATATTTAAAAAGCTTAATTTTAAATAAAAACAAGAAGCTATTTGGTAAATCTAGTGAGAAGTTTGAGGGTGATCAGTTATCTTTTTTTAATGAAGCTGAAGCTAATTGTGATCCTAAAAAAGGTGAGATTGAACTAGAAGAGATTAAATATACACGAAACAAACCTTCTAATAAAAATGTTAAAAAGGATAATCTAGCAAATTTAAAAAGAGTTGTTATTCATCATAAACTAGAAGATGGAGAAAAAGATTGTGGCAATTGTTCTAGTGAAATGGAATGCATAGGAACTTCATCTAAAGAAATAGTAAAATATAAACCAGCTGAACTTACAGTAGAAGAACATATAACATATACTTATGCCTGCAAGGAAAGATGTGAAGATGAAAAAGGGAAAACAAATATAATATCTACTAAAGCACCAAATACTCTTCTACATAAAAGTATGGCATCAAATGAGATTTTAAGCCATGTTATTGCTCTTAAGTATATTTATGCTCTACCTCTACATAGACAAGAAAGCTATTTTAAAATGTTAGGACTACCTTTATCGAGACAAACCCTTTCAAATTGGGTAGTTGCTGCTGCTAATGAATTTAAAATTGTATATGAAATTATGAAAGAAGAACTTGTAAAAAGAAACTATGTGCAGGCTGATGAGACCACTTTAAAAGTTTTAGAAAAAAGTGGTGAAGAATCTAGATCTACTCATTATATGTGGTTATATAAAACAGGTACTGATATAGATCCAATAATCTTATATGAATATCAAAAAACTCGATCGGGATCAAATCCTAAGAATTTTCTATATGGATTTAAAGGATTTTTACAAACTGATGGATATCAAGGTTACAATGCCGTCTTAGATGTGAATTTGTATTATTGCTTAGCACATATACGGCGAAAGTTCCATGAAATAATTGAGCCATTAAGCGAAGAGGCCCGAAAGGTATCTATAGCATATAAAGGGTTTATTTATTGTGAAAAATTATATGAAATAGAAAAGTACCTTAGTAAAAATTATAAACAAAAAGATGACTATTTTGAAATACGTTATAAAGAGAGGATAGAAAAATCAGCTCCAGTAATTGATGAATTTATAAATTTCATAAGCACCAATTTCCCTAATGCATTGGGTGGTAGTGCCTTAGGGAAAGCTTTAGTGTACGCTCAAAATCATATAGGAAGTTTTAAGGAAACATTTTTAAAAGATGGATCACTAGAAATAGATGTTGATTGTCAAGTAAAATTGGACACTTTTTTAAAAAATTTTTGTTTAGAATTGAACACTTTCTTGTTACATACTTTTTTTCAACAGACTTTTTTTAACGAATAGAATTGAACACATAAATCAATAAACTTCAACCTGATACACAGCAGAATTTCAACCACTTTTTAATGATGTTTTTTTATTATTATTGAATCAGAATTCAATTTGATGATTTATATTGTTTTGATTCCTGAGTTTTCTGCCAATTTGGTTAAAGCCGCTGCGACAGTCGTTCCATCTACTTTTCCTAATACTTCAACAAGCTTTTCTGTATTCCAAAATTTATCATTCAAACTCACTAAATGACACCCAACTTGAAAATCTGGAAAACAAGCAAATCCACCCCTTGATGTGGGTCCAAAAACAACCATAATGCTTGATCTACTTTCTATCCAGAATTCATAAACATTATTTTGCAGTTTAATATCTCGGATACTACCATTC
>JAEWSG010000124.1 GCA_023398495.1 Bacillota bacterium
ATTTCTCTGATTTTAATTTCTTTTGTCATAATACTGTTATTATCCTATAAATCCTTTGATTTCTCAATCTATATACCACTAATTTTTACTTATCCACAAATTTTTCCGCAAGCTATTTCCTAAATGACAAGAAACTGTAACAACTCCACTTACATTCCCTTGGACTTTAACATTATATGATACATTTACTTTGTCACCAGGCAAAACATCAAGCTTTTGATAAACACATGCTCCTTTTGTGCTTGTTGATTTTGTTATTTCAATCTTTTGACACTGTTCTGCAGTGTCAAAACAATAGATAGCCTCATCAGTTGCAGCATTCTTATTGTAATATGTATCTTTATAAAAAATAAAATCGTCAACTAACCCGTTTCCATCTGAATCCTTGTTCATCTCAGGGCTTTTTAATAAATTGGTTCTTGTGTTACCTTTAACTACAGTATTTAATGTACCATTCAGTGATGTAGAAGGAATAGAAAACATAGAACTTATAACTTCCTGAGAATCAGAATATAGTGATGAACCTGAGTATGTGGAAAATTCCCCATTTGCATATACAGAAGTATTTACACTTTCCTCAACTACTTCACTCTCTTCCACAGCTTGCTTAGCCTTTATCTCTACCATTTTATCATTCACAATGCCCGATAATGCATTTGCTATGTTAATCTTGTTTGCTCTTCTCACCTTACCATCTAAAGTTGATATCCTATCAGATGAATTTATGATTTTTTCCTTTATTTCTTTTGCACTGAGATCTTTATACTTGCTGAGAATTAAAGCAGCTTGGCTGGAAATAAACGGTACCGACATTGAAGTACCACTCTTCTGCCCGAAACGATTTCCCGGCAATGTACTGGTTATATCTTCTCCCGGAGCTGCCACATCAACATTTATATCGCCATAATTTGAAAAGCTTGATAACTCACCTGTTTTTCCAATTGAAGCAACAGTAATTATGTTTTCCAACCCAAAGCACGCAGGATATACTGCCTCACTATCAATTGAAACATGGCTATTGCCAGCTGCACAAACAAAAAGCAAACTGGAATTTGCCATAACTTCTCTCAATACAGAATTATCCGCTGTGGAGCCGAAACTACAATTTACAATTTTTGCCCCCATATTTTGTGCATAAGATATAGCTTCAATTATGTCACTGGTATATGCTGTACCATTGTTAAAAGCTTTTAAAACCATTATTCTTGATTTGGGTGCAATACCTGATATCCCCATGTTATTGTCCTTCTCTGCTGCAATAATTCCCGCTACATGAGTACCATGTCCCTCATCACTATAAAAATCAGTATTATGTATTCTACTGGAATCATCATGGAAATTCCATCCATTATAATCATCTATATACCCGTTTGAATCATCATCGATATTATTATCAGGTATCTCATTTTTATTGACCCATATGTTTTTTTCCAAATCTTTATGCGTAGTATCAATACCGGTATCAATTACGGCAACTACTGTTCCCTCTCCCTCTGTCTCACTCCATGCAGGAACTACATTTGAATCAATATTTATTCCCAGTTGCTCCTGTGTATTGTTCTCAACACCCCACTGGCTGGCATAATAGGTGTCATTTGCTGAAAGTACTATCTCATGATCGGGCTGAATATACTCTATCTCATCATGTACTTTATTATTTTTCATCTCAGTTATAAATTCTTCAATTTTTAATTCACTTGAAACAACATCAAACTTTTTATTTTTAAGGCTTCTCGATGATTTCAGTTTATTTTTCATTTTCTTAAGTACATTGCTTCGTTTATTTTCATTCTTGTACTTAATTATAAATCTGTTTATCTTTTTGCTACCTAGGATACCTGTCTCAACCTGAACATTATCTTGTCCGGAATATACAGCTCCTTGAACACTGATGTTCTTATTTGTTATTATTGGATTTTCATCATTTTGTATTAAACTTCTGTTGTCTAGTGGTTCTGGCTCTGAAGTCAGAATATCTCCTGATTCGGTAACTTCAATTGCATTTTCTGCAAACACCTGTGTGAAACAACAAGTAAAGACAAATACTAAAACCAAAAGAACTGAAATGCTTGTTCTAAATAAATTTTTTGACCCCATGAAAATACTTCCTCCTTGTATTGTTTGTTTACATAATTTATATAAATTGTATTTCTAAGCCCCTATAAGAAACAAAAAAACCTTAACCATAAAAGAATAAAGGCAAAGGTTCTGCTTTCACATAATATTTACTCTGCATTTGCTTTCCTATTCCCCAAACAATAAATAGCACTTAATCTATATCTTTAAATAACACACTATATATTAGCAATTGTTTTGGTAATAAGTCAAGCACAAATTTAATTTCTTATTACAATAAAGTTCAATTTATGTAAATGATAGTTCTTGCATAACAACACTTGCATTCTCTCACCTATTTCCAGAAATTATGTCTTCCCACCACTCCCTGTTATCTATATACCACCGTATGGTCTTCTGTATACCTTCCTTGAACGTCGTTTCTGGCAACCAACCAAGTTCATTATGAATTTTTGTTGGATCAATTGCATATCGCATATCATGACCCTTCCTATCTGTAACATATGTAATCAAACTCTCAGGTTTACCTAATGCTTTGCATATAATTCTGACTATATCTATATTTTTCATTTCGTTGTGCCCACCAATATTGTAAACTTCTCCTATAGTTCCTTTGTGAATGATAAGATCAATTGCCTTACAATGGTCTTCAACATATAGCCAATCTCGAACATTCAAACCCTCACCATAAACAGGAAGCGGCTTGTCATTTAGTGCATTGGCAATTATCAACGGGATCAACTTCTCAGGAAAATGATATGGCCCGTAGTTATTCGAGCAACGACTAATAGTCACTGGTAAACCATAAGTTCTATGGTAAGTTAGCACAAGCAAGTCAGCAGCTGCCTTTGAACTACTATACGGAGAGCTGGTGTGAATCGGAGTATTCTCAGTAAAGAACAAATCCGGACGGTCTAAAGGCAAGTCCCCATAAACTTCATCGGTAGAGACCTGATGATATCTGATGCTGCCATACTTGCGGCATGCATCCATCATAACAGCAGTTCCTATGATGTTAGTTTCAAGGAAAATGCCAGGATTTTCAATAGAACGATCAACGTGAGATTCCGCTGCAAAATTAACAACTATATCAGGGTGTTCTTCTTCAAACAGTTCATACACTGCTTCTCTGTCACAGATATCAGCTTTTACAAAACGAAAATTAGGACTATCCATCACAGAAGCTAACGTAGACAGATTTCCTGCATAGGTGAGCTTATCCAAGCATATAATCCTGTAATCCTGGTACTTATTCAACATATGGAATATAAAATTGCTTCCGATAAATCCTGCTCCACCAGTGACAATAATATTCATAATTTTTCTACCCCTCATTTTTTCTTTCTATCCTTAATAGTTCATAGTTCAATATATTATATAAAAACAAATTTATCTTTTTAATAGAGCTCTAAACAACCTATACTCCTTAGTAATTAAAAGCATACATAGATAAAACACTCCTAAATACAAACACTTAACAAAAATTGATATGAAACTATTTTCAAAACTGAATGGATATAGGAGGATTCCCACTATCATTCCACATAATATAAAAATCTCTGCAAATAATTCTTTCAAAAAGCAGAGCAATTTATATCTAAACCCCAACTTAATCAACATATAAAATGCTGTAACAAAATGAAACAAGTATGAAATTGCAACACACAAAGACAAAGCAGTGATTGATTTTCCCCAAAATACTCCACATAAAATAGCCAATATTGTGATGCCTGTATTAATGCAACTATTAATAAATAAGAGCTTTGTATTCCCTATGGCCTGAAAAATTGCTCCCGCACTGGCATTAATCATCTGAGGGATAATTGCAATCGACAGTAATTTGAAACATACTATTGACGCACCCCAATTACTTCCATACAGTATTTTAACAATTTCACCTGCTCCCAAAAAACATACTGCAGCAACATAAATACCTATACATGATAATAGTTTTACTACTTTCATGTATTTGGAATATATAATTTCACGCTGTTTCTGATAATCTGAAAGTAATGGATGCAATACCGGGGACACAACTCCGGTAAGATTATTGACCGGATACAACATTAATGTATATGCCTTATTATAATACCCAAGCTCAGCATTCCCCATGAATTTTCCGGTCAATAAATTATCCAGGTTTCTGGAGAAATAATTAACCACATTAAATGCAAATTGATATCCTGAATAATTAAGTACTTTAAGAATACTGTTCCTATTAAAATAAAATCTAAACTTTGGCCTTGTTGTGGCATAATTCCATATAAAAGTGAAAAAGGCCGTCAAGATTGCCTGTATTGCCAAAGCATAATACCTGAATCCAAGGAACGCTAAAATGATTGTTATTACTGCTGAGACAATATATACAATTATAGTTCTTATTGCAATGCTGACAAATTTTTTATTGCGGTTCAAAATTCCATTTGGAACCATATTTAATGCGTTAAAAAGTAATGAAACGCTTAGCAACTGCCCGAGTGAAATATACACGTTGCTTCCATAAAAAACCGAAATTGGATATGATAAGAGTGCAAATAAAACCATAAAACCAACAGAGATATATACGGTCAATGAAAAAATATCACCTATATCATCATCTGTCAGTTCCTTGTTCTGTATTATAGCCGGACCGAAGCCCATGTCTGAAAGCGTTGTAAAAAAAGTTGAAAAGACAATAATAACAGCAAGGATTCCATAATCTTCAGCTGACAAAATTCGTGCAAGTACTGCATTTACAATAATTGACACAAAAACTTTAGAGTACTTGCCTGCTGCATTGATTAATGCTGCCTTCTTCATATTCATTAATATAAGTTTCCTCTCTTATACTATAACAATTTCATATAATATTTTAATGACTTAATCAAATTCTTTAACCTGAAACAGTCCTTTTTTATCTGCGATGTATGCATCATATTGGTAGAGACAGCTTGTAAATGCAGAACTTTATAATTCGGTGAATAAACCATTGGTAGCTTTGAATTATCGCACCTTAATTTTAAAATATACTCCTCCATATATAGAAATGTAGCACTGTCATATGGTTCAGCATACAAATCCAGGTATCGTTTGGACATAATCTGAAAAGCCCCGTGTAATGTCTTCTCAGTAGTTTCTTTTTCATAATAAGCACTATTTTCTAAAACCAGCTTATTTTTATTTTTGGTTTTGTTAATTCCAAGTAATCTTTTGATTGATATTTTTAATAGGATAATACGTTGCTGCTTTAATATTTTTTTACATTCTCTAATATCTCTAGTATAGTTTTCCAACGGGTTCTGATAGAATTTTCCGCTTTCCGAAAATATACCCGGTCCGAGCATTCCGAATTGATACTTTTTATCATTTTCTATAATCCAACTAAACAAATTGTCATTTTTTAATATTATGTCATCATTTGAAAAAATCACATAATCCGGTTGCATATAATCAAGTAATTTCTTATATCCAAAATTATTACCGTTTGCAAAACCAAGATTCCTATGTGTTCTAACAATAACTACAATATCATCACCTTTGAATTTATCCCGTAAAGCTACTTCTGATTCATTTAAAGAATGGTTGTCGACCACAATTATCTTTAAATTTACATTTTCCCGATTCTGTGCTTTAAAATCTTCAACGCACTTTATGGTCTCTTCATAAGCCAGATAATTAAGTATTACTACTCCAATATTTTTTTTGATGTTGTTTTCTTGTGCTTCCCCCATAATTTATATAAAGTCCTTTCGAGATTTACTGGCAATATCTAAAACCCTCCAAGTGCTATTTCCACTTCTCCTTCGGTCCTTGTTATCGCACCAACATTACAATTTTACAACACAATTCCCGTTTGATTATAGCATATTTTTTATTCTTGTTGTACTGAATCTTATCAACTGGGACAACGTACTTGTCCCAAAAACTCTAGTTATGTGTTTACATAAAACTTCCGATATATATATGGAATTCGTCTTCATAAGCCATTCTTTAAGCTTACTGCTGATCATTGAATATATCAAAGGAATTAAAATTGGAGGTTCTTGGCATGAGACTTTCTGAGATCAAAAAAAATAATTTGAGTAATTCGAAAGAAAGATTTAAAATAATTGCTATTGACGATGACCAGGGAATAATTAAAACCCTCAAAGTAATACTAGAACGTGAGGGCTATGAATTCAGCGGCTATACAGATCATAATGAAGCTATTGAACTAATAAAAAACAATAGTTACGACTTATTAATTCTTGATTATCTGCTTAATGACATTAATGCAAAGCAGGTAGTTGAAATCATCCGTGGGTTTAATAAGGACTTATATATCTTACTTCTGACAGGCCATTCTGAAAGTGTACCACCTATGGAAACTCTTGAAAAGAATGACATCCAGGGCTATTGTACAAAATCGGATGATCCAAGCCAACTGTTACTCCTTGTAAAATCAGCTTATAAAAGCGTTTTAATGATGAATGAAATTAAATCAAGCCGAGCAGGACTTAATAACATTTTAAAAACCGTACCGAAAATATATCAACTCCAACCTATAGATATTATCCTTGAAGAAATCCTGACAAGTCTTCTTATGATTGTCAATTGCCAAAATGCTTTTATTTTAGCAGATAATATTGTTGGAGAAGCAAACGCCATCCAAGAAAGCTTTTATAAAGGAATAGGCAAATTCAATACAGATTTAGATACCTTTTCCTCGTTATTTACTCCTTCAGAGATGATTTACGCGGGCTCTGCAAGAATGAACCAACAAATTGCCAGATACGAAGACGGCATCTTTTTACCTCTGATGAATTACAAAAGGGAATCAATTGGAGTTATTTATGTAGAAAGTTGCGAGGAACAAAAATTTAGCTTACTTGAGATATTTGCAGTTCAAGCTGCAAATTCTATAAATAATGCCTTCTTACATTCTCTTTTAAATATTAAGAACAATGAACTTAACAAAACCTATGAGATTATAAGGTCAAGGTATGAAGAAACCATAGATACATTGAGACTTGCAGTCGATGCTAAGGACAATTATACAAGAGGCCATTCTGACAGAGTTGGACTTTATGCAGTTGAAATTGGAAAATGCTATAAAAACTTAACAGAGTATGACATAGATTTATTACGGGTAGGCGGAACATTTCATGATATTGGCAAAATAGGCACTAATGACGATATACTTTTATCTGACAGAAAATTGAATCCTTCCGAATTTGAAGAAATAAAAAAGCATCCTCTTACAGGAGCAAAGATTCTTTCAGCCTTATCAATGTTTAAAGATGTTGTTCCGCTAGTTATGTATCACCATGAGCGAATAGACGGTACCGGCTACCCCGAAGGACTAAAAGGTGATGACATTCCGTTTCTCGCTAGAATTCTTACTGTTGCTGATGCCTTTGATGCAATGACAACAAACAGAGTTTACAGACAAAAACTCCCGATTGAAGATGTAATAGCTCAATTCCAAAAAGGTTCAGGAACTCAATTCGACCCTGACATAACCGAAAAGTTTATTGAGTTGGTGAAAAATGGTGTAATAAAGTTAGATAATATTGAGGTTCTGATCTAATAAAGGCTGGGGTTGCTCCCAGCCTTACTCTTAGCGAGTGGGACAATGTACCTGTCCCTGTCCCCTTGTCCCAAAAAGAAACCCCGAAGCTGTATTGCTACAGTCGGGGTTTCACGTATGTACAATTAAGAATTAGATAGGATTTTTTTCTTCAAACAGTGATGATACATCATTTTTATTAACCCATTTATGATACACACCTCTATCAACCATATCCATCCCAAGGTTTTCAAAAATCCTATAATCACCTACCATACCACTTAAAAGAATTTTATCTCCATCCTCTTTTATTATTTGTAATTTTACATTTTGATATTCAGCAAAGGTTGTAACACTATACACTTCTTCCAAATCACTTCTTTGTACATCCTTGATATAAACAGTACCTTTATATAGAAAAAAACCTTTAGCTACATCATTACTGTTATAAGAACGAAGAAAGAAAGAATTCGCTTTTGTTCCTGCCTCATATTCGTTTCCTTGATAAACTGCATAAATTCCATTTCTCATTTAAAATCACCATCCTATTGTAATATATCGACAAACTTACCTAGGTAGCTATCGTAAACCGCTGCTAAAGTCTCAGTTCCATCTTTTGTTATCGTATAAAGTTCTGCTCCATCTTCTATACCTAGATATTTTCCACTACAAGTATACTCAGGAATTGCTTGACCATTAGTAGCTGCAGTAAATCCGTTACCTGTAAACGGAGCCCCATCCACAGTATTACCGCCCATTGCTTCACTATATGGAACTTTAAATTCAGAAGCTTGAGCTGTTTTAAATCTGATTACTCCAACACATTCATCAGTAGCAGGTTTATAAGCTGTACCAGTATAATCAAGTCTAAGGGAATTATAAATATCATCATAGCTTGTAAGTTGCTTGACATCCTGTGCTTTTGTTACATAGCCTCCAACTTGATTATATGTCCCATCAAGATATTTTGCAATATCTCCCTGAGGAATTACCTTCTGCATTATTGTTTGATTCGTTGGCGTTGGAATGGAATCACGTACAGCTTTCATTGCTGCTCTATCCGCAGTAGAAAGCGTGTCTGCTGATACCGACCTTAATTGATTAAATCTGCTTGTACTCAATCCAACATCATCAAGGATAGATACCATATCATCCATGAATCCACGCATTCTTTGAAGTATTGTTCTTGTAAATTTGGCATTAGCTATAGCCTCAGCCACTTTCTTATCATAAGCAGCACCCATTGGAATTCTTGTAGCTGCCCATAAAACAACTGATGAATAAAAAAACTCACCAAGACGAAACTTTTCTGCAAAATCACTGATTTCTGTTAATGTTTGATTTATACTTTCATAAGCAGCCCTTTTATTACTCTTATCAATTATAACATTCATCATTTCAGGCGTAATTGCCCAAGTATGACCCTCAATATAAGGAATATTATTTACTACATGAATAACATCCAAGGCTGTCGATGTATCTTTATCAAATTCACCAGTTTGATAAATCTTCAGTGCATATTGTATAGCTTTTCGTTCATCTTTTGTTAAACTAATGAATTCAATATATTTAGTATTTAATTTTAAAATCTTAGTTTTTAAAGCACTCAAGTATATGGGTATTCTTTTTTTCCAAGTTTCTGCAGCTTGGCATTTTAGTTCTTCAATGATTACTGCTTGAACTGTACCTTCATCAATATATGTTGTACCACCTGGATTATACGGTACATCATTCAATGACCTCAAGCCATCAAGTCTATTAAAAAACTCATCGATTGTTGTAGTATTCCTATCAAATCTAATTCCTTCATATATCAAATCTTGCTGCCAAAAACCAAGTTCCCAAAAACTTATACCGTTATTATATCTAACATATTCTTTAAATTTAAGCAAGTTAGTAATTAGTTCCTGATCTGTTAGCCATACATCTGGATTATCAAATGATAAATCAAAAGCTTTTTCCGTTCCCTCAATCTCTACTATTTCTGAACCTACAAGCACTCCACTGTTGCCAGGTATATTTCTTCCTTTTACCTGTATGTTGTATTTACCAACAGCAGGTATTACATAGTCATATTCCAAATTTATAGTATTAGTGTTACTGTCTCCAAATACTGTCTTCTTCCACTCACCATTGATAAATACTGCCAAGTGGTGACAATTAGTCCCTTTTGCAGTTATTTTTATCGCTTCTCCCGCTTCAAGCTCAGTTTTGGCAGTAGGGTTAATAAGTGTAACCTCTGGATTCTCTGTATAGAAATTATTGTTTTGTAAAACATATCTATAACTCCAACTGGATCTGTCAGGCTGTGCATTTTCCTCATCCCATGGAAGCGACAACTTCTTCCATGTATCTTTTCCTACTTTAACATCCTGATACAAAGCTTTAATCTTCTGAAAATCCGTAACAGCTGTCTTTGTAAGACCTGTATAAGTACCAAACGGTGTGTCGGTTGGCATTTTTAGATATCCAAGTTCTACCAACACTTTTTGCAATACTATAACATCATTTTCAACATTGTTTCCATCTACTTTTAGCACCCAAGGGGTTTTGTTTGTATTTGAGGATGTTACCTGTGTATAATTCCCTTCTAGCAAAAACTCTGCCAATGGAATAATATCGGTTTGGTCATATGATATTGGTCCACCTGCATAATATCCTTCTGTCTTTCCTACTATCAAACCAATTGTATCTCCCATTTTTATGCGAATAGAGTTATTATTCGTAAAATATCCATTCCATTGAGTATATACCAATACATATTTACTATTTTTAACACCGCTAATATTAATACTGTCCAGTTCTTTGTCTCCGCTTGCCATACCACTGTTAAC
>JAEWSG010000162.1 GCA_023398495.1 Bacillota bacterium
TGAAATTAAGATATCTCTTGTTACTGAGAAGTCAGAGCAGGTATCGATGGAGCTTTATAACACTGATGGAAAGCTGGTTCAAAGGTCAGTGGTCAACGCAACTCAGGGAGAACAAATCATTAATTTAACCACAGCCAACATACCTCAAGGCACTTACATCTTAAAAGTTTCAACTTCTGAAATGACCAAGAACTTCAAGTTGATAAAGAATTAGGTAGATTTTCAGGTTATCATTCCTGGAAGCACAGCAACATGGGCTGTTAAAATTCAAAACCCTGAACTCTGATTCAGGGTTTTCTTTTTGATAATACAATCAGATCTTCACCCAAATTTGGGTTTTCTAGCCACATTAAATATTGAAAAATCGTTTCGTACTGATTACGGATTAAAAGCCTCCCTCTTGCCTTTTACTCTGTTTCATCTGGTAATCTTTCACTGGTTGAATAGCTAAAGACATCTCTTCCATTTAAACAACCAATATTCATGGCATCCTGATTCTGCATAATTGCCCCACCCCATGTATTGAAATCAAAAACGATGGGTGAATCAAACCAACTATTAACATCCATCTTTAATGTCAGTGTAGTAACTGTGCCCTTGTTGACAGCAAAAGGTTGACCCGAAGGAACGACGTCAAATGAATTATCGATGAATCCAGTAATATCTTCTATTTCTCCGGAGTTTCCCTCATAAATCTGACCTATTCCCAAGTGAAAGTTATATGGGTTTCTTATATCAGCTGTATCTTTCCAAAAGCCATTAATCATCAGATAATGAAACCCACCACCAAGCACTTCCGGCCAAGCCATTAAAACCTCGGGCGGGTTGACAAAAAGAAAAGACTCGTTCCTATCTTCTGATAAACCAAACGTAAACTTTATACTATCATACGTGCCTTCAGGAATGTCTAGTCCTACTTTCCACTTCATTGTTTCCTGAAGTTTAGAATCAACGTAATAGATATCATTCCACTCATCCGGACTTATTTCCTTTCCATTGGAGTATAGACGTAAGTCGGAAATAAAGTACATTATTTCGGTAACTTCATAAGGATTTCCTGCTGCGTTTAAATAAATGAGTTTATTATACTCAATGTCACTATTACCAATAGTATGTTGAATCTCAATTCTTAAAGTGTTGGTTTCTACAACCGGCTCATTTTCATTCTTACAACTGAAAAACGCAAGTAACGATATTATTAAAAAAATTACTTTTATTAGAACCTTCATAAGTTTTAAATATTAACCTTTAGTAGTATAAAAAACGACCTGCCGGGTTCGTACAATTTCATGTCCTTATTCAATAAACGTCTGTTAAGGTGATCATAATAGGCAGTATTTAAAATGTTATTAATTCCACCGCTAACCGTAAAAACTCTCGATGGTGTCCAAATTAGAGAGATATCTGCAATAAGATATCCAGGTGTACTTTCTTCTCCATAGGAAAAAGAAACCCTATTTTGCGGAGCAGTTGCTTTAATCTCCACTATAGGCTTCAGCCTTAGTTTATGAGCATTATAGGAGTACTGAATTAAAGCATCCAATGCAGGCATTTCAGCTACAGGATCATTCTTAAGCAAAGTTATCCCATTAATTTGGTTATTATTATCCAACAACACTTTTTCAATTTCCGGAAACCATGCATAAGTGTATCCTGCTGAAAGTTCTATGCGAGATCTTTTCATCTGGTTAAATCGTGCAGAGATTTCGAAACCTGTAAATATTGCTTTGTCAATATTACTATACTGTTTGACACCAGGGGCCCCTAAACTTTGAGGTCGGGCAGTTGAGGGTGGTAAGACAATCCCGGTTATAAAATCTTTAATTTGGGAAGCAAAAAGATTTACTTTCAATGATGAACCGTCAAAAACATAGTTAAAAATTAAATCAGCTTGATAATTGGTTTCCGGCTTTAATTGAGGATCTCCTAAATAATCGTATCTGTCAAAACCAGTCGCTAGAAACTTAATATATCGCTCCTGCATATCGGGAGGCCGTTTACTTAGGGCAACAGAAATAGTTGTAGAAAATCTATGATTCAACTGATACACAACTCCTGCAGAAAAAGAAGCCAGAACCCGATTTACATCTTTATTATTAAAATAATTCTCTCCCCCACTGCTAAGCTTAAGAGTGTCAGATGAATGAGAATGATTTAAATCAATTCTTGCTCCTAAAATATACGAATATTTCCCTAAAGAATACGAAACTGTGGTGAAAGCTCCTCCATTTGAAATGACCGATTCCTTCCATAAATTTTTGTGGCTTGTATTCACATAATGATTCCCATCCATAGTCATTATCATTTTCATCTCACGAATACCATCTTTAAAAATATAGTTAAAATCAAGGCCACTTTCAAAAGTAATTCCATTGAATTCATTATTAAATGCAGCTCTTATCCCAGAGGAGAGCGTATTTACATCCGCTTTTGATTGCATCATTCCCTGAAGTGGTGGAACAATACTGTTGTATTGCGCTCGGAAACTATTGTCCATTAAATGATACACTCTGGTGTGGTAGGCTGAAATATTGATGTATTTCGTCGGATCTGATGAAAAATTTTTCCTATAATTCCCTGTAATAATTTGTGTGTTATCCTCGATTTCATCCATTGGTAAAGCAGGAAACATAACATCACGGGCAAATGATGCCCTCCATGAAATAATCAACTCTTCACCTTTTGATGACTTATGGCCGACAACAGTAGAAATGTAATATTTTTTAAAAGACGACTCCCATTTGGTTCCATTTCCATCCTTATAATCGCCGGAGGTTTTTAAGCCACCTGAAACTTCATAAAACAACTTTCCATTTGACTGTCTGAAGCCCAAATGCTGCCTTAATAAATTTCGATTCGATTCAAATCCCGAAAGCAGATTCAATTTACTTCCTTTAATAAAGTAACTATCATTTTTGTGAGTAGTAATTTGAACGCAGGCCGAATGAGAAGTCCCATACTCCAATGAATATGCTCCTTTCACAATATCAACTTTCTCAATTATTTCTGGTTCTATATGCGACATAACCGGATCCATTCTGTTGGGACAACCTCCCTCAATATGAGTCCCATTATCCAAAAAAACCTTCACCTGCGAATACCTGTATCCTCTAATCACAGGATCAATGGCATAACCACCTCGTTTTATCCCACTTACATTAGCTTCACGAGACAGAATTTCGGCTACATCAACATCAGAATTCAGTTCCAACACATTACGTGTCATACTGGAGACAGGGTAAACACTTTTAGTCAAACTATCTTTTATCTCAACAACCGACAAATTTATTATTGAATCAGCTACCTGAGCCTGGAGGATGGAGGGAATCAGTCCAAGTAGTATGGTGAGTAGTTTACTTTTCATACTCTTTCCTTTATATCGTGATTAGAACAATACAATCTAACCACTAAAAAGTTTTTTAATCAGCATCCACTTGTAGCGAAACTTAACGAATCCAATAAGATGAAATAAAGAACCCATTAAACATTAAGTCTAATTAGTTCAAGATCACTATACGATTCGCAGCCTGCACATTTAATATGGTTCTCGAGTCCGTTTATTAGTTTATAGCATTTTTTGCACTTATACCAATCTCCCGAAAATTCAACTGAACCACCCTCAATTTCAATAGGAAGACACTCGATGAAAGCAGTAGCAATCTTTAACAATGCATTATTGTAAACTCTGGTTAACGTTGGTCGGGAGATGCCCATAATGTTTGCGGCTTCATCTTGCGGAGTATTCAAATATGATACCAGTCGAATGCTCTCAAATTCATCGTATTGCAATCTGATAGACTTATTATCATTATTTATTAAGGCACCATAAGGCTTAAAGCCTGACATTTTTGGAGGATTGGAAATTTTACGACTTCTAACAGGACGAGACATATTATTTTCTTGCGTTACTCTTTAAGTCTCGCAAAATTAAATAAATAAAATACAACGTCAATACTCCGGCCATTGCCTTACCTATTGTGCAATATGTACCACAAATAAATTCATCACTTGCACCGCAAGCCATGGAAATACATCCAAAAATAGCCATTATTAACAATTCTAAAAAGAACAAAAACGGTAGTGTGAGTGAAAATCTTAAAATGAGCGCAGATTTCATAGCTTTAAAAATATCTACAAAGATAATGAACCTACGTTCATAATGCAAATATCCTCAAGGATATTTTGCATCAAATCCAATAGACGATAAAAAGACCTGATTTTAGAACTCGTATCATATTTTATGAACTAAAAACCTACATCTTTCAAGAATAGTTTTAAAATAAGAATCCAATGCTGATATACATTCCGCTATTCCCATCCTTCTTATTTCCGGCAAGGCCATAATCTATTGCAAGAATAAAATTTTCATTCATAGCAACATGCAGTCCCAGTCCATAAGCACTGTGCAGTTTATCTTCTTCCATATCAAAGAAGTCAGAATATAACTCGTATGTCGGAAGCAGACTTTTGTTAATATCTATTCTTTTGGTTATTGTTCCAAAGTCACCAAAACCACTCAGAGCGACATAAAAGTTTTGGTTCCACTGATTAAATTTAAGGAATTTATAACGGAGTTCCAGATTTGCATAAGTGAATGCATCACCAACTACCCTGTTTCTAAGTACGCCTCTTAATGATTTAGCTCCACCCAATCCATCACTCTTTGTAATTTTTGTATTTGTGGTAATCATATAAGGCTGCATATAAAATGGTGTTTCACCATCAACCGTTCCTTGCCAGCCAAGTCTGTAGGCGAAGGTTAGTTTATCCTTTACTACCGGTATGTAATGCCTGTATATAAGGGCAAGCTTGGTGTACGCAGATTCGCTGTTTCCCAAAAAAGACGGGGCTGTCATAGCAATAGCCTCTATCCAAAAGCCGGTGTTAGGGTTTGGTTCATTATCACGGGTATCATAAACTATACCTAGTTTCAGTGAATTAATAGCCCCACCATCTTTTTCTTCTTCACCTATAAATCCATAATTAACATACTTATCATATAGAGTTTCTACCGGAGGCAATTTTTTATCATCATCCAGTCCCTTATTCAGTT
>JAEWSG010000193.1 GCA_023398495.1 Bacillota bacterium
TCAGATTGCTCTGCGGAGGAATTAAGGGCAATTCATCCCAATTTTAAATTCTTATCTGGATTTAAAAGCAACAAATTTGTAAAAAGCATTTATTCTAAGCAACTGACAAGTGGGTTTATGCCTTTTTCTTATTGAACGAAGCTCAAAGTCTATAATATAATGTGACTCGCAAGTCGCTACTGAGAGGATTAAAACATAGTTTTCTTCTTAAATAAGTTACTTTATTCAAGCTGCTTGATATTTATCATTGCACAAAAAGTTCAGGAGAAACAAATGTAAAATACTGTAGACATAAGTAGAATTATTGTATAAAATATTAATTGGTAACTACATTTTAGGAAATTATAATAAACAATAGAATCTATTTGGATTAATACTATTATATGTAATTTAAAATTGCTAAAAACTTTGCCAAAACTCATAAAATAAATCTGTATTTATTTTTGCATATGGAGGTGGTTGTTGAGTTGGATACGAGCATTTCTAAAAAATACTATGAAACTACAACGGCAGATGATAAATCCGTTGGGTTCGACTATCAATATTACTACTTTCTATATTTACTTCTTAATCTTGAAGAAGGACAGTCGTTAGGTCTTGAGGTTAAAGATGATATACACATAGAATCAAGTAATAATTCTATCACATTAATTCAGTTAAAGCATTCAACGCAGACTAATGATAATGGTAAGGTTATTAATCTTAGGCAACGAGATGTAGATTTGTGGAAGACAATACATAATTGGATTAACTATATTAAAGATCCTGCTGACGGTAGAAAAAATATAGATACACAATTAAAATTTATTAATAAGACGAATTTTGTCCTAGTTTCAAATAAATCTGAGAATTCCAGAAATGAATTTTTGACATATGTCAGCAAGTTAAAACAAAATGAAATAGACATACAAGTATTCAAAACACACATAACTGAATTACATAAAAAAACAAGAGAACCTAAAGATTCAAAAGATTCAGATGGAAAAATAAAAGAATATATCAAAGAATTGTGCGATCAAGAAGAAACACTTCTTGAAGCATTTATAAGAAAAATTAGCTTTGAATTAAGTCAAGATGATTTAATCAGTAAAATAAAGATACGAATTCAAAAAGTGAAAATGATTCCAGAAAATAGAGTAGATGACGTATTTTCAAAACTTGATAGCAATTTAAGGAAGGATATTTATATCAATATAAAACAGAAAAATAAAATTCTAATCAGCTGTGATGATTTTTACAGCAAATACAAGGTATGTTTTAATATTGGGAGAGTTAATAAATTGCCGATAAGAAGGTCGGCTTATGATTTGCCTTCAAACCTTAATGAACAATTGTTTATAAAGCAACTACTTGATATAGAAGCTGTTGAAGTTGATGATTTTGAAAGCATGGCTACATTAACATATCATAAATTATTGATGAGTAATAATCTACAAAAGTGGATTCAAGATTCTGATTTAACAACTGAAGAAGAAAAGGAATTTCACCAACAATCAAAGCTAAAATGGGAAAATACCTTTAATTTGCTTCATAGAAAAAGTAAAAGGTTACTAAGAGAGTCAACTTTAGCAGAAAGTGAAATAGAAAGGATTATTATAGAAAATGCATTTGAATGTTTATGTGAAGTAAAAAAATTTGAACTTAGAATTGATGAGACTATCTTTGACAGTGATATAAGTAATGGAGAATTTTATTTGTTGTCTGATATTCCTGTAATAGGTTGGCATCTAAAATGGGAGGAAATGTATAAAAAACATGAATAATTCAAACTATGTTTATAATAATGAGGCCTTAGGAGCAATTACTATTGCAGCAGTACTTAGATATATTAATCAAATGAGCTATGCAAAAGCATTGCTTATACTTCCTTTTCTAATGCATTTAAATACAGTTAGCTTTTTGAAAAACTCAGCTACGAAAGTTCGCAGCGTTGAAGAATTAATTGCAAAGAAACCACAATTTTTTGCAAACTTTAACAGAAGATATGAATCTTTAATTCCCATTTCTATAAATTCAATCTTTATATTAAAAGAAATGAGAGTCATTGAGATTTCTAAAGGTAAACTAAATTATTTAGCAGATAATCATTTAGACTTAGATAATAGCTTATTAGGAAAACGGGTTGAGAACATAATAAAAGCTTCAGAGAAACTGTCAAAATTATTAGAGGAGGATGCAAGTAATTTGTACTTGCAGTTAAGAATAGAACTATGAGATTTTTTATTAATAAAATAATTTTATGGATGAGAGACGATGAAAAAAGGATTCTTGAGTTTAAACCTAATAAAGTTAATGTAATCACTGGGGATAGTGGAACAGGAAAAACAACTGTACTGGAAATTATCGATTATTGTTTTTTTGCCAGTAAGACTGATATACCGCATGAAATAATAAATGAAAATGTTAAATGGTATGGGTTAAACTTTGATATCAATGATAAAAACTATACACTTGCAAGGGGATGCTTGGAAAATAAAATAAAAGTTTCAGAAAATTATTATTTTTCAGCTAGCGGTAATATTCCGGATATGCCAAAAGTAACAATAAATGCAAATGAGATCAAGAGTATTTTGGAAAAGGAATTTTCCATTGATGAAAAGGTAATAATACCATATGGTGGAAAAGAGTTGAAGGCGGGATCTAAAATTTCACTTCGGTATTTTCTTTTAATGAATACTCAGTCTGGTGATGTAATTTGCCATAGCAAAGTTTTTTTTGATAAACAAGACGATGAAAAGTATAGAGAGGCACTTCATAGAATTTTTGACTTGGCTACAGGAATAGATAGCATTGCCAATATTATTATTAAAGAAAAAATTGCATTATTAGAAAAGGAACTAAGTAGCCTTGAGAGGAGAAAAAAAGCTTTTGAAAAGGAAGAAAAACTATTTGAAAAAGATATTATTGATGTCTTTAGAAAAGCAAAAGAATATGATTTATTAGATGAGAATTCAAATGATATAAAGGGAAATATACATCAATTAGATGCCCTAATGAAAGGACTTGAAACAGACAATATTTCGACAAATGTCAGTGAGTCAGAAGAATTGAAAAAACAAAAGAAAATGCTACGAAACAAAATTAGGAATTTAAATAAATTTAAAACGGAATACTCCACATATAAAGAGCTTTCAAAGAATAATTATGATAGCTTAAAACCAATTAAATATATTAAAGAAAACTTTTATGAAATAATTGAGTATCCAGAAATCAAGGAATTTGTAAACAATTTAGAAGAAGAATTTTTAAAAATCAAATCATCTATAAATAAAAAAACACCCCTTGATATAAATATTGAATCGGAAATAAATAAATTAGAAGGTGAGATTGCTGTTATAGATGCAAAAATCAAACAATATCCAGAAATTAAACGAGCTTTTAACAACGAAAGGGAAAAGTACATCTTTTTAGGAGAAATCAAGACTAAACTTGCTATGTATCAAAAGAATTGGGACAATGTCGATTACAACCCAGAAATTGAGAGAAAACAAAAAGAGTTAGAAGATTTGGAGGCTTCTTTAGGAGATAGAGTTTATAATAAGGAATTGGTAGTTAAACTATTAGAAGAGCTTATCCAAAACTATTTAGATAATTGTAAAAAAGCATTAGGAAATTATGCCGGGTACAAGGCATTGTTTGACTATAGTAAAAAATTACTAAAACTTAGAGAGGCAAAATCAGCCATACCTTCTGTAGTTGGTAGTAGCTCAAACCATTTATTTATGCATTTGTGTTTTTTTCTAGGGTTACATGAATTGATTATGCGTCAGAATGTGCCGTATGTTCCACAATTTTTAATCCTTGATCAACCAAGTCGTCCATACTATGAAAATGCCAAAGAAGCCAAAAAGACAATAGATATAAATAAAATAGAAATTGAAGATATTAGGAGTGATGATAGAACCAAAATTACAATTGCACTAAAATTAATGAATGATTATATTACATACATAAATAAGGAAGTTAAGAAAGACTTTCAAATTATTATCTTAGAGCATATTCCATCAAAGATTTGGAAAGAAGAAAAACTTGAAAACTTTTATTTAGTTAATAATAGTGAATTCCGTAATGGAAATGCATTAATTCCTGAAAAATATCTTTAACAATTAGAGCATGGTTTGGTAACTATTTTGTATAAAGTATGCTTTTCTTACCTACCACATATTTGCTTAATGTTACATAGCTACTGCTGGGGTTATTTAGGTCCATCTTAAATAGGCTTTAAAAAAAGAGGGCCGCAAAAAGGCATAAACCCACTTGTCAGTTGCTTAGAATAAATGCTTTTTACAAATTTGTTGCTTTTAAATCCAGATAAGAATTTAAAATTGGGATGAATTGCCCTTAATTCCTCCGCAGAGCAATCTGA
>JAEWSG010000004.1 GCA_023398495.1 Bacillota bacterium
ACGGGTCGAATCAAACTCGCTTCGCTCAAACAGTGATTCGACTTTTCCTTCGCTTCGTTTACATTCTCTATAGCCTCTACGCAATGTCCTTTCCATAATATGGTGCACTATTAAAATATGCACCCTAACTGCATTCATTATGTTTTGTTGCATCCTTTATCAGTTTACAAATTGACTATTGTATAAATTCGCATAAAAGCCTTTTTGCAAGAGCAACTCATCATGGGTACCCTTTTCGATAATATCTCCGTCCTTCATAACAAGAATCACATCTGCTTCTCGGATGGTTGACAGACGGTGTGCAACAATAAAGCTAGTCCGGCCTTTCATAAGCCTTGCAAAGGCCTCCTGAATTTTGATTTCGGTACGAGTATCAATGGAAGATGTCGCCTCGTCCAGAATCAGCATCGGCGGTAAACAAAGCATAACTCTGGTAATACTGAGCAATTGCTTTTGCCCTTGAGAAAGGCTTCCTCCATCTTCACCGATGATGGTGTCATAACCGTTTGCCAGTCGTTCGATAAAGCTGTGAGCATGAGCAGCCTTTGCTGCAGTAATGATATCTTCATCAGATGCATCCGTTTTTCCCATTGCAATATTTTCCCGAATAGTGCCGGATTTAAGCCATGTATCCTGCAATACCATGCCGTAGTTTTCTCTTAAGCTCTTTCTGGTGATGTCACGAATATCTGTACCTTCTACTCTTATACAGCCGGAATTAACATCATAAAAACGCATCAGGAGATTGATGACTGTAGTTTTACCGCAGCCAGTCGGCCCAACAATCGCCACACGCTGGCCGGGTTTTACTATAAGGTTAAAATCACGAATCAAAGGACGCTCAGGAACATAGGAGAAGGCTACCTTTTCTAGTATGATATTACCACCGGCCTTTTCAAGTTTGATTGCATTCTCCGCATCCGGAATTTGAGGCTGTTCTTCAATCAACTCGAAAACACGGCCTGCACAGGCGATGGCATTTTGTAACTCGGTGATTACACCGGAAATTTCATTAAAGGGCTTTGTGTATTGGTTGGCATAACTCAGGAAGATGGAAAGTCCCCCTACCGTCATTGAACTACCCATATCTCCACCAATAACCGCTAAGGCACCCGCAAAGGCAACTGCTGAGTAAACAAGACTATTAATAAAACGGGTACAAGGATTTGTAAGGGATGAAAAGAAAACAGCTCGTAGTGAGTATTTTTCCAGTCTTCCATTAATTTCATCAAACTTTTTCAATGCTTCTTCCTGATATGAGAAAGCCTGAACTGTTTTTGCATTTCCAATCATCTCGTTGATAAGTGAGGTTTGTTCACCACGGGTTTCGGACTGTAGCTTAAACATGGAATAGGTACGCTTCGCAATAAAATTCGCTACAAACAGGGAAAGTGGTGTGAGAATGACCACAATAAAAGTAATTTTCACATTTATGGTCAACATAAAAATCAGTGTGCCAATAATTGTAACAACACCCATGAAAAGCTGCGTAAAGCCCATCAGAAGCCCTTCGGCAAACTGGTCGACATCGGCTATAACACGGCTTACCATTTCACCGTGAGGGTGAGAGTCAATATAAGAAAGCGGTAAAATTTCAATTTTACGAAAGGCTTTTTTACGAACATCACTCACCACTTGGTAAGTAATACTGTTGTTTATAGTATTCATCAACCATTGAAATAGTGCAGTAATACCCACAATAACAACAATTTTGACAAGAATTTGAGCTACTGCTTCAAAGTTTACATTATTCGGTCCTATAATATAATCAATGGCATTACCTATAAGAATAGGTACATATAGAGTTAATGCTACCGTTGCAGAAGCCAAGACAATGGAAATCAATAGGAGGATACGATATTCCTTGATGTATTTGAGGATCTTTCGGATGGTTTTCATTTGAACTTTCTGCTTTTTCATATCATTTTTCCTCCTTTTTAAATTGTGAGTCATAAATTTCACGATATACCTGGCAGTTTTCAAGTAGTTCGTCATGCTTACCCACGCCAGAAATATGTCCATCATCAAGGACAATGATTTTATCAGCATATTGAATAGAGGAGGTACGTTGTGAAACAATGAAAATGGTTGGGTTCCCCGGCATTTTACGGAGAGCCTTGCGAAGAGCTGCATCAGTTGCAAAATCAAGTGCCGAAGCACTGTCATCAAGGATTAAAATTTCAGGCTTCCTAACAAGGGCACGGGCTATTGTAAAGCGTTGGCGCTGGCCTCCAGAAAGGTTTTTCCCACTCTGTTCAATAATAAAATCAAGGCCCTCTTCCTTTTGTGCTACAACTTCGCCAGCCTGAGCCATATTAATGGCGTCCATAACCTCCTCATCAGTTGCATCCTTATTACCCCACTTCATATTTTCCCGGATACTTCCTTTGAACAATACAGCCTTTTGAGGTACAACACCTATTTTATCACGAAGCTTTTTTAACGGGTAATCCTTAACATTAACCCCATCCACAACAACCTCTCCTGTGGTAGCTTCATAAAATCTTGGAATCAGATTCACCAGAGAAGATTTACCGGAACCTGTACCTCCGATAATACCGACTACCTCACCGTGACCGACCGAGAAATTTATATTTGTTAAAGCTTCACTACGTGCATTTTTGTACTGCAATCCGACATGACGGAATTCTACGGCATATTCAGACTGACTGTTTTTAGCTATAAATTCTTTTTCAACAAGACTGGATTTCATATCCAGCACTACGCTGATCCTGTTACCACTGGCAACAGCCTTTGTAATACTGATGATCAGGTTTGCAAATTTGATAAGCTCAACAAGAATCTGGGACATATAGTTGTAAAGTGCAAGAACAGCACCTTGAGTAAGCAGCCCTGTTGATACCCTGATAGCACCAATATGGATAAGCCATATAATTGAAAGGTTTATAATAACATAGGTCAATGGATTCATCAGTGCAGAAATCCCACCCACAAATTTCTGTATCGAGGTCAATTCTTCGTTATGCTTATCAAATTCCGTTATTTCTTTTTCTTCAAGGCGAAAAGCTCTGACTACACGAACACCCGCCAGATTTTCTCTTGTGGAATTCAACACTTTGTCCAGCCTCTGCTGTACCATTTTATAAAAGGGTATGGATAACAGCATAATAGCAAAAACAACTAAAGAGAGTGCCGGAATTGCTACTACAAAAGTAAGTGCTGCCTTAGCATCTACGGTAAATGCCATAATCATAGCTCCAAACACAATGAAGGGTGAACGCAGCAGAAGACGCAAGGTCAGGTTCATCCCGGATTGTACCTGATTCATATCACTTGTCATACGGGTAATCATGCTCGATGTACCGAGATTATCAATTTCTGAATAAGATAGCTGGCCAATATGCTTAAATAGTGCACGGCGCAGCTTTGTCACAAAACCGACCGATGCTTTGGCAGCGAAGTACTGGGCTGTTACCGAACAAATCATTCCGATAACACCAAGCAGCACCAGCAGTATACACATCTTAACAATATATCCTTTGTCAGCTTGTCCAATGCCAGTGTCAACAATACTTTTTATAACAATAGGAACAAACAGTTCAAACGATGCTTCCAGCAGTTTGAACAGAGGGCCAAGGATACTTTCTTTTATATAGCCTTTTAAGTAAACCAATAACTTTTTCACGAACCGTCCTCCAGAATGCTATCTTTTGCAAGAAGAATTGTATATATTGTATCATGCTTTATAGTGTGCTGCACATTTTAGAAATTAATTCTGTTACGAGGCACTAGCCTATAGCTATGTGGGTAAACGCACATATTCCTAACACAAAGCATATGATAATGCTATAAACCAGTGAAAGGAATGAAGAATATGTATACTAACCCTATAACTTATGCTTGTCCTTATTACAGAAACACGCCCATGTATAATGCTTATAATATGTACCAATGTCCCTGTTATTCCAATATGCCAATGAGTAATCCGGGTTTTCCAGTGCAAATCCCTAATCAATATTTTCCTTATCCCGAACAAGCCAATACCAATGCTCCAATTATTTTAAGAGATTATGGACCCGAACCGTTTGTAGTTAACATTGAAGAGGCTACCAAACAAAACAATAATTTCCGTACCGCCTTATGGACTGGATCTCATCTACAGCTTACCTTGATGAGCATCAATGTTGGGGAAGATATAGGTTTGGAAAACCACCCTAATCTTGATCAATTCATACGTATTGAAGAAGGCCAGGGAATTGTTAAGATGGGTGATAGAAAAGACAAACTAGACTTTCAAAGAAATGTATTTGATGATTATGCTTTCATCATACCTGCGGGTAAATGGCATAATCTGATCAACACAGGTAATACACCACTTAAGCTGTATTCTATCTATGCACCTCCGCAACATCCCTATGGTACCGTTCATAGAACTAAGGCAGATGCAGAAGCTGCTGAAAAAAAACATATATAATATAACCTTCGCAAATGTATATACATAAAAAAGCTTTAGAACTTCCAATCGGCAGTTTTAAAGCTTTTTAATACACTTGTCAATTTCCATAAATATACTATCCCGATATCAGGATAGTATATTTTGAAAGAGCCTCTTTGGTGTTTTTAATAGCTGGTCGCTTTAATATTTAATAATACATCTTCAATTTGCACAACATAATCAAAAACTTGTTATAGAAAGTGCATATTTCTCCAACCAATAATTTACTTGAATCATATAGGCTATAAGCTGCGGTGCTGCCATTAACTGACCAAACCACGGTTTGCCATATTCAGCAGGTGCTTTAATAAAAGAAATCGCCTTTTTCTTATCTGTAAAAGCCATAATAGGTGAATTTGGATTATCTATAATATCCAAAAACATTTGTACAAGCAATTGCTCATAATTAGGATTATAAGTTTTAGGATATGGGCTTTTTTTACGAAGTAAAAGCTCATCAGGCAACAGTTCTTTGCACGCTTCCCTTAAGAGGGACTTTTCTACTCCATCCTTGTACTTCATATTCCATGGCACATTAAATACATATTCAATAATTCTATGATCGGCAAAAGGCACTCTTGCCTCAAGTCCCGAATGCATGCTGGCTCTGTCCATTCTATCGAGCAAGGTTTGCATAAACCATTTTATATTGAGATAGGCTATTTCCCTCCGCCTTCTCTCAACAGAGTTTTCACCGTCGAGATGAGGCACTGACCTAAGCGAATCATTATATCTAGCTGAAACATAATCATTAAGTTGTAGTTCTTTGATAAAATCATCAGATAGTAACATCGTTCTCGTACTTACATCCTTCGACCATGGGAACCCATTCACCTGTATAAGATCACTTTTATAAAACCATGGATACCCACCAAAAATTTCGTCTGCACATTCTCCGGTCAAGGCAACTTTGTTGTGCGTTTTAACCAATGAACAGAAATATAAAAGTGAAGCATCAATATCAGCCATGCCCGGCAAATCCTTTGCATCTACAGCTTTGTATAGCAAGCTGGCCAAAATGCTCTCATCACATTCAAGATAAGTATGGTTCAGGTTATATTGCTTAAGCATTATGTCAACAAAAGGTCTGTCACGTTCCGGTTGAAAGGCATTTGACTTAAAGTAAATGTCGTTACCCTTAAAGTCAAACGAAAATGTATTTAATTGCGAACCTTTCTCAGTCAAAAAATCCGATGCTACCGCCGTTACGATACTCGAGTCGATTCCTCCCGATAAAAAGCTGCAAACCGGAACATCAGCGACCATTTGCCTTGTAATTGCATCACGAACTAAAAAGGATACCTTTTCCACAGTTTGTTCATAGCTGTCAATATGCTCACGGCTATCAAGCTCCCAGTAACAAACATCACATAAACCTTCTTTTGAAAAAACGGCATAGTGTCCGGGCTTTATTTCATTAATACCTTTAAAAACACCATTCCCTGATGTTCGTGCAGGCCCTATTCCAAAAATCTCCCGGAATCCGTTCAAATCAATTTCTGGCTTTAAACCAGGAAAACAAAATAGAGATTTTATTTCAGAACCAAAAATCATTGTATTATCTTTTATTGCATAAAACAACGGTTTTACACCGACATGATCGCGGTATAAAGTTAGTATTTTGCGTCCACTATCCCATATTGCAAATGCAAATATACCGTTTAGTTTATTAACAAAATCGATGCCATAGTGAATATATGCATAGAGAATAACCTCTGTATCAGTTGTCGTTTCAAAGGTGTATCCTGCTTTTATCAATTCCGGCATTAGCTCATCAGTATTGTAAATTTCTCCGTTATAAACAATGACATATTCGGCACCACCAATATTTCTGACAATAGGCTGTGCACCAAGAGACAAATCTCTTATGGAAAGGCGGGTATGGCAAAGTCCTACATGCTTTCTTAAAAATTCACCTACATTATCGCTGCCACGATGTGCCACGGATTTTCTCATATTTATTAAGGTATCGTTCCAAAAACCTTTATCTTCGGTATAATCAATATCAAAGTTGCAAAAACCTGCTATTCCACACATACTAGCACCTCATTTACTTATCAATTATTATAACCGATTGCCTTTATGATATTTTCTTTATTCCCGGATTAAGATTACTGAGAAACTCCTCTCCCTTTTCTAAAGTATTCATCGTGTTTTTGGTATCGTTATTCAATGTTAGAACTAATTTCTCAGCGGTACCTATTATCAGTTTTCAACGTAAAGCTGCTTATAGGGATTTTTTGCATTTGGTGTCAGGCGATAAAAGGTTTTTCCGAGTATTTCATCCATAGCAATACCAAATACATCCGAAAACTCATTTAAAATGTCTATAATTCCCCTCATTTCATCCTCGCTTGCCTCATTTACACTTACCTGCTTCGGCAGATTTTCCGGTGCTTTTTCGGTTCTAATAAATATTTCGCCACCATGCATACCAGTTCCTGTAAAATCCCCAACCGGCAAATCCATATTATCCAAACCCAAAACAACAATAATACCTCCAGCAAGATATTCACCCAAAAAACTTCCAGTATTTCCACCCACTACAATAACAGGTCTTTTATCCTTATATTGTTTCATGTGAATACCTGTACGATAACCGGCATTCCCTTTTACAAGTATTTTTCCGCCCCTCATAGCATAACCCAGAGCATCTCCTGCATTTCCGTTTATTATTATTTTACCGTCATTCATTGTATCTCCGACGGCATCCTGTGCATTTCCGTTTACAATTATGGTAGTACCGTCAAGATACGCACCAAGTGCATTGCCCGGTGTACCTTCTATTGTGATGGTTTTTTCCGAAGCACCACTGCCTATGAAGCGCTCACCAAAACAATCAACAACGACAACATCTTCATTTGTACTGCGGATTTTTTCGTTCAGCACCTGGTAGCCCAACTTTTTAGCTGACAGATTCATGATTAGCACCCCCCAGTTTTTCAGCCCGTATTTCCCTGCTAAAAGCCATGAGACAAGGCGTTTTGCAGATAAGCTCAAAATTCAGTGTATCAAGCGGGGTTTTTTCTCTGATCAGTGCAGTGTATATACCCGCTTTTTCAACATTGCCTACAAGGATATACCCGTTTAATCTATTGTCCGAATAAAAAAGTTTTTTGTAGTTCTTTTCGTCAGCCTCAACATAAACATCACCTTCATAGGTTCCAGCGGTAATGATGTGTTTTCCGAAAAAGCCGATTGCATTCATCGGGATAGCTTTGTCAAACACAAAATCCACTCCTGACATATTCATTCCCGCACATTCTCCCTGCATATATGCATTAGGAAGCAGTGCCATAACCTTTTCCTGTCCTGATGAAACATCCATGCTCTCACAACAGTCACCTGCTGCATAAATGTCAGGAATAGAAGTTCTGCACCTTTCATCAATGAGGATTCCCTTATTGGTTTTACCTCCGATGTCCTTTATTAAAGAAATATTAGGACGAACTCCCACTGCCAACACAAGCACATCAAACGGGATTTCCGAATTATCATCAAATATAGCAGAATTTTCTTTTAATTCTGTAATCTTATGTTCAAGATGAAACTTGATATGATTATCTTCCAAATGTTTTTTTAAAATTTTTGAGCTTTCGTCATCCAAAATACTTGAGAGCACCTTATGGGATAAGTCTACGCATGTAATTTCCGCCTTTTTACTTATACCCTCGGCACATTTAAGGCCAATAAGACCTGCTCCTGCAATCAATACCTTTGAATTTTCATTCAGTGATTTTTCCAAAGCTTTGGCATCATCCAGCGTGGAAAACGTGAATTTGTTTTTAACCTTCTCAAGTCCCGGCATAGGAGGAATAAATGGAGTTGATCCTGTAGCAATCAATAGCTTGTCATAACTTATTTTTTCACCACACTCAAGGATAACCTGTTTTTGACTCATATCTATACTTTGGACAGTTTTATTTAGAATCAGTTCACACTTATTATCGCTGTAAAAAGTGTTACTCCTGTATTTCATTTTTTCTTCACTTGTCTTTCCCATCAGCAGGTAGGAAATTAAAGGTCTCGAATAAGTGTGATAATTTTCGTTGCTGATAATTACAATTTTGCCTTCCTTATCATTCTTTCGTATGGCCTCCACTGCACCGACAGCTGCTGCTGAATTACCTACAAGTACATAATTCACTCTATTCACCTCTCTCCTCAAATACAATTGCACCATTAGGACAACCCTCAACGCATTGAGGTATTCCGCTATTTGTTTTTATGCAAAGCTCACACTTTTGTATGGCACCTTCCTTTGAAGGAGATACTGCTCCATAAGGGCAAGATAATATACAAGTGTAGCAACCAATGCATCTGTCTTTATCAATTGTAACAACGCCATCGTCTTTTTTTGTCAATGCACCTGTTATGCATCCCTTAACACAAAGTGGCGTATCACAATGCCTGCATGAAACTGCAAAGGTTATTCCATTCATTTCCTCAAGTTTTATTCTCGGATTGATTTTAATGTCCTTTAACGCCCTTACCATATCTCTTTCATTACTTGACGCAAAAGCACAGTAGTATTCACACAAGTGACATCCAAGGCACCATTTTTCATTTACATAAACTCGCTTCATTTTTCGCCTCACCACCAAAATAGTCTTTTATTCTTATTCTCCCGCATACTTAATTCCCAATATTTCTAATTCCTTTTCGTTCAGACCAACGCCACGGAGCATCAGCCTGTTACCCTTCAGGCTTTCAATAGAGTTAATGCCCATGCCACCCATCATTTCCTTGATTTCGTGTTGCCATGCAGTCAAAAGGTTAACAAGTCTTTTATAACCTATGTTAGGGTTAAGGCGTTTTACCAAATCCTCTCTTTGTGTTGCAATTCCCCAGTTGCATTTACCTGTCTGACAAGTCCGGCACAAATGACAACCCAAAGCCAGTAATGCAGCAGTTCCTATATAAACACAATCTGCCCCAAGTGCCACCGCTTTTACAATGTCGGCACTTGAACGGATACTCCCACCTACAACAATAGATACATTATCACGAATACCCTCGTCACGCAGTCGTTTATCAACACTGGCTAATGCCAATTCAATTGGAATTCCAACATTATCACGAATACGGGTTGGAGCAGCACCAGTTCCACCACGGAAACCGTCAATAGCAATAATATCGGCACCACTGCGTGCAATACCGCTTGCAATTGCAGATACATTGTGAACAGCAGCAATTTTTACTATGACCGGCTTTGTGTAAGCAGTTGCTTCCTTTAACGAATATACAAGCTGCCTGAGATCCTCAATGGAATAAATGTCGTGATGCGGAGCAGGCGAAATAGCATCGGAGCCTTCAGGTATCATACGGGTTTTGGAGATATCACCCACAATCTTTCTACCCGGAAGATGTCCGCCAATGCCGGGCTTTGCACCCTGTCCCATCTTGATTTCAATGGCAGCCGCACTGTTCAGATACTCCTTATGAACGCCAAAACGTCCTGATGCCACCTGAACTATAGTATTTGAACCATATTTATAAAAATCTTCATGAAGTCCGCCTTCTCCTGTATTATAGAGAATACCCATTTCTGTAGCAGCTCTTGCCAGACTTTCATGAGCATTATAACTAATAGAGCCGTAACTCATTGCTGAAAACATAATTGGCATGGAAAGCACAACATGCGGTGATAGATTTTTTTTAAGCCTGCCCTCTTCATCTCTCTCAATCTTAACGGATTTTGTTCCCAAAAAAACCTTGGTTTCCATAGGTTCTCGTAAAGGGTCAATAGGAGGATTTGTAACCTGAGATGCATTGAGCAATATTTTATCAAAATACACGGGATAGTTTTCCGGATTTCCCATGCTTGAAAGCAAAACACCACCACTACTTGCCTGCTTGTATACCTCTTTAATGCTTTTTCCGCTCCAGTTTACATTTTCCTTAAAGGTATGGTCAGTCTTAACAATTTTCAAAGCCCTAGTGGGGCAAAGAGAAACACAGCGGTGGCAGTTTACGCATTTCGCATCATCAGATACCAATTTGTTGCTGCCCTCCAGATATTCGTGTGCTTCATTGGCACATTGACGCTCACACACACGACACGCAATACAGCGGTCATAATCTCTTATAATTTCATAGTCCGGATATAAATAATCTATAGCCATTATATCGTTCCTTTCTCTAGTGTAATAATAACTCCCTCACCACCACTTGGCGACCAGACTTTGTCCAAATCATTCTGTATTACTCTTATAGCCGCTTCTTCACTGGCGATATATACAACATCATCTTTTTCTCCAATCACCATACTACGGAGCTTCAGTCTGTCATTCAATGCCATAATTCCACCCTCAAAGCCCACAAGTATAGAAAATGGTCCGGTAATTAACTGAGAAGCAAAAGCATTTCTTAGAAACTCAAGTTCTTCTCTTTCCTTTTGAGGTTTATCTTCTATAGTTGACCAAAACGGTGCAGCAATTACTGAACTAATTTCCTCAAAGGTTAGTCCTTTCTTTCTGTGCAGATAATCTATTATATAAGTGATCACTTCGGTATCTGTTTGTAATGTACACTTATAACCATACATTTCAATAGCACGCCGGTTTGCATCATAGGAGGAAATCTCGCCGTTGTGAACTACGGAATAATCCAGCAATGCAAACGGATGAGCACCGCCCCACCAACCGGGAGTATTCGTAGGGTAACGTCCATGTGCTGTAAAACAATACCCCTCATATTCCTCCAGGCGATAAAACCGTCCCACATCTTCCGGAAATCCAACAGCTTTGAATACCCCCATATTCTTTCCGCTTGAAAAGATATATGCACCTGCAATGGTGGTATTCACCTTAAACACACACTTAGCTACAAACTCACGCTCATCTAACTGGCTATCTGCAAGCTTTGTAGGCAATGGAGCTACGAAGTATCTCCATATAAGAGGTTCATCTGTAATTTCAGGAATTTTCTTCGTAGGAATCTTTGAAAGATTAATAATATCAAAATGCTCCTCTAAAAATTCTTCACTCTCTTTTTTTGCCGTGTTGTTATCATAAAATATATGAAAAGCGTAATAATCTTTATATTCCGGATAAATTCCATAGGCTGCAAAACCACCTCCAAGACCGTTAGAACGATCATGCATAGAGGCGATGGAATCAATGATGCTTTTACCTGAAAAGCGGTTGCCGGATTTTGAAATAATGCCCGATATCGCACAACCTGACAGGTTTCTAAACATTCCTTCTCTCACAATTCATACCCCCACCTAAAAATTGAGGCATTCATCATATAGCACCGTCTTAGTAGCAATAAGCCGCAATAGCTTGTTTACCAGACACTATCTGATGAACGCCTTTGTTCATATTCATATTATACTATAGATAATCAAACAGGTCAACAGGTTTTTGAAAGTTTGTTGTTGCAAACTTGCAAATTTTATATAACATTGGCATCTCACACTGTTGCTTTGTCCGTTTTTTGCAATAACACTCATAGTTTATTGCATTTTTTACAACAACATACGTAAAATAAGTATTGACGGATTATTTTTATTGTGCTATACTCTGCTCATAGAGCAAAGATGCTGTGGATTTATAAATCCGTGCACCTTTGCTTTTTTATTTATTATTTTAATTTGAAAGGAGCATAAATATGAGTAAACTAACAACACCAAAAGGGTACAAATCCATATTAAAACTTTATGATACCCAAAGTGCAATCGGAACAATCAAGAGGATCTTTGAGGACAATCTAAACAATACTCTTAATTTGAAAAGAGTTTCTGCTCCATTGTTTGTCCTTCCTAAAACAGGCCTCAACGATGACTTGAACGGAATCGAGCGTCCCGTAGAGTTTGAGATAAAAGAGACTGCTACAAAAGCTCAGGTTGTTCATTCTTTGGCAAAGTGGAAACGTATGGCTTTGCATAAATATGGGTTTCCGGTAGGCGAAGGCTTATGCACAGATATGAACGCCATCCGCCCTGACGAAGAAATGGATAATCTGCATTCCATATATGTAGATCAATGGGATTGGGAAAAAGTCATTGACCAGTCCACAAGAAATCTGGAAACTTTAAAAAACACAGTAGTAAAAATTGTTGCTGCTATTTGTGATACTCTAGAAGAAACAAAAAAGCTATATCCAGTACTTTCATTAAGTCTTTCAAGAGATGTTTCATTTGTAACCACGCAAGAGCTTGAGGAATTATATCCTTCCCTTTCTCCTAAAGAGCGTGAAAATGAATATCTAAAACAACATAAAACAGCTTTCATTATGCAGATCGGGGATGTATTAAAATCCGGCATTAAGCATGACGGGAGAGCACCCGACTATGATGACTGGAAATTAAACGGTGACATCGTATTCTGGAATGAAGTTTTAGAGTGTGCTTTTGAGGTATCCTCCATGGGTATCCGTGTCGACAGTAAATCTCTCGACGAACAGCTTACCAAAGCAGGTTGTGACAACCGCCGCAACTTTCCGTTTCACAGTATGCTGCTTAACAACGAATTACCACTTACTATGGGTGGTGGTATCGGTCAGTCAAGAATCTGTATGTTGCTTTTGCAAAAAGCACATATAGGTGAAGTTCAGGTTTCCGTCTGGGACGATGAAACTATTTCAGGTTGCAGCAATGCCGGAATAGAATTGCTGTAAGGAGGAGTAAAGAGCTAAAAACAAAATAACCCCACAGACACAAGCTAAAATCCTATGTGTCTGTATAACAAATTACACGAACCAGCTTTATACCTTATACATTAATAGCTGGTTCGCATTTTTGTTCTTTTAAAAATTTTGTAGCATACTATTTTCAACAACCGAAAGATTATTTTAAAACCTTTGCTAATTTTCTATCCTTCTTTCCATAAGCCAACAACTTGCATAGAATATACCCACAAAAGAAATCACACTGAAAAAACTGTCAATGACGTTAAATTCTATTCCAAGAAGTTTATAATTTAAAACAGGAAGTTTTGTTAATTGGTTACTTATAATGACTAATACGGTCACGGAAGCTATAAGAGTTAATACTGATATAAACCCTGCCAGCCTATTATTTCGTGAAAAGCATCTTGATATAATAATTGAAAACAAAAACAACATATATACCAATAACAACACAAGTACAAAATGGATTAAAAATAATATGACCTCCAAAGGATTTCTTAAAAGTTCACTAGATAATTGAATTAAATTTTCTATCAGTGCAAACTCCATCTTTGGTCTGAAATATATAAGCAATGATACCATGCTTATGAGTAAAGCTATGACCGAAGAAATAATAACAGCAATAACCTTTGAAGATATCTTTTTCCACGCAGGAAAAGGCAGCATATGTTCTAAAACCGATTGATTTCCGGTTAAATCCTTATCAAATCTATATATACCTTCAAGGATAGGCAAAAACAATATAAATAAGCTTAACATCAAATACAATATAAACATTATTCCAATTGAAACAGAAGTTCTATCAGGGTGGGCTTTATCCATTATTTGGATAACAGAATTGTTCTTTGATAATATAGCTGTAGAGACCACCAATGTAATCTGTATCAATATATATGCAAATATGAAAATCCTAAATGACTTCCACTTCTTTACCAATTCATATTGTGTAAGTTTCATCAACATGCGAACACCTCCCTGTAATAATCATCAAGTGTCATATTTTTTTCTTCCCTCAAAGTGTCTATATCCGTTGAGTATACAACTTTTCCTTCTTTAATAAAAAACGCTTCGTCTAATATTCCTTCAATCTCATTTACAAGATGACTTGTTATCAGCATTGAACTTTCAACATTAAAACCTTTTAATATGGCACCTAAAATCATCTCCCTTGCAACAGGATCAACACCATTTAAAGGTTCATCAAGAATAATTAGCTTAGCCTCTCTTGAAAGAGTTAGTGCAAGTGCAAGTTTTTCCTTCATCCCTTTAGACAAAGCCTTAAAATTACTGTTTATATCAAGTTTCATAAATTGCAGAAGTTCATCAAACTTATTTGCATTAAAATCGGCAAAGAACTTTAAATAAAGGTTTTTAGCATCACTTATTTTCATCCAGGGATACAAAAATTCGCTGTCCGGAAGGTATGCAACAATCTCTTTTGTTTTGTAGCTTATCAAGTTATCGCAAACTTTTATGGTACCTTTTGAGGGTTTTACCAATCCGGAAATCATTTTTAAAAGCGTTGTCTTCCCACTGCCATTAGGACCTAAAAGCCCTGCAATTTTTCCTTTTCCAACTTCAAGGCTCAGCCCGTCTAAAGCTCGTTTATTCAGATAATTCTTTGATACTTCATGAACTTCGAGTGCCTTCATTTTCTCCCCTCCATTACGCTTTTTATATATTCAACTATTTCTTCTTTTTTAAGACCCAATTCGGTCATTTCTTCAACAAATCTCTTTGCGTATTTCTCCGCCTGAGTTATCTTTAATTTCTCTATTAGTCCATTTTCTTCGGAAATAAATGTGCCTATACCCCTTTGGGAATAGGTAACTCCTTCTCTTTCAAGTTCCATAAAAACCCTCTGTACCGTATTGGGATTCACTTTATAGTTTTCTGCAAAATCTCTTAGTGACGGCAATTTATCTCCCCCCCTGATCTTTCCTGTAACAATGTCCGCTTTCAACTTCTCTATTATCTGCAAATAAATAGGTGCACTACCTTCAAATTTCATCACATATATTCACCCCCATGTTCAGTTTTTCACTCACGCAATTAATTTTCTAGTACACTATTATACTAATGCACTATGGCAAAAATGTCAATACTCAAAATTTTACCCCGCCTCAACAATAGAATAAATAATGTCCTCTATCTGTTGAAACGGGGTAGAATCAAACTTTTGAGTTCTTTGTGTCTGAAAGTTGGTGTAAACTGATAGCCTGAATGAACTAAGGTCCAAAGCCTTCTATTTTCCATCCTGTCTGAGGAGATTCATAAATCATGCGGCAACTAAAATCCTGCCTGCCGTTATTAATAGTGGTACTTCTTTTGTATTGAAGCTCCACCGTTACATAATAGAATTTCCTGTTCTTGTCAGGTCTGTCAATTGGTTTGACACCTAACTGCTTTACCGACTTAAGGTTATCAAAACTTGATTTTGCTCCAATTTCATTACCGGTTAGCGGAAGCCCAATCACCTCGCTAAACAATTGATCATTCAGCATATTTGATGTTAAATTTCCAAGTAGTTCTTTTTTGGAAATACAGTATGTTGCAGTTCTAGCATCTTTATTATTAAGTGCCTTGAAATATTCCTCAATCACCTGTTCCGGCTCTAATTCAGCTAATCTTTCTTCAGTGCTGTCTGCTTTAACCCTTTGTGTAAACCAGTCAGAAAGCGTTTTGCCTGTCACTTTTTCAAAACTGTTTCCTTTTAAACTACAGGCATTAAATGCACTATGCCGCCCTGAACTGATGAACGCTCCTATTATTTTGTCATCTTTTTTCACAACAATACCTCTGCAGTTTTGAATTGGATAAAACTCCTGAGGCATGCTCTCACGGATTCTATAAATATCAACAGTAATGTCAGGGGAATTGGAATACCCACTCATGTCTAAACCTATATCCTTTGAAAGTTCATTGTTGTACGCAAAATAGTATGCATTTGGATTAAATCCAGACAAGGTACTGATGCCGTTGAGCTTGTTTTCCATCGTATTTATCCTGTAATCAAGCGTCCACCCATATTCCCCAAACAGCTCCACGGCATTGGTATCATCCATATCAACCTTGATGTTTGTATTCTCAAAAAACGAATCAATATAGCGTGCAAAATCTTTCCCGGTTTCGTAAAGACCGCCATCCTTAAAGACATATGCCTTATTATACAACGTATTGTAGTATAGGATACAGCTGTATCCTCCAGAACTATTAGACAATTCTATCCTATACTGATTGGTATTATTATTGTTTAAGTCATCCTCTTTTGAAGGCGTTTGACTGGCTTCTATCGTTGATTCTATATTTGCTACTATTTTCGAATCAGCCGTTTCAAATTTGACTGTTGATTTAAAACCTATTATCTCTGAAAGAAAATCAATTTTTACTTTACCATACTCTGCTGCATTTGTCGCTTCAGCCAAATCTGAAGTACTGCCGGATGAGTTATTTTCCAGCCCTGCTTCCTCTCTCTGCTCAGGATTTGTAACCAGTGCTACTCCAACAACAATGACAGCGACAATTGATACAACAACTACCCAGAAAGAAGGTTTTTTATAGTTCAAAACATTTTTAATCCTCCCTTTTACATTCCCCTCCCCAAAGGCAAGAGGACTTCCATTGAGGATATTTCTCTCGGTAGCAAGTGATAATAAGGAAGTAGCATAGGGCTTTTTGATGCCTTCGTCCATTTTCCTCAGTACTCTTTCATCACAGGAAAGCTCCATGTCCATACTCATCAACCTGAACGCAATCCACACAAGAGGATTAAACCAATGGATAGACAATATTAAGAAGGCCAATATCTTAATGATATGGTCTTTTCGATGGATATGTGTCTGTTCGTGCAGCAAAGTATAGCTTCTCTCTTCAACACCAAGCCTGGCCGGCAAATAAATCCTTGGCCGTATAAAACCAAGCACAAACGGTGTTTTTAAATTCTTGGCTTCGTAAATATTCTGCTCCATTAATTTCGCATTTTGGAGCTGTCTTTTTAATCTCAAAACAGATACAAGACTATAAACAAGCAGTACTATTATGCCAAAAATCCAGATATATGCCCCTATTTCTGTATAAATCTGCATCGGATTTACACTATCTCCGACAGTAGGGGCAGGAAGTGTCTCGTTTACGAATGAATCAACTACTTCTATTCCGCTATTAATTTGTGGCATTTGCTGATAAATAATATCTTGAGGAATCGGAACAGTACTGGTATCTCGTGGTAATAAACTAAACATACTTTCAATAGAAAACGGAATTATAAGACGAAATGCCACCACACCCCATAAGGCATACGAGATGAATTTGGGTGCTCTCTTAAGTAATAGTCTGATAAGTATCACAAAAAGTATTACATAACTTGCCGTAAGACTCATATTCAAGATTGTTAGAAATAATCCATTCATTACTATACCTCCTTGTGCTCATCAATTAACTTTTTCAACTCCTCTGCCTGGTGCTTGCTTATTTTTTTCCCGCCTATAAAAGCTGTCAGGAATTTTGGCAGTGATCCTCCAAAGGTATCTTCAACAAAACGTATGCTTTGTTTTGCATAGTATTCATCCTTTGTAATCAGAGATGAAACAGTAGCATTTTCATTTTGGAATATTCCATTTTCACATAGTTTTTTCAAGACTGTATAGGTTGTGGACTTTTTCCAGTTCATTTGTTTTTCACATAGTTTCACAAGATCCCCTGAACCAACCGGTTCATTCAGCCAAATGATGTCTGCAAACTTTTCTTCGCTTTCTGTAAATTTATATATATCCATAATTTCCTCCCTTGGTCTAATATTTGTAGACCTTACACCATAAGTCTATAACTAATAGACCAAAATGTCAATAGTGGACTAAATTAGTGGTAGTGTAATTTTAGAAGCTTTATGAAGGGAATACCTACTGTTTTAGCTGTTTTATTGATATGACTTTTCAATATGGAACTTTACAAATTCTGGTTTTTTATTAATTCCTGTACTCAAGAAAATCGATGTATCTTATTCCAAACTGAGCTGCTATATCGGCAGCAAAACTTGATTTTGAGGGTACTCCTGGGAGTATTTTATAGTTTCTCCTAATAACGCCTCCTGCTTCCTGTTCAGAATCACCGGGTTTTTCCTCAAACTGTGCCGCCATACTTATTAGTCGGCCGTATCCTTCACCCATACTCCCTATTCCCTTGTTGATGTCATCTAATCTAATTGCAAGTTCATAAAGGTGTGTGACAAAGAAACACTTTGCACCTATAACTGCAAATGCAGATAAGATATCTTGTGCTATCAGGCTGCCTTCTCTCGAGTTTGTAGAAGCAAAAGCCTCATTCATAAATACAAGACTTTTGGGTGTTGCATTTTCAAGAATCAGCAATATTCTGCTTAATTCCTCCCCCAACCTCCCCTCATTGCTTTCAGGCCGTTCCTCAACAGGAAAATGCGTAAACAACTGATCTACCGGACTAACAACAGCTTTTGAAGCTGGGACAGGAATACCTGCTTGTGCAAGGACCTGTAAAATTCCAATTGCACGGATATAAGTCGTTTTTCCACCTTGATTCGGGCCTGTAATGACCTGAATTCTATCTGCACCACTAATACAAACATCATTTGTAACAATACTATCCATCGGGCTTGAGCACCCTTTATCCGAAAGATATAAAGCAAAACTCAAATCATACATACCTTCTATGATCATACTCCGTCTATCCCAAGGAGCCAATTCAGCCCTTGAAGTGGTCAGGCCAAGACTTTTCATTTCGTTTACAAGTTTTAAAGCACCTTCATAAAACAGCATTTCTTCGGAAATTTTTCTCAGGAAAGATGAAACATTAGAAGTCATTACGTCTAGTATTTGAGCAATATTGGTAAAGATTTTATCCTTAATCTCATTTGCATTCTCCTCTAAAATATAGTCCATCTGCTTTATAACATAAGTATTTTTATTACCTCTACCTAATTTCAACAGCTTTTTGAACCTATTTGACAAATGTTCCTTTATAGATTTATCTTTTGATATCTCCCTATCAAAAAAGCCATTGCTATCCAGCTCCAAAACTATAGCATCCTTAAGTTTGAACGAGGTGTCCAAACTTGCATTCAGCTTTAACCTCGCATATCCTTTGACACACTTTTTAAGTGCCATAAGAATATTTTCAAGTTTATTGTAGCTCTCATTTCCAATATACTCAGAAACTGTTTCAGACAACTTGGTTAAGCCTTCAGATGAATACCTGTTCCCATGCAGTTTTAGAACATTGTCAAGTTCTTTGCATATACCGCAGTACCCCATCAGCATACCGACACCGTTTCCCAGTTTATATTCAGATGACACATCTGCCCGTTTTCTACTAGACAACTGTCGTTCTCTCTCTATAGGTATTAATTTTTCCAATGCACACTGTAAATCCATAAACACCTGAGGTTTCTGAGCAAATTCCTGAAGAATATCAGATCTGTATGTAATATCCTCCGTGTCTTCACAAAGTTCAGATAAAACCGATGTAATAACCCTTTTGGAATTCATGTTTTTACTTCCACAAGACATAAATTCCAGAATTCCATCTAGCTGCAAATCCTTTACAAACTCTGGTGTATCAGCCAATAGTTGAAGTTTCTTATTCGCATCCTTATACAACAAACTTAGCTTATTACCCATTTTTATCCCTCCTTACACAGGGAAAATAACCTCTTTTTTTGAGAAGTTCTGCAATCTGCTCTGATGAAAGGCCATGCTTCAAAACAATATCTTTGGAATATCCAAGTCCTACCGACCTCATTCTTTTAATCTTGAAAGTTCTATTCCCTGTCAACCCCATACCATCAGTGTCTTCAACACCTGCAGACAGACCTGCAAGTTGGCTTCCATCCTGCACCTCTTGATTCAATGCTTCAATATCATCGGCAAGCTCTCCAAAGTGAGTTACATATATGCCTTTGCATTTGATTTTCATCAAAATCTTTATTACATCCCTTCCAAGAAAATAGCCGTCAATACTTCTTGTACTTGAAAAAGTCTCATTTAAAAGTACTAAACTTTTTGGAGTTGAATTGTTTATGATCACTGAAATTCTCTCTGCTTCCTCGCCAAGTCTTCCTTTATCTATTCCCAAAGTCTCTTCTTCGGGGAAATGGGTATGTACAACATCCATAATATCCATTTCCGCTCTCAATGCCGGAACAAAGCATCCTGCTTGAAATAAAACCTGAGCTATTCCTACTGAACGTATGTAAGTGGTCTTTCCTCCCTTATTAGGTCCCGTCACAATAAAAATTTCTCCATCATCACCAAAATTCAAATCATTGCACACGATATTGGTAGAAAGCTCACTATTTCCGTCTGCTATCATTTGCAATGCAAGACTTAAATCAAATAAGCACTCGATTTTGGTATTTCCTCTCTTGCTGTTTGCAATTATAGGCTTGCTAAACTTTAGTCCTAATCTTTCCATGCGGCATACAAGCTCAGAAAATTTTATATAAAACTCTGCCTCTACTTTCAACTCACAGATATCTTCAAAGCTATTGTCTGAATACTTAGTGTAAAAAGCCTGAAGGCTTTCAAAAATAGCAGGTTCTTTCACCTGCAATTTTTCAAATATCATCTCCTCCAATCGCGAAAAACGTGCATCATAGTAAATGCTACAGTAATTTTTATCCCAATCTTCCAAAAAAGCTGAACCGTAATTCAGCAATTGTGATATCAGAGGTTCATTTACTATAGCATTCTTTTTGGTCTTATCCAGGTCAATAACAATATCCTTCAAACCCTCATAGTATCCAAACTCAAGGTACAATTCCGAGATGTTTTTGTACTCTTCCTCTATCCTTTTTATATCGTCCTTCATATCTTTAAAATCACGTTCGTGTACAAGCATCTCAGCATAGCTAAGTAGCCGTTTAAGGCCTGTTGAACGTATACTTCCCTTTCCGGAATCAAGGCACTCCCTTATACTAGAAATTAAATCAACATATTTAGACGCTTGTTCGAAAAAACAGGTTTGAACATGAATTCCTTTCGGATTTGAAATTTTTCTCTTGAAGGAGTTTTGGATAAAAACCATATTTTTAACAAGTTCTTTAAAATCATTTATAAGCCATTGATTTTCCACAAAGTCCTGCATGATATCCAATCTATATTCCAATACCTCTTTGCTGGTACATGGACTTTTAAATAATTGGCTTATTTTCTCCCTATCATTTTCCTTAAACATTAGGCTGTCAATCACTTTATTTATACTCAGGTCCTTATAGAAATAAACAGAAGGTGTAGCTTTATCCTTCCAACACTTATACGAGCCCTCATCAGGCCATAACAAGCTGCATCTATTTGCAACCATTTTCAAATATGAATTTTCCATAAGATACCTCCTGAGAAATAATCACTATTTGTATTATGTAGATAAATCACGAAAATGATTATACTTTTGAAGCACTCTAGCAGAATTGTTTTACTAGAAATCAGACATATAAACAGGCAGAAAAAACGTCTTCAAGAATTAGAAGTTATTTTGTCGTTATCCCTTATACTGTAGCAATTTTAACCGCTTTACCCTTGAACGCAATTCCCACCTTAACAATATCCTTTATACCAAGAGCCTTAAGCTCACAATCGTATTTCTTTTCTTCTATTTGCTTTAATGCCAAATCCAATGCTTGGTCTATCGTCTCATTTTTCAACGTACTAGCCTTTTTAAACTCAATTATTACACCCTTTTTACTCTTATCTTTCGGAATAATAATTACATCATATCTTCCAAAGCCAGATTCTCTATTAGACTTTATATCATATTCCTTGTCAATATACACTAGCATTCCCAACACAAAAGCATGGTAAAAACTTTCTGAACGATCTTCCCCCAAATCATTATAACTTAAAACATTTATAACCGTGTATGCAAATATCTCATAAAAAGTATCTATATCACCTGTAAGCAAACTTCTTAGCATCTGCTCGACACTGCCACCTTTTATGGTCTCATCAAACCAGTCCTGCATCATGTTTCTGAAAAAGTAATGGACTTCTTTGTTTGGTACCTTCAAAGTACAGTAAACGCCATCCTCTTCCAAGTCCAGTTTCACAGGTTTAAGATAACCGCTCATAAGCATAAATGACCAAATGCTTTTATCCGACTTGTCAATCTGGCTGTAAATAATGTTTTCATCTATTTTAATATTATCAATTGTACCTCCTTCAATTATATCCTTTATGCTCAGCT
>JAEWSG010000043.1 GCA_023398495.1 Bacillota bacterium
TTGCCTAATCCTTTCTTCAGATTCCAGTTCACACTGGACACCCTTGGCTTCGGCTGTATCCTTCCCACTGTCGGGTGGATTGGGGACTTTCACCCGTTAGAACGTGTGCTCACTGGGCACACCAATAATAAAAAACAGGAGAAATAGCCTCCTGTTTTTTATTAGGATTCGATAATGTTTGCAAAATATGAAATAATATGTTGTTTTTTGTTATCCCTTAACATTTTTTAAGCTACAAAAATTAATTATTTCTTTTAACCAACTTGTAAACAACATATCCGGCACAAATCAACAAAGCTATCGGCAATAATCTATACGCCAGCCAGGATAAAACATTAAACAAAATTACAAACAAAATAATCAACAATACTATTGTCACTAATTTTTTAATTAAGCTCTGATCCATTAACAACCACCTCATTTACTATTTTAATATACTATACTTCAAAATTCAATTAAAGTCTGATAATAATTAATATTTTTTATTATATTATAAATTATATTCAAAGTAACAATAAAAACTCCGGGGCATCGAGCCCCTACGTTTTAACCTCTTTCACTTCGTTCGAAAGAGGTTAAGTCAAATACCCCAATATTTTTATATTGGGGTACAAAATAATATATTCCTATATTCTAATAAGCTTTAAATTACAGTGAAATTCCAACTGAATTAATCAGATAATTCAACTTCTCTTTATCGAGGGTTTTCTTAAGTTCAACCCCTTTTAAGTTAAGAAGTCCAACAGGGTACACCGGAACATTGAAGAGTTGGAATAAATATTGGCTAAGGCCATTAAGTTGAGAACCTCCGCCTATAATAAATATCTTCGATATCGGAGTACCATAACACCTGTCTATATAAAACTCAAAGCATTTTACTATTTGCTTTGCAAGCCTTTCAATAAACGCGCTGATCTTTCCATAAGCAACCACGTGGTCTCTCTTAGAAAGATTGTTTGGAACAACCATACCATATTGCTTTTTAATCTTTTCAGCTTCAAGCGGGGTTATTCCCAATTCCCTAGATATATGTTCGTCCATGTTTGAGCTTCCTGACAGGATAACTTTATTAAATTCAAGAACCCTGTCCTTCAGAAAATTAACAATTGTAGTCTCTGAACCAAAGTCAAGAACTGCATAGGTATCACTTTCAACTTTTTTGTATTTTCTCTTTGCGTAAAAGTTCTCCATATCTTTAGTGTATATTTCTCTGTTAAAAAATTTGGCAGTACTGTTTGCAGGAATGTCTACGGCAAGAGGTTTTAAATCCAGACCTTGCAATACATCAACATAACTTTGCAGGATATTTCTCGGAACCGCAGTTACGAAAACCTTGTATTTCTCTGTCTCCCGCTCTTTTATTGTTTGAAGGATCTTATAGTCAACCCTATAATTATCTATGTCAACAGGAAGAAACTGCGGCATTGAGTTTTTTATGGTGAAATCCTCATTCTCACCTGTCACCTTGTCTATAAGATAAATACGGGTAATAATGTTTGTACCAGACATAATAATCTTGGCATTCTTAGCTTTCATATTCTGCTCTTTGACAAGAGCTTTTATTGAAGTAAGAACCTGATCAACATCATATATAGCACCATTTTTTATACTATTATGAGGTGTCGGCACAATACCATAATTCTCAATAAAAATAGAGTTATTCTTCTTAACTGAAACTTCCACAACTTTAATATTCCTATAGCCGACATCAATACAAACCATAGAAGTCTTACTGCTAAACAAATCAAACAGCATCAAATAATCCCCCTCAAACCCCATGTCTTTTTAACATTGTACTCACAAATAAATAAAAAATCCGTTCATACACAACACTTACGGGCGGTTGATACCGTAGACTTCAGTATTGTATATTTCACTCTAAAATAATCTTTATATAATATAGATATGCATGTTATTCTATATTTAATTTATAAATTATATTATAGCACACAAACTATACATTTTCCAACATATAAATTTTATGGCTTGAAAATTTGTTTTTTGCATGTTATGTAAATTTCTTACACATCATATTTCATATTATCTGATATTTCGCCTAAAGCACTTAGCAGTATATCCATCTCTTCGTGAGTATTAAAACAACCCACACTAATTCTTACAATTCCACCTTTAATTGTGCCTAGAGTCTGATGGGCAAGGGGAGCACAATGTAATCCCGCTCTTGTTGCAATCCCATAAGCTTTATCAAGTACATAACTCACTTCAGTGGAATCAATTTCCTTAAAATTGAAGGCAATGATACCAGAATTATTTTTCATTTCTTTTTTACTATATATTATAACTCCTTTTATATTAGAAAGTCCATCATATATTTTATTTATCAGCAAATTTTTATAGTTTTTTATATTCAAAAGTCCGAAAGAATTTATAAATTCTATCCCGCTGCTTAAACCAACTATTCCCGGTGTATTTAATGTGCCGCTTTCTAAAGCATCCGGCAATATTTCCGGTTGGAACATATTTTCGGAACTGCTGCCGGTCCCTCCCTGTACAATTGAGTTTACTTCAATTCCGACACCAACATAAAGCCCACCTGTTCCCTGAGGTCCAAGAAGTGCTTTGTGTCCTGGAAAAGCCATCAGGTCTATATTCATATATTCTACATCTACTTCAATAGTTCCTGCACCTTGAGAGGCATCAACCAAATAAACTATTCCCTTTTCTTTAGCTATCCCACCAATATCTTTTATTGGCATAATTATACCATTTACATTTGAAGACAAAGTACATATGATCATTTTTGTATTGCACTTAATACTATTTTTTATATCCTCGGCATCTATTTCACCAAACTCATTACCCTTTACTACTGTAAGTTCAATTCCCAAATCTCTCTCAAGGGTTCTTAAAGGCCTTATTACAGAATTATGCTCCATGCTGGTTGTTATTGCATGATCGCCTTTCTTCAAAACTCCTTTAATGGCAATATTTAATGATTCCGTTGCATTTTTTGTAAACACAAGTCTCATAGGGTCCTTTATATTAAAAAAGTCCGCTATTATCTCCCTTGCCTCCATAATTGCCCTTCCTGATTTCAAGGACATATCATGTCCCCCGCGCCCAGGATTTGCACAGTACTCTTTCATACACTTATATATTTCGTCATAAACTCTATCGGGCTTGGGATAGGAAGTCGCAGCATTGTCAAGATATATCATAAAATTTCCCCTTTGCTAAAGGCACTATTAAAATTTGCTTTTCTTCTGATAAGTTTGCCAACTCAGAAAAAATGAATATATGCAGATGGAAAAGGTTTAAGTGCTCGTTTCAATATTCCCTGTGTATATGCTATCAACATACCGTAATTTGTAATGGCAACATCTCTTTCATGTGAATAATTTATTCTGTATTGCATTTCCGATCTATTGAGCATGCATCCTCCGCAGTGAACTATAAGATCAAACTTATCTATATCCTTTGGAAAATATGTACCAGAAGCCCATTCGAATTCAATTTCCGTTCCGGACATCTGCCTTAGCCAACGTGGTATTTTGACCTTTCCTATATCATCTTCCTGACGGTGATGAGTACAACCCTCCACAATCAGCACCCTGCTGCCGGCTTTCAATTCCTCAATTTTTTTAAGACCTTTTACCATTTGAACTAGTTCACCTTTATACCTTGCAAACAATATGGAAAAAGATGTCAACCCTATATCTTCAGGAGTATCTTCAGAAACCCTTGAGAATACCTGTGAGTCAGTTATAACAAGAGATGGTTTTTTTGCGAGGCTTCGAAGAGTTTCTTTAAGTTCAAACTCTTTTGTTACTACAACTATTGCATCGTTGTCAAGAATATCCCTTATAGTCTGCTGCTGTGGTAAAATCAGTCGTCCTTTAGGAGCTCCGCTGTCAATAGGTGTTACCAGTACAACTACATCCCCCGGATTTATGAGATCCCCCACTATTGACATATTTGCCTCATCAAACTTTGCATGCTTGGCAATCATTTGCTTTAATTCTTCAATTCCGGTTCTGTTCTGTGCACTTATCTCACAGACAGGCACACCTAACTTCTTTTTATATTCATTGATTCCCGAGGTTTCTGTCTTGATCATATCGCTTTTATTCAATACTGCGATAACCGCTATTTCCCTGCTTTTGATCTGCTGTAAAAAGTCTATGTCGGATTCAGTTATGCCCTCTTTAGCATCAAATACAAAAATAGCAAAATTAGTCTTTCTTAAAACATCATATGTTTTTTCCATCCGTAAGTTTCCTAAATCTCCAAAGTCGTCAATTCCGGCAGTATCTATTATAACTACAGGACCTAATGGTAAGAGTTCCATAGTTTTATAAACCGGATCTGTCGTAGTACCCGGAACATTTGATACAACCGCTATATCTTGACCTGTAAGAGCATTGATCAGCGTTGACTTACCTGCATTACGCCTTCCAAAAATGGCTATATGTAGCCTATTGGCAACAGGAGTATTATTCATTTCAATTACCACCTTCCAATTTTTATAGTTTAAAGCCTTATACGCTCAGGCTTGTACCTGCTAATACACTTCATGAAGTTCAATATTTGAGGGAAGCTTCAGGTATGAAGGAAGCTTCCTGTTAGCAGCCTTTTCAATTGCATAGACAGCAGACCTCAGATCAACCATGTTCTTATTGTCATATATGTTATAGCTGTTTCTGTAATGTACTGGTGTATTTATAAGCATTATAGTATTTGCTCCCGCATTCAACGCCCATACCTGTGCATCCTTGCTAAGTGATGCTAAGGCTGTTGTTGACGGAATGTACACCTTTTTACAAACTATCCTCGTAACAGCTACTGTCCTTAGAGTAAGTGCAATATCCCCATGAGGACGATTTTCAAAAGGTGATCCTTTAGCAGGAATAAAGGGACCTATTCCGATCATGTTTATACCCATTTGTCTGAAGTAAACAATATCCTCTGCAATGTCCTCAATCTTCTGACCCGGAAGTCCGATGATATTACCGGATCCGTTTATGTACCCAAGTTCTTTGAGCCATTTTGAGCACTGAAGCCTTACCTCATATTCATCATCTGGATGTATCTCATTAAAAATCTCTCTGTTTGTAGTTTCAATTTTCAGCAGAAAGTTGTCGGCACCAGCATTTTTAAACGCAGCATACTCTTCAAAAGTCTTTTCACCAACGCTTAATGTTATTCTCATACCAGTCGCTGCCTTGATTCTTTTTATAATATTTACGATTTTATCAGTGCTCCAGAATGGGTCTTCTCCAGACTGAAGTATTACAGTCCTCAAGCCTATACTATGTAAGTATCCGACTACATCCATAACCTCGTCTTCAGTCATCCTGTATCTTTTTACTTCAGTGTTTTTCCCTCCAATACCGCAATATTTGCAGTTTTTTCTGCAATAATTCGAAAATTCTATAGCACCTCTGATATCCACAACATCTCCCACCGTCTCTTTTCTGATTCTATCTGCAGCAGCAAATATTGCATCAATCTCCCTCTTTTTGTCGGTAGACAAAAGATAAATGATATCTTCTTTTTGGAGTTCGTCCCCATTTTCAATTCTTTTAAGTATTTCCAAAAACTGCTCTGAAACAACCAAACCAAGTTTTCTATCTATAAGACCCTGGAGCTTTAACTTATGATCTTCAAGTATTTTGGCTGTACGAATACCGGCCAAATTTATGATATTTTTTGACGCCTCCAAATTAGTATAGTCAATTTTAATTGCAATTGCACAAACTGTTCCCCACTCCGGTGGTGCTGGAACCATATCTGTATTTATATTGTTATTGTTTAGTAATTTATTAATTATAAGCATTTCTGACGAGTTTTGTGCCATAATTAAATATGCTTTCATATCCAAAATAACACTTCCTTTCAGCCGGTATTTTGTATATTCCCTAATTCCTCAAATGGTTTAATGGAAATACTATTCCATTTACTTCTTTTATTAAAAATACAAATCTCTTTTGCCCATTTCTATCTCTTTTAATTTCTTAACAGTTTCCGACTTCATATGCTCATCATCTATTTCATTTAAAGCTCTTAGAATTATTGATTCGCCCTTTTTACGAAGCACTTCATTTCCATAATCTATCAGATTCTCCTTAAAAGTAAGAATTGCATTAGGCTGGCAAAATTCGTGTATTTCTCCTTCCTTTGCATATTCCATAAAGTGTTCTCCTGTACGGCACCTTCTGTAGCAGGCAGTACAGAAGCTTGGAATATAACCTTTGTCACATATGGTCTCAAGCATTTTAGGCAAACTCCTGTTATCACTGATCTCAAACTGATCTGCTTTGTCATCATCCTCTGCATACCCACCCGGGTTTGTCTTTGAGCCCGCACTGATTTGTGAAATACCCAAACTTAAAAGTTCATCCCTGAACTCTGCCTTTTCCCTGGTTGAAAGTATCATACCTGTATATGGAACAGAGAGCCTGTATATCGCAACAATCTTTTTAAACTCCTCGTCATTTACCATGTACGGTATTTGTTCAAGCCCCCAGCCTAGTGCAGGACGTAACCTTGGAACTGAAATGGTATGAGGTCCTACTCCAAAACGTTCTTCAAAGTGCCCACAGTGCATTAAGAGGCCTAAAACCTCAAATTTATAGTCATAAAGTCCAAGAAGTGCTCCCACTCCAACATCATCAATTCCAGCTTCAAACGCCCTGTTAATAGCAGTTATTCTCCAGTCATAATCGGCTTTTAATCCTACCGGATGCATCTTCTTATAAGTCTCACGATGATATGTCTCCTGAAAAATAACATAAGTACCTATTCCCGCTTCCTTAAGTTCCCTATAATCTTCAACTGTCATTGGTGCTGCTTCTATATTTATTCTCCTTATATCGGTTGACTTGTATATAGCATCCATTGCTCTGGTAAAGTGCCCTACATCTGTCTTTTTTGGATGCTCACCGCATATAAGAAGAAGTCTCTTATGTCCCTGGCTTTCTATGGCTTTAGCTTCATTTACAATATCCTCAAGTCCAAGTGTTTTTCTATGTAGTTCCTTATTATCTTTTCTGAAGCCACAATAAAGGCAGTTATTAACGCATTCATTGCCAGTATACAAAGGTGCAAACAGCACAACCCTTTTACCATATATTTTGTTTTTTATATATTTTGCTGCAGCATATATTTCCTCAAGAAGTTCCTTGTCTTCTACAAATAACAACTTCCCGGTTTCTTCAAGCGTAAGCCCTTTGCATTCTCTGGATTTGCTTATAATTTCACTGACCTCTGTTTTGTCAGGATTTACTGACTTATTTAAAATCGAAAATATTTTATCTTCGTTAATAAAACCACTCATTGTTTATCCCCCTGTTTATATATTGTGATCCAAGCAAAAAACTCTTCAAGACCAAAAAGTCAAGAAGAGTTCACAAATAAACAATACATATCCATTCCCCCTTCGATAAGACATAATCCATTTCGTCAGGCATTCATACGAAAATACGAAAATGCTGCTTAAAACTATATTGCAACGTATCTTGTGCAATAGTGCAGAATTTTTCGCACCTTCAGCCGAATTCACTCTCCTTGATATCGGGCAGACACCCCATACCTCAGATACTCATTATTAAATTATTAATACCACCTGATTAATATGTTAAAGCAACTTTTGCTTTAATTCCATTAATATTTCCGAGTTTTCCTGTCAAAGCACCTATTTCATCGTTTGTACCATCCACTATTATTGACATAACAGATATACCTTTTTCCCGGTATGGAACACCCATTCTACCTACAATAATTGTTCCAAAATTGCTTAAAACCTCATTGACCTTCCGGGAAGTGTCTTCACGGTTATTAACAACTATTCCGATAACAGCAACCCTGTTTCCCTTCTCCATAATCAAACCTCGTTATTTTTTTAAGTTTGCTGAATTTCTCCGACCCTAAATTTCTCGTCTCTCAGAGTAGGAACTTACTTTTTAGTTATATCTAATACTGCTTTCCTTCAATTGCACATAAAAGCAATCCTGCTGCTATACCTAAACGTCTGTCGAAAGTATTATCTCTGTCCATTGAAAAATCAATGTTTATCTTTATAACAAAAGGGTTGAAGTTTTGTTTGTAAGTACAAACATCACTATTGTTTACCACACAACTATACGACTGTGGAATAAGATTAACAAGAAATCTTCTTACAAGAGCAAGTGCGGTACTATCTTCTTTAATTGTACCTATTTCGTTGTCATATTCGTCTAGAACCAGCCATTCATCTCTAAGTATAGATTTGAAGCCTTTTCTCCTCAATCCTCCAACCTTTTCATTTGATTGGGCATCAAATACATCATATGTAGCAGAAAAATCAATTATATTACGGGCTTTTATATTCAGCATAGGTTCTTGCTTATCCTCTCCGCTGTATACTGTAATATCTTCCTTAAGCTTAAACGCTTTCATATTTGCATACAAAACAACATTTCCCATCGGATCATAAAAGTGAAAAGCTGTACCAATAAGATTCAAAATCTTTCTGCGAACAAGATAGGAATTATAAGTAAACCTCTCATCCATACTATCACCATACTTCCCTAATTATTTGCTTACAAAAATATAATATATCAAGAAGCAGTGCAAGTAAATACTATTTTTTTGTTCACATTTTATAATGCACAGCTACATTATAATTATCAATCAACACCATAATTTCCTTAATTTCAATAAAACCTGTGAAATCACATATGCATGTGTTCTCACAGGTTTATAATTGTCCCTGATAATTATATAGTACAGTGTTTCTCAAATATTTACTCAACGAAAATCCTGCGAACTTGTTGAATCGTCAAGATTCTCGGATTTTCGTTTTACACAGTACGGGGCACTAGTTATCAGAACAAATCCAATTTATCTATGACTTCCTGATTTTTAACCAATTGATTTTTCGCCTTCAGATCATCCATATTGTTTGCAAATTGCTCTTGCTGAATATTCTGCTTAATGGAATCCTTTTCTACATCGTAAGATGCTTCCACATGTTTTATAAATTTCATAACATGAAAACCATATGCTGTCTTTACAATGTCCATATCACCATCTTTTGCATTAAATGCCCATTCTTCAAATTCAGGCACCATCTCACCCTTAGCAAAAGTATATTCTCCACCTTCATCTTTCGAGCCTGGATCTTCAGAATATTGTTTTACTAATGCTTCAAAATCTTCACCTGCTTTTGCCTTTTTAAGAATTTCTTCCGCAAGAAGCTTCTTTTCTGCAACTTTATCTTCCGGAAGTGGTTCCTGTGTTTCACTGTCGTTGGTTAAAACAAGTACATGTTTTACAGTTACCTTATTAAGTTGCTCTTTGTTCTTTTCAAACTCTGCTTTTATATCACTCTCGCTGATTTCAATTTTACCTGGTTGATTAGTAGCATAATTGATGTAAGCAAGCATATATTGCTCGTACATTGCTTTATAATCTTCTATTGAAACTCCGTAAAGTTCCTGCATCTTTTTTTCAGCTTTTTTCTTGTCGCCTTCTCCCTCAGTATTAATAAACTCTTCTATACCACTATTCACATTATCAATATCTGTTTGTTCCAATTTGAAATTATCCTTTTTAGCACTCATGAGTAAAATTTTAAGTTCTGTCAGGTTGTTAAAAGTATTATCTAAAACTGTTTGTTTCTTTTCAGCATTCTCTGCTAATTCCCAGAATTTTTTCTTTTCGGCAGCACTTTTATCAGCCAAACCTTCCTGGCCTTCAATCTGACTTTTTTCCATATTGACGTAAAATTCGAATTCCTTAGCTGTAATCTTCTCTTCTCCAACTGTTGCTACAACAGCATCTGGATTTTTAGTGCCGTTAAACTCTCCGAACTTCTTGCATGCAGTGACACTAAAAAGTAGTGATACACTCAATGCAATGGGCAAAATTTTTCTTAAATTCATGATTGGCCTCCATAAAATTATTTATTGTTAAAACTTAATTATTTGCATTATTTTACATTTGGAATAATATAATAGTAAAATAATTTTCAACTTCTACAATTTATAATTTTACTCTATATTTTAAAACAATTCCACAAAAATATAAAAAAACTGTCTTCACTCAGCAGAAAAGTTTTTACAATTGAGACTTTACCTCTCAATAATAATCCAATATTTACAATGCAGATCTTCCGGGTCCACTAAGATTTACAGGTATTGTTATATAAAAAACAGGAGTATTTGTCATTGTAGTTATCAATGGCAAATTGCTCCTGTCATATACTTCGTGGGACTTAGATCACAAGCAAAAAAGAAAAATTTCTGGTGCTTTTAAACATTACTAATTTCTAGTCTTTCAGAATGTTAAAAATGCACATAGTTATCTGTAAAAATCAATCAAGATTTACATACCACTGATACTTTTGAGGCAACTGATCATCATATACCACAGTACCATTAAATACAATTTCATCTTGAAAAACCTTTACCTGCTCACCGGGTCTTAAATTCAACCCTAATGCTTCCTTACAAGGTAATACCGGCTTACTCGGTCCAAGATAATTAAATCTACAATCGATTCCAAATTCTTTCATTGCTGCATCCTCCTCAATATTTTACTTATATTTATTTAAAGAAGTTTGTAAGCACAATATAAATCAAACTAACACATTAAACCTTTTGAATTTTATTAATTCTCAATTTCGAATTTGCAATCAATATTATCTTATATCATTATATCAATAATTATTAAAAATTTCTACAATTTGGAGATAAAAAATTTAAATTTTAAGTATTTTGTATACAATCCATATTAAATTTCATCTTGCACTACTTGCATATTCTTAGCATGTTTGTACACTTTTAAGCAAAAAATATATTCTTAAAATTTTTGTACATTTACTTCCTGGTGCTTTTGAACATAATTCATTTCTAGAAATGAATTATGCAAAATGCACATCCTATGTTTTTTGCTGATTAACAGAATTAATTTCTAGAGCATGCAAGGCACAAACAGATGAAGTGCTTTTTAACATTATGAAAAACTAGAAATTTGCAATGTTAAAAAGCACTGGCCTAATGTCCTGCCAGGCGATACTGGACAAATAACTACCATCTATTTTCCACTCTTTCTGCAAATCCCAAAAAATCCTTTAATTTGATTACACTTCCATCATCAAGTACTGCTCTACCATTAAACCTGCCGAACACCTGGTGTTGATCGGTTGATAACAAAACAGCAGACAAATTGACACTACGGTCTAAAATAGGAATAAAATCCGCCTCAAACCGTCCATCGGAAGAAGTTACAACCCAAGGTTTCATATATTCAAATTCATTGTTTTTGCCTTTTGGGATTATAAAAACAACATTTTTTAGTTTGTTTGCCCTTCCATCACAAAACAGCATGTTTTCAGTTGCAGCCGAGGTATCTCCAAAGCCATAGCCAAGATTAAAACCAAACACCTTATTGCCTACCATTCCTTGTCCCGCACTCCAATACCAGGTTGTCTTGTAAGGCCACACTCCGCGACCCCAATCCAACAGTCCAAAAGAAGAACCTGGCAAGAACTTGTATGTTTTATCCTTATAGCATACTTCTCCGCAGGCTCTCATACCAATAATTTTCTGGTTGTAATAAAACTTCTTTTCATCTTCTTTAAAAGGTGTTGCAATTACCATAGAATCCTTTGGATCGCAAAAAAGTGTTATTGATGCCTCAAACTCACTCCACTCTTCAAAATTCCTCATTTTCATATACAATTTCCGCACACCATTTTCATGCTTAAAGCAAACATTTACTCGCCCATCATTATACAATATATCTCCCACAATAGATGATTCAGGCATCTTTACCCTCCAGAGTGGAAATACACTTACAAAACTTTTAGTTCTTTCCTTTGGATTCTTAAAATCAATAAAAGTTGCACTGATTAAACCTGCAAAAGGTATACTACCAACCGTCAACGCCACACCAAAATCCTGATTGTATATCAGGTAATAATCCCACTCTTTAAGTCTTAGTCTTTCCTTAACATCTTTCCTTCTGTATTCTAAAATCAATGATGTAGCATACCCTTTTTGTATTAATTCACCATGCTTATTCAACAATCTCGATGGTTGTGTAATTTCGTGCTGCATATCAATTCTCCCCAACAAACTATTGTTTACATAATATCATATTCATTAGCATTGACATGGGTTACACCAACCATTTTACAATTGACATCACATTATTTTGTTTCTACAGGAAAAACATTAATTATACCTAACAAATAACTTCTCATGTATGCAAAATCTATTGAATTAAATTTGCCATCGTTGTTTAAATCCGATACCAGCAAATCATTTTCACACGCAAAATCCTTAATGATGCCAAGTAAATAACTTCTCATCAGAGCATAATCAATAGAATTAACTTTCCCATCATTACTCACATCACCATACATTACAGTAGAAGATGGAATTTCAGGAGTAAGTTCATGTGTTTGTGTTGGTGTTGGTGTTAGTGTTGGTGTTAGTGTTGGTGTTGCCACTGGTGATTCGTAAACATTACATTTAACCCAACCGGTATCACCAGAATTAGTTGCAAGGAATAAGTATACTGTTCCGTCAGCCACAATGGACGGGTTAGGAATGTTAACTATATAGTTGCCGGATGAATTCTTTGAGCCAATTGAGTATCCTGCTACTGCCTGATTCAGAGCATTGGGATTAAATACATTTGTGTACCATATGTTAGTAGTTGTAGCAGTTGATACTGTCGGGATCAACGTAACTAATAATTTTGAATCTGAGTAATCCAGGAGAGCACTAAAATCACCTACTTTATAACCTACGGCAATTCCGCCTCCTGATGGACTGACAGTTGGAACTGGAGTTTTTGTTGAAGACGGGCAGCTCGTCGGTGATGAACCTTTTGTGGATTCACCTGTGAACGGATTCCATTTTGAAGCTGCAATTATAAACCACCCTGTACTTGATACGCAATTCTGTTGTGCCATAAGCCAGTAGCCGTTATTTGTTCCCTTAAGGCAATATGGAAGACCACCTTTTTTAGAGCCATCTTTACCTTGTTTTTTAGCTAATTCAGTTAATATATAATCTGCTTTAGTTTCGTTGCCCAACATGCTGTACGCACATGACATGAACGCAGAGCCTTCAAACCAGATATCTGCACCTAGTATTCCACCACCTATATTATCAGGTGCAGTAGCCCCGCTGTTCTGCCAGTCAAAGTCGTAAGCTGTAATTGTTGTGTTTCCATAAGGCAGAGTATTTTTATAACGCGGATTTGAAAGGGTACCCGGATTACCGTCTGCATTTTCAACATAACTGATAGAATCCTTATAATTATGAGTTCCATTGGCACCAAGTGCTAAAACTCCCCATGGATTAACATCCATTGGAACACTGTAATCTATGGTATTTGTATTATTTTTATATCCGCCATACCATCTGTTTTTTGAATTATCCCATACCACGTTGTCAAGAAAGCCCTTTACTTTTGAAGCTGCTGCAGTATAAACAGAAGCTTTTGAAGGCGTAGTATCTGCAAAGTAAACTAATGAAGCATAAGCATCTATATTTTGTTCTGTGCTGCTCCACACTTCATTTGTCCACGATCCATCACCACTATCCCATGTGGTTTCTCCACCAGATAATGCACCATTGGGCTGCTGGAACCTAAGGCACCAGTCAATAGCCTCTATTGCCATCTGATGATATGTAACAGTATCTCCCGTAATCTTTTCATAATTCATAACAGCCAGACATACCCACATAACAGGGCCCACATGCTTTCTGATTTCTTCTCCTGCACCGTTATTCCACCAGTATGAATTAATCCAGAAACCTTCATTATCCTGAGTGGCTTTAAGCACATCCAACACACCTTTTGCACTTGCTGTGTCTCCAGCCAACAGGAATGCAATAGCTGCAACTGCCTGGTCATAAGTATACTCTTTTGCCACTTGTGAACCGTCCGACCAATAATCTTCAAAACTGTCAACCAATCCTGCAAAAGCATTCCCCGACGATACCTTTTGTTCACACAACCAGTTGTAGGCCTCGTCAATTTCAGTTTTGAAATCACTTGCTGCACCCACATAACCTTGCGAAAAAATTATTGAAGTTGATAACAATGCAAAACAAACAAATAATCCTAACACTGAATTTAATCTTTTTCTTCTTTTCATTATCTGTTCCCCTCCCAAAACATTTGCAAAAACTCAATAGTTCCATGTCTTAATTATACTATTTACTGACAAATCAATACAATATGAGAATGAGAAAGTTGAGGTACAAATGTATATTATTATTTTATTAACTTCTTCGATTGCTTTTCTCTTTGCGATATGAAATAATAATCAAGGTGCAGAATATGGTTGCACCAAGAAAATCAACTAAAAGGTAAAAGGAGAGTGATATATATGTTAATACCTCCACATCTTGTAAATGAGCATTTTGATGACCGTTATTTTGATGTTGTTAATGCAATAGACGAAGCACAGCAGATTTATTTCAGGAATAATAACCTGCTTGAACGAATTGCTGCTCAATCAAAAACCCCTTTTATTATAGGTGAAACAGGTTTTGGTGCTGGCCGTGTACTGGTTTCTCTTATGGAGTTTTTGAATAAAAGCGGTTTAAGGCATATTTCAATAGAATACAATACTGTTGAATTGTACCCCATGAGTCCTGACAGAATGCTCCATCTGCTAAATGAGTTCAGGGATCGAGTAAGTGATGAAATCGATACTCTTTTAGAGGCATATCAAAGTATCGACATCAGTGTACCCGGCTGGCATTCAGTGAAAATACATCAAGCTTTTGGAACCATTGACCTGAAACTTTGGATAGGAGAAGCTCTCGAAATGGTAAATGCTTTGAAAAAGTACTGCGATGTGTGGTTTCTTGACGGACACAGCCCAAAGAAAAACCCTTCAATATGGCGTCCCGAACTGCTTATAGAAATTGGAAAAAAGACAAAACATAATGGAACCTGTTCTACTTTTACTGTAGCAGGTGCCGTAAAACGAGCACTTATTGATGCAGGCTTCACACTAAAAAAACTTCCTGGATGTGGCGGAAAAAACGAAGTACTGCAAGGGGTCATTTTAGAAACCCGTTAGAGCTTGTAAAATGACCCCTTGCACATATAACCCCTTATCTGTCATTCATTTTTTTATAGGTGACTTCCCCAAACCGCAACATTACCACCCTTCGATAATGCACTAAAGGTCATAACAAATTTATTAAGTCCTGCATCCCACTGCATAAGTACAACACCGTTATAGACCACTCCTCCGATAGTCAGAGAAATTTTATTATCACCGGAAAGCTGCCACCTTCCACTTACATTTCCTGAAATAGTACCATCTTTATTCAGTGATATCCTGACAGAGTTTTTCACATCCGCTGATATATTTGTACCGTGATTTACAAAACTATAATCACCACTTACCTGATCAACAGAATATTTACCGATAGTCTCACCACCATAACGCTGTGGTGCAATTACTGGCCACCCGTCTCCATTTATGAACATCTGATGTACTCTAACCTCATGTACTTCTCCACGTCCCGGGAAGCGGGTATGGAAAATGATAAAATATCTATTAGTCTGGTGATCGTAATATGCCGAGTTGTGGCCCGGAGATACATAACCTGTTCCACTTTCAGAGAATCTGAAATTCCCCATCAGCTTCGCCCCATAAGGTGCAATGGATACATCATCAAAAAGAGTACCTGATGCACCATGGCAATAAATCATATCTTTTCCTGCAGCATCTACAAAAGGACCGTCAGGATTTTTCGAACGACACACCCTTATGTTATAACCGCCATTGGCATCGAGACCGCCAAAGCTCAAAAACATGTAATAATAATCAGTCTCAGGACTGTACAGCATATAAGGTGCCTCAATCCTGCTGTGATTCAATCCCAACAGTTTTTTTCCGTAACCCTGACCCGAAAAAGGTTTTCCAGTTGTTTCATCCATTCTTAATATGTAAATACCTCCGGAATACGAACCATAAACCATCCAAAGTTTTCCGTTTTTATCATAAAATACGTCTGGGTCAACAACATTAGGATGTTTTGTGGCATCGTAAATTGTTCCATCCTCACCTTTCTGTCCCCACATACCAGATTTCAATATAATCCCAAGGTCTTTATACGGCCCTTCGGCATTGTTTGATACAGCTACGCCAAGAGTAGACCTCGGTGAATCACCCTTGCACAAGCAATAGTACATGTAATATCTGCCGTCTTTAAGCTGTATTATATCTCCAGCCCACATGGTAGTTGTTTCTGCCCAATCAAAGGAAGCCTTTAATTCTGTATATACATTCGGTATCAACGGATTGTTGTTTGCAACACTCGAAGAAATCTGTTGCCACTGCATCAAATCAGAAGATTTTGCAGCTGCAAGATGTGAACCTATGATATAATACGTCCCATTTGATTTCATAATGGAAGGATCATGCACTGAAACGTTTCTAAATACAGGTACAGGCGTCGGCGTGGATTGTGCAAGTGTAGGTGTAGGTGTAACTTGAGCCTGTGCAGGAAAGGATTGAATTATTCCTAAAAGATATTGCCTCAGAAAAGCAAAATCTATAGAATTAACCGTACCATCTCCGCTTACATCAGCTGCCTTCGCGGCATTTCCAGTCAACTCCGTCATTCCCAGCAAATAAGTTCTCAAAATTGCAAAATCAATAGAATCCACTGAAGTATTTCCATTTATGTCGCCATAATTAAATTCCGCTGCCAGACCATTTGTACAACAAAATAAAGAAATCAATAATGCTGTAATAATTGGACGACAAATTTTGCCCAAACTTTTTTTCATTAATATACCCCCCAGTATTTTATCAATCAGGAACATCTAAAATATATGGCATTTCCACTTTTATTTTATCATAAATATTTTAACATTGTGAGATTTCAGTTAAATTTCTTCATTATTTAGAGTATATAAATGGTGAAAAGAATTTTACAACAATTTAAATTTTGCTATACCCTATAATACAGCCAGTATTATTTTTTGTTTAAAAATAGTGACTTTGGTCATATATAAATAAGATATTTTCATGTTTTTAATGACTTTAGTCATCTAAATTTATTCCTGATTTCAGGTATAATATAAATATAAGGATGGTGAGTTTGTATGGATACTAAGAAAATCAAATGGCTATACTCTCAATTGCCTAAACTTGCTTCCGACGGAATTATACCGGAGGATAGCATTAAAAAAATCAAAACCTACTACGGTGAACCGGAAGAAGCAAACTGGCTGAAAATTCTCCTTGGTATTTTTGGCACATTAGGAGCGGTATTAATTGGAAGCGGTATTATCCTGTTATTTGCACGCAACTGGGATGAACTCAGTATTCCTGTAAGAACAATACTATCGCTTTTGCCGCTTATAATAGCACAAGTATTGTGCTTCTGGGTATTGCAAAAAAGAAGATCTTCCTTTGTTTGGACGGAAAGCTCTACTGCATTTCTGACTTTGGCTGTGGGAGCTGGAATTTCACTTATTAGCCAGACCTACAATATTCATGGAGATTTTTCGACCTTCATTATAATATGGATGCTCTTGATTCTTCCCCTTGTATACATTTTTGATGCAGTCATACCAGCGGGATTTTACCTTGTCGGTATAACAATCTGGGCAGGTTCTGTTCAGTCTGACGGTGGAAACGCAGTTCTGTTCTGGCTGTTGTTTGCAGCACTCATACCGTTTTTAATCAAAAATCTCAAGGCAAAAGCCCTTTCAAACCGTGCTGTAATTCTTTTATGGATGATGTCCTTTGACTTATGTGTAGCACTTGGCATAGTTCTTGAAAAAGTCCTTCCGGGCTTATGGATTCTTGTTTACAGTAGTTACTTTGCTGTGCTGCTTCTGGTTGATGCACTTTCCGGAAGGGAAGCGGAATACACCTGGCAAAAACCATTTTCAATTGTAGGCACTTTAGGTACAATAGCCATGTCTTTCCTTTATACGAACACCTTCTTCTGGAGAGATATAGGCTGGACACACTATCGCAACAGTTATGAGTATAACGCTTTAGCCGGTATTGTTGACTATATTCTTGTATTATTATTGCTCGGTTCCGCTCTTTTCCTCTTTTATAAAAATACAAGAAGGAAAGATTTCTTCTCAACATTATATAGTTTTTCACCATTACTGGCTGCAATATGCTATATTTTAGGCTCTATGGGTAATTTAGAAACCTTGCCAATGCTTATATATAATATTTTTGTATTTGTTCTTGGTGTAGGAACAATTGTCTATGGAATTAAAAAACAAAAACTTGGTCTAACGAACGGTGGTATGCTGATTATATCCCTATTGATAATTCTTAGGTTCTTCGACAGCGATCTTGGTTTCTTTGAACGCGGTATATCCTTTATACTGGTAGGAGCAGGCTTTATCGTTTCAAACATTGTGTTGTTTAAGAACAGGAAGGAAGTGAGCTCAGATGAAAAAGAATATTAAGCTGTTAATATTTATAGTTCTTGCCGTTTTGCAATTGCTTATTCCATCTCAAATTATACTATCCCGGGAGTTGGTTTTAAGATATGGTCAGGAATACAAATTCAGGGTAGAACCTATAGATCCTTACGACCCATTCATAGGGAAATACCTTTATATAAATGTTGAAAACAATGAAATAACTGTTGATGATGATGATAAACAGTACCGTTCAAATCAAACAGTTTATGTACTGATTGAGAATGACATAAGCGGTTTTGCCAATTTTTCAAATGTCGCGTTTGCACCTCCTGAATCGGGTGACTATATAAAAACAAAGATAAGTTATGTAACTTACAAGCACTATAACGATTCTGGACCTTCCGGAAACCCTACAATACATTTTCAAGTTCCCTTTGACAGATACTATATGCCGGAAAAGGATGCACCGTCAGCTGAAAAATTATATAATGAAAAAACCTCGCAGGATAGTACTGAGGATGTATATGTTTCAGTAAAAATATATAAGGGTACGGCAGTACTCGATAAACTCTTTATTGGTGACAAAACTATAGAGGAATATATTAGGTAATGATGTATTAACAATATATAACCCCTTGAAACTGATATTTCAAGGGGTTTCATAATTTATATACAACCCGGATACAGCTTTTAAATCTTCAATTTTCATCATAATAAATCATTAGATTTATCTGGTTAAATTATGTATCCTGTTCCTTATATATGCATCCTTTTTTGCAGCTCCTGTTTGATATTATCTCCCTTAAATATAAGTATTGCAGAAAGAAAGATAATACTTACAGCAACAGATATTATAGAAGGTATGTCTACCGTAACCAGATCAAGTAAAATAAACAAAACAGGGATTATGCCAAACAATCCACCCAACAAAAAATATGCTATATAATTTACAACACTTAGCCTCATAACCTTTGCCGTCACATACATTACGATCATAGCTGCAATGCATAATATCGGAATAGCAAAATCAAAGGACCATCCCTTCCATCCTATTTTCCAATCCCAAAAGATAGACAGGGAAGATACAATAATAACCTGCCACATAATTGACTTTGTAATATTGTGCCTTTTACGCAATGCGTCAGTTATACTAAGCCAAGTGCTAAGTAGTCCCAAAAGGACTAGCATGGGCCAATTTACACTTGTAGGGAATAACTTATGAATAATATAACTAATTACAATTGCAACGATTGAAATAAATAATAAAATACGTATCACCAAATGCTTTTCATAAGCCGGAGGTATAAGAGGATAAACATCATCTCCCTCGATACTGTTGATATCATCCACAAGAATATTTCCACATAGTGGGCATTCGGTTTTCTTATCACGTATATAAACCTTGCACTGTTTACATAATATCATTCTTATTCTCCTAAGGTACGTCTAAAATATAATTACTTACTCTGGATAACGAAAAAAATTCTTCCTAAGTATTTGACGAAATTTCAATATCAATACCCATTCTTGAAAGAGATCTGAAAAATGCCTTTTGCAATTCAGTTTCTCTAAATGGTGAGGCAAACGTCACTACCAACCTGTCTCCATAGGTACACATTGTCATTTGCGGCCTCTTTACATTAGGTATGACGCTAAACTGATAAATGTAACTTTCAAGCTCAGAGGGCATTGCTACTTGTCCCACATTTGAAATAGCTGCAGTGATCCCCATATCTATTATTGAATTTGCAATACGTATTGAATAATTCTTTATAGGCAAAGGTACTACCCTTGCCAGCGGATTTCTTTCAAGAAACATAAGCCAGTCTAGACGCTGATTAAGTCGCTCTTCTGTCAGTTCTCTCTTAAAGCTTTCACCCAAACTCGCTATCACTTCACTCAATTCGATTTTGCCTGTCTTCAAACGGTAACTAATGTTCATTGTGCTAAAAAAATTTCTTGCAGTCTCTGATCTGAAAAACTGCCTGAGGTTTATAGGCACAGATAATACCACCGGATAATCTTTTTTACGTGCAGGCATGTCCTCATATATAGAACATATCAGCAATGAAGAGAAAAATACAGTTAATGTCGTATTATATTTATGTGCTTCTTCTAAAGCAGCTTTTACAGACATAGCACCTTCTATAACTTTCACTCTGTATTCATCAGTCCTCGTTCCTCTTATGCTGTAAGCTTTAACTGAACTCTTGTTTTTAAAACCCATTTCCAGTTGTTTTTTTATATTCCACCCAGGATAACGCTTTATAAAACTATCATCCATCTTTCCGCTTATAGATGCATCATCATTGAGTTCGGGTATTTTACCTCCCAATTCATCCTTGTGTCTGATCAACAAATAATGGTATACCAGTGTCTTCATAAACCATAGGGCACCAGTACCATCTGACAAAGCATGAAACATTTCAATATTAATCCTTTTCTTGTAATAAAATACACGGAACAATAAATTCCTTTCGTATTTTCTGTATATCGGAGTGCAAACGGGATTAGTCTCCTTTTCAACCACCGGACGAGTATCACTTGTTTCAAAATAATACCAGAATACCCCTCTCCTAAGAACCGACTTGTACAGTGGAAATCTTTCGATGGTTTTATCTAATGCCACTTGTAAAACATCAGGTTTCACCTCTTCAACCAACTCACACGAAATTCGGAACACCTTAGGGTCCCTGTAATTGCATGTAGCCGGAAAAAATTTTGAAGCATTATCCAATTTGCTCCATTCTATTCGTTTTGGATAACTCATATAAGTTCCTCGCTCCTGCCATTACAGCTACTTAAAAACCAGTTTATTATTTCATAACTTCTTACCACATATTCTGACTTCCACGGCAAAGAAAAAAATCCATGGACAGCATCTTTCATTCGAAACATCTTCACTTTGTTGCCAAACTCCTTCAGACGCTTACCATAAGCCTCCCCCTCATCTCTTAAAGGGTCATATTCAGCCGTTATAATTAAAGTATCCGGCTGTTTTGACAGATCTTGTGCCAGCAACGGTGCAAGATAAGGACTTAATCTATCCTCTTCCTTTGGGGCGTACATATCCATATAATCCTGTATCTGTTTACTTGTCAGTAAAAAGTCAGTTCCATTTTCCCTTATTGATGGGAACGGAGAATTTTCTGTATGGTCATTATGAGTAGCTGGGTAAATCAAAATCTGCTTTTCGGGAAAAAAATCCCCTCGATCCCTTGCCATCAAGGATACCGCCGCAGCAAGATTTCCCCCTGCACTGTCCCCAATCAGGGTTATATCACTTTCTTTACAATTCAACAGTTCAAGGTTCTGGAAAATTTCCCTTGCAACATAATAACAATCCTCTAGTCCAGCAGGAAAAGGATGCTCCGGTGCAAGAAGGTAATCAACAGAAACAACTGTATTCCCTGTTTGATTGGCCATGTTGACGCAAACATTGGTATAAGAATCAATGTTTCCAGTTACCCATCCTCCTCCGTGAAAGAAAATCAAAACACCGGATGTGGCATTGCTTTTCGGACGAAAAATCCGTACAGGAATTTCTCTGCTTCCTGCCATAATTTTATGATCCATTAGTTTATATCTTGGCCTGAAATGTAAGGTAGCCAGTTTCATAAGCTTGCGTTGAATTATATATTGTTTTTTAAGTTTTCTACGTAAATAAGATAAAGCTTTTAGTGTTATACGTTTAAAATGGTTCATCCGTTGCCCTTTCTTAACCAGCATTTCCATCCATTATATTGTACTATAAACCATATTAAGGCCGCAATGGTTTAATAGTCAGTTCATCTCATCAATCAGTCTTTTTTATGTACACACGATCCCCAACCTTACAATCAGTATAATCAACAATACTTGAAAAATTCCTTGCAATTTTCAAATAACCATTTGCATTCAAATAAGCCACCCATTCCCCAAAACCTACATCAGTATAAGACTTTCCATATAGTACTTTGAATACTTTGTCTCCATTAAATATTAAATTAAAGTGCTCACCATTTTTTATAGTTAGTTTCTCAAGATCATCTTTAATAAATTCAGTATCGATATTATAATTAGGCTCATCAACAGCAATAATTTTTGCTTGTGCACCATTGTTATCAAAAACAGCTTTTGACGTCAAATCATATTCCATAGTTATATCCTTTTCGTAAATAATCTCATCGTTTTCAATCCAATTTAAAAGTGCATCAATACATGCTGATACTTCTTTTCCATTTACATTACAATGGCCATCTCTTGAAACCCTCCATACTGCAGGTTTTACTGAATCCTCTTTCACATTTCCGCAGTATTCCATAGGGAAATCAACCTCATCCTGATTGGACAGGAAAAGTATAGGCTTCTTTGGAGCATAATTAACTGAAATATCATACACAGCCCCAATGGCCAGAAATCCATCGTAATTATAATCACATTCCGACATCCTTGCTGCTATTAATCCGCCCATTGAATAGCCCTGCACAATAGCAATTCTGGATTTCCCATATTTAGACTCTATAAATTCTCTTAGATTATCAATATCTTCAAAGGCATCTCCTAATATAAATCCATTTCTTCTAAAACTGGTTGATGCAATTATCCAACCTTCTTCAATCATTTTGATATGATCTGGCGAATCGGTTACAAGTGTAACTACCAATGGCTCGTATGCTTGTACTAATCCATGAGCATATATCAGTAATTTTCCATTCCATTTTTCCGGTACATGAACTTTATATTTAGCACCTCCGATTACTCCTTCTAGAAGTTTACCGAGTTCAAGTTTAGTTTCTTTCTCACCTAAATCCCTTGTTGGATCAGGCATTTCAGACACAATAGGCGTCACACTAACTGTTTTATGTGGCTCAAAGGAACAACCCGATATAATTAAAAGTAATGTTACACTAACACATATGATAATAAACTTTTTCATTCAATCTCCCCCTATATGGGACAGAGGGACAGGTTCCTTGTCCCACCATATTCTGTAAATTTTAATCTTGGATATCCCCGTTACACAACAACTGAGTTGTTCTAATTCCATCTGTTGACTTAAGCCCACTAATTATTTCATTTGATTCTTTCTAACTGCTGCAATTCACTAAGACTTAGAATACAGTATTTTATTACTGCATCATTCTGTAATCTGCAATTTTCAAACCTCATTCTGTTCAATAAAAAGATTAATTGCTATCTTTACCTGTCCCCTGTCACTATGTCCTACATCATAAAATTTCTGGCAGGTAGATTATCATTCCGGGATATATAAGCTCAGGGTTTGTAATCATAGGATTATATGCAAGCACTTCATCAAAAGTGATTTGCCATCCGTAAATATTCATCAACTCCAAATTGTAGCTGTAAACTATATTCGCCAGTGTATCCCCCGGTTTAACAAAATAAGTACTCATAGGGATCATTTTGGGCACATTTATTACTTGCCCCGGGTAAATAAGGTTGGAATTTAATATATCCCGATTTACACGTAAAATCTGTTTATAAGTAAGTAAATAAAAATTTCGGGCTATACTACTTAAGGTATCTCCGGATTTTACAGTATACTTGTCTACATAAACATACATAATAACACCTTCTTGATATATTGATATTATGTATACTATGCAACAAAGATTACTATTGCTACTTAAAATCAATTGGGACGAAGGGACAGGTACCTCGTCCCACTACGCTCTGTCAATTACACTTTTTGATATACCTGTCACCCTCGACAACTGCCTTATTGTAATTCCCTCAGTTGCCTTAAGTGCTCTAATTATTTCATTTCTTTTGCTTCTTTCCATCTTCTGCAATTCACTTTGACTTAGAACACCACGATCTTCCAAGTGTCTTCTTACTTCATCATCCTGTAATCTGGGTTTTTCTTCTAGCTCCAGGCATTTATCCTCATTCTGTTCATTTGTATGTTTAATAAAAAGTTTAATTGCCATCTTTTTGTCGGATGATAATATGTCCAATACGAAATGAGTATCAACTAATAAAGGCTTCATAATGTACTCGTTATAACTGCTCCACCCATACTCCTTGACGCTATTACATATCCCTGCCTTCACAGGGTTTAGGTGTATATACCTGAGAACAGTCAACAAATATCCCTCATTTTCCACCACTTCACTTTTATACCTTTCTTGAAATAAGTGACCACACCGTTCGTACTTCCAATTATACCAGTATACATAGCTGCTGCAAATTCGTTTTACGATATTTGATATCTGATCTCCATTTTCTTTTATAAGCAGGTGAATATGGTTGCTCATCAGGCAGTAACCATAAACTTCAAATTTACTCGTTTCTTTGTATCGTTCAACGGTTGCAAGAAACCTTTCCCTATCCTCATCATCTTCAAATATGTCCTGCTTGTTTATCCCTCTTAGCATTATGTGAAATACTCCGCTTTCACTCTTCTCACGAGCATATCTTGGCAAACTATCACCCCCAAGGATTTATATGTATATTATACCATAAATAAAAAAACGGGACAAGGTACCTGTCCCCTTGTCCCGCGCTTGTCCCGTTTGCTTTGTCTGGTCTATTCTGCCGGAAACTTGTTTATCAATCCCAAAAGTCGGCTTCTCATATGAGCGAAATCAATTGCATTTACATTTTTATCTCCATTTACATCTGCCGCTGTTCTCCACTCACTATATGCTATGTCGTTAGTCATTCCCAACAAGTACATTCGCAACGCTGCAAAATCAAGTGCATTAAACTTACCGTCACCATTTACATCACCATAAACAATTTTTGCAGTAGGTTTCATTGCTTTTGCAAAATCAGACCCCATATCCAGAATACCTTGTGTTTTATAGTGTGTGCCATCTGTTTCATAATCTTTTGTATCAAAAATCCCCACATATGGCACATTCTTGGATATATTGACTTCAGCTTGCCTAACAATCGCATTCTCTACCCATACATCCGAGTCATCAATCATGGCAATTATAAAGGGCAGTGTCGGAGCATTAAACTCATTCCTGACATCATTGATGAAAGCAGTCAGAGAGCTTTCATATTCATTTGCAGGATATATATTACACGCATCAGATTCGCCCTGCATCCAGCACATACCTGAAAGTTCATAATCAATATCAGGGTCAAGTGCTGCCAGAGCCTTATCGACTGTCTGTATCAAATTTTTATACAGTGCACCAGTAGTTCCGCCGGCACTTGGTGGACGCCAATCACCCTGTAAGGATGTCCCTGACCATCCACACTTAATCAGCAAAATTTGGCTGTCAGGATTTGCTGCCGTCATATCCTTTCCAAAGGTTAATTCAGGTCCGAAACACCCTGAACCACTTCCAAACCCTGGACAAAGCGTACTCCAAATGCCTTTTTTAGAAGAATCGACAGTACCTTCGGCATATATCTTGACATTTTCCTGAACACCAAGGTATTCGGAAGGAAGCTCATGGTTCATTCCTACTCCTGCCATATTTGATTGACCTGCAAGTATATAAACCTTATATTTAGATGTAGCCTCTGCTGCTACCAGCTTGGCAGGATACTCAGCTTCACAGTACACTCTTCCAGATAAAGCAAAGAGTAAAAGTGGCATTAACAACAAATAAAAAATAATTATCTTTTTCATTATTTAGCATCTCCATTTAAACAGGAATTTTTTTGATAATACCTAACATATATTGTCTCATATACCCAAAATCAATTGAATTAAAAGCTCCGTCATTGTTTATATCAGCAGCCTTCAAACCATTTGAATCCGGAAACTTTGATATCATACCGAGCAAATGTTGCCTCATGTAACCAAAATCTATGGAATTAGCTAAACCATCTCCATTTACATCACCATAAACTATCGTCACAGTTTTCTCAGATGCTTTCTCATCTATATAAGCAGTTACCCATGCCAGCGGAGCATTCCAGTTAATAGTAATTTCATTTGTCGACCATGATTCAATATGGTCTACATAACACTTTTGAGCAGGATATTTTCCTACTGAGTAACCTTGCCCTTGGATATATGGATCCTGTAGCGATGAGTTCGGACCACCTGATAAACATCCCGGAGGTGGCTTTGGAAATGAAGAGTTGGCCTGATAAGACCAGAATCTATGATGAGGATTCTGGAGTGAATTTTCACCATAACCTGATACATAAGACTTATAAAGAGGATTACGTCCCATAATATAGTCCATACTTTCAGTCAGAGCATTGAGATACTTTGTGTCATTACTGAAATCATAGGAATAGCCCATTACAATACCCACATTGACAACAAATGAATTTGATCCCCAAGGATAACCTGACAACGAACCATTTATCTTATACTCTTCAATATTAACGCCATACCCTTGCTTATTCTGTACATTAACAAGATAATCAGCAGCCTTTTTTATATTCTCTTTTGCACTATTAACATCTGTTTGAGGCAATTTGCTCGGAACAAGTGCAAGAGATATGGTTCCAAGTCCGCTTGTTGTAGCCCAGTCAAACACTCCTGACTCACCCAACCCCAATTTTGTAGGCATTTCGAGATAATGTGGAGAACTTTTTATATACTCTAAGTACTTATTTTCTCCTGTGGTAATAAAAAGCTCTGCAGCTGCCCAATAAAAATCATCTTTTACATAAGTATCGTCATAAGCTCCTCCTCCAGTTCCATCTGAAGCAGGTGCATAAATTGCCGGATTCTTAACAGCAGCATCCCAGGCTGCTTGTGCAGCATTCAGACATTTATTGGCATATTCAGGATTGTAATCTTTAAACAAACGTGAAGCTTGTGCAGCAGTAGCAGCAAGATTCAAGGTAGCCGCAGTACTTGGTGGCCTTAAATGACGCTGTGAATTATCTTGATGAGGAGCTAATGCAAGACCTGTCCACGACGTATCATGCATTTTATGATGAACCATTCCCGCTTTAGATTTGCCCTCAGGTACCTGCATTTTTAATATAAAGTCCATTTCCCATCTTGCTTCATCAAGAATATCAGGTACTCCATTTGAACTCTCAGGGATATTCATCTTACCATCCGCAAAAGGTTCCTGTGAATTCATGATTTTTGCACGCTCAAACTGGTTCATGAGTGTCCATACCGATATTCCACCATTTACAACATATTTTCCATGGTCCCCGGCATCATACCATCCACCGGTCACATCAAGTGTGTAGGATTCGTTATACCAAGTACCGGAAGCACAAGCAGCTTTGTCCGGTAAGTGTCCGGCCGGACGTGCCCATTGCGATTCTACGCTGTAAGGCATTTTAATCTCTATACCGCTTCTGTTGTGGTAAAAATATCTTAGAGCATCATATTTCAGTTTGCTGTAAATATCTTCACTTATGTCAAAAGACACACTCGATGAATTTCCTGAAGTCAGCTTATAGCCTTTTCCAGGAGTTTTGAAGGATGAAAAGTCAATAACATGTACATTATCGCCTGAAGATTTGTCAAATCCAAAAACATTTGTAGTTCCTGATGCAACAACTTTACCGGAGCCATCCTTTAACGACCACTCTACCGGAACAGAAGAAGATGAAACTAAAGTTGCTTTTTTCTTAAGTTCAGGATAATACCCCACATTGTTTACATGTATGCCACTACCTTCTGCAGCCATCACTACCATACCTGAAGTGACGCTGTTTTGAGATAAGTTTACAGGAATACTGAAAGTCTGACCTGCTAAAATTCCCAAAACCAGCGTACTTGTTACTGCCAATTTCTTCAACATCTACATTCCCCCTATTTACTGATATGTATGATTCAAATCTGCTTAAAGAACAATCAAAATCTTAAGCAAACTCAAAAAACATTAATTATTCTATTATTTTTATTGTTGACTTTTTTAGTTAACCAGGGAATTCAAGCACGATAATAGCTTAATTTGTAGATATTTCAAGAATATATCAGATATATGAATTTTACAGAGAATTAAGAACAAAGAAATAGTAATTACTATCATAAAATACTTGGCATTTTCCCCTTTCTAAAACCATATAGATTACTACTTTAATAGTACCATATCAAGGATTTGCATTCAACATTAAAGAAAAATTTAAATTTGCGATAACACAGCTAGTACTTTTTTACATTACTTATTTCTAGTTTTTGATAATGTTAAAAATGCACTTCATCTGTTTGTGCCTCGCACGCTCTAGAAATTAATTCTGATACGAAGCACCAGAAAAGTAATACTCTGTTAAATAGAAAAAGCCTGCAAATTGGCAAATATTCTTCTTTGCAGACTTTATACCATTTCAAACTCAAAACCACATTTTATTATATGAATCTCTTATTTTTCAAGCCACCTCCTCTGTAAAATTAAGGGTTATAACATTGTGCTCCACTGTTTTATTTTCAATACTTTCAGTTTCTCTTAACTGCTTCAAAAATAGTGTTAAAATTAGTTCCATTAATATACAAACGTATATAATAAACCCTTTTAACAAGCTGTTTGTCAAAAAACAAATAGTAGTGAAAACAATTGGAAAAGTAACCACTAATGTAAGTGGGTGTAACAGTTTGTAAACATTAAATCTTTTGATATTTTTGGATATATTCATAATAACCTCCTCATTTATAGTATTTCGTTGATAATACAATTTTTTGGTAACAGGAAACAAAAATTATTCCAAAAATATTCATTTTTGACTTAATGCACTATAAAAAGGAATAGCAAAATCAATTATTTTTCAAACGGTAATCTATGAATGTTGTCAAACTTTAGCACAGCAAAAACACTGTCGATTCAGTTTCACACAAAAGAACAATACGGTTGCAGCATAACAATAAGGAAGTGTTGCTTTCTACTTCAAAGTAGTTTTGCAACACTTCCCTTTACACATTTTTTTATGATGCTACATACATAGAATTATTTATTTTCAAGTAAAGCTTTAATTGTTATATCAAGTTTTTCCGGTTCAACTGTTGGTGCATATCTGGCAATAACTTTCCCTTCTCTATCTACAAGAAACTTTGTGAAATTCCACTTAATATCATCACCAGATGTACTAAAACCCAATCCCTTAAGCTTTTCATAAAAGCCTTCTGATGCATCATCTTCTTCTGCCCTCGGTGCTTCTGCTTTTAAGAACTTAAACAAATCAGATGCATTTTCCCCATTCACTTCAATTTTGCCAAAAGTTTGAAAAGTAGTCCCAAAGTTGATTTTGCAGAACTGTGCAATCTGTTCGTTATCACCTGGTGCCTGCTCAAAAAACTGATTACACGGGAAATCCAGTATTTCAAACCCCTGCTCTTTGTACTTGGCATAAAGCTCCTGAAGCCCGTCGTATTGAGGTGTAAATCCACACCCTGTTGCAGTATTGACTATTAAAAGTACCTTGCCTTTGTATTCCTCCATAGAAATCTCATTTCCACTTTTATCCTTTACCTTATAATTATATACCATATTAATTTCTCCTCCTTCTATCATATAACTTCTCTTTTGTATGACTTTGATCGCATTTAAAATTTACCCAGATTTAATTTTATTCAATCAATTTTTGCATAAGCAAAGTTAAATCTTATAAAGATTTCAACTTCATAGCTTCTAATTATTCACTTCAGGTGTAAGAATTCCAGAGTCTAAATTTTCGTGAAAATTCAATTTGCTAATGTAAAATCATTTTTATTACGGAAACAATTATTCTACATTGTTTATATTCTCAACTATGCTCATTTGCCGCATTTTTGACAAAGGCAAAGAAGTTGAAACAAGGCTTCCGAAGATACAAACCACTAAAGCTATGAATATCTCCTGCCAAGGTGTTATCCACACAATATTTGCAGAAACGTTGTTTTCAACAAATTTATAAATTATATATGAAGTACCAAGGCCTGCAAATGTACCTGTCAGCCATCCGGCCAAACCATAAAACAGTCCTTCGCTTCGTATCATAATACCAAGCTCGGTGCCGGTCATTCCCGTAGCTCTAAGCATTCCATATTCTTTTTGTCTTACGATAATATTTGAGCTTATGATATTTACAATAGTTAGCATTGATATTATAGCAATACATGCCAATATTCCATATATTAAGGTATCCACCTGGTTCTGAAGTTTCTTCATTTCTATTTCATAAGGATTGTTTACAAGGTCGGGTGAAACTGTATACCCATGTTTTTCTCCTGCAATATTCTCCAGTTGATTTTTTACAAACTCCCTGTCAGCATTTTCATCGAGATTAATATAAATACTGTAGCATTTTGCGTTTTCAATAAATTCAGAAAGTTTGTCCCTGTGCATTACAACCATAAAGCCTTCATTTATAGACCCTCGTATTGCAAATGGGAGCTTTTCAAAAAATCCGCCCACAGAAGCAGTTATTTTTTTATCCTTTAGTCTGATATCAACGCTATCACCTGTTTTTAAACTGGTATAGGGTATGTCCTTCGAACTAATCTCCATATCATATTTCGGCAAAATAACAATGAATTCATTTTTCATAAGTTCAGTATCTATAGATCCTTCACAGACATATTCTTTCATTATTTCAAGCTCTTTATCTCCATAGCCTAAAAATATTGATGAAAATGGTTTTTTCCCGCCATATTCTTTTATATAAAAATCAGAAGAATGTATTATATACCTTTCATTAACTCTCTGAGGTTCTACCAGCACATCTGGGATAAAATCATCATGAGGGATAAAATCATCATGATTTGAATATTCTTTCCAAAAACCTTCTGCCCATTGATAATCCCATGTAGAAGGTGCAAACACCTGACTTACTCCTTCTATATTTTCAAGAGATTCAATAAAACCCATATCGGGTACTTTCACCGCTTTATCCAAACACTCATTAGGAAACTTGCTGCGATCAATGTAACTTATATATATCCTAAAATCAGAAGAATAGACATCCCTTCTATCTGTTGCTCGTAATCTGTCTGTTTTTACTACAAAAGAATATGTAATCAGGAGAAAAACCGAAAGACTAAGTGTGATCACCGTAAGGATAAAGCTTTTTTTCCTTCTCCAAATGTTCCTGCAAGATAATATAACAGGAAACCAAAAAGGATTCCTTCCCTTTAAAAATAAAGATGAAGCCGGGGCTTTTAGTTTGCTTTCCTTTATCTTAAGCCCTGCCCCGTTTCTTATAGCTCCCACAGGAGATAAACGAGTTGCTTTTATTGCCGGTATAATACAGGAAATCAAAACAGTTGCCATTGAAAACACTATGCCTCCCGCAAGCCTTCCAAAAGGTATAATCAACCTCATACCACTAGCTTGGAAGAATCCGAGTTTAAGTAGTAAAAGCCAAGATAAACCGATTCCCGACAGAACACCTAAAGGAATCGCAATTATGCAGATAATAACCGTTTCCTGTATCATCATGTAAAAAAGCTGTTTTGGAGAAAGACCTACAACTCTTAGCATGCCAAACTGACGTATTCTGTCATAAACCGATATATTGACAATATTATATATGGATATAAAAAGAGTAAAAAGCACTATCCCCAATATAACAAAACCCAATCTTTTCATAAGTTCATAATCGGTGAATTGCCCTGTTCTTCCCTCTGCCCTGATTAAATCATGATTCTCTTTTGGACCCGTTACCCCATCAACCTCTTTCTCTGCATAAAGTCCGCTAAAAGACTTAAGACTTTTAACACCCTCCAATATGTCAACCTGGGGGTTAAATCTTACAAGCAGTGTATGCCGGGTATCTTTTTCAATCAGTCCGGTATTTAAATCGTACAGCATTAGTCCTACAGAAGTTCCTCTTCTTAGTGCCTCCGCTCTGGTTTTCACGGTACCTGTAATAGTATAATCTACCTGATCCATTTTATAATTTGCCGGAAAAGTTTTTATGCTCAGAAGATCAGCCATCCAGTCTTCTATAACCATTTCGTAAGGACTCTTTGGAAAGCATCCTTTTGATATGGTCATCCCCGTAAGTTCCATTCCTTGCTGGGACGCTGTCATCAGTGCTATTTGCCGATTATCATCAACTCTATACCGACTATGTTCCAATAAAAGACATACATTCTCTACCATGGCATGTTGTTTTATTAACTCGACCGTTTCAAAGCTATCCGTTTCATATGCTACATGCCAAGCTCCGTACTGTTCCGTAGCCTGTTTGATTAAAACACTTTTATACACTTCCGTAGCCACAGACACCGTAGTCATAAGCATAATGGCAATTATAACTCCTGTAAGAATAAGAAGTGACCGCTTTGGCTGCCTAGTGGCATATTTGTATCCGAGTGAATAATAATTCTTCATACCGTAATCACCTCATCACTGGTTACACTTCCATCTTCTATATGAATAAGACGATTACACCTGGAAGCTACTGAAGGGTCATGGGTTATAAGTATTACTGTTTGCTGATATTTTCCGGACATGTTCTTAAGAAGACCTATTATCTCTCTTCCTGTCTTCACATCAAGATTGCCTGTAGGCTCATCAGCAAAAACTACTGACGGTTTACCGGCAAGAGCTCTTCCAATAGCCACCCTCTGCTGTTGTCCACCAGAAAGTTTATGTGGCAGAACATTGCATTTGCTTTCAAGCCCCAATGTGTACACAAGTTCATTGATATATACCTCATCCGGTTCTTTTCCATCCATGACAAGAGGTAACATTATATTTTCCTTAACAGTCAGTACAGGTATCAGATTAAAAAACTGAAACACAAAACCAATTCTTCTCCTCCTCAATATAGACAGCTCATTTTCTCTTAAAGAATATATATCCTTGCCTTCTAAGTACACCTTACCGGAAGTAGGCTTATCAAGTCCTCCAAGTAAATGAAGAAGAGTACTTTTACCTGACCCGCTAGGCCCGGTTATTGCTATGAAATCCCCATAGTTTATTGACAAATCAACACTGTTAAGTGCTGTAGTTGCTGTATCACCTTTACCGTAAACCTTTGACAGTTGTTCAGTCCTTAATACTTCCATCAATTTCGCCCCCAATACGTTTTACTCCACAATAATTATTTTACTTCGTATTTCTTACAATTGGGTTTATAAAACCTTACAATTCAGTAATCTATTATTGGGTAAACTCAAAGCAGGACAACGGTAAATGTACTTCCTTTACCGGGCGATGATTCTAAAGCTATGTATCCATTATGTTTTTCAATGAGAAGCTTTGATAGTGCAAGACCTATACCTGTTCTTTGGTTTTTATCTGTACTTTTGTCTGCTGGAGCCTCCCCACCTCTGTAGAACGGCTCAAATATTCGCATTTTATCCGCTTCTGATATACCGGTACCTGTATCCCTTACCCTTACCTTTATTCCCTCAATATCCCTAAAAGCGGTAACCTCAATTACTCCTCCATTAATTGTATAGTCGGAAGCATTCTTTATAATATTCTCTAATGCCTCATACAGCCATTCCGGATCGAATAACGACTCTCCCACATCATTAAGATTAGCAATCACATCCTGACCTCTCGATTTGAATATCGGCTCTAAATCTATCAAAATATCCGATAAAACATGTGAAATATGACCTTTTCTAGCATCAAGGTTTATAGCTCCTGAATGCATTTTTGAATATTTGAGAAGATTTTCAACAAGTCTTTCAACGCGTTCAATAAGACGACCACTTCTCTCAATGAATTCTTTTCTTATTTCCTCATTGTTACCATCTCGTTCCAATATTTCATTAAACATTTTAAGTGATGTTATAGGAGTTTTTATTTGATGAGACACATTAGACATCATGCTTTTTATAGAATCCTTCTCCAGATAGAGTTTTTCTAAAAGACTATTCGTTCTTGATATGAGTTGATTTACATTGTAGCAAAGTATTGCAATATCTCCTTCCATCTCCTCCGGAAGCCTTGTATTGACTTCCCCATCCATTACTTTTTCTATTCCTTTAGAAATCAGTTTTATTTTTCCAAAAAACTTATATAGTGTTATATATACCACAAGAAAGAATATTAATAAAATCAGTACACATATAAGAAATGTCTTTTGCATATGTTGATGCAAGTTTTGCTTTAATACTCTGCTATCGGTTATAAAATCTCTAGTATAACCAAGCTTTACTGCCGCCTTAAGTCCTTCTTCGTAGTATTCTTCGTTAAGAGTTGATGAATATGCCGCAGCAATATTGTCTTTGAGCTCAGGATGACTGGAAACCAACCTTCCAATAACAGCCGTGTCTCTATTTATAGCATCTGAAATCAAAGTATCGGATAGATCAGATACAGTTATAACAAGCACAACCACAAGCACAGTTAATATTAATGAAAAAGCAAGTATTAACCGAAGAAACTCCCTGTTTCTAAACATGACCTTCACTCACTTTCTTTCTGCTTCCACGTGCCCACCTGTAACCAATTCCTCTAACCGTAATTATATATTCAGGTTGGGAAGGGTTGTCCTCAATTTTAGATCTTATTCTTCTCATATATACATTCAGAGTATTATCGTCAATAAACTCATCACCCGTACTACATAATTTTGAATGAATACGGCTTCTGTCAAGGTTCATCAAGGGATTTTGGGCAAGATATGTTATTATTTTGAACTCGGTAGGAGAAAGAATGATTTCCTGTCCATTTTTCCATAATCTCCGTTCGTCTAAATCCATTTCAATATCACCTGAAATAATTGTATTAACAAGGTTGGTACAAGCAGCTCCAGAGACAGTTTTATTCCTGCGCAAAACTGCTCTGATCCTTGATATAAGCTCCCGGACTTTAAAAGGCTTTACAATATAATCATCGCCTCCTAAATCGAGCCCCATTATTATATCAAGTTCTTCCCCGCATGCGGTGATAAATATTATAGGAACGGTTGAATATTCCCGGATTTTTTTGCAAAGATCATACCCGCTGCCATCAGGTAGCATTACATCAAGCAGTATAAGGTCATAACCCTGTTTGTCTATTTTCTTAGAAGCTGATACCATAGTATTTGCACTATCAATATCAAAGTTCTCTTTCTCCAAAGTATATGATATTCCTCTTACAAGGTCTTCATCATCTTCTACAAGCAGAATTCTATTTTCCACCTTAAACCCCACCTTCCAATTAAACCTCTGGTATTTTTACTAGCAATATATAATTGCGAATTAAAAATAGTGCTCCATCAAACGGACTACCCATTCTGGTATAACAGCATTGTTTTTGCAATCATACATTGGATAATAGGGCTTAATGTCTAATACCGGAGTATTATTTACAGCATCTAATCCTTTGACAGTAATAATATTTTTGTCGATATTAATTATTTCTACTGATGTTATGCCAATTGAATTAGGTCGGTCTTTCGCTCTTTGTGAGAATATCCCAACCATCGGCATATCTTCACGTCCTTGTGGCCTTCTTACCAAGTGTTTCTCCATATTAAAATCCGCTTTGTCTAAATAGTAAATCACTATAAGGTGTGAAAAATCTGAAAGTCCTGTTAATCCATGCTCATACTTCTCATCTAATATGATTTTGGAAACATCGCTCCCCCAATTATTGTCCTTTTTAATTTCTATATTGTTTGCAACTAACCCAATTGAGTCAAATTCAATTTTCATCATTTTCGCTCCAATCTTTTCAATCATAAATCCATGACAAAGCTCTTACTTCTTTTTGTCTTTAATTATCCGTACTATTTCAAGCCCAAACATATCTTCCAACTTTTCACTCATATACTGATGTGCATCCCTTATCCCCTGATTATAAAAGTGAAAAGCAACCTTATCGGTAATAAAACCAAGAAACAATTCTGCAGAAAGATCGCCTATACTTTCATCTCTTTCGACTGCAAAATATTTTTTAATTTCATCTATCGCTTGAAGCTTCAAATCCTTAGACAATTCAAACTTCCCCATATTTATACCCCCTATTCTCCTAACATTATACAGGAAAAATCGCATAATCGTCATTATAAAAGTATCTCAAGTTCACACTTGCTGATTCTCCAAATCTTCTATTTGTAATCAAATAATAACATGCTCGTCCGTTATACAAATCAATTTTTGTCACACTTTCAGGTAATAAGAATGAATTTTTGCATTGTGTTAATGAATATATATAGTCTTGCCCTTCTGCTTTATTGCTGAAAATCTTTGGAGGTACATAAAAATACCTGTATGTTATATCTGTGGAATACCGGAAGTATTTAACCGGATCATAATAAAAGGTTTCTATTCCGTTAAAAAACTGCGTATATATGGAAATCAAAAGTATAACATACAGCAATATATTAACTTTCTTTTGAGATAACAAGCTTACTTTTCTTTTGCACAGGTTTAAAACAATAACTGCAATCACTATTGTCAGTATTTCAACGCAGAAGCCAATTAAAAAATTTACAGGAATAATAGCTAATATACTTGAACCTAACAAAAAAGTAAATAACTGTAAAAAATACTTAGTATTCTTTTCCTTTTTATTTAATCTGTAAAAGACTATAAAGAATATACCTATCAGCACTGTTAATAACATTATTTATACCCCCATAAAAAATTTTCGGTATCCATAGCCCTTGCCAACACATCTAACATTTTTATAGCTCTTTTCTAATTGCGTTATTTTGAGCTTATTCCATTGCAGGTATGATTATATAAGATTCATTGCCATTTATCAAAGTTTTAAAAGAATATACCGGTTGATAAAACCCTTTTGTGTCCATAGCATACTCAAGCTGTATATCTTCAATAATTATTTCGCTTATATTTTCAGCATCATAATACGTGAATTTTCCTGCCGTTAGTTCTTCAAAGGCTTTTTTCTCGCTTTTTATTAATACATCTTTGATTTTTTTATACTCTATCATAGTATTACTTAATTCTTTAATCGAATTATCACTATAATAAGAACAAGTTATAAAACCATCAAAAAGAGCATCGGATTCTACAATGCTATTTGCCTCCCATTGATATTGTCCTTCGTCTTTATTATTAAATTCAGCTTCCTTAGGAATTATCACACCAAAATCACTAAGAGCAGCTTTAATCAAGCCTTCCTCGGCAGAAACAGGTTCTAACGCATCATCAGAATGGGAGAAATCAGTAAATCTATAACTTCCACCCACATAATCAAACCAGATACTGTACTCATGCTCAGCTTTAGCCGAAAATAAAACGCTGTCATTATATGCATCAATCTCTAATTCCGATTCATCAATTCCAAGATTGTCAAAAAAGTCTTTCGCCCACTCAATTGATTGAGCTTTTGTGTATTTAGGAGCTTTATATACCGGAACTGGATCTTTGCTATCCTTTAATGAAACGTTCAATTTAATATTTGTTTCCTCTAAATTAATCCTGTAAATATGTTCATAGCGTAAATTTCCAAACTCTTTATTGTCATAATAAGCAAATATTCCTATAAAAACCGCAGCAGTAATAAGCAAAGGTGATAAAAACGCTGTAGCTCTCAACCATCTGCCCTTTTCTGATTTAATTATTGTTAATAATGCCATTATTATACCGTATCCTATTAATGTGCCTAATGAATTGTTGAAAATATCATCTATATCAAAAACTCCTAGACCCGCTATTAATTGAACCGATTCTATAAATAGAGTAAGCATGAAGCCCGCCGCAACATTATTGTATATTTTACGAAATCTTTTATGAAATAACGGCAAAATAAATCCTAATGGAATAAACATAATTATATTTAGAATAATAAACTGCCAACTATTTATGCTGAAAATATTCCATGCTTCTTTATACGATCTCAGGAAATAAATACTTGTAGCCCCTTGATAATAAGCCCCTCTATTTAGAATTGTGACCCCAAAAACCATAATAATATATACAGCAAGTAGGCCACCTAAGATTATTTTTCTCTTAGGAAATTTCTTATCACCTTTAAATACCCTTTTATATACGCAAAAATAAACGAAAGTGCCTAGTAGAGCTAATATAATCAGCCCGGTAATTCCTAATAAAAAGCAAGCCTTGAAACTATGTAACAATTCACGAATTCGCATTTTTTAATCTCCTAATAATTCTCTTTACACTTACAAGTTTTTTGTTTTACCCTCTTCTCTTATGATTGCATATTTCAGAAATCATGGGCACTTGTTGAACATTTTAATTCTACCTTGAATATGGTAATTTTTCAATTGTCATTGTCTCATAATTTTATAAGGTTTTAACCTTCAATCAGGACGTTAATCCCTTCTAATTATAAATCTTTAGGAATAAAGTATTTATTGGAGGGATAATGCTATGAAAATATTAATCATAACCTCATATAAAAAGGTTTTAGTATCGTTGGTATTTATGCTGCTAATTACTGCTGCAATCGCACTGACTGCATATAGTGTTTATAATTCCACAAATATACAAACTACTAATAATAGCATAGACTCTTCTAATGAGTTAGAAGAAATTTCCAGGCTGAGAAATTTGCTTTTATCAATAGTACCAGCCGAACAGAAAATAATACTTGAAGATAACGATAGGATCGTTTATAAGAATCCAGACTTTCCTCCTCCTTCACCTTTGCCAACCTCTTCATTAAGCAAAGTGATTTCAGAAGGAGTAATGAAAAAATTCAGAATTCTTTCTGATGATAAATTATACCTAAGGCCTGTTTATGACCCTGACTGGAAGTCAACATACTATCGGGGTTGGCTGGACTTGCCCGTCAAAAATATGGAGGCCCGCCATAAAATTTTTGCATTTTCAATAGGCTTAAGTATGAACTATGATATCTTTGGCAGTTTGGGTTACAACCCAGATATTAGTGTTAATGCACATAAAAATATAAATTTCCTGATTTACGGATTTAGTGTTGAAAGCGTTAGGGTATTAGAAAATCAGGTAGCATTGATTGGAGAGCCGAGACAAACTGGAGCCCAAATAGTTTCTATTGTACAAAACGATCTACTTCCTGAAGGAGTAGACACTAAAGACTTTCTATTTCAGCTTTCTACTCCAGAAGGTTATGAGGTAGACTTCTTAAGATACAATATAATCCGATACGAATATTTGATGCAGAAAATTGAAGAAAACACTGTAGGGACATTAAATCCTCTTGACGAAAGTAAATCGTTAGAGCAGTTAATGCAGGAAAACAACTCACTTAAACGAGAACTTTCTTACTTTATACCCCTAAAAGATGAAATAATATACCAGCAGAATTGTGATAGTGTTCCTGGCAGTCAACCCGAATTTGACAACATCCAAGCTAAACTCCTGCAAGGAAATAAAATACCTTTTAGTTATAATTATAGAAACCCCTTATATAAGCGTCCGTTGTACGACCCTACCTGGAAAGCAAACTGTGAAAGAAAGTGGTGCTATATTCCAAAGCAAATAGAATATAGTTTACACCGCCTACTCATTATTCCAAGAAACAGTGAAAATAGTAAAGACTTTTTCGGCACATTGGGATTTTATGAAAAATTCCAGCCTATAAAACCTGATCAATGTGGCTTAATGATATATAACTTTAGTGTTTCTGATGTTAAGTTATATAAAGACCGGTTGGTCTTTGTAGGGACACCTACAAGATCAGGTGCTCAAATTGTATCAATAAACGTTAATATCCTAAAAGGTTATAAGAAATATAAGGTAAGCCTTATCACTCCTGACAATTCAGAGATAGACTGCAATATCCTGGAGCCTTAGATATCGTATGTTCTCCCGGGAGTATTGTTTCTGCACTATCATTTTTGATAACAGGTAGATTTCCACTCACTGACCCCTTGCCACCCGTCAAATACCCTTCAATAAAATTGTTTGATTTTTCCTCATCATACCATAATTTTGTAAGGCTACATCCCTCAAAATCCTTAAATTTCTCCTTAACACAATTTATTGCATCATTTATTTCACGTTCGCTAAACTTATCAGATTGTTCAATACTCACCAGAGCATTATTAGTTTTACCAACTTGTTTACAAGCCACAAAAGACACCAATAAAATAAAAACAAGAGAAAATGCTATCTTTTTCACGCTAAAACCCCTTTCATTTAAAAATCAGAAATAACATTCAGACTAAGTATGTATAACATAAATTCACTTCCTCTTTACTCGTCAAAAAGATATCTTAACATCTTTTCAGGGTTATCCAAAAATTGTTTAGTCAAATTATAATGCTCTGTTTTTTTATATTCTACAATTTCAATATCATCCATAGTTAATTCAAATATATCGGCATTTGGGTAAGCAAGTAAAATCGGAGAATGAGTAGCAATGATAAATTGAGAATCATTTTTTACCAACCTGTTTAATTCTGCTAATAAGCTCATTTGACGCAGTGGCGACAATGCTGCTTCAGGTTCATCAAGTATATATAGGCCTCTTCCTCTAAACCTGTTCTGTACAAGAGCCATAAAACTTTCGCCATGTGATTGATGATGAAGCGATTTACCTCCATACCCTTCAAGATTTAACTCCATCTCATCTACCTGAGTTGCAACATTATAAAAACTTTCAGCACGCAGGAAAAAGCCGTCATGTTCATGGCTTTTCTTTGACAGTTTTATATATTGATGTAAGGCAGACTCTGTTGATTTGGTTGAAAAATTAAAATTTTTAGAACCGCCTTCGGCATTAAACCCCGCACAAACTGCAATTGCTTCCAGTAGTGTTGATTTACCGGTACCATTTTCGCCAACAATAAATGTGACTGGTTTATTAAATTTTAACTCTTTATTTTGAAGTAATTTATTTACTACCGGTATCTTCAAAATGTATGATTCATCGTTAAAATCCTTGTTAAACATTACCTTTTCAATATATAAATTCGTTTTCATCACCGCCAAACTCTTATTCAAATCAACTTCATTATCATAATCTATCCAATGAAAATTACCTAAGCCGTAAATATCTTCTTTTGATAACTCAAAAATGTCTTCCTTACCATTAGCAGTTTCTAAAAACCAACTCCTCTTAGTATGCTGTTTAAAACTGAGGCATACAATAAAAATAACAATATACTTATTCCTTTGATTTATTCTTTCAAATTGGAGAACTTATCTATCATTGCAACTACAATTTTTATTGCCTGTTCCCTGGTTGCCTTACCGTAGCTTTCTTCCCTGCCTTCTCGTGGTGAGGGTCCAAAGATATTATTCCCAAGGCCGGACACAATACTATTTTTTGCCATAAAGTAGACAGAATCCTTGGCATAGCTGCTTATGAGTTCATCGTCCTTGAATTTAGCCACTCCACTTGTGTCAAGAACATGACGATCATAGACCGCATCTTCTAGCAATGTCCAGTCCTCCCAGTAAATAGCCTTGTAAACTCTTGTAAGCATGGCACTGGCCTGTTCCCTTGTCAAATCTGCATCAGGTGCAAAAAGTCCATTTCCCACTCCTGACACTATGCCCAGACTATATGCTTTGGTTACGGCAGGATCATCCACATCGGTGAAGGGATTTGACATGTTAATCTGTACCTTACTGCCCTTAAGTTTCTCATATAGCTCTACTGCCAAAGCACTGAATTCCTTCCTGGTAATAACCTTGGTCATATCTTGGTTCATGATGATATCAGGAATAATGGATAATCTGTCCGCCTTTTCCATCCATTCATATGCCCAATCGGAAGTGTTGAGCCACTTTCCTTCCCTCATGTTTTTGTACTTCATAAAATCGGGAATCTGGTATCCAAAAGTCCAATCAAAAATAGGTTCCGTTGCACTTGTCCATTTGAGGTAGTCTCCATTTTGCATATCCACCCAGGCATTGAGGGCCAAAGATATGTTGTCGCACTGCTTTCCGCCTATGCTCACAGGTGAAGATAGCATTCCCGTGGCTATATTAACTGCCTTGCAGGTTGCGGTGGGTTTGTTGAAGGTGGGATATCCTGAAAAAGGATGAACATTGGAATTCCAATAGCAGTAATTATAAGTATTTGTTTTTACTCCCGGTCTGATATTCGCCAAAGCATCTCCGTTTTCTTCTTTTGCCTTGCCCACCTTATTCCTGACCGATCCACTAATATAAAAGTTGTTAGCTACTACCTCCTCTGCGAGACCCATAACATAAACCTCACCCTTTGCATTGGCTGTACTTCCGTATATTGCACCCTTAGTATAAGCATTTTCAATCCTTACATGTCTTCCTGCTTTTGTGATGCCCATGGAATATTGGATCCTGGCAGTTTTTGTTTCCACATTGCCTTCGTTTCCAACATTTATAAACCTTGCTATTTCTGACTCTCCTACGATCCCTCCTGCATAGATTTCTTCGTTCACATAAGAACCAGTATACTCAAAATATATGCTACCTTTGTTCAGTGCCTTATCTATATTGGTATCTCTCAGTTCTCCCACTATACCTCCTGCGGCAGATCTTGTATCCTTTGATGCACTGGTCTGCTTCAATGTTACATTTCCCTGATTCAACAAATTTTCTGCTTTTGAGCCAAATCCGCAGAAGCCTGCCAGACCACCTACAGTACCTTGTCCATCAAAAGTAGCCGTTATATTTCCCTGATTAGTCAGGTTGGAAATCTTAGCTTCCTTTCCCATCGCATCTCCTGTAATTCCTCCCATATATAAGCTGCCCTCGCTGTTTCTTTTCAGTATGAGTTCCACTTTGTTGATCATGGAGTCAATGGTGCCATTAAGACGACCTGTGGCTCCACCAAAATAAAAATCTCCTGAATTGTTTACAATCAGATCTACTCTTCCTTCTGTCATACAGTTTTCAATGTTTCCTTCCACTTGGGCTGCAATCAATCCAAATGAAGTATCTCCTTCGGAGGATATGGTCTTGCTGATTAACCCATTGACCTTTAAGTTTTTGATGGAAGATCTTCTGTCTGTGATTTCAAACAAGCCCATACGAGTTCCGTCAGCAACATTTCTCAAAGTAATTGTCTTACCATTGCCATCGAAGCTGCCAGCATATGAAATTCCCATTCTTCCAATAGGAATCCATGAGTTTTCTCCCAGGTCTATGTTGCTGGTGAGCTTATAGGCTGCTTCCATATAATTGGCATAGCCTCCAACCTCAGAAAAGTCCAAAAGGTCTGCTACCGTAGATATTATGTAAGGGTTCTCGGAAGTTCCAGTTCCTCCGCTGAAGGAAGGCAATTTGCCGCCAGTCTCCTGACAGTGAACAGGAATTAGGCTTACTACAATGAAAAGAACAAGCATTATTACATATGCAAAACCTCTGAACCATTTTTTGCTTTTATTCATTTCATACCTCCTCGTTTTCGATCCCTTTGGTGTCTATATCGGTTTAAATACGTTGTTAACAATAACAATATTAATTTCTTTCAAACGCTCGTGTTTCCCGATGAACAATTCTATGGTGATTGGGTCAAATAATCAACTGGTACTCAACACACAGTTTTATTATGAAACAAAACTCATCTATATACTAGGCACAGCTTCATCTAAATACCAATTCCAGAATGCCCTGCGTTTTTCAATATTATTTTCATCTTTATACCAGTACAATCCATGCTGCCTTGCTTTTTATCTTGTATTCTATAACCTGTTCCACTGTTCCCAATGGTGACACTGCATCGTTATCCCTCATACTGTAGCAATTTTGACCTCTTTACCCTTGAACGCAATTCCCACCTTAACAATATCCTTGATACCAAGAGCTTTGAGCTCACAATCGTATTTCTTTTCTTCTATTTGCTTTAATGCAGCCTTTAAAGCTGTCTCAAAAGTCTCTTCTTCAAATTTATCAACTTTTTTGAACTCAATAATAATACCTTTCTTATTTCTGTCCTTTGGAATAATCATTACATCATATCTTCCAAATCCGGATTCTCTATTTGATCTAATCTCATAATCCTTGTCAATATACACAAGCATACCAAGTACAAAAGCATGATAAAAACTCTCTGATTTATCTTCACCTACATCATAAAAACTAAAAGTTCTTTCAACCGTAGTTGCAAATATCTTGTAAAAAGTCTTTATATCTCCCGATAATAAGCTTCTTAGCATCTGCTCGACACTGCCACCTTTTATGGTCTCATCAAACCAGTCCTGCATCATATTTCTGAAAAAGTAATGGACTTCTTTGTTTGGGACTTTTAAATCACAGTAAACGCCATCCTCTTTCAAGTCCAGTTTCACAGGCTTTAGGTAACCGCTCATAAGCATAAATGACCAAATGCTTTTATCCGACTTGTCAATCTGGCTGTAAATAATGTTTTCATCTATTTTAATATTATCAATTGTACCTCCTTCAATTATATCCTTTATGCTCAGCT
>JAEWSG010000044.1 GCA_023398495.1 Bacillota bacterium
TTGTATTTTTCTGCTATCTGATTCAGGGATTCTAGTAATCCGTTGAAGTTCTTTTCGCTGTTGATGTTTTCTTCTCTGTGTGCTGATACTACAAAGTATTTATCCTTCTCTAAGTTTAATCTCGTAAGAACATCTGAAGACTCAATCTTTGGCATATAGTGTGTTAACACTTCAAACATCGGACTGCCAGTTTTAATGATGCGATCAGCAGGTAATCCTTCACGCAAGAGATATTCCCTGGCAATGTCACTGTATGTGAGGTTCAAATCAGAGATATGGTCAACGATCTTCCGGTTCGTTTCTTCGGGCACACGCTGATCAAAGCACCTGTTACCGGCTTCCATATGGAAAATGGGAATATGGCGCTTCTTTGCAGGGATTGCACAAAGGCAACTATTGGTGTCTCCTAATACCAAAAATGCATCCGGATTTTCTTTTTCAAGGATAGGATCAATATTGATGAGTATCTGTCCGATGGTTTCTGTGGCAGTCTTACCTGCTGCATTAAGGAAATAATCCGGCTTCCTGATGCCCAGGTCTTCATAGAATATTTCGTTCAGCTCATAGTCGTAGTTCTGTCCCGTATGAACGGTTATATGCTCTATGGCTTCCGATTCATCCAGTTTTGCCATCACCCTTGAAAGGCGAATGATTTCAGGGCGGGTGCCAACAACAGTGAGGACTTTTAATTTCTTCATAAACTATACTTTTTCAAAAAACGTGTCAGGATCATCCGCATTGAAGTGCTCATTAATCCAGAATATGGTATATAGATCTTCGTTTCCGATATTGGTGATATTGTGTGTGTACCAAACCGGCATATCAACAAACGATGGTTGATTGCCATCAAGATCAAATGTAAGCACTTTATCGGTTCCTATGCGCCTGAGTTCAATTCTTGCTTTTCCTTTAATGACTGCAAACCGTTCGGCTTTGCGGGTATGGAAGTGATTGCCTCTGGTAATCCCGGGAACGGTGGTGCTGAATGAAACCTGCCCCCCACTATTGAGCTTGATGGTTTCAACAAAGCTTCCCCGATTATCTGTATTGAGTTTCAGGCTGAAAGGGAAAAATGTAGAGTGATCGATGTACCCGACAAATGTGTTGAAGAGGTTCTTTTTGAATGGGGAATCAAGTGAGGGTATCTCCCCTTTATTTAAGTACTTCTCTTTATAACCTTCAAGTAACTGAAGTATGGTTGAAACCTTAGCCTCGGCAGTTGGCTGGACTAAAACTTCCTGAATAATGGTGTAATCCACTTTTTCAGCAACCTTTTCGATGATCTCAATAAAATGATTGACCAGTTCGCCGACATAAATTAATTTCAGATCCCCATCCACCTGAATCTTTGGCTGTTCATTGTGCGTGAGCTGATGACAGAATGTTGCAATTACCGAATTGTAATAAGGATTCCCGAAAGGACCATATACATTTGGAATCACCAATCCCGAGAACTGTCCATTGTTCTTGTCAGCCCATTGCTCAAAAAGCTTCCTTCCTTCCTTTTTCGACTTCCCATATAAATTATCTTTCTCCTCCTGGGTTGAAGAAGAGAACAGAATATGAGGCGTGGAATTAGTTTTCTCGCAGGCACTAATGACCTGCTGCACCAGTCGGATATTCGTATCATAAATCACCTGAGGATCATTATGCCTGTTTAAAGCGGCCAGATGCACTATTACGTCACACTCCCTGACGAACTGACTCAATCTGTCATCCTGAAAAAACTCATCCTTAAAAGGGACCCTTTGATACTTATCAGGGAACAGACCGAGCGTATTATACAAATGAGTTCCAACAAAACCGGTCTGACCGGTAATTCCTATTTTAAGCATTGGCTGTTAGTAATTCAATTATGCGTTTATGTTTTTTAACACTTTGAGGCTTCCCAATTTATCCCAATCGAGTTTAAGCAGCAACTTCTTCATACCCTCCACATCCAGTCTGATGGTGTTATGAGAGTGATAATCATCCACACGGGATATCTTTTCTTCACCTTCTTTGAAATACTTGTCGTAGTTAAGGTCGCGGTTATCACAAGGAATGCGGTAGTAATCACCCATATCCTCTGCTTTAGCCATCTCTTCCCTTGTTACCAGCGTCTCATAGAGTTTTTCACCATGACGGGTACCAATGATCCGGATTTTTGTATCCCCATCATATAGCTCTTTAATTGCTTCTGCGAGAACATCCAGTGTAGCTGCAGGCGCTTTCTGAACGAATAAATCACCATTGTTGCCATGCTGGAAAGCATAGAGAACCAAATCAACTGCATCTTCCAGCGTCATCATGAATCTGGTCATAAGCGGATCAGTGATGGTAATTTCACCGCCGTTGTTTATCTGATCGATCCAGAGAGGAATAACAGAACCCCGGCTTCCCATCACATTGCCGTAGCGTGTACAACAGATCGTTGTCTTGGCATCAGGACCAAGAGATCTACCTTTGGCAATAGCCACTTTTTCCATCAGCGCTTTACTCATACCCATGGCATTAATCGGGTAACACGCTTTATCGGTGCTGAGTACAACAATATTCTTAACCCCATGCTGGATTGCTGAATCAAGAACGTTTTCAGTACCGAGAATATTAGTCCTCACAGCCTGAGTAGGGAAGAACTCACAGGAAGGCACCTGTTTAAGAGCGGCAGCATGGAAGATATAATCAACACCGGCCATAGCATTATCTATGCTCCTTTTATCACGCACATCACCAATATAGAATTTTACTTTAGGACTTTGCAGCCTGTGTCGCATATCATCCTGTTTCTTTTCATCACGTGAGAAAATGCGAATTTCTTTGATATCGGTTTCGAGGAACCGATCTAATACGGCATTACCGAAAGAACCGGTGCCACCGGTGATGAGGAGGGTTTTATTAATAAACATAGAGATTAATTTTATCGATTTAGTTGCCAGTTTGTTTTAACGATTTCCATATATTCTCTAATTGAGTCCAGACAATTGGCATCGAATATAATTCATTAACTCTTTTTTGTGCATTCATTCCACAATTTCTGGCATACTCCTTCTCGTTAAGCATTTTTGTTATGGCATCTTTAAGCTGATCAACATTTTTTGGTTCAATACAAATACCAAAATTTTCTCCATTACCAATATCAAGCATTTCAGGAATTGCACCTACATTAGTCGTTACTATAGGACAGCCACAGGCCATGCTTTCTATTATAACATTAGGGAAACCCTCGGTATAAGTGGGTAAAGCAAACACTCCGGCAGATAACATTTCCTTTATAGTTGTTTCAAAATCTACCTCGCCGGCAATTGTCAACCATTTACTGCTGCCTGGCCCGGCAAGTGCTATCAAGTCATCTTTAACCTCATCTGAAACATGCCCAATCAGCATTAATCTTATATCTGAAATTGATTTGCAAGCGTGTATAAGCTCATAAACACCTTTAGTTTTCACAACGTGTCCGGCAAACAGGATTTTATGATCATCCCTTTCAATGAATCTATTCTCCTTTATAATAGATGAAACAATTGGAGACAACGGATTAGGCACTAATTCGATATTATTATAACCAAACTGTTCTAGAGTACTGTATGAAGCGATGTCAATGACTAATACTTTATCAGCATTCTTAAGAACATAACTTAACAATTTATACTCCCAATTTCTTTTAATAAATAATTCAGGAATTCTCCCAAAACGGAAATGAATAATGACTTTTTTCTTTAATCCTTTTGCAATTGTTAAAGAGCATATATCGCGAATTAAACCAAGAGAAGCACTTGAAACCAGATGCACCACATCAACATTGGTTTTCCTTATTACTCTTCTTAATTTTATTAAATAAGGTAAATAGCTGGACAAACCAATCCATAATCTTAACATCTTGGGAGTGTTTTGATAAGCACCTTTCCCATCTGGATAAAATTGAAATAGCTCTATATTAGTTTTATTGCTGTGATGATAATCCAGAATATGACTTGTCCAACGTGAAATACCACCGACAATACTCCCTGAAGGAGAGCTTAGAAGAATCTTAGAGTTCTGATTTGACATTTTAAAACCAAATTCGGCAATATTTCCTTAATATTTTCTGAAAATGAGCGTAAGAAGACATGCACATTTACCTATCTATTCTCTCTTTAGTAAAAAAATGAAAAAGTGAAATAATGAATCTAAACATCACTCAGTATTTTTAACCATTTGTTGCTTATCTCTTGTGCAGAGAATAATTCATGTGCAATCCTTTTTGAATGGTGACCCATTTGAATTAATTCATCAATATTTAGATTTATTGATTTAGAAATGGCTCCTTTTATCGACAGGTTATTATTCCATTCACAAAGAAAACCATTATTTTCAGTAATCAATTTCTCATAATCAGACACTTTAGACATGATAATTGGTTTGCCTATCATCATTCCTTCACAAATAGCATTTGGCATTCCTTCTAATTCACTGAATAATGCAACAATATCTGCAGAATTCATTTTAGCTGCAATATCTTTTGTTGGGCCATTCAATTTAATGATATCATCAAGCTTATGCTTATGAATAAGCTCACAAGATTGGTCATATGCTTCTGAGTTGCCTGGAATGACCTCCTTTCTACCATACCAGTTGATTTCAATCTTTTTTCTATCCTGATCATTTAATAAAGCAAGTGCGTTTATTAGTCCTAATGGATTCTTGAGATATTGATAAGAGGCAGCAATTATGACCTGGAGTCTGCCGTCTTTTTTTGGAGTGTAGGTAGTATTTATCGGGGGTAAAATTACCGGATTGTATATTACTTTAAGTTTATCGGAGTATTGAGGATAGTACTTTATCCAAATGTTTTTAGCATTATAAGAGTTGCATATAATTGCATCCGAATATCTTTGAAACCATGCAAATATCTTCCCACGCATAGAATTAAAGGTCGATTCTTTCGAACTTCTTTCGCTGGTAATTACTTTCCATGTTTTTCCTCCAATTGCCGCAATACAATTTAACAGTCCTGGAACTTCTAGAAAAGATATAACTGCATCAAATTTTCCAGATCTTATAAACTTTCTGATTTTAAAAATTCTTGCTAAATAATTTTTAGCTTGAATGAGATGTACAGATATTTGCATTTCATCCAAGTGTCCCTTAAAAAAATCATCCTTATGATAAGTGACTAATGAAACATCATAACCTTTTTCTTTAAGAAGGCAGGAAAGAGTGACTATTTGACGTTGGGCACCTCCAGAACCCAGACTATCTATCAACAATAATACTTTCACAATATTTTATCAATGCATCATTTAATCAAGATATATTCTTGATATACCCACCAACAACATATCCCAGGAGAATTTCTCTTAAAAAGCCATTTGTAGAGGTATATCCCATAGAAAACAATGTCACAAGGAACCAAATTGATATCACGGTAAAGAACAGTATTTTTTTATCTTTATTCCAGTTATTATTCTTTAGAAGAATGAATGCAGAAATGAATAATGATAAATATAAGCCTATTCCTAACAAACCAAAATTTGATAAAAGCTCTAACCAGTCATTGTGTGCAAAACTTCCACCTGTCAATTCAAGTGAACTTGCAAACCCAAAACCAAAGAAAATATTGAGAGGATTCGGACTTGCTTGCCAAATATTAAAAATTGAAGAATAAATAACATCACGACCACTATATCCTCCTTCGGATAGGAGTGACATTCGGGTCATTAAATATTCATTAGACGTATATAATGAATAAACATAATAACTAAGCAATCCCAAGCCTATAAAGCTTATCAAGTAACCTTTGTATTTGTTTCTCTTTTGAATTGATTGCATGAAAGCATATGCATACATCAGCAAAACAAATGCCCCTGTTAAAATAGCACCTCTTTTAGCTCCTTCAATCACAAAAAAAACCAAGACCAGCATACTTAGCAGTGAGATCATTCGTCTTTTGATGAAAAGAAACACAAATGGCATTAGGCCTACAAAGAAATAAGCCATATTGTTTACAACATCCTCATTTGATGTAACCCGCTCGATTAATATTTGATCTCTGTTAAAGAAAAACTGTGCGATTGCTATTGGCAAAATCAAAATAAAAAACTGAATTAAATGCTTTGTTTCAAGTTGATTGTTTTTTGAAAAATAATAAAATGGATAAAAGATCAGAGAACTGATAAGAATGCCCTTGAACATACCAAAATGGTAACCATTTGAAATGCTACCTGTAAGGAAGAATCCTAAAGTATTCAATAGCAAAAACGCCGTCCATACTTTAAAAAACAATTCTTTCTTACCTTTTAATAACAAACATTTAACTAAGTAAATGCCTGAGATCACCAGTAAAAAAGCTAATGCCGATTGTGAAATGACCGAACCCTGAGCATAAAGAAACCCTTGTGAAAAATACAGGGCTATTAATAAGAATAATAAATTACGAATTAGTTTTGAAATTTTCACGCTTACTTTGTTGAAGCAGTTTCTAACATCGTTTCTAATATCCAAGCCTCTGGGTCTATCTGTTTAGCATTCCAACGTAGGTTTGCATCCCAATAACCAGGAGCATTTCTAATGCCACTTGTTCCAAAACCATAACTCATTTCTACTATCAATGGATTCATTTTTGGGTCAAATATGAAATCAAATGCTACTGATTGTAATTTAAGCCTTTCTGAAACTTCAAAAGCGATTTTTACAATCCTTAAGTCAATTCCTTCATAACTAAAAGAGCCGCTTCCCGATGCTCTAAAATCATTTTTCCGAACAAATCTCCTTTCACCTAAAGCTTTATCTCCTATAATTACTATACGAGTGTCTAATGTGTTATTTGGAATAAAATCCTGAAAATAAACATACCCTTTTTCCCTTCCCTGCATTTTGGCGTAATTGGTAGGAATAACCAATCTTCCAATACCCTTGCATACACCATATAAGGTGTCTTTGTTATTCTTGAATTTGTTAAACCTTTCTTTTAGATAACCTATGCGATCGAATTGTGAGAAACCTTTTCCAAATGCTTTATTTACCAGCCTGATTGCATCATTTTTAGTTTTAATCAACTTCACGTTCGCGCTACCGGCACCCCCTTTAAGCTTAAAAACTTTAGGATATGTGGTCTTGTTCACCCATGTTAAAGCTTGGGCTTTATCATAAAATACATAACTTGGTACTAATGGTGCTCCTATGGCTTCGAGTAAGTATTTTTGAGCTACTTTATCGTCAAAGTGCCAGGCAGTGTGGAAATTGGGAAAAGTTTTTATGCCAGAATGTTCAAGCGCAAATAATATTTTTTGTGCTGCTAATTTTTCTGCATAATTGTTATGATAATAGTGCCAGACAAGTGCATCACAGTCTCTAATGGATTGAATTACATTGCTTTCCAGACCATTAATTAATTTATATGGTATTTTATTATTTTCACAGTACTCTATCCAGCGAGTAGTAAAACCGCGTTTTTTATGAATTGCTATTTTCATTTTTCCTTAAATGTGAATCATTTAAAAACAATTCTTTCATCTTTATTAAAATATACAATCTGAATGTAAAATTTTGCCAATTCATTTCTCTTTTGCTCGACTTAGATTTAATTAATTCAACTATTTTCTTAGGCAGTAGGTTCTTTAATTGAGAAGTTAGATTTTTGTTTTTGTTAATTTTCTCATTGGGCTTGATATTAATTTTCTTCAAAGTGTATTGAATCAAATCATTTTGAAAATAGTTATTCTCTATGGCTTTATTAAAAGTTTTATTAATTTCAGAAATAAATTCACTAGTGTAAAAGAGGTCACTAATTTGCTTATTTGATCCTTGTGAAGCTAAAGGTATATCGGGACATCTGTCTATGACTATTTCTTTAAAGATTTTCTTATTTCCAATAATTCTTTCATCAAACATTGTACTGATTACATTAATTATTGAAGAACTCAAGAGAGGACTAAAAACTTCAGTATATGCTGTTTTTATATCATTTAGAGCAGCGAATATAACAGGATGTTCATAGTTTAAAGCCAAATATCCTTTGTAAGTATAAATATCGTTATTATACCATTCTGCAGGTATTGTTTGCTTTTCTAATGCTTTAATAATGGAATTGTCAATATTATAATAATCTGATAAAAAGGTAAGACCTTCCTCTCGTCTTGCAATAAAAAAACTTTTTGCAATAGATAGTCCCAATAGCTCCTCTCCCCGAATTATAGTTTCATACTTTGATTCAAAGAAAGTTTTCCACATTTGCATTCCATCCAAATATCCACCAATATGGTCTATCCTACCTTCAGAGCAGATGAGGAACCTTGATAAAATTTCCTTAATTGGAGTACTGGAGTTATAGGATTCAAAAAAAACATTTTCGACTTGAAGTTTCTCAGCCAATTCTTTTGCAATAAATGAATCAGATTCTTTATTATTTCTTGATTCAGCTGATCCCCATGTGACAGTCTTCAGCCGATTTATATTTGTAAGAAACAGTAAGATACCTCGACTATCGTACCCACCTGATAGAGGTAGAATAAACTTACTTTTATCCAATTGAAGGTTGGTGAATACATGTTCAAGAGTTTCAATCAAGATTCTTTTCGCATCGCATTTGCTTCCATTGAACTTGTTTAATTTAATCTTTTTTGTGTCGATATCTATGGTCCAGCTTGCTTTGTCTAATGTAATAAGCGAATTTGCTTTTACCATTTGCAATCTTTTATCATATGAAAATCCAGGTCCAATTGTACCGCTCGCTAACATCCAAGGTATTATTCTAGCATCAAACTCAAAGTTACCTAAATATGAGACAATTGCTCTCTGACTTGTAGATACAATAAAAACTGATTCATTAAAATAATACCATAATGTGCGCGATGCCACCATATCGCTTACAATTTGAAAGAAATTATTATTATTGCGCAGGATGGCAAAACTTCCATCGAGGTCTCCCCCGCATTTATTCATGACATGCCAATTTGAGTTTGGAGAATACCCTAAACATAAAGAAGTGCCTTCTATTTTTATAGTTGAAACAGGATTATAGATGGTGGCAAGAGAATCTCTAGTTTCCAACAGTTTCATTTTATTTGGAACAATGTTATCAGGAAGGATTCTCTGCTCAATGATTTGGAAAATTTTTTTATCTGAATCTACAATTTTTTTATCTGACTTTCGATAAATAATATAAAGCACTTTAGACATATGATGTAATCTTAATTTATATAAAAATCTGTGGGTCAATGGTTTTAATTATTTTCGCTGGCATTCCGACTGCAATTGCATAATTTGGAATGTCTTTAGTAACGACGGAACCTGCCCCTATTACGCAATAATCACCTATTTTGATACCAGGTAGTATTGTTGTTCTAGCACCTATCCAAGTGTTTCTACCAATATTTACAGGTGCTTTCTTCCCTGAATAAATTTTTAATAATTCATTATAAGGTGGATTAGGAACTGCGCTAGTAAGTATCATAACCTGATAAGCAATTGCCGTATTTTCTCCAATCATTATTCTATCTCTAGCTACAAAAAAACATTCATCCCTTATTGCAACATTTTTATGAAGTTCCACATTTGAGTACTTGCCTAATATTTTTACAGAATTTGAGATGTGTACTTTTCCTGACATTCTGACTCCCAGTTGTCTATACCAAAATTGGCTGTAACGGGTGCCAATTATTGGTAATAGTAGGAGCCATTCATAAAGCTTCTTTTGTATTTTATTCATTCTAAGTAGTTTGATGGTTTTGAAAAATAAGAAACGTTTTCATTGAAATCATAGCAAGGATGATTGTTATTCAGATGCATAAAACATATATATTAATGACAGCAATCACTATATTTAATAGCTTGATACATAACGCTAATTCCATGAATCGATCTTGTTAAATTGCTGTATGTATATATAGCTATTCTCATTTTGCTAGTTTGTTATTTAAAACCTGCATTGACAAATCCCTATGAACCTCACACCGCATTAAGTTAAGATACAACGCTGTTGCCTTTCTACTATAGAATATTTTGTTTAAACCGAGTTTATGAATTGCTCCTTTAAAATATCGGTTATTTATAAATGTAAGTTGTGACCAATAATCCAGATACACTTTGCTTTGCTTATCAATGTACATTTCCCAAGCCTCAGATAACTTGGTTCTATCTGCAATTACTCTCGAATAGATTTCAATACGATTCAAGACCTTTTGTTTTTCTATGTCTTGTAGTAATGACAGGCTGAAACTCTCTTTTTCTTGTTGAACAGGGTGCAGTTTGGGGTTTATAACACCATTACTAATTTCCACTTCTAAGACCAGCCCAGTGTACCATTCTTGGCTTTTGTTATTCTTTGTGAATAAAAAGTTCCCTAAACTATAATAAATTGGCACCCCGTTGTATATTTCATGACCTCCAATACAGTGTGTATGATGCCCAATAATAATGTCTGCTCCTTGTTCAGCGTAGAATCGATATTGCTTTTGCATCCTGGGACTAGGCAGATTATAGTATTCATGCCCTCCGTGTATAATTACAAAGACATAATCAGCTAGATTCCTTGCTTCTTGAATTTGTCTGGCATTATCTATTATATCCATTGGATTTGAAGCTGCAGTGTTTTCTGTAGCGCTGGCCCATTCATTTTCTGCAAAATTTACAATTGCAATTCTACCTTCATTTGTATCAACATATAACGTTTTACGAGCTTCACTCAAATTCTTTCCGGCACCAACTGTTTTTATATTATTCTTATGTAAGAAAGCTATTGTATCCAATACTCCATTACTATCAAAATCCTTAATATGGTTATTTGCTAAAGTTACAATATCAATTCCTAGCAAATTCAACACATTCTTGGTACTTTCTTGATTAGCCTTTAAATGAGGACCTGTTCTAACTATTTTGCTTCTACTAGTAGTTACAGGAGCTTCAAGATTTACAATCCTTAAATCAGCTGAATTAAAAAGACTGACTAAATCTTTATCTATTTTAGAATCATGATATTCACAGTCGACAACTAAATCACCAGCTATTATAATTTTCATAATGTAAGTTTAGTAATAGATAAGCTTCTTTTTATCTTACTAGCGTAATACATTATACTCATTCCAAGTATCAGACGCGTTAATGTTATTGTTATTGCAGCTCCAATAAAATCAAAAATAAGAATTAGTGGGAAAGATAACATTAAACCAATAACAGAACTTATAAATGTTATGTTCCGTAACCTTTTTTCTAAGCCAACAATTATCATATAGTTCGTCCCATATATATTACTTAGAGAAAGGAATATTATGGAAAATGACATGATTCTTAATACAGTAGTAGCTTGAGTAAATTCTTCAGTAAAAAACAGTCTAATTATAATAGGTGCAAATAAGAATAAGATAACTGACAAGATGCACGCTGTATATAGGTTGATATTTTTGTAGAGATTATGTTTTTCAATTCTACGAGATAAGAAAGGGAAAAAGGTTCTAGAAATAACATTCATGAATTGCTGTATTATTGAGACAAATTTGCTACCAGCATCTAAAATACCATTAGCGAAGCTACCACCATAAAAACCGAGCAATACAGTTGAAAAACTATTATAAAGGTTTGGTACAATGTTGTTTATAAAAACATCTGTACTTTTCTTAATAGTGGATAATATGCTCAAAAGTTTCGGTGGATGGAGTTTTACTTTCCATTTGACTAAAATATAGTATAATGCAATAATTCCCGATAGTACATAACCAAGTGATATAAAAAGTGGTTGAAGTATAAAATCAGACTTCTCTTTAATAAATACGAAGACAGCAATGGTGAACAGCAGCTTTGATAATATATTCAATATCGTTATGTACTTCATTCTTTCCATGGCCTGGAAAAACCAACCGGGAAACATAATATGACCCGGGACCAAGAGAAAAGTAACGAGTATAATAGCTTGGTTTTCTCTGAACTTGGGGATTATTAATATTGCTAAAATTAATAATGCAAATGATAATAGGACCAAAAGGCATCTTGCCCACAAAACATTAGAGAATATCTCGGATACTTTTTCTTTGTTATCTCTGTTTTTTGCCACATCCCTCGTAGCAGTGTAGTTGAAACCCCAGTCAGCAACTGTCTGGAACCAGACAATTATTGCTGATGCAAAGGCTATCTTTCCGAATCCTTCAACTCCAATTACACGGGCAAGATATGGAATAGTTATAAGCGGGAAAATGTATCCTGAAATTTGCAAAAATGCCAGATAGCTGAAGTTTTGTATTAAAACTTTGCCATCTTTACTTTTACGTGCAGCAGAAATTAAACCGGTTATTTTCGACACTTGTCTCGTTGTTCTTTGTTCTTGTTTCTATGTTAAAA